>NZ_JADNLK010000016.1:19360-63229 GCF_015555905.1 Clostridium sp. D43t1_170807_H7
TAACCATATCCACTTCCGTATTTTATCTTGTACCAACTTCCGCTTGTTTCTACTATTTCTACTTTTGCTCCATTATTTAACGAACCTATTACAGAATAACTTGTCCCTGCTCCACTTCTTACATTTAGTGCACCATTTACTTTTACTGTTCCACTTTGCGTTGTTGTAGTACTAGTATTGTTGTTACTACTGCTACTGCTATCACTATTTCTAGTTGATGATACTGTTACATAATCCTTACTTACGTAACCATATCCACTTCCGTATTTTATCTTGTACCAACTTCCGCTTGTTTCTACTATTTCTACTTTTGCTCCATTACTTAACGAACCTATTACAGAATAACTTGTCCCTGCTCCACTTCTTACATTTAGTGCACCATTTACTTTTACTGTTCCACTTTGCGTTGTTGTAGTACTAGTATTGTTGTTACTACTGCTACTGCTATCACTATTGCTAGTTGATGATACTGTTACATAATCCTTACTTACGTAACCATATCCACTTCCGTATTTTATCTTGTACCAACTTCCGCTTGTTTCTACTATTTCTACTTTTGCTCCATTGCTTAATGAACCTATTACAGAATAGCTTGTCCCTGCTCCACTTCTTACATTTAGTGCACCATTTACTTTTATTGTTCCAGTTTGTATTGTTGTAGCATTACTATTATTACTATTATTACTATTATTACTTCCACTATTATTTAATATAACATTTGTCGCTAAGTAATCCATTATTCCATTAACAATACCATCTGCAACTTTATCTTGATAGCTGCTAGAACTTAAATTCTTAGCTTCAGTAGGATTTGATATAAATCCACATTCAACTAAGTTAGAAGGCATACTTGCAGTTTGAATTACTGAATAATTAGCAGTCTTAACCCCTCTATTAGTAACATTAGTAGATTGTATTAAATCATTTTGTATTTCAACTGCTAATTCTTTGCTATCTTGTCTTGATGAGTGATAGTAAGTTTCTATTCCTTCAGCACTAGAATTTGTTGCAGAATTTTGATGTATAGAAACAAATATATCTGCTCCCCAATTATTTGCCATTCTAGTTCGCTCAGTCAATGATAAATATGTATCATCATATCTACTCATTTGTACTTGTACACCTTTTGCTTTTAATTTAGCTTCTATTTTTTGTGATATTTGTAGATTTAGTTCATCTTCAAAAACTCCATTTTGAACTGCACCATCATCATATCCCCCATGACCTGGATCAATGAATACCTTATAATAGTCTCTATCAACATTTTTGATTATACTTCTTGAACTAGCTGTTGATACTCCCTGTTCTGTTATACATACTTCTAAAATATATACTGTATCATCTGTTTGTTGAGAAACAAATGTACTACCGACAGATTTCCCTACTAATTCTCCATCAACTATTTCTGCTACATTTTCATTATAAATAGTCCAACCTTCATTTATAGGTAAGTTTATAGCTTCACCAATAGTTAAAACTAATCCATCTTCTAATACAATTTCTTCATCCTTATATTTTTCTAATAATTTAATCAAGTCACTTTCTGATACATTATAAATTTCCTCTGCTTGTGCTATGCTAGAAGGAGTTATTAACATTCCTGAAAGTATCAATAGACTTAATATTTTTAACTTATTAATATTAACCACCTTGCTTTCTATTTACGTATAAGTGAGATTTCAAATTTTAATTTTCTCAATAGAACTTGACTTAAACTCCAAATTTAATCAGTTTAAGTTACACATACTATACTTATTATCTATTTCAAAATAGGCTTCCTATATTACATTATACATGATTTTATGTCAAAATGAATGAAATTTTAATGAAAATTTTGATACAATTTAAATTAAAAACAGTATTTTTCCCACTTTTAATACAAATATAGGAATTGGAGTAAGTAAAATCACAATATAAATTAATATATTGTGATTTTACTTCTATACTATTTAACTTTTTCCCAAGCGATTATTATAAATTCTTTACTATATTTTCTAAAGCTTTATTACTTTAACTAATTCTCCATCTAAACCTATTACTGTCTTATTATTTCTAATATATCCATTTATAATATCAATAGCATCTTTTGATATTACTTCACCTGCACAAATTAATGGAATTCCAGGTGGATATGGAATTAATGCTTCCTTTGAAATTCTACCTACACTTTCATAAATATCTACATACTCAAATTCCATATTAAATACTTCATATGGCTCTAATTCTTTCTTAGGAATTACACTATAATAATTTTGATATTGTATATCTACTATTGATAATAAATCTAATTTTTCAAGTGAATCATATATTTTTTCAAAATTCTTTTCTAAATTAAATGGTGATAAAATTAAAACTACTCCACCTGCAAAACTCATTTCACATTGTATATTCATATTTCTTAAATAATCTAATAACTTATGTCCACTATAACCTTTTGGTAATATCAATATATATCTGCTTGAATCTAAATTATATCCTTTAGGTAAGTCTCTCTCATTTAAAACACTTACTTTATTTAGCTTATTGATTTTATCACTCCATTTATTGGCTAAATCAATTAATTTATCATAATCTTCTTTTCCATAGTTATCTAAATAATATCTTGAATAATCTAATGATGACATTATTAAGTATGATGGTGATGTAGTCATAAATGCTTTCAAATAAAAATCAACATTATTATCATTGTTAACTAAAAGGTATGAACCCTGAGTTAAACTTGGTAATGTCTTATGTGCACTTAGTACTATATAATCTGCATATTTTACTATAGATTTAGGTAATTTTTCAGTTATTCCATAATGAGCTCCATGGGCCCCATCTATAATTATTTTCAATCCCTTTTTCTTTAGTTCTATTAATGTATCAAATATATCATATCCAATTCCAAAATAATTTGGATAAGTCAATATTATTCCCTTTGCACTTTTACATTCATCTAGCGCCTTATATATTTCCTTTTCTGTAGGTGGTAGGAATATACCTTTATCTTCATGAATTACAGGCTCAATATATTTAACTTTTAACTTTCTTAAAATAAGTCCATTATAAATTGATTTGTGGCAATTTCTCTCTACTAAAATTTCATCTCCTTCATTAAAAGCATCAAAAATAGATGCTAAATTACTAGCAGTGCTACCATTAACAACAAAATATGCTTTTTTAACATCATAAGTTTTTGCTAATAATTCTTGAGCTTCTTTTATAACTCCTTCTGGACAGTGAAGATTATCTAATGGATCAACTTCTGTAATATCTAAGAACCCCATATTATTTACAAATTCTTTTCCTATATCATCTCTTAAAAATCCAATACCACTTTTATTTCCTGGCATTGAAAGAATAAGGTTATTCTCTTTTTTATATTTTAAAACTTCATCTAGTAACGGTATTCTTTTACTCATATCTTCCTCTTCTTAAAAAACGAATTTATCATATTATAAACTCTACTTTACAATCAAGTTAATTATTTATTTCTTATCACTTGTACTGTCATATTTTTCAATACCTTATTAGCTGTATCAATAATATAATCTATATGTAGCTTATCTAAATTTTCAGTTTCATCAATGTATAACATACCATCTCCGAACATAGTATCATATGTTGATATTCCCATTGCTAATCTTACACTTTGCTCATTTGCAAATAATCTCTTTAGTCTAAAACTCTTTATTAAAGCTTCAATATCATTCTTTTGTAATATAGACCTATATCCATCAATATTTTTTATCAATTCCTTAACTATCTCTATGGACTTTTCTACATTTTCATGTGCAGTACTATAGGTAATTTTATAAACTTTTATATGTTCTTCATTAGCCACTCTTGTTAATACATCATAAACTAAAGCATTTTTTGTTCTTAATGTATCAAACAGAATAGAATTTACCCCTTCCCCAAAGTATTGATTAAAAATTCTTAATGCTTTTATTTCCCATTGATTTAACTTATCAATAGGGAATATAATTTGAACTTTAGCACTATTAATATCTTCCTTATTATCTATAAATACCCCACTTTTAGGAATAGTAATCACATCTTTAGTTTCAGGTAGTTTTTCACTTCTCCAATCTATAAAGTGCTCTTCTACCATCTCTCTTACTTCTTCAAACTCCAAATCTGAAATAATAGTAATAGTTGCATTATTAGCACAGTAATAGTTATTAAAAAAGTCTATTGTATCATCTATTGTTATATTATTTAATGATTCTTCGGTACCTATAATAGGATACTTAATTCTTCTATTTTCCATACAATTATAATAAAGCTTATCTTCTGTATATTGCTCTAAGTCTTCATCCCACTCTTTAAGTTCTTGCTTTATTACTTCCATTTCTTCCTTAAACCCTTCTTCAGTAAATACTGGAGCTAAAAGAATATCTGAAAACAACTCTAATCCATTTTTTAAATCTTCACTTAATAAAGTTCCATAAAACACAACATAAGGATAATTAGTCATAGCATTTTGGAAACCAAATATACTACTTAATTCTGTATTTATTTCCTTTTCACTTCTTGTCTCTGTTCCTTTATATATCATGTGTTCAGTTACATGTGCAACTCCTAACATTTCACCATCACGAGCTGCACCTGCATCTAATGATATGCATATTGAACTTAATTCACTATTACTCTTTTTATAAATAAATTTTAATCCATTATCAAAAATAAAATCCTTCATTTATGTATCACCTCTTTTTTCATTATATCATTTTTTTGCTTTTTATTATTCTTGGTTGTTTTTTAATATTATGATTTTCTATCTAATCTAAAGTTATGATATCCTCTATTTTTATATAGTATCCTGTTATATAAAAATGTTGTTAACAACACTTTTATATAACATTGATCAATACAATTAAATATTTATTATTATCTTATACTATTTAAATAGCTAGTCTAACAACCATACAATTTAAAATTCTTACTCTTGTAGTTACTTATTTAAAATTTTTGAAACAAAAACAAGCCATTACCAAAACTGATAATCGCCTCATGTTATTATCACTCTATAAAACATTAAACTCTCTTAAATCATTATATAGGTATTACCTTTGCCTTTATTTTATCCCAGGATATATATGTATTTATTTCTGCTTTGACATTAACTTTAAAATTTATTTTTTCCAAAACAGGTTTATCTTTTTTATATTCTATACTGTTTTTATATTCAAAAGCCCTCCAACTTAAATAATGTTCTAAATATTTGCTAGCCACTCCATTGAATTTTCTAAGCCATATCTTTACTTTATTAGAATATGCTATATCTATATTTGAAATTTTATTATCTTTTAACTTAACTTTATTAATTTCATTAAACCCTTTTGCAAAAACTTTTAATCTACCATCTAAAAGTCCTACAACATAAGCCTTTCTATCTAACCTAGGAATAATATTATCTCTTATATCAAAAAGTCCAATAAAATTTCTAGCAGCAAAGATTGGAAGAATATCTATATAATCATTTATTGCATTCACTATGATAATCTTATCTCTTTTTTCTTTATGATATTTTCTATCACCCTTAAAATTCTCATTCAGAACTAATTTTGTTAATTCAACGTATGAACCTATTTTTTCAATATAACTTTTTTCACACAAATCATGTAAAAATCTATGCCTCCAGAAAAATGCCGTTACTAATGTAATATTCATCCTAATGGCACATTCCCTTAAAGATACCCCCTCAAGAAAAACTTCAAAATATTTTTTCCACATATGGTTAAATTTTTTAGAATATCTAAAGGGATTATTTATATCATTATTAAATGTTCTTCCACAATCCTCATTCTTACATTTATATCTTTGAATTCCATTATAAAAACCATACTTAATAACTTTATCTTCATTACAATATGGACATAGATTTTTGTTGTTCTTATTATGCTTTTGACAACTACTATTTGATTTTTTTATATCTCTATTATTAGATTTATTATTCATTAAAATTTTATAGACATTAATCATAATTACATCACCATTTGTAATTTTTAACTTACATCTATAGTAATAAACCATTTTATTTACGTTTTGTAACTTCTTCTAAAATCTTAACTTACAATATTTATATTTAAAGTTTTATTTTATATAAATTTTACTTAAAATTATAAAAAAATAGCTAGAACAGAGATACTCTCTTGTTCTTGCTATTTATCTATATTTATTCAGCTTTAAGTGCTATTGCACATTCAATTCTCTTCTTTTGCATTTTGCATCCTATTTCATAAGGAATATTCATATCTCCATTAAATGCAAAGTTATTTGCTTGACATCCACCACTACAGTAGAATCTTGCCCAACATTCTCTACATTTTGGCTTGTTATAGATATGAGCCTTCTTAAATTTCTTACCTAATTCAGCATCATAAGTATCATCATAAATGCTTCCTAACTTAAATTCTTCCTTACCTACAAATTGGTGACATGGATAAATTTCTCCTTGTGGAGTTATTGCAACATATTCAAATCCTGCACCACATCCTGAAATTCTCTTATAAACACATGGTCCACCATTTAAATCAATGTTAAAGTGATAGAAGTTGAATTCATCTCCTTCTTTCTTTCTTCTAGCCATTTCACTATATAGTTTATCATAGTTTTCAAATATTTCTGGTAAGTGTTCTTCCTTAAGCTCTAAGAAATGTCCTTTTTCTAAAACTACTGGTTCAATTGAAATTTCTCTAAATCCTTCATTTACCATAGCCTTAACATCTTCATAGAAGTCAGTATTAGCTCCTGTGAATGTTCCTCTTACATAGTAATGCTTAGATTTATCTCTCTTTTCAATCATTCTCTTAATGTTTGGAAGTATATCATCATAAGAACCACTTCCATCCACTTTAATTCTTACATTATCATTAACTTCTTTTCTACCATCTAATGAAAGGATTATATTGCCCATCTCTTTATCCATAAAATCCATCATCTCTTCAGTTAAAAGAGTAGCATTAGTAGTCATAGTAAATCTAATATTTTTCTTCCAAGCTTTTTCATTTTCTCTAGCATAAGCTATTATTTCTTTAACCTTGTCCATAATCATTGTTGGCTCTCCACCAAATAGATCAATTTCAATATTTCTTCTTGGACCACTTCTCTTAACTACATAATCTATTGCCTTTTTAGCAGTTTCAACAGACATTACACCCTTATGTCCATTGTATTCACCTTCATCTGCAAAACAATATTTACATCTTAAATTACATCCATGAATTATATTTAAACATACTGCTTTAATATAATCTCTATCATCCATTGATGAATGTGCTATGTCCTCGTATTGATCTCTTGAATATAATATATCTTCATCAATAAGTTCTAATAATTCTTCATAAGCTTCTGATATAGTTTCTTCACCATATTTAGCTCCGAACTCTTTTATAAGCTCTTCTTTATCTCTTAGTTTATTATCATCTACTAAATCATAAACTAATTCATCTACAATATGTACAGCTCCTGTATTAACGTCTAAAACAAAGAAATTATCTCCCTGTTTAAATTTGTGTATTAAAGCCATTTAACTTTCCTCCTAGTACTATTTTTTCCATATATCTTGAAACATATCTTATTTATTCCTAATGTTAATTTGATAAGTTAACTTCTACTAATATATAAAGTTAAGCAGCAACTTTTTTCAAGTTACTGCTTGTCTTTAATTAGTTTTCACACTCTAAGTTAGCAACTGTGCAAGAAGTTTTGCAAGCTGATTGGCATGAGTTTGCACATTCCTTACATCCTGGTTTGCATAAGCTATTTTTGATGTTTGTTTTGTTGATTGTTTTTATGTGTTTCATGTCGAATCCTCCCTATTTCAAATATAATGTTGGTAATTATAGCACAGTTTGTTATGGTAATAAAGAATTTATTTTCTAACACTGTACTGTCTAACCTTTACAGTAAAATATATAAAAAAAATATTTATATTATTACCTTGATTAAAATTTTATTTCCAACAAATAAAACAGCATTTACATTAATAGCAAATGCTGTTTTTTCTATAAAGAAGTTTCTTTTTTTATTTCTTCTATCATATCCTCTTCTGATAAGGTTTTATCATCATATGAACTATAAATATCATTTAAATGTACTGTATAGTATACATTCTTACTCTTCTTTTCCTTTTTATTATTTTTATCTTCTTCACTAACATTCTTAGTTTTTTTATCTATATTATTTTTCACTAAAACACCTGCTGCCACTGATGCTACAACTGCTGATAATGCGCCGAAAATTAATTTTTTATTATTTTTTAGATTCATACTCTTCACCTCACTATTATAAAAATTATATACAGATTAATTACTTTAGTCAATTTACAAAACAACCAAATTCTTATTATATACTCCAAATTTTAAACTTATAAATTTTTTAATTAAAGTTATCTCTTATTATTAACATTCTTCTCACTAATAATACTAATCATTATTTTGATCAAATGTTTCCCTTTCTATATCTATACTATCCTTTACATTATTAAAATTATTTTTATTATGAGATTTAACTATATCTTCAACATTTACAATAGAAGTATTACTACTTTCACTTTCTATAAAAATATCATCATCTATTATACTATCTTTAAATTTGTTCATAATTTTCTCCTTACTCTCCTAACTTCTTATTTATTAAATTAATAATTTCCTCAATATTTTCATTTACATCTATATCACCATACCAATTTTCTAAATCTTCCTGTTTATTATCTCCAAAATATTTTGCCTTAAGTATTATTTCTGGCCTATATTCAAAATGTAGGATGTCAAAATGAGCCCACTTTCCTCCCCAAACAAATCCATGATTCTCAAAAGCATTAACAATTTCCTGTGGATAAGAAGCTATTCTTTTGCTTCCTTCCTTCTTAGATACCCACTTCCAATAATCTGAGTCATTTCTATTTAAATCAATTGAAATTCCATATGCATGTGCACTTAAAAGTCCAGTATCTTGTATATGTCTATAATTATATCCACCACTTAATAGAGCTACATAAGATTCATCGCGTGACCCTCTTTGAAGTGTATTTGCAATATCATTTAATGCAGCTTTCAGCTCTTCACTGGCTTTATTAACAGTACTGAACATTACTGTTCCATAATAAGTTGATATTGACTTTAAGTTTTTCTCAATTTCACTTTTACTTTCTCCATACATGGCTCCTAAAAATCCATAATTTCTTATTCTACCTGGATCATAATTATCATCCATTACTTTATCAATCATATTTAGTGGATAAATATCGCTTAATGTATCTTCTAAATCAGCATTAAAAAACTTTTGATCATAAGTTTTTTCTTTTTTATCATCATATAATATTTTCTTACCATTTTTCATTACGATATAAATAGAATCATTAGAATCTTTTTCTATATCTATTATTTGCTCAGGATAAGCTAACATAAGAACTAATAAATCTTGTTTTACATGAGTAATATACTTACTCTCTTCTATAGTAATTCCATAAACCTTATATGGTATAACTAATAGTATCATTACAAAACATATTATTTTGATTCCATTTTTCATCTACCTCACCTCTTATAGATACAATTTTGTTTCGATTCTTCTATCATATTCTGACCAATTTCCTGCCTCCGTTTTTTCTTTTATTTGAGATATTTTATTCATGGTTGCATCTATAGAATCTGCAGAGTTAAGAATAAATGATTCCTCCATTCTCATTTCTCTTGGTGAACCATATTCAAGCTTTCCATGATGTTGTACTATACATCCCTTCATTCTAATCATAAAATCATCTGAATAAAATCCTGGATTATCATTAAATGCTTTATCAAGCATTTCTGTCCCAATTACTATATGACCTTCCATTTCTCCTCTAAGTGTATATTTAAAAGGTCCATCATAATATAACTCATATATTTTTCCTATATCATGAAGCTTTGCTGCAAGAATTGCAATCTCTTTATTTCTACAATCATACCTTTCACAAAGCATAATAGTTAAATACATAACCCCTAATGTATGCTCTGCTAATCCTCCTATATAATTATGATGCATAGAAACTCCTCCAATTGCTCTTTTAAACTTTTCTAAAAAATCTTCATCTTTAAAAAAGTAATCATTTAAGGCTTTTCCTTCTCTGGATATTATATATTCATCTGTATATAATTCAATTTCATCCATAATATCTTCTATATTTCTTTTAACTGCAGGTAAATAATCTATAGAATTATATTCATCTACAAAATCATATTTTTTCACTTCTAAATTAGTATCTTTTTTTCCTTCTATTTGAATAACTTTACCTTCAACAATATCTCCTGCTTTATTTTGTATCGTAGCTTTTATTTCTCCAGTTTTATCTGCTAAAATACATACCACTTTAGTAGTGTCTCTAAAAATCACTCTCATAACCATTAATGATATTTTTATTTCACTTCCATTTTTAACATTTGCTAAAAATACATCTTTCTTCATTATCTATTTCCTCCAAAGCCCATAAATATTATAATTTAGTTTAACCTAAAGAATGTTAAAATATTTTCTTAATCACTTTAAATCTATCCCTATTTTTATTTCATTATTATTAATATTCCTATATATTTAGTTCTACATATTTATTTATAAAAATAATAAAGAGTATTTAAAGCCTAAATATCTTTTAAACTTTAAATACTCCATTAAATTAATATTTAATAATTATTAATCTATTCTCCAATTCCACTTTTTTCAAAACTTTCTGTGAAACCATGTATTAATTTATTTATTGGTTTCTTAAGGAACAATGAAATAAGTATAAATATTGCTCCATATATTAAAAGTACTACTATATCCTTAATTAATACACTTTGAACAACTCCACCAATTGCTTCTCTTGCAAATGAAATAGCATAAGTAAATGGTAAAAATGGATTAATAACTTGGAAGAACTTTGGTGTTAATTGAATAGGGAATGTTCCTCCTGAACCACCAATTTGTATTACCAATAATACAATACCTAAAACTTTACCTATATTTCCAAGAACAGAGCACATTGAATATAAAATCAATGTAAATATAATACTTGTAAACACACTAGCCAATACAAATAATAATGGATTTACACAATATATTTTTAATATATATAAATCTCCTAAAGCAACTATTATAGCTTGAATTATTGCTATACTCATAAATAATAGCATCTTTCCAAAATATTGTGATGTAGCTGAATACTCACCTTTAGCCTCAACCCTTAACATTGAAGATAATAATAATAATCCTACCCATAATGATAATACTGTATAGAATGGTGTCATTCCTGTACCATAGTTACCCATTGGGAATAACTTATTTTCTACTATGTTTACTGGATTAGATAAAAAATCACTTCTTTTTTGAACATCACTCTTTAATAAATCAACTATTTTTTGTAAGTCCCCACTATTATTAATACTTCCAACTTTACTAACTAAGTCATTAATCATATTTTCAGCTTCTGGAAGCTTTTCTTTAACAAACTCAATTCCTTCAATACCTTTATCTGCACCTTCATAAACAGTATTTAATAGATCAGAAACTTGTGGTAATTTTTCTCCTGCTGCACTTAATACAGATGCTGCATTATCAGCTGTAGTATATGCCTGATCAAAAATATTATTTATCTTTGCTGCTATATTAGAGTCAAAATTATTATATAAATTTCCTGATATACTACTAATATCATTTGCAAAAGCTACAACATTATTTAATAAATTTAAATCTGGTTGTTGTCCATTTGCTAAATTATCTTTTACTGTATTTAAAGCAGTTATAGCAGAATTAACACTACTATTTACATTTTGTAAAGTGCTAATTATATCATCAAATTTTCCTGGATTAAATTTATTCATAGTTTGAAGAATACTTATTAATGAATCCGCACTATTATTTATACTACTTAACTTATTAATCAAACTATCTATCATTGCTGGAGCATTTTCTGAACCAGCATTTATTGCATCTATTAATGCACTTGTATATTTAGAAACATCATTAGCTATTTCATTTAATAGTTTAATATCATTCTTAATTATTGGTGCTATATTATTTAAGCTTTCTTTTGAAGAAGCTAAGAAATCTTTAACTTCACCACTTAAACTTTGTGCATTTTCAATAGTTTCCTTTATTTTAGGAATATCTTGTTGAACTCCACTTACTAATGTTTTTAGTTGTTCAGCACCACTTCCTGCTAAATTAACTATATCATTAATATTTCCAAAATGACTTTGTACCTCTACTAATGAATTATAAATTGTTCCAATTTTAGGAATTTGATTTTCAAGTTCTATTCCAATCTCATTTCCTAATCCAAATATTGCATCACTTACAGTAGAAACTACTGCTTTAGTTACATTTTCTTGTATTCCACTTGCACCTTTGTCTGTAAGCTTAGGTGCTATGGCATTTATTTTTTCATTTACTGTATAAATTATATTTCCCTTTTGAACATCTTCAGTAACAATAGATGTTAAATTTTTAGAGAAATCTTCAGGAATAGTAATCATTGCATAATATTTTCCTTCTTCAACCATTTGAGTTGCTTCATCTTCGCTAACAAATTGCCATCCCATTTGCTTATTATCTTTTAACTGATCTACAACATCATTTCCTAAATTAATCTCTTTACCATTTAAAGTTGTTCCTACATCCTTATTAACAACTCCAATTTTTATACCACTTGTTGCTGATTCTGCATATGGATCCCATGATGCCTTGATATTAAACCAAGCATATAAAGAAGGTAAAATACATAATGCTATAACAACAATAATTGCCCCATAATTTTTAAAGATATTTTTTAAATCTCTTCTAAAAATTTCAAATGCACCTTTCATTTTTTCTTACTCCTTTGATTTTTACTTACTAATAGAGTATATTTTAGCACTTTGGTACTGAAATTCAAATTTTAGTTTTCTGCTATTTTTTTGCTTTTCCCCCTATTAATCATTAATTTTCTATAGATTTATACGTTTTTTCTACAATTAAATAAAAAAAATTTTTAATACTTTTTAAACATGATATTAACATTTTATTCATTTTTTCTTTTATATTTCATTCTTGTTTTTTGCTTTTTTTAAATTAATATACTATTTAAATTTATTAATTTTCCAATAAACTTAAATTTATATGTACAAATTTCTACACTAAAATTATTTTTAGTGTATACTAATATAGATACTAAAAAATACTGAGGAGAAAATAATGAACATGTCATTTAATGAACTTAATTTAAATTCAAATATAATAGAAGGTTTAAAGCTTCAAGGAATTACTTCTCCAACTGAAGTACAAAGCTTAACAATTCCAAAAGCATTAGAAAACCTAGACATCATTGCAGAATCACATACTGGTAGTGGAAAAACTTTAGCTTACATATGTCCTATTTTTCAAAAAATAAATACAGAAAAGAAAGAAATGCAAGCTATTATACTTGCTCCAACACATGAATTAGTTATGCAAATTGATGTACAAATAAAATTACTTGCAAAGAACTCAAATATGAATGTAACTTCACTTACTATAATGGGTGAATCTAATATTGAGAAACAAATTAAAAAACTTAAAGAAGTAAAACCTCATATAATAGTAGGTTCAGCTGGAAGAGTTCTTGATTTAATTAAAAAGAAGAAAATATCTGCCCATACTATAAAAACTATAGTTATGGATGAAGCTGATACACTTTTAGCTAAAAATAAATCTACAATAATTAAAGACATAATTAAAGCTACTATGAGAGATAGACAACTTATGTTCTTCTCTGCAAGCATGAATAATGCAGCCTTAGAAATTTCTAAATCATTAGTAAAAGAAGTATATATAGTAAAATCAGAATCTAAATCAGTTCTAAATCCAAATATTTCTCATATGTTTATTACTTGTGAATTTAGAGATAGATTTGAAACTTTAAGAAAATTATTAGCAGCTGAAAATCCTGAAAGAGCTATAGTATTTATTAATAATAGTACAGAACTTCAAAATATCAATGAAAAATTAGATTATCATAAAGTTAAATCTACAGCTATATTCGGAAATGCTTCAAAAGAACAAAGACAAAGATCAATCGAAGCTTTTAGAAATGGTAAATTTAATGTGTTAGTTTCTTCTGACGTATCTGCTAGAGGTTTAGATATTCCGGAAGTAACTCATATTATAAGCATGGATTTCCCTGCAAATCCTGATGAATACTTACATAGAGCTGGAAGAACTGCACGTGGAAACCTTTCTGGTTCTTCAATTTGTATAGGTACAAAACGTGATTTAGAATCTATAAAATCATACCAAAAAGCCTTTAAAATTAAATTTACAGAAATGAAATTATATGGCGGAAACTTAATACCAGTTAAATTTTAAATATCAAAAAAATAGATAATACGCTTTGTATTATCTATTTTTTAAACATCATTTTAAATACTACCGAATTTTCTTTACAAAGAATCTTATAACTAATATTTTCATGTTTATCTAATATAGTTTTTACTATATAAAGTCCTAATCCAGTTCCTCCAGTTTTTCTATTTCTAGATTTATCAACTCTATAGAAAGCATTAAATATATTACCAATTTGATCACTAGGAATTGTTATACCCGTATTTTCAACAGTTAATTCATAGCTACTTAAATTTATAATAATTTTCTCATTGAAAGGTGAATGAGTAATAGCATTTTTAACTATATTAGTAATTACTTTTTTTATTAGCTTTTCATCTGCAGTTATAAAAACATCTTCCTTAATATTAACTTTTAAGGTTAAATTCTTTTCATCAATAAAATATTTTAATTCACTAATTATAATATTAGTAATTCTACTTATATTTACATTTACAAAATTATATTTAAACTCACCATTTTCTCTTTCACTTAAATGTAATATCTCCTGCACTAATTCGTTCATTTTTTGTATAACACCATAAGATTCTTTTAAGTATTTATCCCTATCTTTATACTTTCCAATATTATAAATCATTCCTTCTAATTGTCCATTAATTATAGTAATAGGTGATTTTAATTCATGAGAAATTGTTGCAATGAAATCTCTTCTTTCCTTTTCTAATCTTCTTTCCATTTCTATTTCTTCTGCAAGCTGTGAATTCATTCTTTCTAGCTTATCAAAAGATTCTTTTAAATTCTTATTCATTAAATTTAAACTGTTAGATAATTCGCCAATCTCATCTTCACCATTTATTTCAATAATATTGTCAAAATCTAAGTTTGCCATCTTCTTAGCAACCTTATTTATCTTAATTAAAGGCCTACTTATTAAAAGTGCATAAAAAATAGAAATTGTAAAAGCAATAATTATAATTGCAATAATAGCAAATGGGAAAAATAAAACAATACTATCTGCTGCTTCATTTTCTGGGCTTATAGGGAAGTGTACTATCATATGATATACTTTATTTAAACTTTTTATATAAACAGCCTCATCTATATTTAAACTTCCAGTTTTATTAATTAATTTATATACAAATTGCGTTGTATTTAAACTTTCATCTACATTAAGTTGCAAATCATATTTTTCAAACATTTGAAATCTTTCATACTGTTTATTATTATATAAAAATGGTATATTATTAGGCGAATTTGCACCTTCCCTAAATGATGAATATATTATACTATTAATTAAATTATTATTCTTACTTACTAAAATAATATCTATATTATTTTTATAAGAAAAACTATCTAATAACTCATCTATATCTATATCTTCATCAGATCCTAGCTGGCTTTTTAATTCTTCTATTCCTGATTTAACGCTATTAACCTTATAAAACTCATAGACTCTTGGCATAAAGAAATATATACATATGTACAGAAGTGTAAATGCTATTATTATTATTAAACTACTCCATATAAATAATTTTTTCTTTATACTTAGATTTTTCCACTTATTTTTCAAGAACATATCCTACACCTTTAATAGTTTTTATATAGTCCTTCTTTATTTTCTTTCTTATATTTTTCATATGTGCATCTATAACTCTAGTATCTCCAAAATAATCATATCCCCATATTTTCTCGATTAAATTCTCTCTAGACACTACTGTTGGATAACTACTTATCATTAACTTTAATATATTAAATTCCTTTAAAGTTAACTCTATTTCTTCCTCATCAATATAAGATTTAAAAGTTTGTAAATCAAGTTTTAAGCCTTCAAATTTTAATACTTCATCTTCAGATTTTTCTTTATTCTTTCTTCTTAAGACAGCCTCTACTCTTTTAATTAATATATTAAATGAAAATGGTTTGCTTATATAATCATCTGCATTTAAATCAAATCCCTTTATTTCATTTTCCTCATCACCTAGTGCTGTTAAAAATATAATTGAAACTTCTTTATCTATATTTCTTATCATTTTACATAATGAATGACCATCAAGTCTTGGCATCATTACATCTAAAATTACTAAATCATATTCTCCTGACTTAAATTTTTCATATCCTTCTACTCCATCATTTGCTGTATCTACTATATAATCTTGTGAAGATAGAAACTCTACTATTAATTCTTGTATTTGATTATCATCTTCTACTACTAAAATTTTATAATTCATATTTTCCTCCAATAAGTTATATATATTTAATTTTACCATACTACTTACTTTTACATACTGAATTCATTTAAACTTCAGTTTTTTATATTTAATTAAAAAAGGTAATTACTTAAAAATAATCACCTTTTTACACTTATTTCAACTATTTATTTCTCTATATTACTTGTAGTTGCCTTTGAAACCTCTACTGCATTATCAGAAGATGTATTGTTAGTAACTGCATTGTTAGCAGCTGAATTCTCAGTAGTAGTCTCATTGCTAATTACACCATTAATTTGAGCAATATTTTCCTCTGCTTGATTCAAAGTGTCTTTTATATTTTTAAATTTATCCATTAAAGTATCATATCCACCACATAAAATCACTTCTAATATTAATGAATTTATAAATAATATATAAACAAATTCTACTGTTATATCAGCTTTTCCTATCACAACTTGTACAATAATAAGGTGTATAACCGCTAAAATAAAGGTGTACAACTTTGTAGGTATTTTTTTTATAATAGGAAAATTCTTAGTTGTAAATACTATTAACTCCACAGCCACCAATGTACCTGCAAATGATGAAAGAAAACTTTCAGTTACAAAGTTAGTTATTTCCATATATCACTCACCTCCTACTATCTATCTCCCTATTATGAATAAATGCAATTATGTTGAGAAGTGATACTTTTATTTTTAAATAAGACATATACTTTTTTCTAATTTAAACATCTCAAAAACCTATATATTTACCACTTAAAATCATTGTATGTTGTTCCTGAAGGAATAGATGATACAGTTTCATTTCTATCTATCTTATCAATTTTTATTATATCTTCCTCTGATAGCTCAAAATTAAAGATATCAATATTATCAGTCATTCTTCCATAGTGGGATGATTTTGGAATAGGAATAATGCCTTTTTGTATATGCCACCTTAAGGCTATTTGAGCAATACTTTTATTATATTTTTCAGCTAAATCCATCATTAAAGGAACTTCTAATAATTGACCTTTCATAATTGGGCTCCACCCTATAACTTGTATCTTATAATTATTGCAATAATTAACTAATTCTCTTTGAGAAAAGCATGGATGTACTTCAATTTGATTAACCATAGGCATTATTTTGACAGTTTTTCTTAATGCTTCTAAATGTCCTATCTTAAAATTACATACTCCAATAGCTCTAACCTTACCTAATTCATAAAGATCTTCAAAGGCTCTCCAAGTTTCGCTATTAAGTTCTGTAGGCCAATGTATTAATAACAAATCTAAGTAATCAATATCTAATTTTCTCATGGACTCCTCAAATGATTTTATAGCTTTATTATATCCATGACTGTCATTCCAAACCTTTGTTGATAAAAGTATCTCTTCCCTTTTAACTCCACTTTCTTTAATTGCTTTTCCTATCCACTCTTCATTACCATAGAAGGATGCTGTATCTATAAATCTATATCCTAACTTTAATGCATATTTAATAGTATCTATAGTCTCACTTTCATCTTCTAATTTATAAGTTCCAAATCCAATACTTGGTATACTAATACCATTTAATAAAACCCTGTAGCTATCCATAACCCCTCTCTCCATTTACTTCATATTTAAGATATTATTATCTAATAATCTATCACTACTATAATACTTATTAATTAAAACATTATTTAATGCTTTTTTTATTAATATTAATCATATCTTCAAAGTAAACATAATTTATATCATCTACATATTCTTTTATATCAAACCCAAATCTATTTTCTAATAATAATGAACTTATAAAATCTCTAGCTCTACCCTCTTCATTATCAAATTTAATCTCTCTATCTTTTCTAGAATCAGGCAAATTTCTTTCTATAGTATTTTCTATTATTCTTTTACTATGATATAGTGAGGTTACAAAACTTATAAATCTTTTTTTATCTGGTGCAATTTTATTTAAGTAACAATCTATCCCATAACTCTCCTTAACCTTATTATAAAATTTAACTATTTTATATACACTAACAATCCATTTATTTTCCTGAAATCTAGATATTTCTCTAAATTCATTAATTATTATTGCTTTTCTTTCCTCATCTAAATTATTGTTCTGAAAATCTTTTATTTGCTTGTCCCACCATCTCATAATAAACTCTTTTTCCGGTAAAATACATCCATCTTCATACTCTGATATTAATGATTCTTGTTTATATATAGGAATATAGTATTTTTCATTTAAAATTTTGTAATAATTTATTTCTTTTTCATGAGAGTCAATAATTAGCTTTTCATATTTTCTATAATTTTCTTTATACTTATACATATTAATGTTCCAAATAAATCCTATAGAATCAAGCTTATTGATAAACTCTTCATTTAATATATTTTTATTATAAAGAGTTCTTTGAAGGCTAACCCAACTATATAACCTTGAATACTCATCATCTTTAGGTACATTTAAATGTCCATTAACCTCTTTAAACTTCAATAAACTTTCAAAAGATTCATCCCAATTATAAGTAATTTTTCTTTCTATATTTTTTAGCTCTGAAATTACATCTTCATGTTCTTCATAAAGTGAAAGACGAATCTCTTCATCATATAATCCTATTTGTCTTCTATAAAGATTATTTATTACCTTTGCTTCTTCTAATTTTTTTCTAAAATTAATAAGTTCTAAATTATCTATATTGTCTACAAAATCAAACACAATTGGTTTTTCATCTATTGCATCAGCTGTAAGACAACGCCCTAGCTGTTGATAATATACACTTGGTGATTTAGTATTTCTAAGCATGACTATTCCAGTTATATTACTAATGTGTATACCCTCATTAAGTTTGCTTATAGCAAAAAGTAACTTTACTTCATTTTCATTATTTTCACTTTCAAAAGCTGCTAAATTTTCCTTACTTTTTGTATTAGTTGAGGTTATAACAAAAGAGCTTACTTTAAAATTCTCATTTAATGCACTTTTAAACCACTTAACAACTTCATCTTTCATTTCTCTTAAATGTTTATTATTTTCGCAAAAAACTATAAACTTTAATTTTTTATTATCAGGCAAATGCTTTTTTATTATAGATTCTACCCTACTTTCTTTCTCCCATTTGCTCTTATATATATTAAGTTCTTCTATATACCTTTTCTTATCTTCTAATGATATATTTAATTTCTTCATTAACTTAAGCTTTTTATCAATTTCTTTGTCTAAATCATACATTGCAGAAACATAAATAGGCATAGGTAAAATTTTTCTAACTATTGCTTCAGAAAGACTTATTGGAGTAGTTGAATTTCCATAAAGCAGTTCATTAATCATATCTCTATTATTATCTAAAAATCTAATTGGAGTTGCTGAAAGTCCTACAACTTTAGCAGTATTATTTTCATGTAATACATATTTAACAGCTTTTCCCCAACTCAAGGCTCCAGCTCTATGCATTTCATCTAAAATAACTAAATCAACATCTATATTGTCTAACTTTCCCTTTGAATACAAAGAGAAAAATTTACTATAAGTATAAAATTTACACTTAGTAATACTCCAAGGTGCTATTATTTTTAATCTATCTAATATTTCATTAGTAGGTGCTAAAACCATAGATTTCTTATATCTATAATCAAATAAAAGTTGAAGTATAATAAAACTTTTTCCTGTTCCTGTTGCATTAGGAACTGCTACTCTATTATTATTTTCTAAAATTGCTTTAACCTCTTTATAGGTATATCTGTTATGTGGTTTTAAGTCAGGCAATAATATTCCAACATTACTTTTTTCAGTATAGTTATTTATCAGATCTTCTACAAAATCAAAATCTTCTAAAGACATGCTTGTCTTATTAAACATATTTGCATTTTCTACGTATCCGTTTAAAGAAATTATCATAAAGTATTTACAGTTATACTTTTTGCCACTTTCTTTTTCAAACTTTAATAATTCTTCAATAATATCGTGATTACCTAAAGGTCTCATAGTATTTTTAGCTTGTATTATCCAAACTGTCTTATTAGGATTATCTTGTCTGGACAGTATTATATCTGCTCCACCATCATGGGAACCACCATTTATAGTTGCTATATATCCATTTCCCTCAAATAAGAATCCTAAGTACTCTTCAAATATTTTTCCTTTTATAAGCTTATCTATAGAATTAAGCTTTTCTTTTATTAAATATATATTTTTCTCATATGTTAATTCTTTTAACTCATTTAATATATTTTTAATATTTCTCATTTTCTACGTCTTACTCCTAATTGTCACTAATTCCACAAAAATTATATATGCTGTATAATTAACTTTACTTAATTATACAGTAAAAACAAAAGAAATTTTTTATTTTAATAAATATATAACTATACTTATTGAATAACATTTTAGTATCATTAGCAATTAAATTTATTATTTATATTAAACTAAAAAGACGTCCTAAACTTTAATTTAAGACGCCTTTTCATATAATAAAAAACATATTGACTATTTTTCTTATTTTCCTTTTTCTATTAATTCTTCTATCATCTTCTTAGGCCTAAATCCAGTCATTCTATTTAAAAATTGACCATCCTTTAATAATATTAATGTAGGTATTGATTGTATTTGATAATAATTTGCTAAAAATATTGAATCATCAATATTAACTTTAATAATTTTTACATTTTCATTTTCATTATTTATTTGTTCTAATATTGGTGAGAGCATTTTACATGGTCCACACCATTCTGCATAAAAATCTACCAAAACTAATCCTTCATTTATTTCATTAATGAATTCTGATTCCTTAATAACTTTCATATTAGTTCTCTCCTATAATTTATAAAAAGACAGTTCTCAACACTTAATTTTTTGCCTTTACTAAAATTATATTCATTTAACTATTTATTGTTTCCCCTTAAATTAACAAAATGTGATTTTATCACATATAATCTTTATTTTAGCCTTTTTTTCTTGTGGCTCGTGATTTTTTTATAGATATACTTTTAGTTGGAGGTTGTTTTCTGATATATCTCAAATACCTTGCGATTCTTTCATCTTTCTCTAAAGCTTGTAGTGTATTTAATCTCATTGCAAGCTCCTTATTAGTATATAAAGCATGAATTTGTTTATGACAATCCTGACATAGTAGTGCCACAGGCAATTTTGCTCCTCCAACTTCTTTTGGTATTAAATGATGCTCAGTAATTTTAATAATTCCTTCGCGCTTACATAACTCACAAATATATCCTTGCACTATAATCTCACCTACATATCAATAATAATTATATTGAATAAATACTTATATTTATAACTACTATTTATAAATATATTTTATACCTACTTTTTTTACAAATCATTCAATATATATTTATACAATTTACTATATTACTTATATTATACATTAACTTATTTAGAAATAAACATACCATATTTACCGTTAATTGTAATATATTAATTTTTATGTTATTATTGTTTTATAATAACATATATAAAATAAGAGGGAGAGATTTATATGGAAAATAAAAAACTTGGTGGGGGTATACTAACCATATCAATACTTTATCTAGTATTTTTAGGCTTTGGACTTATCGATAACATTATCAGCTTTTCAACTTTAGATCAAATTAATGCTTTATCATCTCAAATGGGAATGCCTCAACTTACATCTGCGGAATTAATTATTAGTATTATTTTAAGCTTAATTTTATTAATTGGAGTAATTTTAATTTTGTTAAAAAAGAAAATAGGAGTTTATACTTTCTTTACAGTAATAGTAATAAATGTTATCTATTCTTTAATAATGAATGGTTTAAGCATACTTGTTTTAATTTCAACATTAATAAGCTTAATATTACCTGGTTTACTTGCATACTTTATATATAAAAAGAAAGAAGTATTTGGATTTGAAAGTAAAGAAAATACTTTAGATGCTTAATGAATATTTAAAATAAGGAAGCTAAAATAATAGCTTCCTTATTTTCATATCTAATTATATATAGCCTTTATTGGATCTAATTTAGAAGCCTTATATGCTGGAATAATACCAAATATAATTCCAACTATAACAGATGTTAATGTTGCACCTATAAAGTTTCCTACTGACATTATTGCCGGAAAAGGTAAGAAATTACTTACTAATTTACTAAATAAATATCCACATAGTATTCCAATAAGACCACCCATTCCAGTAACTATAATAGCCTCAAACAAAAATTGTAATAAAATACTTATGGGTTTAGCTCCTATAGCTCTTCTAATTCCAATCTCTCTTTTTCTTTCTGATACAGATACATACATTATATTCATAACACCTATACCCCCTACAAATAAAGATATTCCTGTTACTAATGTAATAAATCCTGTTACACTACCTATAATTTGTTCATAAGCTTTTGTTATAGCTTGTGAATCTTCAAATTTATACTCTCCTTCTAAATCTGAATGTATATTTTTTAATACTGTATTCATTTCATCTATTATCTTTTCTTTATCTACATTTGATTCTAAATATACATCTAATTGCGTTATATATGAATTATCTTGAATAGAAGTCATAAAATTTTTAGAAATATAACTTGATGCTGGCATTATTGAAAATCCTGTTACTTCCGGCATTACACCTATTACTTCATATATTTCATTAGCTATAGTTACACCTTTTCCTATAGCATCTTCAACATTATCAAATAAATACTCTGCTTCTGTATAAGATAGAATTATAACCTTATTGTCCTCTTCTTTAGCCTCATAACTTCTACCTTCTAGTACATTTAACTGCTTATTATTAAAACTATCTATGAATCCATAAGTTTCTTTATCAAAATATGTTATTGCTGCTGCTGAAAATGTAAATCCTGCTCCAATTCCTTGTGGAATTTCAACTTTACTAACACCTTCTATTTTAGATAAGTCCTCTATATCACTTTCATAAAAGTACTCTTCCACAATCATCATTCCTGTATTTCCTGAATCATAATATAAAGTGTATTTATTAGACTCTGCTTCTTCAAAAGAACTTAAAACTTCAGCCTTTAATCCATTTCCTATAGATAAAATAGTTACAACTGAACTTATTCCTATAATAATACCTATAGATGTAAGAAATACTCTTAATTTATGAGATTTTATACTAGATATAGATGTTTTTAATAAGTTAATTAGGGACATTACTATTCACCTCACTAGCTACTCCATCTTTTATCATAATAATTTTATTAGCATATTTAGCTAAATCTCTATCATGAGTTACCATTATTATTGTCTTCTTTTCTTCATTTAATCTCTTTAAAATTCCCATTATTTCAATTCCAGTTTCACTATCTAATGCACCTGTAGGTTCATCTGCAAAAATAACTGAAGGATTATTAATCATTGCTCTAGCTATTGCAATACGTTGTTGCTGTCCACCTGATAATTCTGATGGCATTCTATTTTTCTTACTTTTTAAACCTACTAAATCTAAATATTTATTAACTAACCTTTCTCTTTCTTTTTTAGCAACACCACCTTTATAAAGCAATGGTAGCTCAACATTTTGTCCTATTGTTAAAGAGTCAATTAAATGAAATTGCTGAAAAATAAATCCCATATTAAGATTTCTAAGAGTTGATCTTTCTGATTCATTTAAACCAATAACATTTTGTCCTTTTAATAAATATTCACCATCATCAAAGCTATCAAGTAAGCCTAATAAGTTTAATAAAGTTGTTTTTCCACTACCTGACTTTCCCATAATAATAAGAAAATCACCTTCTTCAATTTTAAAATTTATGGACTTTAATACATGTAGAGAATCAGTTTTTAACTTGTAATACTTATTTACATTATTTAATTCAATTAAACTACTCAACCTTAACCCCCGCCTTCGTTTCTGAAGTAGGATTTTTCATAACTACATCATTAGCATTAAGTCCTGATTCAACTATTACATATTCACCATCTTCTTGTTGAATTAAAATCTCTACCTTATCTAAAATACCATCCCTATTAATAAAGACATAATTTTTCCCTTCTTCATTTATTACTGATGTTTTAAATACTTTTATAGTGTCATCACCTAAAGTAACTTTTCCTTGAGAGTGGAAACCATTAATTAAATTCTCTTGAGAATTTAAAGTAATTAAAACATTATAATAAGAAACATTAGTATTAGTTGTTTGAGTAACCTGAGATAAGTTTAATTCTGTATTACTTACAGGTCTATCATCTATTTCTAATATTTTTCCATCTATTGTTTCATTAGTAGAAATAATATTAATGCTTATATTATCATTAACCTTAATCTTAGTGTAGTCCTTCTCACTAACAACACCTTTTACTATTAATTCTTGACTTTCAATAATTATATATGGTTGTGTATAATCTTTTTCATTTGATGATAATACAATTGTTCCACCTATAGATGCAGTTACAACAAAATTTTTATCTGCTGCTAATTTTTCTTTTTTGTTATATAAAGAATTTAATGTTGTTTTAACACTATCTATTTGATCTTCATATGCAGAAACTTGCTCTTTATATGCCTGAATTTCAGCAGTAGTTTGTTGAATATTCATACTAATATTATCAGCCTCTACTTGATCTTGAAAATTAAATTCTTCTAATTGTTTTTTTAATTTGTTTAATTGATTCTCTTTTTCTGCTAAATTATTTTTTGCATTAGTAAGCTTATTATTTATAGAAACCTTACTATTTTCATTAGATGTTATTTGCTCACTAATTTCTTCTATTTGGGCTTCTATTGTAGGATTATTATAAGTAAATAAACTATCTCCAGCATTTACAGCTTGTCCATCTGTAACATGTACTTCACTTATTTCTCCCTTTGTAGAATCTATATAAATACTTTCACTTTCTCTTGGTGTAAGAACACCATTAATAAACACTTTTTCTACAGAAGCTATTTTATAATACTCTGATTTATTAACTGTTTTATCGTTTATATTCTTCTTTAAAAAACAAAATCCTATGGTACTAGCAATAATAATCGTTGAAATTATTGTTATTGTAATATATTTCTTCTTCATATTGTCCTCCAATCTTTTCCTTTTTATCATATTTTAACATAGATTTTATCTTTTTCCAAAATATTTGAACATTCTAAGTAATACTATAATAAGCTTTAATATTAAAGTGTTTTATAAATGATCCTGTTCCAAGTATTTTATTAAAAGCTTCTCTAAACATTGTGTTATGGGCTTCTTCACGTTGTAATAAATAAAAAATAAATCTTTTATTTCTTATTCTCTACTCTAAAGCTTTGAATAAAATAAGTTAGAGCTGCTGTTAATTCACCATTAGCTCCGCCTAATTGCTCTTGCATTATATTAGCATATGTTGAATTAGGTTTTCTCAACTTTAACTTGACGAATTAAATGTTTCTCATGTTTGAACATAATTTAACCTCTTTCTTTCTAATACTTAACTTAACTATAAAAGTTCCTTATTAGTTTTTCTCACTTTGTTAATGTTATGCTAATTTCATGCTATTTTTATTAACCTTAATAAATCAATATACTTATTATTGCTAACTTATAAATTTAAAATACTTCTAAAAATAAAAAACAACAATTGTTGACCCTAATCAATAATTGTTGCTTTTATACATAACTATTTTAATAATAAACATAAAATTTTACTTCTTATTAAATTGTAATTTATATACTATACTATTGTCATAAAAGAAAGTAAACCATAAGTAATTTATAAATAAAATAAACCATAAATAATTATGTGTTACAAACCCTTTAAGTCCTATTAATGATAATAATCCTAGAAATCCTAAATATTTATATTTTTCATACTTCATAATGTAGCCCCCTCACAAAATATACTTATATTATACCATATTTAACCTTTATTACCCATATTTTCAATATTATTTTTTTACGAAGTACTTATATTCAGGTCTTCCAACATTTCCAAAAGTCATTTCTGAATTAACTTTCCCTATACTCTCTAAATAATCCATATATTTTTTAATAGTTACATTACTGATTTTTATTTCATATGCAATTTCTCTTAATGTCCAAACCTCATTAGAGTTCTCATTTAAAAATTTAATTACCCTATCTAATGTTTTCTCATTTAAACCCTTTGGAAGCTTAACTTGACTTTCTAACGAACTATTCATAAGTAAAGTATCTATATCTTTTTGAGTTAACACTTCATCATTAAGTAGCAACTTATTTTTTACCCTATATTTATTAATAGCTTCTTTAAATCTTTCAAATTCAAAAGGTTTTACTAAATAATCTACTACTCCATATGCAAATGCTTTTTTAATTTCATCAGTACTATTTGCTGCAGTTATCATAATTGCATCAATAAAAATATTTTTTTCTCTAAGTGATTTTAATATATCTATTCCACTTTTTTCGGGTAAAAATACATCCATTAATATTAAATCTATATTATTCTTTTTTAAACTCGAAATTATTTCCTTCTCATACATTACAGGCCCAAAAGTTTTTACTCCTGTAATTTTCTCTAAATATCTCTTATTAATTAAAGCCACCATTGGATCATCTTCTACTATTAATACGTTCATTATTTTTCTACCCCCTTTAAAATAGTTATAACAAATATTTTTTCATCCCCAAATTCTTCAATATCTATACTTCCATTATAAATTTCAACTCTATTCTTAACTAAATATAGACCTGTTCCTCTTCCTTCTCCCTTTGATGATATACCTTCAATAAATAATGTATCTCTTATTTTTTTATCAATATTTTTTCCATTATCACGCACTTGAATTTCTATAGCAGATTCATCTTCATATAATGATACTTCTACTATCTTTTTAATATCTCCACATAAAGAACATGCTTCAAATGCATTTTCAATAAGATTTCCAAGTATGGTTACTATATCATTTGAATCTATAATTCCATGATTCTCTTCTAAAAAAGATTCCTCTGTTAATACAAAATCTATTTTTCTTTCTTTAGCAACAGATTCTCTACTAATTAATAATCCCCTCACATATTTATCTTCAATACTAGCAAATTTACTTATAGTATTCTCTTGAATCTTTTGTATTTTTAAAATATATTTTTTAGCATCATCATAAGCCTTTATTTCAAGTAGTCCTAAAATTACATAAAGGCTATTCTTAAACTCATGAACACTTGCCCTTAAGTTTTTAATTATTTCATCTACTCCAGTTATTTCTTTTGCTATTTTATTAATAGGATTTTTATCAACTAAGGTAATTATTGTTCTAAGGCAATTATCACCTAAACTAATATTTTTAATTGTGATAAATATTTTTTTACCCTTTATAACAAATTCCTTCATTTCAATTTCTTCTCTATTATCTATATAAAAATTAATCTTTTCTAAAATATCATCTACTTTAAAATCATCAAATAACTTATAACAACTCTTATTTATCTCTACAATTTCCTTATTTTTATTTAAAGATATAATTCCATCATTTACACTATCTAGAATTATATTTTTCTCTCTATATAAAGCAGCAATTTCTACTGGCTCCATATTTAATATTGATTTTTTAGTTTTATTTGCTAATATTGTAGCTCCTATTATTGATAGTAAAATAGAAAAAATAAACAACAAACTATAGGTAAATTTAGTTTGAGATGTAATTCTAATAATCTCGTCTTCATATTTACCTACCATAACAAATCCAACTTGCTTATTATTATAAAATATAGGTTCAAACCATCTTAATGTAGTTCCCATAGAACCTTCCATTATAGAGTAATAACTTATTCCCTTATCTATAACCTCCCTATTATCCTCATTTACATATATTTTACCTATCTGTAATTCATCTAGATGAGAGTATTTTTCTCCAGTCATATCTCCAACAACAATAATATCAATATCACTGAAATTCTCTATAAATATTTTTGTATATTCTTGAATACTTTTATCATTATCCCTATTATAAAGTTTCTCCTCAACTAATTTATTTTGGCTTACAACATTTCCTACTTCTCTTAAAGTATTTTTAATATTTTCATCTGTATCAGCTATCTTTGAATTTATAAAAATAATATAAGATAAAACTAATGGAATAAATGTAATTATTACAGCCCATAAAGTTATGGCCCTTTTGAACTTCATTTTCATATATATATCACCAATATCATTTTCTCTTTATATTTTATTTAAATACATAAAAAAAAGGGTGTTAAAAACACCCCAATATAATAATAATTAAGCTATACTATTTTTACAAGTACCTTCATTTAAGAAATCTCTTAAATTTTCATAAGAAAACTCTATCATATTTGTTAATGCTTCATCTGTATAAGAACCAATATGAGGAGTTACTAATACTCTTGGGTAAAGATCTACTAATTTTTGATGTAAATCATTTTCTAATTCTTTTTCTCTTAAATCCTTAAAAAATGTTACAGATTCACCTTCTAAAACGTCAGTTCCAAAACCGCCTAACTTTCCGCTTTCGATACCTCTTATTATAGCTTCAATATCTTGAACCTCACCTCTAGCAGTATTAACTAATATAGCTCCATCTTTCATTTTTGAAATAAATTCATCATTTATCATGTGGTAATTTACGTCTTTAATATATGGCATATGTACTGATATTATATCTGCTTGTGCTAATACTTCATCTAATTCCATAAATTCAACTACTTCTTTAGCTGCATCACTTTGGAATACATCATAAGCTATTACTCTAGCTCCTAATCCTTTAAATAACTTAGCTGTAGTTAATCCAATCTTACCAGCACCTAAAACAGCAACTGTACAATTTCTAACTTCTTTACTAAACATAAATGAGTCAACAACAAAATTCTTCTCTCTTGTTCTATTTACAGTATAAGCTGTATGTCTTAATAACATCATTGCTAAAGAAACTGCTAATTCAGATATTGCATTTGGAGAGTATCCTGGAACTCTAGCACATTTTAAATCTAAATCTTTAACTGCTTCTAAATCAACATGGTCAAAACCTACAGTTCTAGTTAAAAGATATTTTAAACCATTAGCTTTTAATAATTCTAAATTTTGTCTATCAGCTTTACAGTTACCTCTAACCATTACAGCTTCTGCGCCAATTGCTTCTTTTACATTTTCATGATTAAGACCTAAAGTTACTAATTTAATATCATAACCAAATTTTTTATTTATTTCTTCAAAGTATTTAACTTCTGTTTCTCTAACACCATAACAAACTAACTTTATCATAATTTTTATCTCCTTTTATCTAAATATAAATAATACTGTTTAAGACAATAACCACTCCTTTATGGAATGGCTTGTCCTATTTTCTATGTTGTATATTCTAAGCTGTGAAACTTAACTAATTTATTTTATGCAAATAATCCTATATTTCTTATAACTTCTAATATAACTATAAGAATTGGCATTGCTGCTACTGCTACAACAGTTGATAATAGAGAACAGTTTGATGTAAATAATGATTCTCTGTCATAACTAATTGCATAAGCTGCTGCAACTGTAGCTGTTGGTGCTGCCATCATTATTACTGTTGTTGCCATTCCTTCAAAAGAAACTGGTAATATTCCTAATTTACTAACAGCTAATAATAAAACAAAGTTTATTGCTGGTACACAGAGTACTTTGATTAAGCTATATCCCCAAGCATCTTTTTGTGATACTGCTTTTTTAAATGGAACCTCTGCTAATGTAGCTCCAATTGAAATCCATGCAAGTGGTGATGCTAAATTGCTTAAATAAGTAAGTGGTTTATACACCCATGGTAAAGTTTGATCTATTCTTAAAAATGCATAGTTTGTAACTCCATCTGCTGATGCTACAGCTATTTGAGGAAGTTTTTCTTGGAATAACCAAATAAATAATCCTAAAAATGTAGCTAATATAATTGGATTTAAGAAAATTTCTTTCATATTCTTTTTTAAATTCTCTTTATCCATTTTTGTTCCTGACATTTTTACAAATGCATAAGAATATAAGAATACTCTATAAGCTATGTTAAATATATTTGAGTACATAGTACCTACTGCCCCATATACTGCAGTAACTATTGGTGTCCCAAAGAATGTAGTTGAACCAAATATAGTAAGAACCCTATAAACATCTTGTTTATCGCCTTTTACTTTTGCATACATTATTTTAGTTATTGGTATTAATACAATATAAATTGCAAATCCCCAAACTAATATGCTCATACCTTGCTTTAATTGTTCTCCATTTATATCTTTCATAAATGATGTAAATGCTAATGCTGGTAATGAAATTGTAAGAACAAGTTTTGTTAACATTTTAGATGCATTTGAATTTAAAATTTCTTTCTTTCTTAAATAAAATCCTAAAAGAATTATTGCTACTGATGAAAATATGGCACCTAAAATAGCCTCGTCTGTTAATGTCTTTTTAATAATTTCTAACATGTAATCTTCTCCTTGTGTATTTTTTAACATTCATCTGAATATTTAATCTCTCTGACAAAAATAATTGTACAAGCCTCGACTTTTTTCTACAATTTATTTAAATTTTTAAATAATTATTTAAGTTATTTAAGTTATTAATTTAACAATATAGTTTTTTTATTAACAAGAAAAACCTAGTTAAAATATACTCTTTCCCTTTATTTATGCGGGTTAGTTTATTTTAACTAGGTTTCTAACATAATTTAATATTATTTAGTTGTAACTATAAGAAAATATTTTTTATCATTAATATTATCATTAACTGCTGTATTAACTTTTAATATAGCATCATTGTAAATATACTCTCTTATAGGATCCTCTAAATATGTTAACTCTTGAATTCCAACTTCTTCTTTAGAATATAAATATAAATTATATTCTTTACTATTTTGTATATATTTAAATTGTTCTAATACAGATAAGACTATTTTACCTATACTCTCATCACTATTAATTAAAATAATATTATTTTTCTTATTTAAATTTAAGTTACAAATGATTTCCTTATCATTTAGCATTAGTGATAATAATTTTAAATCTATTGTATTTTCTTTCTTTAATTTATTTATTATTATTACATTATTTAATTTATCAAATTCTTCTTTTATATTTTTATTTGTTATATTAACTTCACCAATTGCAACTGTTATATTATAGCTACTTCTTAACTTAGCTATTAATTTCATATTATTTTCATTTAAAGATTTTACTAGCACTAAAATCTTATCTGAATTCTTATTTAAATTACATTTATCAATTTCTGACTCTTCTATTAAATAGTAAACCTCAACTATACTTTTTTCAACGTTATAATATTTAGCCCTTATTTTAAAATTCTTATTATCTAACATTTCAAATTTAGATAAATTATTATCAAACTTAATTTTATTTTCTTCTTCTAAACAAATTATTTTTATCTTCATTAACATTACCCCATTTTTAACGATATGTTAATTATATCACAATAAAATGTAATATTAATGAATTTTTTACAATAACTATTTTTTACTAATTACTCCTTTACACCTTCATACCTTTAATTTCTTGATAAAGATAAGCTGCATAGAAATACCTGTGCTTTATCCTGAAGCCTTCTAAATGATGCACTAAATAAAATTCTATCATAGTCATTTTCAAATTCATCTCTACAATCTAGATTTTTTTTAGCACTTTTATAATCTCTAATACGATTTTTATTTAATATTTCTTTCCATGTAAATCTATCCATAATTAAAGGTTCCTTTTTACCGTATAAATTTTATATACCTTTAATTTCAGCTATATTTAATATTTTTATTCTTAAATTCTATGCCTTTCTTATTTTAAACATAAATAAACTTAGTATAAATAACAATAAAGATATTACTATCATACAAAAAATATATGGATATATATAACTTAAATCATTATATACTTGCAAAAGTTCTATACATCTATATACCCATCTCTGCGGCATTAGTCTTCCTAAATCTTGTAAATAATTTGGCATAATTTCAAAATCCCAAAATACACCTGATAACATACAAGTTGGTATAACTATTAATATATTAACTGTACTAGCAATATATCTATTTCTAGTGAAACTAACAATACACAAGTTTAAAGCTATAGCTACTAAATTAAGTAATAACATAACCAATAAAAAGTTATTAGTATTATTCATTCCAAAGTCTAGTTTTAACAATTTACAAAGAAGATAGTATATAACACTAGTTATAGATGATACTAAATAAAATACTACAAACAAAGCTATATAGTATTTATATGGCTTTATTCCACTTACTAAAACTCTTGATTTAGTGTTGTTTTCTTCATCTTCAATTAAGAAATTTGCTATAGTAGCACCACTTATCAAAATCATCATTATAACTATACCTATAGAGTTTTCTATAGCAGGTCTGCTCTCCTTGGCCTCATTTAGGTTAACTTTAAATAAATTTTCCTTATAACCTTCATTTATTTCTTTAAATTTCTCAATATTTTTATCACTTATTTTAGCTATTAAACTTAAATTATTTACTTTTGATTTTATCATCGATACTAAAGTTTCCTTAATATCACTATTAGAAATTGATTTTATAGTAATTTTCCCATCTTCTAAATTTAATAAATTATTACTAAAATTTTTTTCAATTATGATAGCTATTTGTATTTGGTGAGATGCAAGTAACATTTCATAATTATCTTTTTCTATATCAACTATATCTATATCTTCTATATTACTTATAACATCTATTATATCTTTTGAAATATAGCTGTTATCTTTATCAATTATTCCTACTTTATAATTCATATTACTTCCAAAGGCAAAACTAAAAAAAACTATAACAATTGCAGGCGATACTATTCCCATAATAATAAAGCTCTTTTTCTTAAATAATAATTTTGCAGTGTTAACCATTACCCTAAACAATCTTATCACCTGCTCTCAAGTTAATACTAATAATACATATAACTAACAATATTAAAGATAATTCTAAAGATATAATTATTGATATTATTGAATAATTGGTTCTAATTCCAGAGCTTAAACTTAACAATGCTATATTTGCCCAATATGTAGGAGTAATTTGGCACAAAATATTAGTTATTGCAGTTGATTTTACTAACGATATGGGAACATATGCTCCACCTAAAAATCCCAAAACTATCAATAATGTGTTTATTATACTTGATGCCACCTTATTATCTTTAAAAACAAAACTAATGGTAACTCCTAAAATAGAGCTAAAAATTATTAAAGAAATTAAAACTATTATCATTAATTTTAAATCTTTACCCCAATTAATATTTAAAAATATAGTACTAACAAAATAAACTATAATTACTTGAATTGCTCCTACTATTACTCCTAAAATAATTTTTGATAATATGATGTTAGAATTACTTGCCTTAGATAACTTTAATCTTTCTAATGTATTTTCAACTCTTTCATTATAAGCTGATACATTAGTTATTTGTGATATATATAGTATAATTAATACAAGTTCTGCAAAAGTATAATAAGTAAAGGAACTTATTCCATTGCTATTTATTCCCTCTTCTCTTACTTCGATAGCACTTTCATTGTGCCTAATTTCATTAATAAAATCAGGAGATTCATCTACTATACTATTTATTACTGCATATTTTTCTAAATATTGATTAAACACACTTCTAAATACCTTTTGAGCTGTACTTTCTTTATTCTCGTTCCTATAAAAGTCATATTTATCTTCATATATATCTATAAAAGCTAGCCCTTCATAATTATTAACATTATCTTTTCCTTCACTTTCATTAAATACCTCTTGAAATTCTATTTTCATATTTTCTTTACAGCTTTCCTTAAAACTATTAAAAACCTTTAAATATATACTATCTTTATTTAAAGTATTCACTTTAAAATATACCTTTTCATTTTCAAAAATATTATGATCAACATTCATAAGACCATTTAATGAAAATCCCATAACAACTATAAGAACTATTGGAAATATAAACATTGTAGCTACATTAGATTTATTTCTAAAAAACTGTAATACTTCTTTATTTATTAACTTAATTAATATCATATTTAACCTCAGTTACATCAATCTCTTAATTGTTTTCCTGTTAATGTTAAAAACACAGTTTCTAATGTTGGATCTTCGCTTTTTATATTTTCTATAATTCCACTATTATTAGAAATTGTGTTTATAATTTTTTGAAGTATATATGCCTCCTTAGAATAGAAACATTTAATTTCTTTATGGTGTATTTCTACATTTTTAACACCTTGAATTTTACTTATATGTTTTTTTATATTATAAATCTCTTTTTTAAGATATATAGTACAAATATTATCAGTGACTATACTTGATTTTAAATACTCCTTAGTTCCTCTTGCTATTATCTTTCCATTGTCCATAATTGAGATATTATTGCATAGTTCCTCTATTTCTTCCATGTAATGAGATGTATATATTATAGTAGCTCCCTCTTCATTTAACTTTTTTACTGATTCTAATATATGATTTCTTGATTGTGGATCTATACCTACAGTTGGCTCGTCCATTATTATTAACCTTGGACTGTGAGCTATTGCACATGCCATATTTAATCTTCTCTTCATTCCGCCTGAAAATTCACAAGCTTTTTTATTCTCTACATCTAAAAGACCAACAAATTCTAATGATTTATCAACTCTTTTCTTAAGTTCCTTTCCCTTATATCCATATAAGGAACAGAAAAATGATACATTTTCCCTTGCTGTAAAATTATGATATACAGAAATATCTTGTGGTAATAAACCAATATTCTTTTTATACTTATTTATATTTGTTTCTTTTTCTTCAAAAATTACTTTTCCTGATGTAATTTTCTCAATGCCACATATAATTTTTATTAAAGTACTTTTACCAGCTCCATTTGGCCCTAATAATCCATATATTTCTCCCTTATTTATAGACAGATTTATACCCTTTATTACTTCAAAATCATTATATTTTTTATGCAAATTTTCAATTTGAAGAATATACATAATATAACTCCTAAAGATTAATATTAATTTCTCTTATACTTACTTCTTCAGCAAAATTCTTTCTTATACAATTATTTTCACATTCTTTATCTTCACAACTTAAGCATGGGTTGATACCACATTTTTTTAATATCTTTTTAGCTCCATAAAAATTACCTACAGCTATTCTTCTATTTATATCTCTAATAGAAACATTATTTTTACATGCTTTTTCACATGATGGTTTTTCACAAAATTGGCATCTTAAAGCTAGCTTAGCTAACTTATCTCCCTCTTCACTTTTACCTATTTTTATTTGTTCATATTTAAAAGGCTTGCTAACTATATTAACATAATTTTTCATTTCTTCTTTATATTCAAATTCCTCTATTCCTAGTTCTCTTAATATAAGATTTGCAGCACTTATTCCTGATATAGTGACTGCTGGTGTTCCAGTTCCCATAACAGTTGATTCCCCACAATTAAAAAGGTTGCTTATTTCACTCTTAGTTTTTAATCTTTTTAGCATATGTTGCCCTAGCTTTTGCTTTGGACCAGCTACACTTCCCCCTTCCTTTAAAACATATCTATTTAAGGTAGTTGGAGTACTAATTTCTAGGTGACATATATTTTCCTTAAATCCTGGAAATCTCTTTTCTAAAACTTCTAGCATTCTATTCTTCTCTACTTCTTTCATTTGCCTATATACTTCAGTATTATAATTATTCTTAAATCCTCTTGGCCACTCCTTAAAAGTAGGTCCTATTGCCACGATTGTATGGTATCCCTTTTTACATAAAGTTTTATCATCTATACTTAAGATATAAACAGTTATTTCATTTTCATCTAATTTAGTTTCATCTCCAACTAACATTTCTATTGGTAATGTTCCCTTAGGAATTACATCTTCCTTTACAAGAGCAAATAATACCATAGACTGATATGATGGCTCTAAGGAATTTGCCCAATTTTTAGCTTCTTCACTTGCGCTATCTTTTAACAACTTATTATATAAGTTCCATACTGTACCTGAGTTAATAATATAATTAGCACTTATAGTTTTTCCGTTATCTAACCTAACTTTTGTTGCCTTATTATCTTCTACTATTATTTTTTCTACTTCTGTGTTATATATCATTTGTCCATTATTTTCTTCTATAACCTTTTCTAACTTTCCAACTAAATTTAATGTTGAACCTGCCGGATAATAACTTCCACCAAAATGATTATCTACAAACATTACCGAAGATAATATTGCTGGAGTTTCTTCAACATTTGTATAACAATATGTAGATGTTAATTTGTCAAAGAAATTAAATACATTATTATCTTTAAAATATTTTTTTAATATACTTTTAGTATTTTTATTCATATATCCTAAAAATCTTATATATTCTATTGGATGTTTTAATAAGGATTGTAATCCATCTTCTTTTTTTATTGCATCTGGAGATATAAAGGCTGGATTTTCCGCTATTATTTTCATATACCTTTTTGATAAGTCTCTGTAAAACTTTTTAAAATTTTCTTTTTCATTAGGAAATACCTTAGCTAACTCTTCTATAAACATATCTATATCTTCATGAAAAATTATTCTATGTTTTCCAAAGTTAATGGCATAAAGTTCATCGTGCTTTATTATATCTATAGGTTCTTCTAATGCATTAAAAACAAATCTATGAGGACTAAATCCTCTATCATTAAAACCATAAATCATTGCAGCTCCTTGCTCAAAGACTATATCTTTTCTCTTAAATATTCCACAAGATCCACCTGGTTTATATTGTGCTTCTATTACGCATACATTTAAATTTCTCTTTGCTAGTAACGCTACTGCTGTAAGTCCTGATATTCCCGCACCTATTACAATAACATCATAATCCATGTAATCCCTCCAAATTTTATTTATATTACTAATTCTATTCAAAGTGTAAATAAATATTAAACTTAATTTATAAAAAGTAAGAGAGCAACATTTCTGTTACTCTCTATACTAGAACTTATTTTAGCAAATCTTAGCTACTTCACTATTCTTTTTACTTTTTATAGTTGATACAGTACTAATTTTCTTAGTAAAGGATGTATTTAAAATTTCATCTGTTACACCTCTATATTCCTGTGCACTTTTACATCTTGGATCATACATAGATACTGGTAGCCCATTTGTTTGACTTTTTACTATTATACTACTTTGATGTATTTCTGTTTCAAACACTCTATATGAATAAGATTCTTTTATCTCTTTTCTAAAATTTTCACTAAGCTTTGTTCTAGAGTCTACTCTTGTTAATAATATTCCCTCAACCTTTAATTTCTTATTGAAAGTTTTTTGAATTAATTTTATTGTTTTTGATAAATTTTTAAGACCTTGCATATTAAATAAAGACGGTTCCATTGGTATTATTATACTGTCACTTGCTACTAATGCATTAATAGTAGTAATAGATTGACTTGGTGGACAATCTATTAATATAAAATCATAATCATCTTTTAAGTTTTCTTCTTCTATTAATTTCTTTAATATTCTTTTACAATTTCTCATCTTTATTAAAGCTAAATCAGCATTACTAACTTCTGAATTATTTGGGATAATATCTAATCCATCTAAGGTTGCACATTTCTTTATTGTTTTTCTTAAAGATTTTTTTCCTCTAAGACAATTAACTAGTGACTCTTTATCTGGCTTAAACCCTATGCTAGTTGTTAAGTTAGCTTGATAATCATTGTCTATTATCAAAACTCTGTAACCTGAATTAACTAATTCTGCTGCTATATTTACTACTGTTGTAGTTTTAGCACATCCCCCTTTATGATTACATACACTAATAACCTTCATCCTCTTTCTCCCCTAACTCTCATACCATTTTTCTTATTATAGTTCCCTAATCTGCAATCTTTTAGTGAATTAACTATATATTAATTATATTATAATACATTTTAACAATAATTGTAATATTTTTACATATTTGTTTCTGTAATAAATTTTACCTTATTTAAAAGCAAATATGATATAATCAATATTATTTATATAAATTTAACTAACGAAGAGGTATTATTTAATGAAAGAACTAAAAATTTATTTTACATCAGACCTTCATGGATATGTTTATCCAACAGATTACGTAGAAAGAAATGAAAAAAATATTGGTTTACTTAATATAATTAATCATTTCAATAAAGACGGAAACACATTAATAATTGATGGTGGAGATACTATTCAAGGTTCACCTTTTACAAACTACTTAAGCAATTCAGAGTTTGATATACATCCAATATCAACTGTTATGAATGCTGGTGGATATGACTTTATTACTCTTGGTAATCATGACTTTAATTATGGAAAAAAATATTTAAAGAAATATTTAGATAACTTAAATGCTACTTGTCTTTGCACTAATGTTATAGATAAAACTAATGAATTACCAATCCTTCCATATAAAATAAAAACAATGGAAAATGGATTAAAAGTAGGAGTAATTGGATTTACTACTGATTTTATTAACAGATGGGAACGTCCTGAAAATATAGAAAATATCGATATTATTGATACTTTTGATTCAATAAAAAAACATTACCACACTGTAAAAGAACAATGTGATGTAATTATAGGTGTTTATCATGGTGGATTTGAATATGATTTAGAGTCTCATAAACAATTAAGTACTACAAAAGAAAATATAGCTTATAAGATATGTAAGGAATTTGATTTTGATATACTTCTTACTGGACATCAACATTTACCTATTGCTGATAAAGAGCTTCATGGAACTCATATAGCTCAAACTCCGCATAATGGTAGTAAATTCTTAGAATTAAAACTTACTATAGATGATAATGGCTTAATGAAAATTAATTCATCATTACAAAATATAGAATTAAATCCTAATAAAGAAATGTACGATAAATTCTTACCATTAGAAGATAAGGTTCAAGAATGGTTAGATACTCCAGTTGGTGTTTTAGATACTGAACTTCAACCTACAACTCATTTAGATATGGCTTTAAATGGATCAAATTTAGCTAACTTTATAAATCAAATCCAACTTGAAAGTACTAATGCTGATATATCATGTACTGCTTTTGCAAATGTAATAAAAGGTTTTGGTAAAAATGTTACTGTAAGAGATATTTTATCTACTTATCCATACCCAAATACTTTAGTTGTTCTTGAAGTTAATAGAGAAATATTAAAGTTAGCTTTAGAAAGAGCTGCTAGTTATTTTGAAAATAATAATGGTAATGTGACTATATCTGAAAGATTCTTAAAACCTAAAGTTGAGCACTATAATTATGATTATTTTACAAATATTAATTATACTTTTGATTTAAATAAAGAAGTTGGAAATAGAGTTACTTCTATTAAATATAAAGGTGAGGAATTATGCGATAATCAAACTTTAACTTTAGTCATGAATAACTATAGAGCTAGTGGTGCTGGTGGTTATGAATGTTATGAAAACTGTACTGTTGTTAATGAAATTTTAATTGAGATGCCGGAACTAATTATAAACTATTTTAAAAACAATCCAAAAGTAGTTGTAGATACATCTAGATATTATAGTATTTTACTATAATAAAAAACAAAAAAACTAAAAGAGTTCATCTATAAGATGAGCTCTTTTAGTTTTTATTATATTAAAGTATTATTTACCCTCTAGCAAGCTTAGTTCTTATCTTAGTTGAAACTATTTCTACTACTAATACTAGAACTATTAATCCACAAAGAATAGCACCAACTTCATCCCAATTAAATGCATTCATTGCAAATATTAATGGTGCTCCTATTCCCCCTGCACCAACTAATCCTAATACAGATGCATCCTTTATATTTATTTCAAATCTATATATAACTGTAGAAACGAAATCTGTAAATAATTGTGGTAATATTCCATATCTTATTTTTTCAAAAGTATTACATCCTGCAGCATCTAAAGACTCTAATATTCTAGTATCTAAATCTTCTATTGATTCAATAAATAATTTAGCTATCATACCTATAGATATTACTGATACTGTAAGAACCCCTGCAAAAGCACCTGGTCCAGTTACACGAATAAACATTAATCCATAAACGAATGCTGGGAATGTTCTAAGTGCTGCTATAATAAATAATCCTATAGCACTTACCCATTTAGGCATTATATTAGTAGAAGATATAAAAGCTAATGGTACTGCTAATATTGCTCCAATTAAAGTACCAATTAAAGCTATACAAATAGTTTCTAATAATAATGCTGGAACTTCAGTTAATAGCATTTCTACATCAGGATGTATAATTCCTGATAATACATTTTTAGCAATATCAACTCCATTTGATTTAATTCCACTAAAGTTAATTCCTTTTGAAGCCCATACTATTAAAAGTACTACAAATAATGCAGTTAGGGCTTTACTTATCCATGTATTTGGTTGTTTTTCTAATTGTTTTTTTACTGATAATTCCATACTACCCTAACCTTTCTCTTATATATTTACTTCCATTTTCTATAATTAAGACTGTGATGAATAACATAACAAGAATCATACCAACCCTATCATATTCTCTCCAACCAATCTTTTCATTTAATATAAGACCTATACCACCAGCTCCTACATATCCAAGTATTGCTGCTGCTCTTACATTTATCTCTAAGCTATAAAGACAAATTGATAAATATGAAGGCATTATTTGTGGCATTATTGATCCAACAAAGGCTTTTACTCTTGTAGCTCCAACAGCTTCCATAGCCTCAAAAGGTCCCATATCAACAGTTTCAATCTTTTCATATAACATTTTAGTTACTATACCAAAAGTAAATATTGATATTGCAACAGTACCTGCAAAAGTACCTAATCCAAATATATAAGTTGATATTAAAGCAATAATTAATGTTGGTAATGTTCTTGTAATACTCATTACAACTCTAACTAAATTTAAAACAATCTTAGATTTATTAATATTAACAGAACATAACATAGCAAAAGGAATTGCTATAAAACTTCCAATTAAAGAACCTAAAACAGATATTTTTATAGTTTCTACAAGTGGTGGAATAACTGTCTTTATATAACTAAAATCAGGTGGAAACATATCTTTTAATATTACAAAGAACTGATTTCCTCTTTTCATTATTGTTTCAAAATTAAATCCTGTTACATTTCCTGCAACTATTAAAGCTAAAAGTAATCCAATTATTACAAAAGGTGCAACTGAAGCTTTAGGCTGAATTTCTTTACCATTACTTAAAACTATCTTTTCAGGCTTAAATATATTTTTTATTTTTCCTAACATAATTAAGCCCCCATTACTTCATCAGCAGCTAATTCACGGCCATATATTTGCTTTAATACTTCACTATCTACTTTTGCAGATGGTCCATCATATACTATTTCTCCTGCCTTTATTCCAATAACTCTATCAGCATATTTTAATGCTAAATCTACATGGTGAATATTAATTAATACTGACATATTTAATTCTTTATTAATCTTTTTAAAGTCATCCATAACTTGCTTTGCAGTTATTGGGTCAAGTGCTGCAACTGGCTCATCGGCAAGAATTATTTCTGGCTTTTGTGCTAATGTTCTTGCTAAAGCAACTCTTTGTTGTTGTCCTCCAGAAAGTTGATCAGCTCTAACATAAGCCTTATCTAATATCCCTACTTTATCTAATGCTTCTAATGCTATAACTTTATCTTCTTTAGAATATAACCCTATTATAGATTTCCATAATGGCATATCCGGCACTCTTGAAGTTAATACATTGTTTATTACTGTAGTTCTAGTTACTAAATTAAAAGATTGGAATACCATTCCTACTTTACGTCTAAACTTTCTTAAATCTTTTCCTGCTAAATTATTTACTTCTTGTCCATTTACAGTTAATGATCCTTCGCTAATATCGTGCATTCTATTAATAGTTCTTAATAATGTAGATTTACCAGCTCCTGATAAACCTATTATCGCTACAAACTCACCTTGATTTATTTCAAGTGATATATTTTTTAATGCATGTAATCCATTTGGATAAACCTTATTTACCTTATCAAATTTAATCACGAGTTTCCCTCACATTCTAACATTATCTTTTTTATGAATATTTTGTATAATCCGCCTTTATATACAAAAGGAGTTCATGTCAAACATGAACTCATTTTTATAGTTACTAAATTAAAATATATTTTATTTTAAAATTATTGCATAGACTTAATTAATTCTTGTGCTTCTCTTTCTGCATCGTAGTCAGAGTTATTTCCAATTTCATAACCTTTGTGGCTGTATATTGAAATAATTTCTTGACCTTCTTCTGTATTACCTATGTTAATGAAAGCTTGTTGTATAGCTTCCTTTAATTCTGGAGTCATTGATGAATCCTTAGTAACAGATATTGTGTCATTATAAATACCTTCTGTTACACCAATAACATTTGTTTCATCCCATATAGAAGCTGTTCTTCCAAAACTAGAAGTCCATTGATCAGCATAGTCTAAACGTGCATCAGCATAAGTTACCATTACATCGATTTGACCACTTGCTAATTGAGATAACGATGTTGCATAGTTATCTAAAGCTACTTTATTTTTAAGATCTGTTATTGATATTCCAAAGTTTTCTTTTAACCAAAGGCTTGGATAAATATATCCTGCTGGTGAAGTTGTGTTTGATGAAACTCCCCATGTAGCGCTTTGAACATCATCTAAAGTTAACTTTTCTCCATTGTTAATCTTTGCTGCTAACTCTTGTCCCTTTTCACTTGGACCAGCAATTACTAATGATCTGTAGTATTTAACTTGATTATCTGTATTTTCTGTTGGTGCTGTATTCCAATCTGCAGGATTTTCTGAATCATGGCTTAATCCAAATCTAGTTGCTGTTAATGCAACATCTACACCATCATCATATAATACGTAAGTTCCTCCTGGAATAAATCCAACTTGAGCTGTTCCTGAAGATAATGCTTCACCAACTGCTTCGAAGCTTGTACCAACTTCAATTTTTACCTTCTCAAAATCATATCCTAATTTTGATAATTCAGCCTTTAACATTTCTGATAATGGCTCTGTTGCTTCTAAGATCTCTGCTGGATCTCTTGATGGTACGAAGTATACAACTAACTCATCATTAGATGCTGACTTTGAACCGCATCCAACTAACATTGACATACTTAGTACTAAAACTGAAAGTAATGCTAAAAATTTTTTCATTTGTCCTCTCCATCCTTAAATGTTTTATCCTATTTTTCACTTATGTATTATAACATAATATTCGACATTTTTGTATATATTTTTTTGATTTTTTTCATATTTGTGTATACTTTTTATTTAATTGTATATATTATATTTTTTTCCCATACATCTGCTTGAAGCTTTTTTTATTTTTTACCATAAATTTTAATTTTTGTACAACTATTATAAATTATAGGAAAATTAAAACTTTATAAATTATATATAAAAAAAGTGGCTTTCGCCACGCTCCCTTCGGGAATTTAATTTATAGTATGCCAAAAAGCATAGAGCTAATAGTAG
>NZ_JADNLK010000017.1 GCF_015555905.1 Clostridium sp. D43t1_170807_H7
GTGTTAGGCACGCCGCCAGCGTTCGTCCTGAGCCAGGATCAAACTCTCACTAAAAAGTTTAATCATTTGCTCAAATTACTTTGAGTCTTTGTTTTTAAGACTCTCAAAAGAATTGCTGGTTTACTTTAACTATATTCTGTTCAATTTTCAAAGACCATTTACTCTGTCGCACCGAAGCGACTTCTTTATCTTATCATCACTCTTCGCTACTGTCAACAACTTTTTAAAAGTTTTTTTGACGTTTTGCTCAAGCAACGAAATTTATCTTATCACTTAATCTCTAACAAGTCAACATTTTTTTGTTTTGTTTTTCTGTTAGTCATCAGCGACGTGTTTTATCTTATCATGAAGATACTATTTATTTTCTACTTATTTATCTTTTATACTAATTTATTCTTATTATTCACATTTATTCTCTTATTTTCTCCTATTTTCTAATATTGATACACTAGGATAAGAGTATTGCTGTTTTAAATATTAAATCATATTTTTAAGTCAAATTTTATATAAAAAGTGGCAAATCATTAAATACTATTCATAGTATTTATAATTTGCCACATAATATCACTATTTTAAATAACAGTACTTATTCTATTCTTCTGTATCTTCCTTTTGAGCCTCTTCAACTAATCTCTCTAAGCTAGTATCTTTATCTTCTGAATCAATTTCATTATCTGCACAAGCTTCTAATGTCAATTGCTCTTCATTTTCATCATCGCTATTACCAGTTATCTTAGCAATAGCTACTACCTTTTCCTCTTCTGAAGTTCTCATTAATCTAACTCCCATTGCAGACCTACTAGTTACTGAAATATCGGAAACATTTATTCTTATAGCTATACCACTACTATTTATAAGCATTAACTCATTTTCTGGACTACAAACAGTAGCTCCTACAACTTTACCAGTCTTTTCACTTATCTTATAAGTAATAAGACCTACTCCACCTCTATTTTGTCTCTTATATTCAGTCAATGGTGTTCTCTTACCAAATCCATTTTCACTTATAACTAATAAATCCTCATTATCTGATGCTATATCCATACAAACAGCCACATCTTCATCTCTTAAGTTCATAGACTTAACTCCAGATGCAGTTCTTCCCATAGGTCTTACATCTTGTTCATTAAACTTAATTGCATTACCATCTTGAGAAACTATTATTATATCAGCATCTCCTCTTGTTACCTTAACTTTAATAAGCTCATCACCTTCTCTTAAGTTAATAGCAATAAGTCCACTCTTTCTTAAGTTCTTGAATTCTGATAATGGAGTTTTCTTAACTAAACCTTGTTTAGTTGCCATGAATAAGTATCCATCTACAATATTATCTCTAACAGTTAATACAGTTTCTATTCTTTCATCTTGTTCTATTTGAATAAGATTTATTATATTAGTACCCTTAGCTGTTCTTCCCGCATCAGGTATTTCATATGCTCTCTTCTTATATACTCTACCTCTATTAGTAAAGAATAATACATCAGAATGAGTTGAAGTTACTAATACATGTTCTACAAAATCATCTTCCTTTGTAGACATTGCTTGTATTCCTCTTCCCCCTCTTCTTTGAGCAGAATATGTATCAGCTGATATCCTCTTTATATATCCTGTATGAGTTAAAGTTATAACTGTTTCTTCTTCTTGAATTAAATCTTCAATATCAATATCATTTACAACTTTTTCTATTTGAGTTCTTCTTTCATCGTTATATCTAGATTTTATTTCAAGTAACTCATCTTTAATTACACTTAGTAGCAATTCCTCACTTGCAAGAATTGAATTTAAGTAATCAATAAGTTTCATTAACTCTGCATACTCTTCTTCAATTTTATCTCTCTCTAAGCCAGTTAATCTTCTTAATCTCATTTCTAAAATAGCAACTGCTTGCTTTTCTGATAATCCAAATCTTTCGCTTAAAGTATTTTTAGCTATTTCACTAGTTTTTGATCCTCTAATGATACTAATTACTTCATCGATATTATCTAAGGCTATTCTTAATCCCTCAAGAATATGAGCTCTAGCTTGTGCTTTTTCAAGTTCAAATATTGTTCTTCTAGTAACAACTTCTTTTTGGAAATTAATATAGTTACTTAAAATTTGTTTTAAACTTAAGACTTCAGGCTGATTATCAACTAAAGCTAACATTATAATACCAAAAGTATCTTGCATCTTTGTATGTTTAAATAATAGATTTAATACAACATTAGGATTTGCATCCTTCTTTAATTCTATTACTATTCTCATACCTTCTCTATCTGATTCATCTCTTAAATCTGATATTCCAACAATTTTCTTATCTTTAACTAAGTCTGCAATACTTTCAATAAGCTTAGCTTTATTTACTTGGTATGGAATCTCTGTAACTACTATTTTGTGTCTTCCATTTTCCTCTTCTATTTCAGTTTTAGATCTTACTACAACTTTACCTTTTCCTGTTTCATAAGCAGCTCTTATTCCTGATTTACCCATTATAATTCCACCAGTAGGGAAATCCGGTCCCTTAATACATGTCATAAGCTCTAACCCAGTAGCTTCTGGATTATCTATTAACATTATAGTTCCATCTATAACTTCACCTAAATTATGAGGAGGTATATTCGTAGCCATTCCAACTGCTATACCTGATGATCCATTAACTAAAAGATTCGGATATCTTGAAGGTAATACAACCGGTTCTTGTTCTTCACCATCAAAGTTTGGCATAAAATCTACAGTATTTTTATTTATATCTCTAAGCATTTCTACCGCAATTTTATTCATCTTTGCTTCTGTATATCTCATTGCCGCTGCACTATCACCATCTACAGAACCAAAGTTACCATGCCCATCTACAAGCATATATCTCATAGAAAAATCTTGTGCCATTCTTACTAATGCATCATATACTGATGAATCTCCATGTGGATGATACTTACCTAAAACTTCTCCAACTATTCTTGCACATTTTCTATATCCCTTGTTTGGTTCTAGACCTAATTCTTGCATTGCATAAAGAATTCTTCTATGAACTGGTTTAAGACCATCTCTTACATCAGGAAGAGCACGCCCAACGATTACGCTCATAGCGTAATCGATGTAGCACTTTTTCATTTCTTTATTTATATCTACATGTATAAATTTTCCTTCATTTAAGTTCATGTACTCACCTCAACTAATACTAAATACTTTAGTACTATATATCTAAATTGCTTACTTTTTTAGCATTCTTTTGAATAAATTCTCTTCTTGGTTCAACCTTATCACCCATTAATATAGTGAATATTTCATCTGCTGCAATAGCATCTTCTACTGTTGCCTTTAAAAGAATTCTGTGTTCTGGGTCCATCGTTGTATCCCATAATTGATTTGCATTCATTTCTCCAAGACCCTTATATCTTTGGATATTTATAGAATTATCCTTTCCGCCAAATTCTTCTAAAATTTTATCTAGCTCTTCATCGGAATATGCATACTCTTCCCTTTTTCCCTTACTAACTTTATATAATGGTGGTTGAGCTATATATACGTGTCCTCCATCTATTAATGGTCTCATATATCTATAGAAGAATGTTAATAATAATGTTCTTATATGCGCTCCATCAACATCGGCATCGGTCATAATTATTATTCTATTATATCTTAACTTTTCTTCATCAAAATCTTTTCCAATTCCTGCACCAAATGCAGTAATCATTGCTCTTATTGTATCTGAATTAAGTATTCTATCTAGTCTTTGTTTTTCAACGTTAAGAATCTTACCTCTTAAAGGTAATATAGCTTGGAATTTTCTATTTCTTCCTTGCTTTGCTGATCCACCCGCTGAATCCCCTTCGACAATATAGATTTCACATTCCATAGGGTCTTTAGATGAACAATCTGCAAGTTTTCCTGGAAGAGTAGATCTCTCAAGAACTGATTTTCTAGTAAGTTCTCTTGCTTTTCTAGCAGCATCTCTAGCTCTAGCAGCCATCAATGCTTTATCTATTATAATCTTACCAACTGCAGGATTTTCTTCTAAGAAAATACTTACGCCTTCAGCAACTATTGAATCTACAACACCTCTTACTTCTGAATTTCCAAGCTTAGTTTTTGTTTGTCCTTCGAACTGTGGCTCTGAAATCTTAACTGACACAACAGCTGTAAGCCCTTCTCTAGCATCATCACCTGAAAGATTCTTATCATTATCTTTTATATGGCCAAATCTCTTAGCATAATCATTTATTGCTCTAGTTAAAGCACTTTTGAATCCAGCTAAGTGCGTTCCTCCTTCAATAGTATCTATATTATTTGCAAATGAATATAAATTCTCATTATATCCATCATTATACTGAAGTGCAATTTCTGCAATTATTCCATCTTTTTCTCCCTCAATATAAATAGGATATTCATGTAATACTTCTTTATTTCTATTTAAGTAAGTAACGAACTCTTTTATACCACCTTCATAGTGATATTTCTCAACTCTTGGTTCCTCTTCTCTATTATCTGTTAAAGTTATAGCTATTCCCTTATTAAGGAATGCTAATTCTCTTAATCTACTTGATAATACTTCAAAATCATATACAGTATCTTCAAATATTTCATGATCAGGCTTAAATAATACTTTAGTTCCATGCTCATCAGATTCACCAATCTTAGTTAAATCACAAAGAACATTTCCTCTTGAATATTTTTGTTGCCATATGAAGCCTTCTCTTTTTACTGTAACCTCACAATACTCAGATAATGCATTAACAACTGATGCACCAACACCATGAAGACCACCAGATACTTTGTATCCTCCGCCTCCAAATTTACCACCAGCATGTAAAACAGTCATTATTACTTCTACTGTTGCTTTTCCCATTTTAGGATGTATACCAACAGGCATACCTCTACCATCGTCAACTACAGTAATTGAATTATCCTCATTTATTGTAACTTCTATGTTTTTACAAAATCCAGCTAAAGCTTCATCAATACTATTATCTACTATTTCATATACTAAATGATGAAGTCCTCTAGAACTCGTGCTCCCTATGTACATTCCAGGTCTTTTTCTAACAGCTTCTAAACCTTCTAAAACCTGAATCTGACTTTCATCATAACTTTGCTTATTCTCTTCCAACATAAACTCCTCCTTATATTTTTATTATCTTAACTATGAAGGCTAAATATTGGACTTAAGGATTATAATCAATATTTGTTCTCTTAGTTAAAGTAGATGATGAAATAGGTGATAAATACACCTTACTCATTTTATTAACTTCTGCTATAACAAATGATTTAGGACTTTCCTTCGAAATCTTTTCAACAAATCCGTCTTCTTCAGCCATTCTTAAAAATGATATTGTATCTGAACTATACATTGATGTCTGTAAATCAAAAATACCAATTATATCCTTTATTGGTACTACTACGTTTTCTCCTAAATGTAAAAACATAAGCTCTCCTCCCTTAGTTTAGGATTTCTCCATCCTTAACTTTAAAAACTTTAGATTTGTCATCTAAATATTCATACAAATCTTCTATTCCAGTACATGTAATAATAGTTTGTATATCTCCGATTGTGCTTAAAATATATCTTTTTCTACTAAAATCTAATTCTGATAATACATCATCTAAAAGTAATACTGGATGCTCTCCTGTTAGTTCTTTTATTATTTTCAATGATGAAAATTTAATAGTTAAGACTGCTGTTCTTTGTTGTCCTTGAGAGCCATAACTCTTAGTATCAATATCATTTATTAAAACAGTAAAATCATCTCTATGTGGCCCTACCGAAGTAATTCCTCGCTCACAATCTCTCACTCTATTTTTTTCTAGAAGTGAATAGAAATTTTCTCTTATGTTTTCTAAATCTTTAATAGTACTAATATACTTAAATTCAATTCTTTCTTTTCCCGAAGTTATATCTGAATGAATTTTAGTAGAATATTTATTTAATTTTTCAATATATTCTAATCTATCCATTATTATATTGTATCCAAATTCAACCAATTGCATATCATAAACATCTAAAATATCTTTATTTATATTTCGATTTCTTAATATACTATTTCTTTCATTCAAAACTTTATTATACTGAACAAGATTATAATAGTATTTAGGATTTAATTGGCATAACTCCATATCAATAAATTTTCTTCTTACACCGGGAGAATCTTTAATTATTTTTAAATCTTCCGGAGAAAACATTACAACATTAAAATTTCCAAATAGTTCCCCTATCTTTTTTATTTTAATCTTATTTATTTGTATTGCTTTTTTTCCGTCCTTAAGAATGCTTATATCTATTCTCTTGTCTAATCTCTCTCTGCCAACTGTAACACTTAATAGTGCATTGTCAGAGTTCCAATTAATAAGTTCTCTATCCTTTGACGTTCTATGAGATCTTGCAAAAGCACAATAGTATATGCCCTCTAATATATTAGTTTTTCCTTGGGCATTGTCACCCATAAAAACATTAACATGTGGACCTAAACTTATATCCAATACATTATAATTTCTATAATTCAGCATTTGCAATCTTTTAATAAACATCTTAAACACCTTTAATTATAACATATTAAATTTAATAAGGATAAGCACTTTGGAAAAAAATAGTTCTTAAACTACTTTATAACTTTCCCCATTAAATTCAACTATGTCACCTTTATATAATTTTTTCCCTCTTTGCACGCAAATTTCACCATTAACTTTTACAAGTTCATCTAAAATATACATTTTAGCTTCTGATCCTAGTGAAGCAGCTCCAGAAAATTTTAAAAACGAATCTAATTTTATAAATTCTGTACTTATTTCTATTTGATTCATATCACATTCCTTGTATATTTATTCAAGCTTTATACAAGTTTCCTCCTATCTAACTAGTCTAACAGGTAAAACTAGATATTTAGCATTATTGCTATTTTTTCCTTTTATTACACATGGGCTAACACTTGATGTCATCTCTACAACTACATCTTCTTCTTCCATATTTTTAAGAACATCTAATAAATACCTTGAATTAAATGCAATTTGAACTCCATCACCTTGCAGATTTATGTTAACTTCTTCCCTAACTTTTCCCAATTGAGAATTAGAAGTTATAATTAAAGTATCTTCTTGAACATCTAATCTTATTAAATTGCTATTTCCATCTTTAGCCATTAATGATGCTCTTTCAATTCCTTGTTGAAGCTCTTGTTTTTTTACATTAACTAATAACTTATATTCTTGTGGTAAAAGAGAAACATAATTAACAAATTTACCGTCTAATAATCTTGAGATAATTTTTGTATTATTAATATTAAATAAAATATGATTATTTGTGAATGTAATCTTTACAATATCAGTATTATCTTCTAATATTTTTGAAACTTCATTTAAAGTTTTTCCTGGGATAACAACTTCAATGTTATCATCTACATCTAATAATTCACTTCTAACTGCTAATCTATACCCATCTAATGCAACTAAATTTAGTTCTTTATTTTTTACTTCAAAAAGTATACCTTGTAATATTGGTCTAGCCTCATCTTGAGCTATAGCAAAAGATGTACCTTTTATCATATTTTTTAATAAATTTTGAGGAACTTCAACACTAAGATCCTCATTTATACTTGGTAATGCAGGATAATCACTAGGATTCATAAAGACTAAGTTAAATACTGATTTTTCACATGTAATTTGTATTAAATCATTTTCTGATATTTCTATTTTCACATCTGAGTTTGGTAGCTTTCTAATAATCTCAGAAAAAATCTTTGAATCAATAACAATACTACCTTCCTTGATAACATCAGCTTCAACTTTTGTTTCTATACTTACATCCATATCTGAACCAATAAGAGTTAATCCTTCTTTATTAGCTTCGATATATATACCTTCTAATACAGGCATTGTTGTTTTTCCTGTAATTGCTTTAGTTACTATAGAAATGCCCTCTTGTAATTTTTGTTTTGAGCATATTATGTTCATAATTTTACCTCCTAAGTTATACACAGTTATTAACATTGAATTGTGCAATATAATAAGATAAATATAATAAATAAATATAATAATAGTAGTAGTAAGGGCTGTGGATTTGTGGATAAGTGCCCTCAACCCTTATATTTCAACAAATTTTGTGTAAAAAATACTGTGGATAAGTCGGTAACAAATTGATGCTCTTATCCACAGTATCCACAATGAAAGACTAAAAAATGACTTATCCACAAAGTATTCACTGGTTATTATGTACAATTGTTGATTATTTTTGTGTTAGCTTTTTTGTTATATCGTTTATTGTGTGTTCTAAGCTTTCGTCATTATTTAGAGTTTCTGATATTTTTTCATAAGCATGTATAACAGTTGTATGATCACGGCCGCCAAATTCCTCACCAATTTTAGGTAGTGACATGTCTGTAAGCTTTCTGCTTAAATACATAGCTATTTGTCTTGGATATGCTACATTTCTAGTTCTTCTCTGTGATTTTAGATCTTCAACTCTTAAATTAAAATAAGCAGCTACTACATCTTGAATTAGATCAATAGTGATGCTTTTATTTTGTTTATTTGAAATTATGTCTTTTAAAGCTTCTGTAGCTAAATCTACAGTTATTTCTCTATTTGTTAATGATGAATAAGCAACGATTCTAATTAATGCTCCTTCAAGCTCTCTAATATTAGATTTAATTTTTGTTGCTATATATACCATTACTTCGTTAGGTACATTTAGATTTTCTACATCTGCCTTCTTTTTTAAAATAGCCATTCTTGTTTCAAAATCAGGGGCTTGAATATCAGCAATAAGACCCCATTCAAATCTTGAACGCAATCTATCCTCTAAAGTTGGAATTTCTTTAGGTGGTCTATCTGATGATAAAATTATTTGTTTATTGGCTTCATGTAGAGTATTAAAAGTATGGAAAAATTCTTCTTGAGTTCTTTCTTTTCCTGCAATGAATTGAATATCATCTATTAACAGAACATCAACACTTCTATATTTAGTTCTAAACTCTTCATTCTTATCATCTTTAATAGCATTTATTAATTCGTTTGTAAATTTTTCTGACGAAACATACACAACTTTTGCATTTGGATTATTTTGAAGTATATAATGTCCAATTGCATGCATTAAGTGTGTTTTACCCAATCCTACGCCTCCATAGATAAAAAGAGGATTATAAGCTTTAGCTGGAGATTCAGCAACAGCAAGAGAGGCAGCATGTGCAAATCTATTACTATTACCTATTACAAAAGAATCAAAAGTATACTTAGGATTTAATGTACTAGACATTTCATCGTTAACCGTAACAGATATACTATCCTTAGTATTTTCTTTTTCTTTTTTTTCTTCAGCTTCCTGTATTTCAGAAGCAATTAAAAACTCTAAATTATAAGTTTTAGAGCAGGCAGCTTCTATTGAATTTATAACTAAATCCTTATATCTTTTTTCTAATATATCTTGAGTGAAGGAATTAGGGACACTGATTTTTATTGTGTTGGCTGATATGCATAGTGGCTCGCAACTTTTAATCCAAGTATTAAAACTAACCTCAGTTAACTCGCCTTTTATTATATTCAGGGTTTTTTCCCATAATTCTTTAAGCTCAGTCTCCATTTAAGTATCCTCCAAAAAAAGAAATTTTAAAAAATTATAAACAAGATATCAACAGAATTATTAACAGAAAAATGATTATGTTGACAAAGTTGAAAAAATTAATAACATATTAACATTTTATGTAGATAATATAATCTTAATATAGTTATCCACAGTTTTAAATATTATAAACATAGATATTATTAACAGCTAATAAACGCCCTATTTATGACAATAATATGTAAAAAACTAAATAGATATTAAGAAAATTGAACAAGTTATACACAGATTAATCCACAATTGTGGATAAGTTAAGTTATTCACATATTTATTCACACTTATACTTAATAATATCATAAATCAATATAAGTTATCAATAAGTTATCCACAAATTTTAAACTGTTGATAACTTTATCAACAGTTTTTCGATATTTAATTCATATTGACAGTAAAAAAGTAAAAATATATAATAATAAAGTAACTTTAATTTGAGATATATAGTTTTTACTATAAAATAAATCACTCAAAGGGGGTGTATTTCGAATGTTCATGACATACCAACCAAAAAAGAGACAAAGAAAAAAAGAACATGGTTTCAGAAAGAGAATGAGCACTGCTTCAGGAAGAACTGTTCTTAAGAGAAGAAGACAAAAAGGTAGAAAAAAATTAACAGCATAAGGGCCGCACTTTGTGGCCTTTTTTCTGCAAATGCAGGAATTTTAAGGAGAGTTTATTAGAACTTATGATATATAAATTAAGAAAAAATACAGAATTTAGACTTGTCTACAGAAGAGGAAAGTCTTATGCTAATAAGCTATTAGTTTTATATGTTTTTAATAATAAGAAGAATATAAATGAAGAAAATTTACACTATAATAAGGTAGGAATTTCAGTAAGTAAGAAAGTTGGAAATAGCGTAGTTAGAAGTAGAAGCAAAAGACTTATATATGAAAGCTATAGATTAAATATAAAAGATATTAAAACTGGATATGATTTTGTTTTTGTAGCTAGAAGTGCTATAAATGAAAAAAAATATAGCGATGTAGAGGCTGCTATGATAAACTTATTTAAAAAGGCAGGAATATATTTGCAATGAAAAAATTGCTTTTATCAATTATAAAATTATATCAAAAATATTATTCTCCTATGCGACCAAGAAGATGTATATTTGTACCTACATGTTCTCAGTATGCAGTTGAAGCTATTACTAAGTATGGGGCTTTAAAAGGAGGATTTTTATCTATAAAAAGGATTTTAAGATGTAATCCTTTTAACAAAAACGGGGGATATGATCCGGTGAAATAAGGAGGCTATTAAAATGTGGAATGCGATAGTAAATGTAATGACGAAGATGTTCGACGCTTTACATAATTTAATTATAGCATTAGGGGTACCAGAACATGCAGAAGGGGTTTCATATGTATTAGCAATCATATTATTTACTGCAATAATTAGATTATTAATCTTACCTCTTAATATTAAATCAACAAAATCAAATGCAAAAATGCAAGAAATTCAACCAGAAATGAAAAAACTTCAAGCAAAGTATGCAAATGACCCGCAAAAATTACAATTAGAAACTTCTAAATTAATGAAAGAAAATAATGTTAGTATGTTTGGTGGATGTTTACCAGCATTATTACCTTTACCAATATTATTTGCTTTATATGGAGTATTTAGAAATATAACAGCTACACCAGGGGCAGATACATCATTCTTATTTATTCCAGATATTTTTGCTCTTCCAAGTGGAATTGGATTTGTTTCAATTATATTGGCAATACTAGCTGCATTAAGCACTTATATACCATCATTATTATTAAGCAAATCAATGCCTCAGCAAGAAGGCGGAATGAATATGAGTACTATGAACATAGTTATGTCAGGTATGATGGGATTCATGGCACTTCAATTCCAACCAATATTAATAATTTATTGGATAACTGGTGGAGTAATTCAATTAATACAAACATATTTCTTAAATTATTTACCAGCAATGAAGAAGAAAAAGATTGAGGAAGAAAAGGCTGCACAAGCTAAAATTCAAAAAGCTAAAAAATCTACACCAAAAACTAAAAAGAGATAATTATCATATTTTCTAGGTGGTGAATAGGGTATGAAAGTAATTGAAATGACTGGTAAAACAGTTGAGGAAGCTTTAAATCATGCGTTAAATGAGTTAAAGTTAACAAAAGATAAAGTCGATGTTGAAATAATTGATGAAGGTAGTAAGGGATTGTTTAATTTAATTGGTACAAAACCTGCTAAAATTAAGGTTACTACAAAACCAGACTCTTTAGATGATGCGAAAACATTTTTAGTTAATGTTTTAAACTCTATGAACATAGAGGCGGATATCGATATTAAAGAAGAAAATGATCTTATTAAGATTAATTTAAGTGGAGCTAAAATGGGTCTAGTAATAGGTTATAGGGGTGAGACATTAGATTCACTTCAATATTTAGTTTCATTAGTAGTTAATAAGAATCATGATAATCCATATAAAAGAGTTGTTTTAGATGCAGAAAATTACAGACATAAAAGAGAAGAAACTTTAATAAAAGTAGCTCAAAAAACTGCTTATAAAGTTAAAAAGTCTGGAAGGCCATATAAATTAGAACCTATGAATCCTTATGAAAGAAGAGTTATTCATTCAGCACTACAAGAATATACTGATATTAACACATATAGTGAAGGTGAAGAACCTTTCAGAAGAATTGTTATAAGCTTAAAAAAATAATAAGAGAAAGCCTAAATTAGGCTTTCTCTTATTATTTTTTAGAATTTTGACTTATATAAAATTGTTTTGTAAAATGAATAATAGCGAAAATAGGGCATAAGAATTAAAAGAAGTAAATAAGGATAGAATTTAAATATACTTATTAATAAAAGTATTAATAATAGTGACAATTTTTAATGTAGAAATTTATCCACTTGTCACTAAAACTCGGAGGATAAAATGAAAGAATTTGATACAATATGTGCGATAGCTACGGCTTTAGGCGAAGGTGGTATCGCAATTATAAGAATATCTGGAGATAAAGCATTAGATATAGCATCAAAAATATTTAAAGCCAAGAATAATGATAATATAAAAAATATGAAACCTTATACAATGAAGTATGGTCATATATATGATATAGAAACTAATGATTTAATTGATGAAGTAATAATTAGTTTTATGAAAGGGCCAAGAAGTTTTACAGCAGAAGATACAATAGAAATAAACTGTCATGGTGGTGTAGTATCTACAAATAAGGTGCTAGAGGCTGTAATTAAAGCTGGTGCTAGACTAGCAGAGCCAGGAGAGTTCACTAAAAGAGCATTTTTAAATGGTAGAATAGACTTATCACAAGCTGAGGCAGTTATGGATATAATAACAGCTAAGACAGACTTAGCAATGAAGTCTGCTTTAATGCAAAGTACAGGATATTTATCTAGAGAAATTAATAGATTAAGAGAATATATGTTAAATGTATTAGCATTAGTTGAATTTGCAGTAGATTTTACAGAAGATGATGAGGAAGTAGATCCAAGTATTCCTTTAAAAGTTGGAGAAAGCTTAGAAAAAGCTATAAGTGAAATGAAAATTCTTTTAAAAGGGGCAGATGAAGGAAAACTTATTAGAGAAGGGTTAAGCCTTGCTATAGTTGGAAAGCCAAACGTAGGAAAATCATCTTTATTAAATGCTTTATTAAGAGAAAAGAGGGCAATAGTAACTGATATTGCAGGGACTACAAGAGATATAATTGAAGAGTACATAAATTTAGATGGTATTCCAGTTAAAATAATTGATACAGCAGGTATTAGAGAAACAGAAGATGTTGTTGAAAAGATTGGAGTAGAAAGATCTAGAGAAAAAATTCAAGAAGCTGATTTAGTTTTATTAGTTCTTGATTCATCAAGGGAGTTAGATGATGAAGATAGAGAGATTATAGAGTCAGTTGGTGATAAAAAATGTATTGTTATATTAAACAAAATAGATTTAGAATCTAAAATTGATGAAAAGATGATAAATAGTTTTGAAAATATAATTAAAGTATCAGCTAAAGAAGAACTTGGATTAGGTGATTTAAAAGAAACAATAAAAGAGTTATTCTTTAGTGGAAAAATTGATACAGAAAGTTTAATAATATCTAATTCAAGACATAAGCAAGCGTTATTTAGAGCATTAGAAAATGCAGAAAATGCATTAAATAGAGTAAGAATGAATGAATATTTAGATTTAATATCTATTTTTGTAACATCATCTTTAAGAGCTCTAAATGAAATTACAGGAGATGAATTAGAAGAAGATTTAGTAAATAAAATATTTGGAGATTTCTGTGTAGGAAAGTAGGAGTAGAAAATGAGATATAATGCAGGAGAATACGACGTAATTGTAGTTGGTGCAGGGCATGCTGGATGTGAAGCAGGGCTTGCTTCAGCTAGAATGGGATTAAAGACATTAGTATGTACATTAAATCTTGATGCAATTGGTTTAATGCCTTGTAATCCTAATATAGGAGGTACAGCAAAAGGTCACTTAGTAAGAGAAGTTGACGCATTAGGTGGAGAAATGGGGGTAAATATTGACCATACATTTATTCAATCAAGAATGTTAAATACATCTAAAGGACCAGCAGTACATTCTTTAAGAGCACAAGCTGATAGAAAAAAATATCAAAATAGAATGAAGAGTGTTCTAGAAAATCAAGAAAATTTAGAAGTTAGACAATTAGAAGTTGTTGATGTTGAAGTTGAAGAGGGAAAGGTTGTTGGAGTTTTAACTAAGAACGGTGCTTTCTTTAAATGTAAAGCTGTAGTGTTAACAACAGGTACATATTTAAGAGCAAGAATAATAATTGGAGATGTAACTTATAATAGTGGTCCAAATGGATTAGCAGCAGCTAATGAGTTAACACAACACTTAATGGATCTTGGAATAGAAATGAGAAGATTTAAGACTGGAACTCCAGCAAGAATTAACAGAAGATCTGTAGATTTTTCAAAAATGATTGAACAACCTGGAGATAAAAAAATAGTTCCATTTTCATTTATGCATGACAATATAGATAGAGAACAAGTTTCTTGTTGGTTAACTTATACTAATGAAGAGACACATAATATTATAAAGGCAAATATAGATAGATCGCCTATGTATAATGGTAGTATTGAAGGGGTTGGACCAAGATACTGTCCATCTATAGAAGATAAAGTAATGAAATTCCCAGATAAAAATAGACATCAAATATTTGTAGAGCCAGAAGGCGAAGATACATTAGAAATGTATGTTGGAGGAATGTCATCATCATTACCAGAAGATGTTCAAGTAAAGATGTATAGAACATTAGAGGGATTAGAGAATGTAGAATTATTAAGAACTGCCTATGCTATAGAATATGATTCAATAGATCCAATGCAATTGAAACCAACGTTAGAGTTTAAAACAATAGAAGGTTTATACGGGGCAGGTCAGTTAAATGGTAGCTCTGGATATGAAGAAGCTGCTGCACAAGGAATTGTTGCAGGTATAAATGCTGCATTAAAGATTAAAGGTGAAGAGCCAATGATATTAACACGTTCTGATGCATATGTTGGTGTTTTAATTGATGATTTAGTAACTAAGGGCACTAATGAACCTTATAGAATGATGACATCTAGAGCGGAATACAGACTATTATTAAGACAAGATAATGCCGATTTTAGATTAACTGAAATAGGAAGAAAAGTTGGTCTAGTAAGTGATGAGAGATATAATAGATTCTTAAATAGAAAGTCTAATATAGAAAATGAAGTTGAAAGACTAAAGAATTTACAGATAACTAATAAGAGAGAAAACAATGAATTTTTAGTATCACTTAATTCTACAGAGCTTAAGAAACCAATAAGTATGTATGAATTAATTAAAAGACCAGAGTTAGATTATTTCATGTTAGCACCATTAGATTTAGAAAGACCAGAGTATACAGATGATATTGGTGAACAAGTTAACATTATAGCTAAATATGAAGGATATATAGCTAGCCAATTAGATCAAGTTAAGCAGTTTAAAAAATTTGAGAAAAAGTTATTACCGGAAAATATAGATTATAGCGATGTAAAAGGATTAAGAGTTGAGGCTATTCAGAAATTAAGTGCAATAAGACCAGTAAGTATAGGTCAGGCATCAAGAATATCTGGAGTATCTCCAGCTGATATATCAGTTTTATTAATATATTTAGAACATCAATATAAGAAAAATAAGCAGGAGGATTAAAGATGGAATTTTTTGAATTAATGAAAATAGCTTCAAATGATGTTGGACTAGAATTTACAGAGCTACAATACGAGCAATTTATTAAATATATGAGACTTCTTCAAGAATGGAATGAAAAAATAAACTTAACTGCTATAACAGAAGATGAAGAAGTTGTTAAAAAGCATTTTATAGATTGTATTAAGGCATTTAAGTCAGAGCAAATAAAAAGTGCTAAAACTATAATAGATGTTGGAACAGGAGCTGGTTTTCCAGGACTTCCAATTGCAATTATGAATCCAAATGTGGAAGTAACTCTTTTAGATTCTTTAAATAAAAGAATTAACTTTTTAAATCTTGTAGTTAGAGAGCTTGGTTTAAAGAATGTAAAAACAATTCATTCTAGAGCAGAAGACGGAGCTAGAAAACCAGAGTTAAGGGAAAAATTTGATGTTGCAACATCAAGAGCTGTAGCGAATATGGCAGTTTTATCAGAATTTTGTATGCCATATGTAAAAAAAGGCGGTTATTTTGTAGCATTAAAGGGACCTGCTATTGATGAAGAACTTGAAAATGGAAGTAATGCCATAAAAATATTAGGTGGAGAATTACAAGGAATAATAGAGATATCTATTGAAGAAACTGATTTAAAACACAATATAGTAGAGGTAAAGAAGGTAAAGAATTGTCCGAAAACTTACCCTAGAAAAGCAGGAACAGTTAATAAAAAGCCTTTACAATAGTAGTGGAAAAAGGATAAAATTATTTTAATGGAAATAATATGAATTTATTATAAATATAATAAATAGATTAAGAATGTAACACTAAATATAAAATTACTTTAAAATAAGATATATAGAAATAAATAGTACAAATATTGTTGTTAAAATGTGGAATTAGTTGTTGGTCAACAAATTATGAGGGATGGTCGTACAGTATGAATAAAGAAATAATGAACGTAAGGATTGATAGTATTTTTCCTAATACATATCAACCAAGAAAGTTTTTTAATGAAGAAGCACTAGATGAATTAAGCCAGTCAATAAAAGAACATGGTATAATTCAACCTATTACTGTAAGAAAAATGGGAGAAAAATTTGAGTTAGTTGCTGGAGAAAGAAGATGGAGAGCTGCTAGGATGGCAGAGCTTGAAGTTGTACCGTGCAATATAATTGAAATTACGGACACTCAATCAGCAGAAATTGCATTATTAGAAAATTTACAACGAGAAGATTTAAACTTTATGGAAGAAGCTGAGGCATATTATAACTTAATTAATGATCATAAGTTTACTCAAGAGGAATTAGCTAAAAGAATGGGTAAAAAACAATCTACTATAGCTAATAAATTAAGATTACTTAAGCTAAGTGAAAAGGTAAGAATATTATGTCTTGAAAACAACCTAACAGAAAGACATGCAAGAGCATTATTGAGTTTACCAGAAGAACAGTTACAATTAAAAGTTGTAAAAAAGGTAATAGCAAATTCTTTAAATGTAAAAAAGACAGAAGAGTTAATTAATACAGAATTATTAAAGTTGGCTGGCGAACAAATGAAAAAGAGAAAAGGAAAAGGTGTTTTACCTGGAAAGTTGTATGTTAATACTATAAAGCAAGTATTAAGTAAATTTAATATTCCAGCAGAATACAAACTTCAAGATAAAGAAGAATGTATTGAGATAACAGTTTCTATCCCTAAAAAATAAATAAAAAAAAGCACTCAAAAGAGTGCTTTTTTTTATGTTTCACGTGAAACATTTATACAAAATTTACTTTAAATTTAGTGTGCCTACCTTTAATTATTATAGAAAAATATATATAATATAAATATGGGAAGGGGGTGGAGTCCTAAAATAGGGCTTTATATGAAAAAGATATGTATTTTTAATCAAAAGGGTGGAGTAGGAAAAACTACTACTAATATTAACTTATGTGCTTATTTAGCAATGGAAGGCTATAAAGTATTGACAATCGATATTGATCCACAGGGAAATACAACAAGTGGATTTGGAATAGATAAAAGAAATTTAGACTATTCTATGTATGATGTACTTACAGCCAATGTACCGTTGAAAGATGTTATTATAAAAAGTGAATTAATTACTAATTTATACATAGCACCATCGACTATGGAATTAGCAGGTGCAGAAGTTGAGATAATTGGTGTAAAAGATAGGGAGACTATACTTTTAAGAGAAATTACATCTATACAAGATCAATATGATTTTATATTTATAGATTGTCCACCTTCATTAGGGGTTTTGACAATTAATGCTTTGACAGCAGTAGATTCTGTATTAATACCTATACAGTGTGAGTTTTATGCATTAGAAGGTGTAGGACAATTAATTAATACGGTACAATTAGTTAAAAAATCATTAAATAAGGCATTGGATATAGAGGGCGTAGTTATGACTATGTATGATTATAGAACTAATTTAAGTAATGAAGTATATGAAGAAGCAAAAAAATTCTTTAATGATAAAGTATATAAAACAACTATTGCTAGAAATATAAGATTGGCAGAAGCGCCAAGCTTTGGTTTACCAATTATGCTTTATGATGAAAAGTGTAAGGGTGCAGATGCTTATAAGCGTTTTGCAAAAGAATTTTTAAGTAAGCAGTAGGAGAGATAAAGATATGAGTAAAAAATTTGGATTAGGTAAAGGTCTAAATGCTCTTATACCAGAAGATACTATTTTAAGTACATTAGATACTAAGTTAGAAAAGACAGATGATGATAGAGCAAAAGGTTCTATATCAATAGATATCAATTTAATTAAGAGTAATGAAGAGCAACCAAGAAAATCTTTTGATGATGAAAAAATATTAGAGTTAGCAGAATCAATTAGAAGTAATGGAATAATACAACCATTAGTATTAAAGAAAGTTGATAATGAATATATTATTGTAGCAGGAGAAAGAAGATGGAGAGCTGCTAAGTCAATTGGACTTAAAGAGGTACCTGCAATAATAATGAATTTAACTGAAAAGCAAATTTTAGAAATATCATTAATTGAAAATATTCAAAGGGAAGATTTGAATTCTATTGAAGAAGCATTGGCATATAAAAAATTAATAAATGATTTTAATTTAACACAAGAGGAACTAAGCAAAAGAATAGGAAAGTCACGTGTTACAATAACTAATACTTTAAGATTATTAAATCTTAGCGAAGACGTTCAACAATATATTATTGAGGGCGTAATATCAGAAGGTCATGGTAGAGCTTTATTGGGAATAACTGATAGTAAGGTTCAATGTGAATTAGCACAAAATGTTATTGATGATAAATTATCAGTAAGGGAATTAGAGCTTTTAATAAGAAAGTTAAAGACTAGTAATACAAGAACTAAATCAAAGCCAGCAGCAAATGAGAGTAACCCATATTACAAGGATATAACTTATAAGTTAGAAAATTATTTTGGAACTAAGGTAAATATAACAAATAAAAATAATAAGGGTAAGATAGAGATTGAATACTACTCTGAAGAGGATTTACAAAGAATATTAGAAATAATTAATTTATAAAATGTTTCACGTGAAACATTTGAAGGGAAGTAGCATAAATGGACAGCATAATAAATATGATTAATGAATATTCAATCTTCATAATAATAGGATTAGCAATAATAACGTTATTACTTTTTATAATTACAATAGTATTATTAGCATCTGTAAAAAAATTAGAAAAGAAATATAGAAAGATGATGCGAGGCGTTAACAATAAGAATTTAGAGCAAATGCTTAGTGATAATCTAGATAATATTGAAAAAGCATTAAATAAATCACAAGAAGCAGTTGATGAATGTAAAAATATTTCACAAGAATTAAAAGGTTGTGTTAACAAAGTTGCTATAATGAGATATAAGGCTTTTGAAGATGTAGGTAGTGACTTAAGCTTTTCAATTGCAATATTAGATTCATATAACGATGGTGTTATTATAACTGGAATATATTCTAGACATGATAGCACTACATATGCTAAACCAATAGATAAAGGAATATCAAGATATGATTTATCTGAGGAAGAGTTACATGTTTTAAATGAGGCTATTAATAGTAAAAACTAGATAATAAAAAGTGCGGTTATTTTAAATAACCGCATTTTTTTGTTAATAATGCTTAAAAAATTAAGTACAGTAAACTTTTAATCAGAAGATATTAAGGTGTTGTTTGATAAAGCTTTACTTATAAAATAAGTTATAGCATTTGAAATACAATCAGCTAGAGACATGACAACAAATAATCTAGTATTTTGTAACATCATGAAGTCTAAGTTACCAGATATGTTAACTACACCTTTTATATTCATTTCACCTACTTCTGGTAAATCCTTATCTAAGGCTAATCCAGGATGAAGAGGAGAATCTTCAACAAAAACTTTTCCTATATTTTGGACATTTCCAAGAGACGCATCTATTCCAATAATAAAGGGATGTATAAAATTAGATTCAATTTTATTTAAAACTTTAGATAAATTAATAGAATGAACAGGATATTCTAAAGAGCCATAGATATAAATATTTTTCCTTTCAATATTTTTAAGTTTATATCCAATTAGGGGACCTAATGAATCACCAGTGGCCCTATCAGTTCCGATACATAAGAATACTATCGGTCTATTTTCTATAAAAATATCTTTAAGTTTTATATATAAATATTCCCCTAATTCATGAGAAGAATTAGGGGATAATGAATCTACAAAAAAACAATTATCCATGTCATAACCTCCTTATTGAAAGTATCGACAAGAATAAAATAACTTATTCACCAGTAGAAAATTTACTTATAAATTGAATTTATTTTATTTAAAGAATCTATAGTGTATTTAATTTCTTCTAATGTATTAAAGTAACCTAAACTAAGTCTAACAGTTCCATTAGGATAAGTACCTATAGTTTTATGAGCTAATGGAGCACAATGTAATCCACTTCTATTGCTAATATTGAAATCAGATTCTAAAATATAAGATAACTCGCTAATATCTAATTTAGAATGAGTTATTGATACGCAAGATGTTGCAGCTTTTCTGTCTAAAGCACCGCTTATTGTATAGTTAGGCATATTAAGAATTTCAGCTATTAAATAAGATCTTAAATAGCTATTATGTTCATAAATTGTATTTAAACCTTCAGATTTAATAAATTTTATTGCTTCATATAATCCTATTATTCCTGGAATATTTAATGTTCCAGATTCAAATTTATCTGGCAAGAAATTAGGTTGAGTTAAAGAATGAGATAAACTACCGGTACCACCAAGAATTAATGGATCGCAGATTTCGTTCAATTTATCATCAATAATAAAACCACCTATTCCTTGAGGTCCTAGTAGACTCTTATGTCCAGTAAATGCTAAAGCGCTTAAGGATAAATCTTTAAAGTTAATATCCAGTACACCAGCACTTTGAGCGCTATCTAATATGAAGAATATACCAAGTTGTTTACATAAGTCACCTATTTGCTTAATTGGTTGAATAGAGCCTACAACATTTGAGGCGTGAGTCATAACTATTAATTTGGTATTTGATTTAATCAAATTTTTTATATCATTTACATCTACTATTCCAATTTTATTTGCTTCAACTATATCTAAATCTATATTTAATGTATTTTTCAAGTTATATAGAGGTCTAATAACTGAATTATGTTCCATAGAGGAAGTAATTATATGATCACCTGATTTTATTACACCATTTAATAAAATGTTTAATGATGATGTGATATTGTTTGTAAATATTACGTTTTCAGGTTTATCATAATTAAAAAAATTACAGATTTCTTCCCTAGCCATATATAATGATCTATTTGCTTCTAATGCATTAGAATGATTTGATCTTCCTGGGTTACCTCCCACATTTGTTAGGTAGTTATATATTGAATCGGCTACAATTTTTGGCTTTGGAAATGATGTACTTCCGTTATCTAAATATACCTTCATTATTTTCTCCTTTTATATACACGTAAAATATTGCTTCTTATATTATAATAAAATAAATAAAATTGCAATAAACTATTAGAAAAATATGTAATTTTAAAATAGTAATATTTAATATATTTATTAAAAAATAAAAATATATATAATATAATTATTATATATAATTTGAGGGAGGAAATAGAAAACATGAATTATTATATTATAGTATTTAAAAATACTCATGATGCAATGTCTGCAGAACAAAAGTTAAATGGATTAAACTACAAATTTAGAATAATGCCTACACCAACTTTAATTACCCAAAGTTGTGGTATTTGTATTAGGATAGAAGAAGAAGAAAAATTAAATGAAATAATTAATAACAATACAATTGAGTTTAAGAATATATATAAAAAAGAAGAAGCTAATTATATACTAATTAAATAAATAAAGAGGTGAATCATTATATGTATGGATTTACGGATTTAGTTAGTATAAGTAAAAGTATATTTGATTTTTTTAGTAAGAGAATAAATATAGATGCTATATTTGAAAAAATTATATCTATTATATTCATATCTATTATAATGTATTTTTCAATAAGAGTAGGAAATAAACTTATAAAGAAGTTTGTTGATAGACAGGTTGCTAGCAAGGCTAGTTTTTCTTTAGAGCCTCAAAAAGCATTAACTATAGGAGAGGTGTTAAAGAGTGTTCTAAAGTATACAGTATATATAATAGGTATAGGATGTATGTTATATGATATCTTAGCTAAAATACCTGTAGCTTTAGCAAGTGCTGGAGGATTTGCAATAGGTCTTGGAGCACAAAGTTTAGTAAAGGACCTTATTAATGGATTTTTTGTGCTATTTGAAGATCAATATGGAGTTGGGGATCATGTAACTATTGGACAATTTTCAGGAATAGTAGAGAGTATTGGTATAAGAACTACTATTCTAAGGGATTTTACAGGTGATTTACATTTAGTACCAAATGGTTCTGTGTTAGAGGTAACAAATCATTCAAGAGGAGATATAAGATTTATAGTTGATGTTGAAATAGCTTATGAAGAAAATATAGATGAAGCTATAGAAGTTATTAAGAGGATTAGTACTTCATTTAAGGAAAAACATCAAGATAAATTAAGAGGTGAAATTGAAGTATTAGGAGTACTTTCCTTAAATGCTTCAGGGGTAACCATTAGAGTTGTTGGTAGAGCAGAGCCATTAAGTCAATGGGAAATGGAAAGAGAACTAAGAAAAGATATAAAAATAGCTTTAGATGAAGCAGGAATAGAAATTCCGTATCCCAAAACAGCTATTATAAATAAAGAATAATATTTAGGGGGTATAAATATGATTGAAACATTTGATTTAGGTGATATTGTTGAAATGAAAAAGCAACATCCTTGTGGTAGCAAAGAGTTTGAGGTAATAAGATTAGGAGCTGATATTAAAATAAAGTGTGTTGGATGTGGCAGAATTGTTATGATACCACGTCTTAAATTCCAAAAAGATGCAAAAAAGGTTGTTAAATCTAATAATTGAAATAAAAATACTTGAAAAGAGTAGAATAAAGTGATAAAATCTAAAATTGTAATCCCTGCTACAGTAAAATGTAGCCGTTAGTCCAAAGGAGGTGAAAATGATGAGAAAGTACGAAACTATATTTATATTACACCCATCATTAGATGAAGAGGCTGTTAAGGCTGGAATCGAAAAATTCCAAGGTGTTATAGAAAACGGTGGAGGAAAAGTTGAAAATGTTGATTTCTGGGGTAAGAGAAAGCTTGCTTACGAAATAAACAAAGTTAACGAAGGTTACTATACTTTAATTAACTTCGAAGCTAATCCTGAATTACCAAAAGAGTTAGACAGAGTTTTCAGAATTACTGATGGTGTTATAAGACACATAATCGTTAAAAACGAAGCGTAAGAGGTGTATTGAAATGAATAAAGTTATACTTATTGGTAGACTTACTAAAGATCCAGAATTAAGATATGCGGCAGGTAGCGGTACTGCAGTTTGTAGATTTACTGTTGCTATAAATAGACAATTTAAAAAAGACGAAACAGACTTTATAAATTGTGTAGCATTTGGAAAAACTGGAGAAACAATTACACAATATCTTACAAAGGGTAGACAAATTGCTGTTACTGGAAGTATAAGAACAGGTAGTTATGATGCTCAAGATGGAACTAAAAGATACACTACTGATGTAGCTGTAGAAAGTTTCGAGTTCATAGGTTCTGGTGCTGGTGAAGGTAATAATAATTCATACTCAAGAAATTCTGATAACGCATGGGGTGCTCCAACAGAAAGTCCTGATATGGGATTTGGAGATATGACTCCAGTAGATGATGGTGATATGCCATTTTAAAAAAAGTCTAATTATTTTATAAGGAGGGAACATCATGAGAGAAATGAAAAGATCTGGAAAAATGAGAAGATCTAAGAGAAAAGTATGTGCTTTCTGTGTAGATAAAGCTGAATCAATAGATTACAAAGATATCAACAAGCTAAGAAAGTTTGTTACAGAAAGAGGTAAGATTCTTCCAAGAAGAATCTCTGGTACTTGCGCTAAGCATCAAAGACAATTAACAGATGCTATCAAGAGATCAAGAAACATAGCTTTATTACCATTCACAACTGAATAGTAATAAGTTTATTAGCCCCTGATTTTCAGGGGCTTTTATTTTTATATTCTAAAATAATTACATAATTTGTAATTCGAGCCCCTATTTAGTTGCATTAATAAAGAAAAATAATTAAAATAAAGATACAAGGTATTGAATAGAGGTGAGAATTTAGTGAAGAAAAAAGAAGAGCTAAATATTATGGCTAATATTAAAATTATAGAAGAGCTCAAAGCTAGTTTATTATGTATTATAGGTGAGTTTTTTTCGCTTTTAACAAGAGGTACTAATGTAGCTAAAGATTCTATATTAAACTGTATAGCCGGAGCAATTTTAATTTTATATGTATTGGCACAAAAGTTAGGATATAGCTGTAACGAAGTCGATGATGAGATGAGAAAAAAGTTAAAATTAGGAATAGCTGAAGAACATGAATATGAAAAGGAAGGTAAGAGCTTAACGAAACTTCAAAATCATATCAAGGGACGTTATTAATATAAAATTTAGGAGGCTTTTATGAAAAAAAAGCTCAAAAGGTATAGTAAACTATTAATGTCAATTGCAATTACTATTTTAGTAATAATACTTTATTATATTAAAGAATTTTATTTAGCAAGTATAATTTTAATAATATATGTAGCATGTAATGCATATTTAGATATTAATAGAGAACTATATGATGAAAAGGTTAATACTTTAACTACAAAAATTAAAGCAAATATAAATGATAATATTTCTAATATGTCATATCCATTAGCTTTAATTGATAATGAAGGTAATATACTTTGGGCTAATAAGAGATTAAAAGAAGAATTAAATTTATTAGATCTGCAAGAACAAAATATACTTAGTATAGGTAGAAATCTTGATTTGCAAAAGTTGTTAAAGTGTGATAAAGATTTAAAACAAAGAGTAAAGATAAAAGATTCTTTTTATAGCATATATGCTACTAACATAAGTAATGAAAATGAGATATATGTTAAGCAAAAGTATATGGTATATTTTAATGAAGTAAGCAACTTAAGAGATTTACATTCAACTAGAGAAAGTATAATGTTAATAGAAGTAGACAATTTATCAGAGGCATTAGAAGTAACTGATGAAGCAAATAGGCCGATGTTAGCCGCAGAGGTAGAAAAGACTATAAATTCCTATAGTAAAAAATTAAAGGCTATGATTATTAAATATGAATATAATAAATATTGTTTATCAGTAAAAGATAAATATATTAATGATGAAATTAATTGTAAGTTTAGCATATTAGATGAAATATCAAATATTGATAGGGGTAATAAGTTAGAAGTTACTTTAAGTATTGGAGTAGGTAGAGGTGGAGATAATTCACAAGAAAATTATAACAATGCAATGACTGCCAAAGAATTAGCATTAGGTAGAGGCGGGGATCAGGTAGTTATTAAAAATAATGAAAAGATAAGTTTCTTTGGTGGAAATACCCGTGAGCTTGAAAAAAGAACTAGAGTTAGAGCTAGGGTAATAGCACAAGCTTTAAGAGAATTGATTTTTGAAAGTAGTAATATACTTATAATGGGTCATAAAAATCCTGATATGGATTCTTTTGGATCAGCAGTTGGATTATGGTCAGCCATAAGACAATTAGGGAAGACTTGTAATGTTGTAATTGATAATGATATTAATGCCATTGATTATTATATGAATAAGCTCAAGAGTGATAGTAAATATGATAATTTATTAATTTCTAGTGTTGAAGCTGAAAAAGCAATCAATGATAAAACGCTATTGATAATAGTTGATGTTCATAATAAAGGATATGTGAATAATTTAAGTATAGTTGAAAAAATTAATAGAAAGATAATCATAGATCATCATAGAAGAAGTCCTGATATAATAGAAGGAGCATTATTAAATTATATAGAGGTTTATGCGTCTTCTACGTCAGAAATGGTAACTGAATTAATACAATATATGTTACAAAAACCAAGAATATCAAAGGTTGAAGCAGAAGGACTTTTAGGTGGAATTTTTATGGATACTAAAGGATTTCAATTTAAATCTGGAGTAAGAACCTTTGATGCTGCAGCTTTTTTAAGATCTTTAGGTGCAGATACTATAGAAGTTAAAAAGATGTTTACTGATAGTTTAGAAGATTATTTATTAATTTCAGAGACTATTAAAAGTGCTGAAGTTTATGATAATTTAGCTATAGCTGTTTGTCCTAGCAAAGTGAATAATACTGTAATTGTTGCACGAGCCGCTGATGAGCTGCTTGGCATATCAGGAATTGATGTATGCTTTGTTTTATGTGAAATAAATAATGCCATTACTATAAGTGGTAGATCCACAGGTGAAGTTAATGTTCAAGTTATATTAGAAGAACTTGGTGGTGGTGGTCATATGAATATGGCTGGGGCAAAAGTAAATGGAACAACGGATGAAGCGGTATATATGCTAAAAGAAGCAATAAAGAAACATTTAGAACTTAAAGAATAAAAGGTTAAAGGATAGGTGTATAATATGAAGGTAATTTTATTACAAGACGTTAAAAAAATGGGTAAAAAAGGTGATGTTATAGAAGCATCAGATGGATATGCGAGAAACTATTTATTTCCTAGGAAATTAGCAGAAGAAGCAACAGCTAATGCATTACATGTTGTTAATGCAAAAAAAGAAAATGAAAGAAAAAAGAAGCTTGCTGAATTAGAAGCGGCACAAAAGTTAGCTGCTGAATTAAAAGGTAAGGAAGTTACTATAGATGCTAAGGCTGGAGATAACGGAAGATTATTTGGAGCAATAACTAATAAAGATATAGCTGAAGTAATTAACAATAAATTTAACTTATCAATAGATAAAAAGAAAATTGTTGTAAATACTATAAAGGTTGCTGGAGAATATGAAGTAGAAGTAAAATTATATCCAGAAGTATCTACAAAGATGAAAGTTATTATTGTTCCTAAGCAATAAGGAGGATTGACATTGAATTTATATAACGAAGGGGTTAATTTAGAAGGAATTCTAACAAGTGACTTACCAATAGAAGCAAAGGTTAATGTATTATTTGATGTTCTTAAGAATGTTTTAGATGAAGGTGCAATTAGAGCTAGAACAGTAAGATTTAAGCTACAAAAGTATGTTAATTCAACAGATATAAATGAAAGAATATATGCATTAAATGTTATAGCATCTGATGGGAATGGAGCAAAAGTTGTTCCAACAGATGAGACAGCTCAAGAAGTATTAGAGGATGTCATCTATTGGATATCAGAAAATATAGCTAAAAAATATGTTCAAAATAAAATAGAATCAGAAGTAGAAAAGGCTTTGGTTGAAAGACAAGATAAGTTTATGGATGAGCTTAAATTGTCTATAATTAAAAAGCAAAAGGGAAAAGAAAATACAAAGACTACAGCAAAGTTAGAAAGGTTAGAAAAGTTAGATGCAAAGCATATTAATAAAAATGTTATGTCACTTTTAAGACCTGAAAACTTTGATGAAATAGTTGGTCAAGAGAGAGCAGTAAGATCATTAATATCAAAAATGTCTTCACCGTATCCTCAACATATAATTCTTTATGGGCCACCAGGAGTAGGAAAGACTTCAGCAGCAAGACTTGCATTAGAAGCTGCTAAAAAACTAAGATTTACACCTTTTGATGATGATTCAAAGTTTGTTGAAGTTGATGGAACTACATTAAGATGGGATCCAAGAGAAATAACAAATCCTTTATTAGGATCAGTACATGATCCTATATATCAAGGAAGTAAAAGAGATTTAGCTGAAGTAGGTGTACCAGAGCCAAAGACAGGATTAGTTACTGAGGCTCATGGAGGAGTATTATTTATCGATGAAATTGGTGAATTAGATGATATACTTCAAAATAAATTATTAAAGGTATTAGAAGATAAGAGAGTAGAATTCTCATCTTCTTATTATGATCCAGATGATGAAAATATTCCTGAATATATAAGATATTTATTTGAAAAGGGAGCACCAGCTGATTTTGTTTTAATAGGCGCAACTACAAAAGATCCAAGTCAGATAAATCCAGCATTAAGATCTAGATGTACAGAGGTGTATTTTGAACCATTATCTTCAAAAGATATAGAAGGCATAGTTAATAATGCATCTGAAAAGTTAAATGTAGAACTAGAGGATGGAGTTGGAGAATTAATAAGCCAATATACTATTGAAGGTAGAAAAGCTGTAAATATACTATCTGATGCATATGGATATTCGTTATTTAATACAAGTGGTGAGGAAGCAAGTAATAGAATAACTTTAAAAGATGTTGAAGAAGTTATTTCAATAGGAAGATATTCTCCATTTGAAAGATTAGATAATTTAGATAGATATGAAGTTGGTCATGTATATGGACTAGGAGTAAGTGGATTCTTAGGTTCTACAATAGAAATAGAATCAACAGTATTCCCAGCTAAGAAAAAGGGTCATGGAACTATTAAGTTTAATGATACTGCAGGTTCTATGGCAAAAGATTCTGTATTTAACGCAGCATCTGTAATTAGAAAAATTACAGATAAAGATATAAAGGACTATGATGTCCATGTTAATGTAATTGGTGGGGGCCAAATTGATGGGCCATCAGCAGGAGCAGCTATTACAGTTTGTATAATAAGTGCTCTTACAGAAAGACCAATTCGTCAAGACGTTGCTATCACAGGAGAAATTTCTTTAAGAGGAAAAGTTAAGCCTGTTGGAGGTATATTTGAAAAGATATACGGGGCTAGAAGAAAAGGAATTAAACTTGTTGCTGTCCCTAAAGATAATGAAAAAGAAGTTCCTCTAGGACTTGAAGATATTGAAGTTAAATCTATAAGTCATATAGAGGAACTAATGGAGATAGTATTTGAGAAGTAATGTAGATTAAGCTTCCTTTATAGGAAGCTTAATTTTATTATGTGAAGAAATAAATTTATTATACAAATGACATAGTAAATTGAATTCATTTTGATATAATAAGTTATATATAGAAAAAAGAAGTAGAAATTATAATAGAAAATTGGGAGGTGGATTATTTATGGAAGCACCTATGATGAGAAGTTTACCACAAAGTATAGAAGCAGAGCAATCCGTTATAGGGGCAATGATAATAGATAAAAGTGCCATTGCTCAAGTTTTAGAAAAGCTTAACGAAGATGATTTTTATAGAGATGGACATAAAGCTATATATAAAGCTATAAAGGAAATGTATGCCAAGGATATGGCGGTAGACTTAGTAACTATATTAGAGTATTTAAAGACTACAGATATGTTAGATAAGGCTGGAGGAGTTACCTATATATCAGAGTTAAGTGCATCTGTTCCTACAACTGCTAATTTAAGTTCTTATATAAAAATAGTAGAAGAAAAGTCTACTTTAAGAAGGCTTATAAAAGCATCTACGGCTATTATTGAAGAAAGTTATAATAGTGGTGGAGATGTTGAAAAGGTAATAGATTTAGCTCAAAAAAAAGTTTTTGATATAGCTGAAAAGAAAGATTCTAAGGAATATGAACCACTTTCTAACGTACTTGAAAGAGGTTTTTTAGAAATCGAAAGATTATTCAATAATAGAGGGGCTATAACAGGGGTTGGATCAGGTATTAAGGATTTAGATGCTAAAACATCTGGATTCCAAAAGGGTGATATGGTACTTATTGCTGCTAGACCATCTATGGGAAAAACTACATTTTCATTAAATATTGCAGAAAATGCAGCTTTAAAAGAAGGAAAAAGTGTAGTTATATTTTCACTGGAAATGTCTAAGGAGCAATTAGCATATAAGCTTTTATGTTCACAGGCTAACGTAGATATGTTAAAGCTTAGAACAGGTAACTTAGAAGATGATGACTGGGAAAGAATTGCAAGGGCTACAGGACCTTTGGCAAAGGCTAAAATTTATATTGATGATACTGCCGGTATTAGTGTAATGGATATGAGATCTAAGTGCAGAAAAATAAAAATGGAGCATGGTATTGATATGATACTTATTGACTACTTACAGCTTATGTCTGGTAGTGCTGGTAGTGATAACAGACAACAAGAGGTATCTGAAATATCAAGATCTATTAAGGCTTTAGCAAAAGAAATGGAATGTCCAGTAATTGCATTATCACAGTTATCTCGTGCGCCAGAACAAAGAGCTGACCATAGACCTATGCTATCAGACTTAAGAGAATCAGGTTCAATTGAGCAGGATGCCGATGTTGTTATGTTCTTATATAGAGATGAATACTATAATAAAGAAACTGAAGAAAAAGGTATCGGAGAATGTATTATAGCTAAACAAAGAAATGGCCCAGTTGGAACAGTTAAAATGGCTTGGATTGGGGCACACTCTAAATTTGCTGATTTAGACTTAGTACATAAAGAGTAAACATAAATTTAAAGTATTGTAGGGGTGTTATATGAGTAGAAAAATTGGTTTTATAGGTTGTGGAAATATGGGAAAGGCTATGCTTGGTGCATTAGTTAAATCTAATGATATAAATAATGATAATATCATAGTTTCTACAAAGAGTGAGAACTCAGCTAAAAGAATAAATAAAGAGTTTGGAGTACAAACAACAGTAGTTAATACTGAAGTAGCTAAAAAATCCAATGTTTTATTTTTAGCTGTTAAGCCATATTTCTTTAAGGAAGTTATAGAAGAAATAAAAGATATAGTTAGTGATGATACTATTATTATTTCTATAGCTGCTGGAATTACAATAGCACAAATAGAAGAGTTGTTTGGAAAAAAGGTTAAGGTTGTTAGAACAATGCCTAATACACCAGCACTAGTTGGAGAAGGAATGTCAGCAGTTTGCCCAAACCAAAATATAACTTCAGATGAGCTAGAATATGTAGGAAAATTATATAATTCATTTGGAAAGTATGAAATTCTTGAAGAAAAGGATTTTCATGCATTTATAGCTTTATGTGGTTCATCTCCTGCATATGTATTTATGTTTATAGAAGCAATGGCTGATGCAGGTGTTAAATTAGGGATTCCTAGAGCTAAAGCTTATAAGTTAGCAGAGCAAAGTATATTAGGTTCAGCAAAATTAGCATTAGAAACAGGAAAGCATCCAGGGGTATTAAAGGATGAAGTTTGTTCTCCAGGTGGAACAACAATTGACGCTGTAATAGATCTTGAAAAGAATGGATTTAGAAATACAGTTATAAGTGCAGTTGAAAAATGCGCAGAGAAGTCAAAGAATATGTAATATATTAAGTAATTAAAAATTAATTGTGGTAATATATGATTTTAAAATATATAATATAAGATAATGAATATATTATTTAAAAAATGAAATAATTAAAAATATAAAAATTCTATGAAAAGAAGAGTACTTATTCAATAGTATTTTGCAGCGAGTAGGGGTAGAGTGTAAGCCTTATAAAATGCTGAGTAAGGAAGAGGGACTTGGAGAAGCTATTTAAGTATAAAGAGATTTATATAAGGGTATGCCGTTAACTGCGTTAAAGTTTTGAGTGAACTAAGTTTTTAGTTAAATTGAGTGGTACCGCGGAAATATTCCGTCTCTTTGTATAGAAGGAGACGGATTTTTTATATTTTGATACAAAAAATGAGGAGGTAAAGTTATGAAATTATTTATTGATGAAATAAATGAAGTAGTTAAAAATGCTTTTGAAGAGCTAGGATACGAAAGAGAAACAGGAAGGGTTAATGTATCAAATAGACCTGATTTATGCCAATATCAATGTAATGGAGCTTTAGCAAATGCAAAGAAGCACAAGAAGGCTCCAATGATAATAGCTCAAGAGGTTGTTGAAAAATTAAATGACAACAAAATATTTTCTAAATTAGAAGCTGTTGCACCTGGATTTATAAATATGAATATTAATGATGAATTCTTAATAGGATACATTAACGATATGAATAAAGATGAGAATTTTGGGGTTTCAAAAGCTACAGAAATTAAAAAGATAGTTGTTGATTATGGTGGAGCAAATGTTGCTAAACCACTGCACATTGGACATTTAAGATCAGCAATAATTGGTGAAAGTATAAAAAGAATTGCAAAGTTCTTAGGGCACAATGTTATTGGTGATGTTCATTTAGGTGACTGGGGTCTTCAAATGGGGATGGTAATATCTGAAGTTGAAAGAAGAAATCCATCTTTACCATACTTTGACGAAAGCTTTACTGGAGAATATCCAACAGAAGCACCATTTACAATAGATGAACTTGAGGATATATATCCATATGCAAGTAAGCTAGCTAAGAGCGATGAGAAAGTAATGGAGGCTGCTAAGCAAGCTACTGTTGAACTTCAACAAGGTAGAAGAGGATATGTTGCTTTATGGAAGCATATATTAAATGTTTCAGTTACTGACTTAAAGAAAAACTATGGAGCATTAGATGTTGATTTTGAATTATGGAATGGTGAAAGTGATGCACAAAAATTCATTCCAGCAATGATAGAAGAATTAAAAGAAAAAGGATTTGCACAAGAAAGTGAAGGGGCTTTAGTATTTGATGTAAGTGAAGAAACTGATAAGAGTCCAGTTCCACCACTACTATTATTAAAGTCTGATGGAGCATCTTTATATGGAACTACTGACTTAGCTACAGTTGTAGAAAGAGTTAGAGATATGAAAGCAGATGAAATAATCTATCTAGCAGATAAGAGACAAGGACTTCACTATGAACAATTCTTTAGAGCCGCTAAAAAATCAGGAATAGCACATGAAGATACTGTATTAGATTTCATTGGATTTGGTACAATGAATGGAAAAGATGGAAAGCCGTTTAAGACTCGTGAAGGTGGAGTAATGAGACTTGCAGATTTAATAAATATGATTAAAGAGGCAGGTAAAGAGAAACTTAAGGATAACAAAAATATCGCAGAAGAAGATGTTGAAGAAATTTCTTCAAAGGTTGGTTTAGCTGCATTAAAATACGGTGATTTATCAAACCAAGCATCTAAAGATTATGTATTTGATATAGATAGATTTGCTTCTTTCGAAGGGAATACAGGACCATATATTTTATATACAATAGTAAGAATTAAATCTATATTAAATAAATCAGAAGGATTTAATGCAGAAAATAGTATTTTAGAACCTCAAAGTGAATCAGAAAGAGGATTAATGCTTCAATTATCTAAATTCAATGAAGTTATAGAGTTAAGCTTCAGAGATAGAGCACCTCATAAAATTTGTGAATTTATATATGAATTATCTAATAACTTTAATAAATTCTACAATGACACAAGAATATTATCTGAAGAAGATGAAGCTAAGAAAGCATCTTGGTTAAGTTTAATAAATCTTGTTAAAAATGTTTTAGAACAAGGCTTAGATTTATTAGGTATGGAAAGCGTAGAAAGAATGTAATTTAAATAGGCTGTATCAAAATTATAATTTTGATACAGCTATTTTTATTGGATTTATTAAAATGTAATAGATTGTTTTTTACTTCAATTTTTAAATATTTAATAAACTGAAATATTAAATTTACCTAGTTTATTATCATAGTTCACTAATTATATAAGTAATATTTTTATCAATATTTAGTGGATATAAAAATATAATATATTAATCAATATATTCAGGAGGATAAGAATGTATAGGATTGAAGTTAAAGAATTAGGCGAAAATAGCGCAAGCGTTTCAAAAATAATGAAACATATAAATTATAAAGAGTTGTATAATTTAGTTAAGCCTTACGTAAAAGAAGAACATCTATCTTTTTCCATTCCTAATGACTGTACGGATGGTAAGGAGTGGGGAAATATATATTCACATGATAAACCTATTGGACAAATATTAATAACTTATATAGAAGAATAAGAAGCAAAAAAGTATTAGATTTTTTGACCTAATACTTTTTTATTATTATATAGTTGCAACTCCGCTTTCAATTGCAGCTTCTTTAACAGCTTCAGCAACTCTTTTTTGAACATCTAAGTTAAATGCTTTTGGAATTATATAATTAGGATTAAGTTCTTCATCTGAAACTGAGTTAGCAATTGCATAAGCAGCGGCTATTTTCATTTCTTCATTTATTTCAGTTGCTCTAACATCTAAAGCTCCTCTAAATATTCCAGGGAAAGCTAAAACATTATTTATTTGATTAGGAAAATCAGAACGTCCAGTACCAATTACTTTAGCTCCAGCTTCTTTTGCATCATCAGGGAATATTTCAGGGGTCGGATTAGCCATGGCAAATAATATAGCATCTGAATTCATAGATGATACCATTTCTTTTGATACTATGTTAGGGGCTGAAACTCCTATAAACACATCAGCATTTTTAATAACATCTTTTAATATTCCAGATTCATTATTAGGATTAGTAATTTGAGATAATTCTTCAAAATACTTATTTGAATAAGTAGTATCTCTATTTAGAGCACCGTCTCTATCACAAATAACTATATTTTTAGCACCATAAGATAATAGAAGTTTAGTTATCGCAGTTCCAGCTGATCCAGCACCATTAACAACGATTTTTAAATCTTCAATATTTTTATTAACTATTTTTAATGCATTTATTAATCCTGATAAAACTATAATAGCAGTTCCGTGTTGATCATCATGGAAAACGGGTATATTTAATTTTTCTTTTAATTTTTTTTCTATTTCAAAACATCTAGGAGCAGATATATCTTCTAAGTTTATTCCACCTAAAGTAGGGGCAATTCTAACTACAGTTTCAACTATTTCATCAACTTCTTTAGTATCAAGAACTATAGGAAAAGCATCTACATCAGCAAATTCTTTAAATAATATAGATTTACCTTCCATAACAGGTAAAGAAGCTAAAGGTCCAATATCTCCAAGACCTAAAACAGCAGTACCGTCAGATATAACAGCTACAGTGTTCCATTTCCTAGTATATAAATAAGCTGTAGATGGATCTTTATGTATTTCTCTACATGGCTCAGCAACACCAGGAGTATAAGCAAGTGATAAATCCTTTTCGTTAGTTATTTTAACTCTTGAAGATACTTCTAACTTACCTTTTAATTCTTTGTGAAATTTTAGTGACTCTTCATATATATTCATAATAGGACTCCTTCCCAAAATTATATTTATGATAATATTATACGAATTATGGATTAATAAAGCAAAAAAATATTCGTAGGAATATTGAAATTTTATAATTACTTTGATACCATGTTATATGGGATTATAATGCAATATAATCTATTACTATGTCTTAAAAGGAGGCAATTTAAATGTCAGCATTTATTGTTTTAGGAGCTCAATGGGGAGATGAAGGTAAAGGAAAAATGACAGACTACTTAGCTGAAGAGGCAAATGTAGTTGTTAGATATCAAGGTGGTAATAATGCAGGTCATACCGTAGAGGTAGGAGATAAGCAATATAAACTTCACTTAATACCATCAGGTATATTACATGATGAAAAGCTTAACGTAATAGGAAATGGTGTAGTTGTAGATCCTATGGCTTTCTTTTCAGAAATTGATTACTTACAAGAAGAGGGAGTAAAAGTAACTCCAGAAAAATTAATAGTTAGTGATAGAGCACATGTTATTATGCCTTATCATAAGGTTCTAGATAAATTAAAAGAAAAAGCTAGAGGAAAAAATGATATAGGAACTACAGGAAAAGGAATTGGTCCTTGTTATACTGATAAGTTTGAAAGATGTGGTATAAGAGTTTGTGATCTTATAGATAAAGAAGTATTTAAAGAAAAACTTATGGCTAATATTGAAATGAAGAACAAGTATATTGTTAATGTTCTTGGTGGAGAGGCATTAAGTTTTGATGAAATATATGAAGAATATTCTAAGTATGGTGAAAAATTAAAACCATTCGTAAAAGATACATCAGTAAGAGTTTATAATGAAATTAAAGAAGATAAAACAGTTTTATTTGAAGGTGCACAAGGAATGTTATTAGACATAGATTATGGAACATATCCATATGTAACATCATCAAATACTACTGCAGGGGGAGTTGCTAATGGTGTTGGTATAGGACCAAACATGATTACTAATGCGGTAGGTATAGCTAAAGCTTATACTACAAGAGTAGGTAAAGGACCTTTCCCGACAGAATTAGAAGATGAAACTGGAGAATGGATAAGAGAAAAAGGTCACGAATATGGTGTAACTACAGGTAGATCAAGAAGATGTGGTTGGCTTGATATAGTTATATTAAAGACTTCAGTTAGAGTTAGTGGGTTAACTTCATTAGCTGTAACTAAGATAGATACATTAGCAGGGTTAGAAAAAGTTATGATGTGTGTTGGATACAAATTCAACGATGAAGTTATAGATTACTTCCCAGCTAGTTTAGAAGATTTAGCTAAATGTGAACCTATATATGAAGAATTTGATGGATGGGATGAAAGTGTAGCGGAAGCAAGAAGCTATGAAGAATTACATCCAAATGCAAGAAAGTACTTAGAAAGAATTGAAGAGTTAACTGAAACTAGAATTTCGATAGTATCAGTAGGTCCAAGAAGAGATCAAACTATGAGAGTTAAACCTCTATAGTATAGGTTTATTAAGCCATATAAAATATTTTTATATGGCTTTTTGTTATTTGTATAATATTAATTTATAGTGTGCAAAATATTAGTAAGTAAAATTATAAGAGGTGCATATTATGATTGATAAATATACAAGTTTATGTGATGCAATGGCAGAAAATCCAGTGGCAGCAAATATATTAATGAGTTATGGGATACCAACATACGATATTACAGAAAATCAATTTTCATCTTTAGATGAGATAGCAACAAAATATGGAATTGATATTAATTCTATTGTAAATCAAATTAATAGCGGATTGGCAAGCTTATATTAATATTATTTAATTGAATTTTACATATATTTCATATAAAATAATTTTATTAAATAGTTTTATTAAAGATGGGGTGATTAAACATGATTACTAAAGATATGACAATTGGAGAAATAATAAAATTAAATGCTAGTAAAGCAGATATATTAATGAGTTTTGGAATGGGATGTGTTGGATGCCCATCTGCACAAGCAGAAACAGTTGAAGAAGCAGCATATGTTCATGGAATAAATTTAGAAGAATTACTAGAGGCTTTAAATAAGTAAAAAATATTAGAACCCATTTTTATGGGTTCTTTTTGATAAATTGAAAAAGAGGGGTGCCGATATTGGGAATAGTTACAGAAAGAGAATATGAAGTACATTATTATGAATCAAATTATAGATTAGAGTGTAAGATATCATCTATAATTAATTATTTTTGTGATATAGGAACTAAGCAGTCAGAGGAATTAGGTGTTGGAATTGATTATTTAACAGAACGAAGATTAGCTTGGGTTTTTTATAAATATGATATAAAGGTAAAAAGATATCCTAAATATGGAGAAAAAATAAAAGTAGTGACAATGCCTAAAAGCTTTAAAAAGTTTTATGCTTCAAGAGGTTATGAAATATACGATAAAAATAATGAGAAAATAGTAGAGGGGGAAGGTATTTTCTTATTAATAGATATAGATAAGAGAAGAGCTATAAGAATTCCAGAAGAGCAATATATAGTATATGGAATAGATATTGAGAATTGTCCAGATATTAAGCTAACTAAGTTAGAAAAGTTAACTAAGGAAATGAATAAGAATCATTTTAAAGTTAGGTACGGAGATATAGATTCTAATATGCACGTAAATAATGTTAAATATGTTGAGTGGGCAGTGGAATCCCTTCCATTAGAGGTTATTCTAAATTATCAACTTGAAGAGTTAAGTGTAATATTTGAAAAAGAATGTAGATATGGGGCTGAAATAATTGCTTCATATGAAATAAAAGAAAATGAGAGTGGACTGGTAATACTTCATAAGATTGTTGATAATGAAGATAAGGAATTAACTGTACTAATTAGTAAGTGGAAAAAGTTAATAGAAAATTAAAATAGAAAAGGTAGCAAGATTTAAAAATAAATTTTTAAATCTTGCTACCTTTTTTCTAGGAATAAATAATTATTTTATCTATTTTGAGCGATTGATGTTGCTACAGTATATCCTGAGCTCCAAGCCCATTGAAGATTAAATCCACCACAATCCCCATGAACATCTAATATTTCACCACAGAAATAAAGATTAGGAACTAACTTTGATTCTAATGTATCATAGTTAACATCCTTGGTATTAACTCCACCAACAGTAACTTGTGCTTGGTTAAAATCATTAGTACCAGTACAAGTAAACTTCCAAGCCTTTAGAGTACTTACTAGTTTCATTTTTTCTTTCCATGAAAGCTCATAACATGGCATCTGAAGGTTAGTTATTCCACATTCTTTTAATAAAACAGGAATTATTTTTTTATGTATAACACCAACAAGAGCATTAATTATAGGTCTATGGCTAAGAAGTGCAAAATGACATTCTAAGAAATCCTCTAAATCTTCTTTTGAATAGCTAGGTAATAAATCAACTACAACTTCAGTTTTCTTTTTGTTAAATGTATTTTGAGAAGCTAATGCTGATATTTGAAGAATAGGAGGTCCTGATATTCCATAGTCGGTAAATAAAATTTCTCCAAAATCCTTTTTTACGATTTCATTATCAACTAAAAGAGTTGCATAACCATCAAATTTAACTCCAGATAAAGCTTTTAGAGATGGGTAGTCTAATTTTAATTGAACTATGCCAGGAACTAATGGTGTTATTGAATGCCCAAAACTTTTGGCAAGGTTATATCCACTACCATCAGAACCAGTTTTAGGAGCCGTTTTTCCTCCACAGGCTAAAACAACTTTATTAGCTGTGAATAATTTATATTCTTCGTTAGTTGTGGATAACTTAAATTTTTTCCCACTGTGGATATCTTTTATTTTGCAGTTTGTGTATAAAGGTATATTTCTATCTTCAATAGCCATTTTTAAAATATCTACAACAGAAGAGGCTTGAAGTGATTGTGGATAAAGCTTACCTGTAGGTAAAGCGACAATTGGAAGTCCTAAAGATAGAAAGAAATTTTTTGTATCTTCAAGTGAAAGTTTATTTAAAGCTGTAAATGGGAAATTAGAATTTGAACTGTGGTAATTAATAAAGGGTGGTTTTATGCAATTATTTGATATATTACATCTACCATTACCTGTAGTCAAAATCTTTTTACCAATTCTATCAGTACCTTCAACAATGGCAACGTCTATTCCGAAATCTTTAGCAGTAATAGCTGCAATTAAACCAGAAGCCCCACCGCCAACAATTATTAAATCATGATGCAAATTAAACACTCCTTTCATATATCTAAATTGTTCGTTAGAGCTTAAGCACCGTGATGCCGAAAATTAATGATATTACCTACAGGAATGGTGTAATTTGCGTTAAGAATTTATATTATTTTCTCCAGAAAAAGTCCTAAAGCTTCGAAAGTCACTTTGTTCCCTCAGCTTCTTAATGGACTTTTTCTTCTAAAAATAATTAAATTCTAAAACTTAATTACAATATTCTTTCCGGTAATATCGTTAATTTTTCTTTATCACTGGTTTTAAGCCAAAAGATCCAATTTTCTATGTAACCACCTTAAGAGTTAACGACTTCTGCTATATTTTATATAATAAATTGTTAACTTCTAAATATATATTTTTAAATAAACTAAGAATATTAATATACAAATTAACTATCATATCAGAAAAATTTGTAGCACAAAACATTAACTACAAAGTGTGCGGTATAAGCATATACATGGAGAAAGAAAAAATAAATATTTCATTTTTTTGACCCATGTGATGCGTAATATTATTCGATTAAGTATATCTTAATATTTAGCATTATGTTCTGCAATAAAAATTATATAATTTTAGATTAGTAATATAAGTAATGAAATTAAGGAATACTATTAAAGAGGTGAGGATAATGAAAGTTAAGATAATTAATTCTAATTCTGAAGATTATCAAAAAGAATTAAAATTAAGAAGAATGAATTATGATCAAGTAGTAGTTAATTATCCGGGTGAAAAGGGGATAAAGGTTTTTGATAAAGTGGAAGTAGAGTTTATAACAGAAAGTGAAGTTGATGAATTCTTAATTAAGTATAGTGACTTTTTAAAGATTAAATTAAATAGAGGAATATCAGTTGCATTGTATAAGGGAATTTTAGATACAATAGAAAATGAATTAAAAATTGATTTTAAAAGCTTAAATTTATTAAAAGATAAATACGTAGTAAATAAAAGAGGCATATGGGAAAAAGAAATTTTATGTGTAATTAATGATATTATGCCTATAAAAATAACTGCTAATGGACAAAATTTTAAAAAAAGTGGATTTAATATAGATATTGATGAGATACCCAAAGAAGAATTTTTAGAAATTTGTGCATTCGAAATTAAAAAAATAAATAAAGAAGTTAAAGAAAAAGAAGATTTATTAGCGAGATATGGAGAAGTAATAGAAAAAATTAAAAAGCCTGAAAACCCAGTAAAAATGCTACTTTAGAGAGATATGATAAAACATAATAAAAAAAATATAAAAAAATTTTAAAAAAAGTGTTGACACTATATATTTTTTTAGGTATTATAGGTAATGTGCTCGGGAGAGCGCAGCAGAAAAGAAAAAACCTAGGCCCCTTGGTCAAGCGGTCAAGACACCACCCTTTCACGGTGGTAACAGGGGTTCGATTCCCCTAGGGGTCACCATTAATATTTGGAAGCATAGCTCAGCTGGGAGAGCATCTGCCTTACAAGCAGAGGGTCACAGGTTCGATCCCTGTTGTTTCCACCAAACGCGGCTCAGTAGCTCAGTTGGTTAGAGTGCCGGCCTGTCACGCCGGAGGTCGAGGGTTCGAGCCCCTTCTGAGTCGCCAATTTAAACTTAATATTTAAGTCATAATAAATACGCTTTCTTGGCTCAATTGGCAGAGCAGCTGACTTGTAATCAGCAGGTTGTGGGTTCGAGTCCCACAGAAAGCTCCAATTATGGCCCCTTGGTCAAGCGGTCAAGACACCACCCTTTCACGGTGGTAACAGGGGTTCGATTCCCCTAGGGGTCACCATTTATTTCGGAAGCATAGCTCAGCTGGGAGAGCATCTGCCTTACAAGCAGAGGGTCACAGGTTCGATCCCTGTTGTTTCCACCATATATACGGCTCAGTAGCTCAGTTGGTTAGAGTGCCGGCCTGTCACGCCGGAGGTCGAGGGTTCGAGCCCCTTCTGAGTCGCCAATTTTTTAAAGTGCGATGTATAAACAAAAGAATAATACAGTATGATGAACAAAAGCCTAGGCCCCTTGGTCAAGCGGTCAAGACACCACCCTTTCACGGTGGTAACAGGGGTTCGATTCCCCTAGGGGTCACCATTATATTTGGAAGCATAGCTCAGCTGGGAGAGCATCTGCCTTACAAGCAGAGGGTCACAGGTTCGATCCCTGTTGTTTCCACCATCATACGGCTCAGTAGCTCAGTTGGTTAGAGTGCCGGCCTGTCACGCCGGAGGTCGAGGGTTCGAGCCCCTTCTGAGTCGCCACTTTAATTTGCTTTCTTGGCTCAATTGGCAGAGCAGCTGACTTGTAATCAGCAGGTTGTGGGTTCGAGTCCCACAGAAAGCTCCAAAAACTCCACAAAAGTGGAGTTTTTTTGTTATGTAAAAATATAAAATCATATTAATAAAACATAAATAAAAAAGTCGGCTTACGCCGACAGTCTTAGTGAACTTATCTATTCTATCTTTGTCTTTTTAAATTAAGTTGTATTCTAATATCTTCTGCAAAGAATTTAAATAATTTAAAATCTCCAATTATTCTTGAGGAAATTCTTTCACTGTATCTTTTTGAGATTAGTGGTAATGTAAGATTAGTAGAAATAAGCATTTTTTTATTCTTTAATATTTTTTTATTTATTAATGTAAATAGTTCAGAAGATGAAAAGTCTGTTATTTGTTCTGAGCCTAAATCATCTATTATTAATAAATCACAATTAATAAGTAGGTTTTCTAAATCAGTATCATTATTAAATTTTATATCTCTTAGTGCTCTTAAAAGATCGTCTGCAGTTTTATAAACAACTAAAAAACCTCTATCTAATAATTCTTTTGCAATACACCAAGATAAAAATGTTTTACCAGTTCCTGAATTACCATAAAATAAAAGATTAGTATTACTGTTCTTAAATGTAGGCAGATACTCTCCAGTTATATATTCTAGAATGTCTTCAATATTTTTTCTTGGAGTATATCTTTCATCATTTAATTTATGATTCGGATATAAGTTTATATTAAAGTTTTTAAAATTATTATTTTTAACAGCTTCCTCTAATTCTGAATCTTTATAATAAAGTTTAACTAATTTTGATTTAAAACAAGAACATTTTTCAATTCCTATAAAACCTGTATCTTTACATTTAGGACAATTATAATGCAAATTTAAGTATTCAGGGCTATATCCATGAGATACTAACATTTCATATTTCTTTGCTCTTAAATCAGTAATTTCATCTTTGATATTATCTAATTCTTTAGGGTCAGTAATTCCCTTTAAAGCAGCCATAGATAAGTTTAAACATAGTTTTTGTATTGTAGTATCTATTTCTAATATTTCTGGGTATTTATTTTTTATTTCTTCGCGCCTTTGATTTAGTTTACGGTTTTCTTCTGTACGAGTTTTTTCATACATATCCATAAGCTCTGCTTGATAGCCTTTAATCATCTTTATCCCATCCTAACAATTTCTTTTCTAATGAGTCATAATCGTATTCACGAGCTTCAAAGTTATTAAATTTAAGTGGATTAACTTCTGATTGTTTAGAAGCAAAGTTTCGATTTGATTGATTATTTTTATAATTAGCTTCTTTTTTCTCTATATCATCTAGTGTTTTTAACTTGCTTTTGTTCCAACTAGATAAAATACCATCTATATATTTAAAGTCAGATCTGTTTAAACGTTGAAAACAAATATTACAAGCTTTTTCTATTACTTCTAGAGGAAAGGCATAATCGACAATCCACTTTTCTAACATTTCTTCTTGGGGTTTCATTAAATCAGGATTTTTAATTCCTAGATAGTTTAATATATGACGAATTTTAACCCATTTATCTTCAGTTTTCTTTATATAATTTTGTGCATCATCAATAGTTGTAATATTCATATTGTGCCAAGCAATAGCAACTTTTTCAATATATCTATAATCGCTTTTACCTTTTGAAACACAATATTCAAGTAAAATTAGTATTAGTTCTGAAGAAAAATTAAATTCTTCTTGCCAACCTAGATAAGTTGTCATTTCTTTAGGGGATAGAGGTCTACCTAATAATCTTTCAATATCATTAAGCATATCCTTAGTAGATGTTTTATTTAATGCTTCTAATAAATTTACTTCTTTATTTTTTATATTTGAATCTTCTACTAAGTTTATAAACTCTATATTATAGTTTCCCATTTTATCTATTGGAATAAACCTTAATACACCTTCATCATTCCAATAATTTAAGGCATTTAATATATCTGATTCCAATAAGTTTAGAGATGATGCTAAAATTGAAGAACTTACTCCCATCTCTCCAGAATTGCTATATTTAAGCATCAATAAATAAACCTTGATGAATTCTCCACGAGCTTTTGGCATATATTTTTCAATAAATACATTGCTTACTGGAGTAAAGTTTAATGAATTATTTTTTAGCATAAAAGTGCTCATATTATTTTTCGACCTTTCTTAAGTTAGATTCTAAATTTTTATTTAGCAAATCGAAGCTAACTAACGTAAACAACTTTAAGTATTAGAAAAATTTTTTAATACTATACATTTAAATTAATTATAGCAAAGGCTTTCTCAACCCTCAACATAACAATTAAATAATAAATATGTATAATATAGCTAAATTAGGGCAAATTAATTGATGTGCTTAAAAAATAGGAGTAGGAGGAATATAAAAGAATGGACGTGAATGGGCAGAATAACATAAGTATATGGTGGAAAATATTAAAAATAGTTTCAGTGGTTATGTTTATAAATTTGATTTTTATAGTACCATATAACAATGTTTATGCAAATTTAAATACAATTAGATTAGAAGAAAATGAGTTAATCATAAAGGATAAAGTAGCTAGTGAAAAAGATTTAGGAAGTTTAACTTCAGATTTTAACTTAAGTACAGTTAATGTATTTAATTCTAATATGAGTAATGTTTTTACTATTAATTTAAAAGGCCATTCAATAAGGTTAGCAGATAATACTGTTGGACTTACATCTTTAATTGAATATAAGCACTCAATCTTAGAATATATATGCAATTCTTATATAAATGAATTGGGGATTAATGTTAATAATATTACAGCAATACAGATTATGGGAACAATTAATTCAGATATAGAAAAAAATAGACTATCAAGTTTAAACTTAAGTGGTGAAGTGGCAAAAGAGGTATATGATGCGTCTGTAATAAATGAAAGTTTATCAGGGTTAGATTTTAAAATAGATTTAACAGAATCTGAAGTTATTGAACCAGAAACAGTAACAGAGGAATGTAGTGATTTATATATAGGAGAAACCGAGACTGTTCAAGGGGTAAGGGGAATGAACTTAGTTCATAAAGAGATAATTTATGATGGATTAAATAAAAGTAAAGAGAAAGTAGTAAGTAAACAAACTATTCAACCAGCTGTTAATACTATAGTAAAAATAGGTACTAAGAATCCATATTATGATGGAATAGCATTTTTATCTAATCCAAGTAAAGGTGGATATTTAAGCTCTTATTTCGGAGAGGTTAGAGCAAAATCGGTTCATAAGGGGATAGATATAGCTAAAAATTTAGGAGCCAGTGTAAATGCATCTTTAGATGGAAAGGTGATTAAGGCTGGATATAATAATGGTGGATATGGTAACCTAATAGTAATACAACACGGAAATAATATGAAAACATATTATGCACATTTAAATGAGATATATGTTAATGTTGGTGATATTGTAAAGAAAGATGAGATTATAGGTACTGTTGGAAGCACAGGAAATAGTACAGGACCACATTTACATTTTGAACTTAGAGTCGATAATCAGCCAGTAGATCCGGTTAAATATATACAACAATAAAAGAAACACCATTAATGGTGTTTCTTTTATTGTTGTAAAACTTTATTTATATCTATTTTACCTTCACCTTGTTGATTTTTAGGAATATCTAATGGAGTTGAAGCTACCTTTAATAAAGATAAAATATCATCGAATGTAAATTCAGGATGTTGTTCAAATAAAAGAGCACATAGACCAGATACATATGCGGCAGATATAGATGTGCCGGTAAAACTTTTATATGAAGTATCTAATTTTGGTGCATGCATTTTAGTATTGTTTTTATATGATATATAAGATGTATTAGAATTTAAAGACATTATATCAACACATGCAGCACAGAAATCAGGCTTTTTATCCTTTTTTATTGCACCACAAGATGAATATGAGTAAGATTTTGTTTCAGATGAAGTTGTGTCTATACCTGAAACAGTAATACAATTAGTACTTAAGGCAATTCCTGTAATAGATCCATCTATATTTTTATTGCTACCACTAGGTAGCACACAAACTATGGAGTGAAGTCGTGCTTTTTTAAATAGAGCATCAAATTGTGTAAAAATAAACTTATTATAATAAAGAGTTTCAAAGGGTAAACAGATAACTTTAATGTTATACTTTTCACTACTATTAATTAAATCTTCTAATGAAAATAAAACATCAGAAACATAGCCTTTTCCTAATTTATCAAATGCCTTGAAGCAATGAATATTAGCTTCTGGGGCAACTCCAGTATATATTTTATTTGAAGCTAGTCCATTACCAGCAATTATTCCACATGTACATGTTCCATGTCCATTATCATCATAAGGATAAGGGAGTTCGTTAACTAAATCAACAAATGTACTTATTCTATTAATGGGATAAGTTAAATCTCCATGGGGATATACGCCAGAATCAATAATACCAACACCAATACCACGGCCGTATATAGAAAGTTTATTTGAAAGTCTAACCTTGTTAGCTGTAGGGATACTCATACCACACAATGAAAGGTATTGATCTAAACAAATATAGTGGATTTCTGGATATTCTAATAATAGCTCTATTGATTTAGCTTTTACTTGAGCACATATTATATTACATGATTCAATTTTTCTTATAACTGTACCCCGATAGGAGTTTATTTTTTTAGAAATTGAATCTGGGAAGTTTCTATATTTTATTAAAATTCTATATTCATTAATACTACTAGATGCTAAAAGACTTTTAAGATTAGGATCTAGTTTTTTAGTTGAAGAAAACATAAAAAACTCCTAAAATTATTCACATTACTATAATATATGAATTAGGAGCTTTTTGTTAATATAATATAAATTAAATATATGAATAAAAAAAGCATTAGATGTTATTATGGATCATCTGAATGCTTTAAATAATTAATATATAAATGAATTAAAAATTTCTTCTTCTGAATAACCTAAAGTAATACCTAAACTTAATACATCTTCAAGGAGAGTGAAAAAGTGATCATTAGAAGGTGATATTATTAAGTCGTTTATATCGATATATAGGTTTAAAAATTGATCGCTTAAGCAGTAATCGTTAGGTCTAAGCACTACTTCGTAACTATCAATATAATGCTTATCAATACCTAGATTAATTACATGTGCAAGAAAATCTGCATACTTAATAAACACAGTTTCTTTGCTTAAATTTAAGCCGTCGTCTATCCAGTATTTATAACACTTAGTTTCTTCTGCTAATGAACTTAATTTAACCTGCAGTTCAAGATGCTTTCTCGCCCAAAGTTTATATTGTGAGAGATTCTGATTAATTAAGATTTCATGCCTTTTTTCTTTTTGTAATTCCACAATTGGTAAAATGTTCATAAGTGTCCTCCCCGTCTACTAGGATTAATATAATATATTTTACAGAAATAATTAAAGCTTGAAAAGTGGAGTAAACGAATACAAAAAAATAAAGTTTAAAATTCTATTGTTACAAATCTCAATATAAAAAAGAGCAACTAAAAAATATAGCGCTCTTTTTAATATAAAAAATTATTAAATTGTTTTTAAAGGGTATGTTTGAATTAATGTTTCTCTTCGATTATTGGATATTTTCCAAAGTTCTAATCTATTAACTTTTAATGTTAAAATGCTAGGTTTATATTCGATCTCTGTATCAAATTTTTTATTATCTCTATTAATATAGTTAATATTAGCTAGAGAAAGATGAAGATCGCTATTATCATTTTTCACATTAAAACCATACATTTTAAGATTATCACCAATTAGTCTATCTAATTTCTTAATATATCCAATTTTTTCGATTTTTAAGTTGAGAGTTTTATTTGAGTCGCAAAGAGTTACAGTTGATGACAGCTCTACCTTAAAGTTTTTATATGGTTTTAAAATCTTATCAATAACAGTATTAAGTTTATCTATATTAGGATTCTCTATTACCTCTAAAGGAATATAAGGAATTGGGGAATTTCTATTTGCTCTATACTTTTTAGATAAACTTCTTTGAATTGGACTTAAATTTTTATAAGATACATCATCAAATAATGCTACCAAATAATATTTCATGTTATAACCTCACAAGTTAAATTTTGTATAATACGTTTATATTAAATTATATCACACATAAGCTTGAATTGACAATTTGTATATTTAAGCAATATCTTATGGTAAAGTTAAAAAATAAGGAGCTTTGGAAGAAAAAAACGCTATTAACTCATACATACTTTATGATATAATCAATAGTGTTGACTAAAAATTTGTAAGACAAACAAAGAAAATTTGCCTTATGAAACAAAAATTGGATAATTTTTATATTATAGGATAGATTAATATATATATAAATTTGGATAAGGGTGAATAGGATGGAAACATTAATTATTAATGGAGGCAAAGTATTGCAAGGTTCTGTAGAAATTAACGGAGCAAAAAATGCAGCTGTTGCTATTTTGCCAGCAGCTATTTTAGCTGCTGAAGGTAAATGTATTATTGATAATATACCAGATATAGAAGATGTACATTGCCTAGAAAGAATATTAACTAGTTTAGGATGTAGAGTAAGTAAAATAAATAGTAATACTTTAGAAATAGACGCTTCGGACATAACAACTGTAAATGCTTGTACTGAAGATGTAAGAAGAATGAGAGCATCATATTATTTCATTGGTGCGTTATTAACTAGATTTAAAAAAGCTAGAGTTGAATTACCAGGCGGATGTCCTATAGGGGTAAGACCTATAGATCAACATATAAAGGGATTCGAAGCTTTAGGAGCTAAAGTAACAATAGAACATGGAGCTGTAAGCGTTGAAGCAGAAGAATTACATGCAGCTAATATATTCTTTGATGTAGTTTCTGTAGGAGCAACAATAAATGTTATGATTGCAGCAACTATGGCTGAAGGAACAACTATATTAGAAAATGTCGCAAAGGAACCTCATGTAGTTGACGTTGCTAACTTCTTAAATACTATGGGAGCAGACGTAAAGGGTGCTGGTACAGATGTTATAAGAGTTAGAGGTGTTAAAAAGCTAGTTGGATGCAATTACAGTGTTATACCTGATCAAATAGAAGCAGGAACATTTATGATAGCTGCTGCGGCTACAAAAGGAGATATAACTGTAAAAAATGTAATTCCAAAGCATTTAGAATCAATTTCAGCAAAGCTTATTGAAATGGGTGCAATAGTTGAAGAAGGTGACGATAGCGTAAGAGTAACTGTTGATAAGCCATTAAAAGGTGTAAGCGTAAAAACAGCACCGTATCCAGGATTCCCAACAGATGTACAACAACCTATGTCAACTTTATTAAGTATCACAGAAGGAAGAAGCTTAATAGCTGAAAGTATATGGGAAAATAGACATAAGCACACAGATGAATTAAAGAAGATGGGTGCTGATATTAAAGTTGAAGGTAGAACAGCTATAATAGATGGTGTTAGAGTATTAAATGGTGCAAAAGTAGTAGCTACAGACTTAAGAGCTGGAGCAGCAATGGTTATAGCTGGATTAGTTGCTAATGGAGAAACTGAAATATCTGAAATTGAGCATATTGATAGAGGATACCCTCATATTGAAGATAAGTTTAGAGCATTAGGAGCAGATATAAGAAGAGTAGTAAAATAAACTTGGGGGAATATTAAATGAAATTTTGCTCATTATATAGTGGAAGTAGTGGAAATAGTATTTTTGTAGGATCTGAAAAGGCTAAAATATTAATAGATGCTGGATTACCTGGAAAGAAAATAGATGAAGCATTAAAATACATTGGGCAAAATCCAAGTGATATAGATGGAATTTTTATAACACATGAACATATAGATCACATTAAGGGTGTGGGAGTTTTATCAAGAAAATATGATATTCCTATATATGCTCCTCATGATACATGGGTTGCAATGGAAAGCACTATTGGAAAGATAAAGGAGCATAACATAAAGGTAATGGATAGAAGATCTGTTGTATCTATAAAAGATATGGATATAAAGTCTTTTATCATTCCTCATGATGCTGCAGCTCCGGTTGGATATACTATTAATTTAGATGGGAAAATGGCAAGTGTTGCAACTGATTTTGGTACATTTACTAGAGAAATTGAAGATAGTATAAAAGATTCTGAAGTTATTTTAATAGAGAGTAACTATAATCCACAAATGTTAGATATGGGTCCTTATCCATATAGCTTGAAGCAAAGAATTAAGGAAAGTTACGGACATTTATCTAATGAAGATTGTGGAGAGGCTATTGTTAAGATATTAAAAAATGGTTTAGGAAAAAATATTATATTAGGACATTTAAGTAATACTAATAATACTCCAGATCTTGCAGAGTTAACAGTAAAAGATATATTAACTGCTAATAATATTGAGGTAGGATTAGATGTATTTTTAAGTATGGCTAATAGACATAATCCTAGTAAGATTATAATTCTATAGATAATTTAATTTTAAAGAATCAGAAGGTGATTGATATGGAATTGATATATGCATGTGAAGAACATATAGACGAAGCAATGGATGAAGTTATAAATGAAAAAGAAACTTTTCCTGTAATAAATGAAGTTACAGAAAAGAAATGTAGTTATTGTAATAATCAAGCTAAATATGAAGTAAAAATGATGTAATAATATATATTGAAAAGTGTACATAATATTTAGTATAATTTTTATATAACCGTAAGAGAAGAAAGAGGAGAAATGGATATGAGTTTATATAAACAATGGACAGATATGGTCGTAGAATACGTTAAGACAAAGGGAGAAGCAGCATTCTGGAACGAATATACTAAAATAGAAACTGCTATATATAGAGATTTATTAGCTAATAGTAAGGAATCTATAAAAATTACTATTGCTGATTTCGCAAAGAAATATGAAACTTCTGAAGAATTTATAATGGGATTTGTTGATGGAATCAACGATAGCTTAAATAATTCTTATGATTTAGAAGCTTTAACAGCTACTGATGAAATAGTATTAGATATAAATTTAGAAAAATTATATTTCAATATGTTAGAAGCTAAGGCTGAATACTTATATATGTTACCACAATGGGATGCAATATTCTCACCAGAAAAGAGAAAAGAAATTCAAAAAGCATATAGAGAATCTTGTAGCGTAAGAAATGAAAACAAGGTTGGTAGAAATGATGCTTGTCCTTGTGGAAGCGGTAAAAAGTACAAGAAGTGTTGTGGAAAATAATTTTAAATTAAAAGAGCTTTGATTTCAAGGCTCTTTTTTTGCTGATTAAGTTAAAAATATATTTAATAGAGTGTCAAATAGCAAAGTTTATAAATAAATTATAAGTAGTTATAAGTGTTAGAGTGGAGGACTATATGTTTAATATATTTCCATATATATTTTCGACTACGTTAAATGCTGTATCTAATAGTATTGGAGTTATAGATGAGATAGTTGATAATTTTGTAAATAGTGATTTTATGAATAATTTAATCAGTGAAATAGATAATATGTCTTCGATTAATATTAATTTTAAAGAGCATAAAAGAGCATATACATTAGAGTGCTATCTTCCTGGAGTTAAAAAGGAGAATATTGATTTAGAGTATGAAAATAATTATATAACCCTTAAAGTAAAGAGAAATATGTTTTATACTAATAATCAAAATATAGCTATGGCAGTAATACAATCTGGTGGTGACATAGAAGAGGATTATTATGTAGAAAATGCAGATGCACAAAATATAAAAGCTGTTTTTAAAAATGATATTTTAAGAGTATTGATTCCTAAAAATACTTATATAGGAGAAGATACTACTATAATTGACGTTGATAGTTATAAAATTTGAAATATAAGAATTAATATTAAAAGTTAAGTTTATAAAAAAGTATTGATAACTTAGGAGGAAAAGTAATGAACATAACAGTTATATCTGTAGGGAAATTAAAAGAAAAGTATTTAAAACAAGCAATTGAGGAGTATTCTAAAAGATTAACAAGATATTGTAAAATTGATATTATAGAATTACCTGATGAAAAGACACCTGATAATGCATCAGAGAAGGAAGAATTACAGATTAAAGATAAAGAAGGACAGCTTATTTTATCTAAGATAAAGGATAATATGTTTGTTGTAGCAATGGATTTAAATGCTAAACAAATGACCTCAGAGGAGTTCTCAAAATTTATTGAGACTCAAGGGGTTATGGGTAACTCTAACATAACTTTTGTTATAGGTGGTAGTTTAGGATTATCTCAAGATGTAATTAGAAGGGCAAATTATAAGGTATGCTTCTCTAAGATGACGTTTCCACATCAATTGTTTAGAGTAATGTTACTTGAACAAGTTTATAGAGCTTTTAGAATAATGAAAAACGAACCGTACCATAAATAAATGAGGTTTTGGATAGAATTGGATATATAAATGGACGATAGGTGTGCTTTAATTTTTGCAATGAAACTTACAAAAATCTAAAGTTTGAATTTTTGTTGGGTATTTTAATTTTATTTATAGATTCTTCATTTTTCACTACTTGAGAAAATTAGAATTTGTTTTTCAGAATCTGTAGCATTGAAAAAATTTTTAAAATTATATATACTATAATTATACTAAAATATAAGCATAAAAAATATAAATGTAAAGGTGTTGTAAATATGCGCAAAGAGGTAATTTTTAATTAAATTAACTGAATAAGGATTATTTTTAAAAGTATATGAAAAATCTTGAATAACTCAAGGTTTATTTGTGGTAGAATCAATTATTGATAATATTGATATTACCATGTTTATTTGTGTACTCTAAAAATAATTAGTATTATAATGAGCATGTTACATCTTTATTTGCAGGATAGGAAAACCGTGTTCTAAACACGGTATTTTTATGTCTATTTTTGCTATATATAGATATGGTATAAGATTTTAATTTGAATAGCTTAATCATAAGTTATATAATTAAAGTTCTATATTTTATGTTTATATTTAGGTTATATGATTATGAGGCTGTAAGTGAATTATGTTCATTTACAGCTTTTTTTGTTTAAGGAGATTATTTTGATGATTTATATATTTAAATATGAAGATTATGAAAAACAAACAAATTTTTTAAGAAATACTAGGATGGTGATGATTAATGGTTAATAAACTTTCAGCATATAAAACTTATTTATTATTTTCAGCTATTACAGCAATGTGTTTTTCGTTAGTAGCTACAGTTATGATAGTGTATCACATTGAAATAGTTCATTTAAATCCACTTCAGCTTATACTTGTTGGAACTACTTTGGAATTAGCATGCTTTATATTTGAAATTCCTACAGGTATAGTTGCAGATGTGTATAGTCGTAAACTATCTATTGTTATTGGGGGAGTTTTAACAGGAGTGGGATTTATTTTAGAAGGTTCTATTTCTAGTTTTGTTTTCGTACTTGTAGCACAGATTGTATGGGGATTAGGGTCTACTTTTATCAGTGGCTCGCTTGAAGCTTGGATTGCGGAAGAAGAGAAGAATAAAGATTTAGATGAAATTTATATAAAGGGAGCACAAGCAGGGCAGATAGGAGCATTTATTGGAATAGTACTAAGCACTGTAATAGCTAATTTCTCTGTAAGGCTTCCTATTATAGTTAGTGGAGTTTTATTTATAATTCTTGCATTATTTTTATGGTTATATATGCCAGAAAATAATTTTAAACCATCTGCTCCTGGGGATTTAAATACATTCAAAAAGATGGTATATACATTTAAATCTGGTCTTAAATTTGTAAAAAGTAAATCTATAATTATGATTTTACTTGCAGTAACTTTATTTTATGGATTATCAAGTGAAGGTTATGATAGACTTTCTAATGCGCATTTTTTACAAGATACTACACTTCCTAAACTTGGAAACCTTAGTTCAGTGACTTGGTTTGGAATTTTTGGAATTTTAGGAATGATATTGAGCTTCATAGTAATGCATTTTATGGCAAAGAATCTTAAGAATGAGGATAATAGGAAAAATGGAAAACTATTATTATGCATAAATATACTTTATATATCGTCTATGTTGATATTTGCTCTTACAAGAAACTTTAGTTTAATGTTAATAGCTTATTTGGCAACAAATACCTTTAGAATTATAAATGAACCTATATTCAGTGCGTGGTTAAATGGGCATATAGATGATAATTCTAGAGCTACTGTGCTTTCTATAAATGGACAAATGAATTCCTTAGGTCAAATTTTAGGTGGACCGATTATAGGAATCATAGCTACAAATATTTCAGTAAGTATTGGTATAGTATGTACTTCATTATTAGTAGCACCAGTATTAGTGTTATATATTATTTCTATGATAATGGATAAAAAAATATCATGAATATAAGGGATTAAAAATGAAGATAATTTGATTGAACAATACAAGAAGGTTCGTAAATTTTTTGTAGAAATCTTCAAAAACACTTTTAAATTACAATATTAGAATTAGGTTAATTACTGTATTAAAAGATAAATTAAATATATATTATTAACTTAGAAAAACAAACTTTTACTTGTATTTATGTATACAAGTAAAAGTTTTTTACTTTCTTAGAAGGGAGAAATTTATAATGAAAAAGGTTTATTTAAAAAATCAATTAAAAGGATATCCTATAGAAGTAATCAGTAATGTTTTAGACGTCATTAATGTATTAGGTGAAAATTATGGAGCTAATAGAGATATAGAGAAAGATTTAGGAGGATATATAGTTATAGCAGAAAATATCGTTGTTATCGAAATGTTAAAGAAAGATAAGTTACAAGGTTTAATACCAGAATATACTGATATTATTGAATGTAAGGAAGGAGTTAATTGGACTTCTTCCTTATTTTTGCTTTCAAGTGATTATGCAATTGTAGTAGTAACAACAGAAGAACTTTCTAAGTTCCTATTAGAATAAATGGAGGTTAATTTAATGTGAGTAAGAATATAAAAGAGGATAAGATAATCAAGGAAACTAAATATTGCAAGATAATAAACCAAGGAAAAGTTGGAGAAGGAGAATACACATACTCAATAGAGAAAATCTACATCAAGGAGCTAAAGAGAGATGAAGTAAGGTTCTGTGTCTACAAGGCAACTAGAAGAGGTGATGAAACATACATTCCAAGAAGTCTTGATGTAACAGAGTTAGAACTAATAGAGCTAATAAAAGAATCAATAAGAGAGAAAGTATTTTCAGAAGGATTCATTGAAATGTTAAAACAAGAAATAAATAAAATCTAAAAGTCTTAATTGCTATAAGTATAGTGATTAAGACTTTTTCTGTTATAGGGAGATAAAGAAATATGTTCAAGAATAATAGATATGTAACTATAAGTGTAAATGAGAAAGTAGATATAAGGTTGCAACTTATAATGTGGAGCATGATTGATAAGTTAAAGGATGAAGAAAGTGTTGAACTAGATTACTTACAAGTGTTCAAGCTAAGAAAAGAAGGAAATAAGATTATAATAAACCAAAGTCAAGAAGTTCCTAAATACTCAAGCACATATGAAATAGAGCTAGAAGATATTCAACTAGATGATGAGATTAAAGTATATGTAATAGATAGTGGAGAATATTCTACAATGCTTTTTCCATCAGAATACTAATTGAAGGAGATTCAAGTAAATGATAAATAAGCTAAGTAAAGAAAAGTATTTTAATTATGATAGTAAAGAACTTCTTGGAGTAATGAGGTTCGATTTCTATGATGGAAGACTATCTAACCAATGGAATCATAGAGAGTTAATAGTTGAATTGAATAATAGGAAGTTAATAGACCTAAAGAAGTTACAACAAGAACTTAATTATATTTAATTCACATTAATAGAAGAATTCAATAAAGTTGTAGAGCTATGTAATGGTACAGGATATGATAAAGAAACTCTAGTATACATAGAGCTTGAAGAAGGTAAGTATGTAATAAAGTTAATACCTGTAAAAGATAGTTACTCATACATATACACGTATAAGAGATAGGAGGAGAAAGTCATGGATATAGTAACAGTAATAAAAGTAGTTGGAACAATACTAACAGTTGTGGCAACTTCAATAGAAGCAACAACTAAGAAGTAGTAAGAAGTAAGGTATCATCACAATTAATAAGAATAATAAATTAATTGTGATGATATTATAACAATAAGCTAATTTTTTTTATAACAATAATAACCTTATGGAAAATATCGTTGTAATAGTAGTATTGATATAACGATAGTGACGATATTTTCAGTAAGAATAAGATTGAAATCAAAAAGAGATAAGATGTAACCTAAATAAAAAATGAAGTAGAAAAATTGAGTAGGTAATCAGTCAAAATACATCTAAAAAGCAACGTTAACACATCAGAAAACAGAGATTTTAGAAAAGGTGAAGAAATGTAGCCATATAAATGAAAAACTACGAAAAGGGGATAAATTGAATGTTTTCTAAATAAGCTGGTAGGTAATAAAGAAAAATAAGTAAATAATAGAATCATAACATTACAACCTAGTAGAAAATTTAATCAAAAAATTGCAATGGTTTCTGTATCTGCTATCTTAATGTCTACAATGCTTGTGGGATGTAATACAAAGTCTAATACAGATATACAGAATAAGGAAGAGGTAACTTCTAAACAAGATAGTAGCGTACAAAATCAGAGTGAGGAAGAAGGAAGTAATAAGCCGCAGACAGATGGAATAAACGTTGATAAATCATCTGATGTGGAATTGCAAGAAATGATTAAAAGTGAGGTAAGCAAGTTCCAGACATTTGTTTTTAATGATGCGGAATCAGATGTAGTGATTGAATATAATTTATATATTCCAGAATCATATGATGAAACAAAGACATATCCTTTAGTAATGTTTATACCAGATTCAAGTCTTGTAGATAAAGGGTTAGAGGCATCCCTGACACAAGGATGGGGTGGAGTGATTTGGGCAACTGACTTAGACTGACTTATTTGCTGCATCTATTTTTGTAGGAGGACAATGGGATACAGATGTACTCTTAAAATTAAAAGATGATAAATTTTTCTATATTGTAGCTGAAGGCGATGTAAAGGCATCTGAAGGTATGAACTTGTTAAAAGAAGCATATGATCAAAATGGTGTAGAATACGGTTATATTATGTTGAATGCAAAAGATTCATATGATGTTCAAAATGCAAAAGTGAATGAATTACTTTCAAATAATAATGCAATCAACTTTATTATGTTTGAAAAAGGTAGTGTTGTACCAGAAGGTATGACAGTTGGTAATGAGCATATGTATTCATTTGACTATGCATATAAGTTAGAATCAGTTAGAGATTGGTTATTTGAGCAGAGTAAATAAAGTATTTATAGTTTCATTATGATTTTAATCCAGAAAATAAATTTGGTATAGAATAAACATAAAAAGTGTTTTTAAAGCAAGTGAAAAGTATTATTATGAAAGATATGGATATGAAACTATATTAGAATTACCCAAAAGGTTTAATTATGGTGATTCGAAGAAAATGGAGGCAAAAATAGCCTTTCCTATAGTTAAGAAGATATAATAAAAAACTTAAAAAGATATAGAATTAGATTTAATTCTATATCTTTTTATTATTTATAAATGTTTTTATGAATTAAGCAATAAAAGCTTAAGTTCATCAAAATTAGAAATCTCATAGGTAGGTTTTATTGAAGTTTCATTTATAACTTTGTTAGGGTTGTACCAACAGGTATCTATACCAAAGTTTATTCCACCTTGTATATCAGAACTTAAACTATCTCCTATCATTAAAACTTTGCTTTTATCAAAAAAATTCATAGATTTTAAAGTATGTTCAAAAATTTTAGGATTTGGCTTTGCCGTTGATACTTCTTCAGAAATTACTATAGTTTCAAAGAATTTTGCTATACTAGATTTTCTAATTCTTTTGTCTTGAACTGATGTAAGGCCGTTAGTTACTATAGCAAGTCTATAAGATTTATGTAGAGTTTCTATAAGTTCTATACTATTATCATATAAAAAGGATGCCGAAGCTAAATTTTCTATATATGAATTTGCAAAAACATTTTCATCAAAATTCATGTTTAACCTATCTGATAATCTTTTAAATCTTTCTATTTTTAAAACTTTTTGTGTAATAAGGCCTTGTTCAAATTCTTTCCATAGAGCTATATTTATTTCTTGATAAATTTTTAAGTGATAATTTTCATCATAATTTATATTAAATTTAAGCATTGTATTTTTAAATGCTTCCCTTTCAGATTTCTTGAAATCATATAATGTTTCATCTGCATCAAATAATATAACTTCGTATTTCATGGTATATGCCCCTTTATTTATTAATTTCTTTCAAATTGCTTTTTTACATTAAAATCGTATATTGATTTTATTTTATAATAATATAATGATTACAATTTTACAATTAAATAAAGAAAAGATAAAAGTAAATTGACTTTATATTAAAAGAATTTATTAAAATAATAAAATAACATATATAATATCCCATTGTTTCTAAGTTTGTAAATATTATTAGACTATGATAGTATAAAGGATGCAAGAAAGTAAATAATATTCTTTATTAAAAAGAGAATTAAAAAAGCAAATGGAGGAAATGAAATTATGTTACCAAATTGTCCAAAATGTAATTCAGAATATACTTATGAAGATGGAAGTCTTTTAATATGCCCAGAATGTGGCCATGAATGGACTGCAGCAAGTCAAGCAGCAGAAGAGGAAGCAAATATTATAAAAGATGCAAACGGTAATGTTTTAAATGATGGAGATACAGTTACAATAATTAAGGATCTTAAAGTAAAAGGTGCTTCATCAGCATTAAAGCAAGGAACAAAAGTTAAAAATATACGTTTATTATATGATGTAACAGATGGGCATGATATAGACTGTAAAATCGATGGATTTGGAGCTATGAAGTTAAAATCATCAGTAGTAAAGAAAATATAATATAATATAAAGGAGTTATTAGGTATTCTTAATAGCTCCTTTTATTTAAGTATAAAAAATATTTTTTAAATATTATTGCTACCTTAAAAATATTTTAAGTTAGATAAATGTAACTTATGATATAATAAGTTAGTAAAATTGGATTAGTTGGAGGCGATAATTTATGTTTACTAAAGAGGAACTTTTAGTAATTGAAGATGCATTAAAAATAGCAGATGAAAAATATATTAAACTTCTTGATGAAAGCAAAAATAATAAGAATAAAATGGTTGCATTCAATAGAAAGCAAAAGAAATTATGGTTAGTTCAAAATAAATTAAATAAATTACTACAAGAAAGTAAATAATATATAAGTAATTAGTAAATATCTAGTATAAAAGCTAGGTATTTTTTTTATTAATTTTAAATTAAGTATCTAATGAAAATTAAAGGATATAAAAAAGTATTAATAAATGAAAATAATACACAAAATATATCAAAAAAACAGATCAATTTACAAAAAATAGAAAATCTTTTTATTGGAATAAAAGTATATTTTATACATGTAATTATTTGTAAAAATATTTACTCCATCTATTTCACATAAAATTCTACAAAAGCTAAATCCATAAAAAGGAAAAGGGTGATAGTAAATAAAATAATTCTTTTAACATAAAATTAAGAATATTTTTTTAATTTGAAAAATAATTTTTGGAAAATGGAGAGAATTAAAACAAGAAAAAAATATTATTAAAATAGTATTTATATTAATAAATATTAAAAAAATAATAAAAAAGTAAAATATAATATATTAAAATATAAT
>NZ_JADNLK010000018.1 GCF_015555905.1 Clostridium sp. D43t1_170807_H7
GAGCGGGTAGTGGGAATCGAACCCACCTTTCCAGCTTGGAAGGCTGGAGTATTACCGATATACGATACCCGCATATTCCTTATTTAGTTAATCAGATTTACTCGCAAAAGTCAAGTTCTTTTTTAACTAAACTGGTCGGGGTGACAGGGATCGAACCTGCGACCTCATGGTCCCAAACCACGCGCGCTCCCATCTGCGCCACACCCCGGTAATCACATTGCTACATCTCGCAGCGACAATGATTATTCTACATGATGATTTTTAATACGTCAATACTTTTTTTTAATTTTTTTTATAATTTTATTTTATATCTCTTTTATATATACTATTGGCTCTTTATTATCAACTAAATCAATATAACCTAAAGTCTTATCAACTCTACCCATTCCATGTGAAATGCTTCCTGGATTCATCAATATTAAACCATCATATTCCTCAATAATAGGTAAATGAGAATGACCAAATAGAACTATATCTGCTCCTACTTCTTTTCCTCTATAATAAATAGAATTATATCCATATTTAACACCATATTTGTGTCCGTGACACATAAATATTTTCTTACCTTGAATTTCTATTATTCTTTCTTCTGGATATTTGCCATTACAATCGCAATTTCCTGTAACTGCATATACATCCCCACTGAATCCTTCTGTAATTTCATCTAGGTCATTTTCTCCATCACCTAAAAACAAAAGTACTTGTGCACTACTTATTTTTTTCTTTATTTTACTTATACTATTTCTATTACCATGAGAATCACTTATAACTGCAATAAGCACTATAATCATCCTTTCATTTATAAATATAACTAAATTACCAAGCAACTTCTTTAGTTAGGAGTTAGTAGTTTATGTAGAAACTCCTATTGTCGTTTCTACATAATATATCTTTTTAAATTCAGTTCAACTGAATTTATTTATTAACTACTAACTACTAACTCATAATTGAAAAAAGTGTTTCTCACTTTTTTCAATTATACTCTTTATTAAATTAATATCTCTTTAAGTTTTTTAAGGGCATTTCCTCTATGAGATATTGCATTTTTTTCTTCTGGTGTCACTTCTCCAAATGTTTTATTGAATCCTTTATAGAAGAATAATGGATCATATCCAAATCCACCCTCTGTTTTTATCTCTTCTATAATATAGCCCTCAACTTCACCCCTTACAGTTTTAACATTACCATCTTCAAATACTACCGCTATTACACAAACGAATCTAGCACTTCTCTCATCACCTTTAAAAGCCTTCATTTCTTCTAATAGCTTAATATTATTATTATGATCATTTCCATGTTCACCAGCATATCTAGCTGAATATACTCCAGGTGCTCCATTTAAACAATCTACCTCTAACCCAGAATCATCTGATAAAACTATAAAGTTACTTTCACCCTTATTTAATAAATATTGATGTATTTCCATCGCTTTCTTTTTAGCATTTTCTTCAAAAGTTAAACCATCTTCTTCAACTTCTATATCAATAGCCATATCCTTTAATGAATAAACTTCATAAGGACATCCTTTAAGTATTTCTTTTATTTCTTTTATTTTCTTTAAATTATTACTAGCTAAAATTATTTTTTTCATACTACTCACCTGTTCCAATCCATAAAGAATCCATTTTTAAACATTCTTTTTGTAATTGAATCATTTGTTTTATTCCCTTTTCAGCTAAATCTAATAATTCATCTAATTCTTTTCTATTAAATGGTGCCTCTTCTCCTGTACCTTGAATTTCTACGAATTCACCCTCATCTGTTCCAATAACATTCATATCAACTCTCGCTGTTGAATCCTCTTCATAACATAAATCAAGCAACTTTTCTTCTCCAACAATACCTACACTTGTTGCACATAAAAATTTTCTAATAGGATAAACTTTAAATGGTCTTTGTTTGTGAAGCTTATTCATAGCATCAACTAATGCAACAAAAGCACCACAAATAGAAGTAGTTCTTGTTCCACCATCTGCTTGAATTACATCACAATCTATCCAAATAGTTTTTTCTCCTAATGCTTTTAAATCTACAACAGATCTTAATGCTCTACCTATCAATCTTTGTATCTCCATAGTTCTACCATCAACCTTTAGTCTTGATATATCTCTAGGTTTTCTTGTTGAAGTAGAACGCGGAAGCATATTATATTCTGCTGTTATCCACCCTTCTCCTGTACCTTTTAAAAAGGGAGGAACTTTCTCTTCTATTGATGCAGTACAAATTACCTTAGTATCCCCAACTTCAATTAAAACTGATCCCTCTGCATGTTTTATATAATTTCTAGTTATTTTTGCCTGTCTAACTTGGTCATTCTTTCTTCCGTCACTTCTCATTTATAATTCCTCCATTTTAACAACTACTTATATATATAAATTTCTCCTTTTTTTAAAAATAATGCAACAAATTCTCACTCTATTCATACTATTAATATAAGGATTAATTAAGAGGTGAAAAATTTGAGATATATTGGGCCATTTTTTAGAATGAACAGCCTTTCCGAAAAGGAAATTAACGGACAACTTTTTTATTTATCTAAAGAAGCAGTAAAAACTATTGTACTAAACTCAAGATGTGGTTTAGTCTCTCAAATAAAAAAGTATAATAAATTATATTCCTCAATTGATATTACCACAAATAGTAATTTTTCTCCACTATTATGTGTATATAGAAAGGCTTCTCCAACCTTTATTCATAGTAAAAATTCAAACGGATTTGATGAAGAAACTTTTAAAAAGGAAATCAACCCAGGTACTAATGCATTAATGTCATTATGCCTATTAGAATTATTAGACTACTATAGAAGTTTTGAAAATATAGACAAAAATATTTATTCAATAAATGAAATATATAGAAACCTAACAAAGGATCAGCTTGATTTTTATTCAACCCATTTAAGAAATAGGGAAGGCGTATTTGTAGATAAGAAAAACCTATTAGAAAATAACACTAAAAACTTTAATTTGGTTGATAAAGATAAGAAATTTAAATTTTCTGATCAAGCATTTATGATGCTTGCATATTATTTATACTCTATAAAGAATCCTAATGATGAATCTTCTGATTCATATAAGGAATTCTCAGAACAAATTTTAAAGATGTTTTGTGATTTTAAGGATCAAATTTATGATTGCTCATTAGACGAGGTGTGTAAAGTTCTATTATCATTAAATATTCTCTATAGCTATAATGATAATAATAACGATGAATTAAAAGATTTAATTATAGATCTTGCTGATTATGCTATGTGTAAATTCGATGAAAAAGATTATTATATTGATTCATTAGACACGGCTTCTTTATGTTCTATAGTTTTAACTTTGTCTTATAAACATACAAAAATACTAACCTTTTCAGAAAAGACAACAGAAATTATAAATAGACTATATACGTTATATGATGAGGATAAAGGTGCTTTTTATAAGCTTTCTTCAAAGAAAGAAATTAAATATTCATGCTTTGATATTACATTCTATATTTTAGCTTTTATTATTTATCAAAGCATAATTAATAATTCTAATGAATATAAAGTTATGATATCTACAATATATAAAAAATTTATTATTAATTCTGGTCTAATAACAAGCTGGCCAGAAGCTCCAACTTTAGATGATTATGAAAGATATCGTGGATTTAGTTTAAATTCTAATGACATGGTTGATGAAAGCTACTTTAGAATGCCTAATATCCCTACTCCCGAGAGTACTGGCAACGCGCCTATATTCAATAAATATATAACTTACAACAAACGTAAAGACTCTTTTTCTATTAGTAAAAATACATTCGATAGCTATAGAAATTTCTTAAATTTCTTTTTACTTATTCATTTTTTTAAAAATGAATATATGGATGAATTAGGTTTACTAGAAGATAGAACTAATCCTATTTCTGAAGTTAATTCATTACAAGAAGATTCAATTGATGATGTTAAATCTACTTCTGATATAACTATTGAAACCGAAGATATTATTGGAAGTCCTGTTAATGCTTCTATCGAAGTCATTGACATTATGCCTGAAGAAGTAACAATTAATGAAGAAGTTAAAGAAATACCTGCAAAAAACGTAGATACATCTAATGCAGATACCATAGAATCTGATAAAGATTAATTAAATATTAGTTTACTCAAAATAGAAGGACAATCAAGGAACTATGTTTATTCCTTGGTTATTCCTTTTATTTTTTTATACTTTTAAAGTCTATATTGCCATTTCCATCTAATATACTGCTATCAACAGTACTATCAACAGCTATTGTATTATTATAAAATAATAATGGTAGTATCCTATAATTATTAAATAAGTCTTCCTCTATTTCTGCAAATAACTCTTCCTTTTCAGCCTTTGAGTTTGAATTATTTATCATTTCTCTTTGCTCTTTTGGAATAAAACTAGAAATAGTATTTAAAAGTTGCTCATCATCATCTAATTTTGCATAAACATTAACTAATGCAATATCATAGTAATTTTTTTCACTAATTAAATTCATATCTTCTTCTGATAATAAATTAGCTACAATTGTAATATCAGTATTATTATTAAACCAACTATATATATAGCTAGTTATATCTTTATTTTCAAGACTTTCTTTAGCTACTAGAACTATCTTAGATGGCATAGTTATGTCTTTTTCAGTATTTACCATAACATTTCTACTTTGAAGCTTAGTTAAATCATCTTTATTTTCTCTGAAATAACTGCACTCTGCTAATTCAACTAATATATTGTTTTGATTTTGATATTCCTCTATAGCTTCATTTACTAACCTATAAATTTCATTTTTTACCTCATTAGAAAAATTTGAATTATTTATATTAAAAGCTAAATATAATGCTTCATTTGACGGAGACTCAACTAGCTTTCCCTCCTTTTTTAATCTTTCTAATTGACTTTTAGGTGGGTTAATTACAATGTCTCTATTTCCTATTTCAAATGATGCCAATGCTAAATCTTCACTATCATCCTTAACTAAATGTATTGTTTGTGCCAACTCTACACTAGACTTATCGCTTCTTTTTAGCATAACTTCACTTTCATTTATACTGTCAATGTAATAATCTCCAGAATAAGGAATATTATTGTAATTCAAAGCTATATCTTCCCAAAACAAAACATCCTTCCTTAATCTATATTGTGGCTTTGTTAATTCTTCTATAAATCCATCATCCTTTGAATTTAATCTTATTTTTATATTATTTTCATCAAAAGTAATTGCAACTGTCCCACTGAAGCTTTTATTACTTTCTAAATACTCTTTTACTCCAAAAACATTTAATAATGCTGATATTTCATTATCCTCTGTAATTACTTCTCTAAAAAATGAGACAATATTTTCTGGTGTTATCTTATTTCCATCACTCCAATATGCATCATCTCTTATTTTAAAAACATATTCTAATCCATCATCATTCACTTCATAACTTTCTGCTAATGAAGGTTGTATATTTCCATCGGAATCAAGTTCTACTAATCCCTTACTAGTTGCACAAACTATATCCTGTTGCCTTTTATCTAAATCTCCTATAGATTTTAAATTTGTTGGTATACTATTTATTGAATAAACAATATCGGCAGTATTATTTGAAGCTTGTTGTGGAGTTCTATCTATAAAACTCAATAAAATAATTATGGTTATAATCGAAATAGAAATAGTTAATATTATTTTTTTCAAATTAATTTCCCCTTTCTACATACTTTTTTATAATTATAGACATAATTATAAAGAATTAATCCTTTAAAATATAAGTTAATATTTTTTATAGCATTATTTCCAATTTATGATATAATCATTTAAGTAAGATTCAAAATTTTATATTTTGTCAATCGAACTTGCCTGAAGCTCCAAATTTTCAATTTGGCTAGCTGAAGGTACACTTTAATGTACTTATCGTATAAAAAAGATGAGTTTCCTTTTATAAACTTATGGAGGTACTAAAACATGACAACTGCACTGCAAGTAGTTCAAATAATTTTCCAATCAGTAGCTATTATTTTTATGATTTGCTTTATGTTTATTGGAATATGGTCTTTCATAGCTTTTCTTAAAATGGCTAAAAACCAACGAATTCAAACTTTTTTACTTGAAAAAATAAATAAAAGTATTTCATCACTTGAAAAAGTAACAACTAAAGATGAACCTTCTTTAGATACAGATTTTTTAATGGAAAATTTAACACCTAATGAAGATAATAATATTATAAAATTTGATGATAATATAAATTAAAAAAGCAGTTACAAATAACCCTTATTTGTAACTGCTTTTTAATTAATATCTTAGGATAATATTCATTATTAATTAATCCATTAAATCATTTTTTCAAATTCCTCTTCTGATAACACAGTAATTCCTAAATCTTGCGCTTTTGTTAATTTAGATCCTGCTTCTTCTCCAGCTATAACATAATCTGTTTTCTTACTTACGCTTCCTGAAACTTTTGCACCTAACGATTCTAATTTAGCTTTTATCTCACCTCTAGAGTAATTTTGTAAAGTTCCTGTGACAACTACAGTTTTACCATTGAATGAACTTTCTACTATAACTTGCTCTTCAAATGAAGGATTCACTCCAAGCTTTAACAGCTCATCTATAGTAGCTAATACTTTTTCCTCTTGAAAAAATTCTAAAACACACTTAGCAACTATATCCCCAACATCTTGCACAGATACTAATTCATCAAATGTAGCATTTTTTAATCCCTCAATAGACTTAAACTTATTAACTAAATCTTTAGCAGTTTTAACACCAACATTAGGAATACCTAACGCATATATAAATCTGTATAATTCAGGTGTTTTACTTCTTTCTACTGCATCTAATAGATTTTGAGCCTTCTTTGGTCCAAATTTATCTAAAGTTAATAATTCTTCATAATCTAACTTGTATAAATCAGCAATTGATCTTATATCAAGTTTTTCAAACAACTGCTCTGCGGTTTTTTCTGAAAACCCTTCAATATTCATAGCATCTCTACAAGCAAAATGAACTATACTTTTTACCATTTGAGGTTTACATGATAATGTATTTTCACAGAAATAGTGAGCTCCATCTAAAACTAAATGACTTCCACAAGCTGGACAAGTTTCTGGAACCTTAATTTCAGTAGCATTTTCTAAACTTGATTCAACAACTCCCATAATTTCTGGAATAACATCATTAGACCTTCTAATAAATACATCTGCACCTATCATTACTCCTTTTCTTTTAATATCATCCATATTATTAAGGGTTGCTCTCCTAACTGTAACCCCAGCAAGTTCAACGGGCTCAAGGATTGCTGTAGGACCAACTCTACCACTTCTACCAACATTCCATTCAACATCTAAAAGTTTAGTTGTAGCTTCTTGAGCTTCAAATTTAAATGCAATTGCCCATTTAGGGAACTTAACTGTATATCCTAGAAGTTCTCTTGTTCTTATATCATCTATTGCAATAACAACTCCATCAATATCATAGTTCAAATCAAATCTCATATCTTTGATTTCATTTATATATTTTTCTACTTCTTCTAAAGTGGTTGTATATCTTATATAATCATCCATTGGAAGCCCTTTTTCTTTTATGAAGTTAAGCATTTCTTCATAAGTTTTAAAGTTTTCTCCTTCTTTATATCCTACATCGTAAAAGAATGCTGAAAGTCCTCTTCTAGCTGTTTCTTTAACATTTAAGTTTCTTAAAGCCCCAGCAGCACCATTTCTTAAGTTTTTAAGAGGCGTTTCTGATGTAGCATTATATTTATCAAAAGCTTCAACAGTCATTATTGCTTCACCATGAACTTCGAACAAATTACCACTTGAAGTCTTTAAAGGAATTTCCTTTATTGTCTTAACTTGAGCAGTTACTTCTTCTCCAGTTTCACCATTTCCTCTTGTTGCTGCTGTTTGAAGAATTCCATCCTCATTATATGTTAAGTTAATAGTTAATCCATCAAATTTCTTTGTTATAACATATCTAAGCTCTGGCAAATTTTCGCCTCTAGAATTCATCTCGTTTACAAACTTAACATTTCTATTATGCCAGTCCTTTATTTCATCAAAGTTTTGAGCTTTGTCTAAACTCCAAAGTCTTGCTTTATGAGTATATTTATTAAAACCTTGAAGAACTACATCACCGACTCTTTGCGTTGGAGAATAAGGTAATATATATCCTGTCTCTTCTTCTAAAGCTCTTAATTCATCATACTTGCTATCATACTCTTTATCAGATACCGATGGATTATCTAAAGAATAGTATTCATATGCATATTTATTTAAAAGTTCAACTAATTCCTCTATACGAATCTTCTTATCCATTCAATTTTTCCTTTCTTTATTAAAAATTTAAAAGTGATAAGCTAAGAGTTTAATCTTGAGCCTCCCACTTATCACTTATAACTCTTATAAAAGCTCTAGTTTTGCCATTGATAACATTAGCATTTTTACTCCTTGTTGATTAAATGCTATTGTTAATTTTTTATCTCCATTTACATCTGATACTGCAACTATTGTTCCCTCACCAAATTTATCATGTTTAACTTTTCTTCCAATTGTAGCTTCTGCTGCAGTCATTTTAGATGTTGCTGCTACTTCATTTGATATTGAACTTGATCTATTTGCTCCACCAAAATTCCTATTCTCAAATGTTCCATAATTACTTCTTAAACTATGTGGATTGCTATAAGATGGCTTAAATCTACCATTTACTGTTCTAGCTCCTGAAGCTGACGTTACATCTTTGCTATCACCAGTAATTGTAACGTATTCTCTAAGTTCAGGTTTAATTTCAGAAATAAAGTCTGATTGAGGATAAGCAACCGTTCTACCAAATACCCTTCTAACTTCAGCAGAAGTCATAAATAAGGTTTCTTTAGCTCTAGTTATACCAACATAGCAAAGTCTTCTTGATTCTTCCATCTCAGCATCACTATTAAATGAAGCTTGACCTGGGAATATTCCATTTTCCATACCAACCATAAATACTACTGGGAACTCTAATCCCTTTGCACTATGAATAGTCATTAGAACAACAGTACCATTTTCATCCTCTTCATCATCAAGCTTATCTGTATCTTGAACAAGAGAAACCTTTTCTAGGTAAGCTTCTAATTGTGTCTTATTTATATCAAATTCACTTGATCCTGCCGCTTTTTCTTTTTCATAATTTTTCTCAAAATCAACGGCGTCAGATACAAGTTCCTTTAAGTTTTCTATTCTACTCTTATCTTCAATTTGTTTTGAAGCTTCAAGTTCTTTAATATACCCTGTATCTTCTAAAATTGTCTCAATTAAATGTGATACTGGTACAGTTTCAGAAATCATCATTAGATTTTCCATAAGCTCCATAAACTTTTCAATCCCTGCGCAATTTCTAGCAGTTAATGTTGGAATAGTTCTAACTTCTGATAATGCATCCCATAAAGGTAATTCATAACTTTCAGCAAAATCTAAAACCTTTTGTATAGTTGCATCTCCTATTCCTCTCTTAGGAACATTTATTATTCTTCTCAAAGCTATACTATCAGAAGGGTTAACTAGAACTTTTAAATAACTTAACATATCTTTAATTTCTTTTCTGTCATAGAACTTAGTTCCACCAACAATTTTATAAGCTATTGCTGCTCTTCTCAAACTTTCTTCAAATATACGTGACTGAGCATTAGTTCTGTAAAGTATAGCAAAATCTTTATATTGTTTATTTTGCTCTTTCTTTATTTTTTCTATTTGATTAGCTACGAATGTACCTTCATCTCCATCTGAATATGCTCTATATACTTTAACCTTATTACCAGAATCTTGTTCTGTTCTTAGAACCTTACTTTTTCTATTTGAATTATTTACTATAACAACGTTAGCCGCATTTAATATATTAGCTTTTGAACGATAATTTTGCTCAAGCTTTATTACTTTTGCATCTGGATAATCCTTCTCAAAGCCAAGAATATTTTTAATATCAGCACCACGCCATTGATAAATGCACTGGTCATCATCCCCTACAACACAAATATTTCTATGTTTTGCTGCAAGTAATGTTACAAGCTCATATTGAGCTCCATTAGTATCTTGATACTCATCTACCATAATATATTGGAATTTTCTTTGATAAAATTCTAATGTTTCTGGATTCTTTTTAAATAATTCTACTGTCTTACAAATTAAATCATCAAAGTCTAAGGCATTATTTTCCTTTAACCTTTTTTGATACATTTTATAAACTTCAGCAATCTTCTTTTCTCTGAAATTAGATTCATGTTCTCTATAGTAAGAATCAGCACTTTGCATATTATCTTTTGCTCTGCTTATCTTACCCATTATTTCTTGTTCGGTTATTTCCTTGTCATTTATATTAAGAATTTTTATGCACTCTTTAATAAGAGTTTTTTGATCTGTTCCATCATATATCGTAAAATTCTTTTTATATCCAAGTTTCTCTATCTCTCTTCTTAGTATTCTTACACAAGTTGAGTGAAATGTAGATATCCACATGTCATTAGCCTTATCCCCTATAAGTGCCTGAACTCTCTCTTGCATCTCTTTAGCTGCTTTATTCGTAAATGTTATTGCTAATATTTTATAAGGAAAAATATTTAAATCTTCTATCATATGAGCCATTCTATGTGTTAAAACTCTGGTTTTACCTGAACCTGCTCCTGCTAAAATAAGTACAGGCCCCTCTACAGTTACCGCACCTTCATATTGTTCTTTATTAAGTAAAGATTTTAAATCCAAAAGAACATCCTCCCTTCATTTTCACGACTAAACTATATCTTTTAATCGAACATACAATCTATATAAAAATTATTATAACATAGTTAGTATATATTATTACCATAATTAATTAAATTTAAAAAACCTATTATAATAGAGACTAATATAATAAACCGTATTTAATTAGTGCCCTTTAACAAATTATATAAAATATCTTAACGAAATCGTTTACCATCTTTATTTTTGAACGCAAAAAAACGCAACCCTTGGGGCCAGGTTGCGCTTCAGCAATAAGCAATAAATAAAAAGGGGGCTATTTAATTCCTTTTATTTATCCTTGCATTAATATTATAGTAAAGAAAATTTTATATTGCAAGGGATTTTTGAAAAATATCTTGCTAATTTTTATACATATGAATGTTTTCCTATCATTTTTTGTTTTCTTTCGTTAAAAACTCTTTAATATAGCTAATTCTTCATCTGTAAGCTCTCTATATTCGCCTTCTTCTAGATCTTCATCTAAAGGTAATGTACCAAATTCAGTTCTCTTTAAATATGTAACTTTCTTACCTACTGCCTCAAACATTCTTTTAACTTGATGGAATTTTCCTTCTTGAATAGTAATCATAACTTCTGATCCTTCATCAGTTGCATTTAATATTTCAAGTTTTGCCTCTTTACAAAGATATCCATCATCTAATGTTATTCCAGCTTTAAACTTAGCTATATCCTCATCAGTAACTTTTTTGTCTATTTTAGCATAATAAACTTTATCAACCTTCCACTTTGGAGATATTAATCTATGATTTAATTCCCCATCATTAGTTAATAATAATAATCCTACTGTATCCTTATCTAATCTTCCTACTGGGAATGGTTGAAATACTTGATGTTCAACCTCTAATAAATCAATTACTGTTTCATCTCTATTATCATAAGTAGCAGATACTACTCCATCAGGTTTATTCATCATTAAATAAATAAACTTTCTATAGAAAATTTCTTCTCCATTAATAACAATTTTATCATTTTCAGGATCTACTTGCATTCCACTATCCTTGGCTACTTCCCCATTAACCTCAACTAATCCACTTCTGCAAATTTTCTTAAGTTCTTTTCTTGTACCATAACCTAAATTAGATAGTACCTTATCTAGCCTTTCCATAAAACACCTCGTAAAACTTTTATATAGCTTATTCTATTATTAATATCTCCTAATTGCAAGAATTTAAAAATACAGCCTCCCGAAAATCCATATATTGTCTGTTCCTCGGAGGCACATACATTTTTTGGAATTATTTGACCTCAAATTCAATATTATCATAATCTTCGTATGGAACGTCTTTATGAAAACTTTTATCTAAAACTAGAACTCTATAATTTCCACTCTTAAATGGAACAAATGTATAATAATTTTTTCTACTATATCCTTGTGCTAAAGTCCATTCCCCATTTATCATAATATAAAATTCATAACATACTTCTTTTCCACCTTCTGATATCGCTTCAAAAGTAACTTCATCTCCCACTTTTAATTCATTGGATGAAATCTGTAATTTAGTTGAGTTTACAGGTACAACCTCATGAACATAAATAGAAACTTCCTTTTTACTATCATATTCTTCAGTAGATTTTATATTTTTTGCATATATTACAAAGGTATATTTTCCAGGACATTTTGGTTTTATCATTATTGATTTCTCAGCTACAAAACCAGTATTTTCTACTTCATATCCATTTATTTTAGTTACAAATTTAGTTAAAGCATCTTTTGTATTTTTAATAATTGCTTCAACATTAATTGTGTCTCCTACTAAATATGTTTCCTTACTATTCAATAAAATATAATCGATATCTGCCGATACATAATCTTTTGCTTCAATAAATAAAGATGTAGATGCATCATAGTTTTTCGAAGAAAATTCATCCTTTATTTTAATATCAACTTCATATTCTCCGGCTTCTGTTGGTATAAAATTAACCCAATTATTTGTTCCATAATCTATCTTTTCTTTTTCTATACCATTTTCATATATTGTAAATTTATAAAGTGGCTTAATTCCTCCATCAGTTTTAACCTTAATATTTACCGTTTCACCTATTATACATCTTTTTCCTCTATCACATTTAACATCAACTATTCTAACTGTTTTTTCACCTTTATTATAAATTTTATATTCAATAGATGTTGTATCTTCATAGTCTCCTTCAAATGAAATATCTTTAACTTTAAGAGTTATTTTATATTTTCCTTCATTCCTAGGCTCCCATATAAACTCATTTCCTCTTATATAACCGCTATCTTCTGAGATAGGTCCTTCTATAATATATCTATATAATAATTCCCTTCCTCCATCTACTAAGGCTAATAAATTCACTTCAGTTCCAACTGCTTGTGGTGACTTAATATCACTTTTAAATGATCTGATTTTAATCTCATTATATGGATTTACATTATAAACAATAACAGCTCTATCATCGAATGAATTAGCTGAAAACATATCTCTTACATAGCATAATAGCTTGTACTCTCCCGGCGACTTTTCCTTAAAAGTAACCATACTCTTAGAAGAAAAATCCTGAATACACGTAACCTTTCCTTCTTTATTTATCTTTAAAAATTTATATAATAATTGTCTATTTTTTTCATAGTTAGCTTCTACTTTAAAAATTAACTCTTCATTAATCAATATATTCGGAGTTAAGCATAAGAAGTTCGTTATTTCAATTTTTTCTAAATCCTTTACTTCAAATTTTATAGTTGTAAAATCATCGACATTTCTTTCAGAGTCTACCTTTTTACATTCTATTAATACTTCTATATTACCTGGTTTTGTAGCTGTAAAAACAAACTCATTCTCTGTAGTATAATCCCTTAAAACTTCCCAGTCTTTTTTACCTTTTACCCAAAATCTATATAACACTAATTCTTCATTTGCTGTAACATTAATGTGTAACTTTTCTCCAACATTTATCTTATTCTTATTTATTTCAACTTTATTAATCAATTTCGAATTTTCAACTATTTCATATTCTGACCTACCAAGATAGTCATATGCATTTTTACAATTAGTTGATTTTCCTTGAACCATTATCATATATTTTCCTGGTTTAGTAGGTTTCCATGTACAAATATTGCTTTTTGAAAAGTCTTGTATAGGCTTCCATATTCCCTCAATACCCTCCATAAATTTATATTCAACATCATCATTTTCAGTTAAAAATGCTGCAATATTTATATTTTTATTTAAGTCAGCAGGGCTTTTATTGTCAAAATCAATTAAAACCTCTTTCATCTCTTTCCACCTCACCATATTATATATACTCAAATTAACCATTATTTACATAATTTTCTATTTCAATTATACTATTTCCTTTTCAAAATAAAAACTGAAATTTGTCTAATATATATAAAAAAAAGAACAAACTATAGATATATTTCTACAGTTTATTCTATATTTTTATCCTTCACCAAATATATTAAATTTTTTTGTAATCTCTTATCATCTTCTATAGTTCTTTTCTTAGCATTAGGAGTTTTTCCTCCACCCCGTCTTATCTTTTGGGATAAATGCCTTTGTTCTAACATTGCTCCAATGTTTTCATTTGTGTAGATATATCCTTTAGGACTAATTACAGCAGCTTTTCTACCTAAGCAAATAGCAGCAACTCCATAATCCTGAGAAACTATAATATCATCACTAGTACATTCATTTACTACTTTCATATCAACACTTTGAAATCCACTATCAACAACTCTAACTTCTCCATAGTCTACTGTTATGTAATGATGAATATCACAATAAATTATAAGGTCTAACTCATACTCTTTTGCTATCTTTGTAATAATGGAGATACCTGGACAGGCATCTCCATCAACTATAATTTTCATATTGTAAAATAATTATTTTAATCTAGATTCTAATTCAGCTTTTAAATCTTCATAACCTGGCTTACCAAGTAAAGCAAACATGTTCTTCTTGTATGCTTCAACTCCTGGTTGGTCAAATGGATTTACTCCTAATAAGTATCCACTTATTCCGCAAGCTTTTTCGAAGAAATAAACTAATTGTCCAAAGTAGTATGGGTTTAACTCAGGAATATTTAATACCATATTTGGTACTCCACCATCATTATGAGCTAATAAAGTTCCTTGGAATGCTTTCTTATTAACGAAGTCAACAGTTTTTCCTGCTAAGAAGTTTAATCCATCGGCATCATTTTCAGAAGCTTCTATGATTATTTCTTTAGTAGCCTTTTCTACATTAAGAACTGTTTCAAACATTATTCTATTACCATCTTGGATGAATTGTCCCATTGAATGTAAGTCAGTTGAGAAATCAACTGCTGCTGGGAATATACCCTTTTGATCCTTACCTTCTGATTCTCCATATAATTGCTTCCACCATTCATTGAAGTAGTGTAAAGATGGCTCATAGTTAACTAATACTTCTACAGCTTTACCTTTATTGTATAAAGCATTTCTCATAGCAGCATATTGATAACAAGCATTTTCTTTTAATGAAGGATTAGAGTAAATTTCTCTTGCATCAGCAGCTCCTTGCATTATTTCTTCAATATTTACTCCAGCAGCCGCGATTGGTAATAATCCAACTGCAGTTAAAACAGAGAATCTTCCTCCAACATTATCTGGAACAACAAAAGTTTCGTAACCCATTTGATCAGCTAAACCTTTTAAAGCTCCTCTTTCTTTATCTGTAGTAGCAAATATTCTTTCTTTTGCTCCTTCAACTCCATATTTCTTTTCCATGAAGTCTTTGAATAATCTAAATGCTATTGCAGGTTCAGTTGTAGTACCTGACTTAGATATAACATTAACAGATACATCTAATCCTTCGATAGCTTCAAATAATTCTGTTATATATGTTGAACTTATATTATTTCCAACAAAGAATATTTTTGGAGTCTTTCTCTTATTGTTTGGTAGCATATTATAGAAGTTATTTGTTAACATTTCTATAGCAGCTCTTGCTCCAAGATATGAACCACCTATACCTATAACAACTAAAACGTCTGAATTTGATTGAATTTTTTTAGCAGCAGCTTGTATTCTTGCAAATTCTTCTTTGTCATAATTAACTGGTAGATCAACCCATCCTAAAAAGTCATTACCAGCTCCTGTACCCTCATGAACTGTATCGTGAGCCCACTTAACCATACCTTCCATCTTATCTAATTCACTTAAAGACGCATATGGTTGAACTTTTGATAAATCTAAACTTAAACCATTTTTCATTTTCATACCTCCAAATAATGTGGGATTTTTAACAAGCTTTATTATATCATAATTTTTCTTATACTAACAATTTTAACAATAATTAATTTAATAAATTATTCTGTCATTACTTTAATTACTTGCTCAACCTTTTCTTCATTTAATGCCTTGGCTTTCCCTACATTTCCACCAAGCTTATTCCACACATAATTATGCACTTCAACACCATTTGAAAAATCCAATTCTAACCACTTTTTTAATTCATCTGAAAGATAATCATCTTGGCCTTTTAGTTCATTAACCATTTGAGTAACAGCCTCTCTAGTAATTTCATTTTGTCCCCATATTTGCCCATCATCTGCTATTATTATAGTATTAGCCATATGATGTACTATATCATAACATTGAGTTAAATCCATATGTGATACTGCACTATTGGAATTTTCTGTAACTTCATTTTCTATCACTGTATTTTCCTTTTTTGAATTTTTATTCTCATTAATTTCACTTACTTTATTAAATGCAAAATTAACAATTTCATATCCATTACTCCATAATACTAATATTGTTGAAAGTGATATTATTAATACTAAAAGAATTACAATTATTTTTTTCCCATTAGGTGATTCTTCTTCAAGCTCTTCTTCAAATTCATCATATTCATCATCATCTTCTAACTCTTGTTCCCCATCATCCATCATCTCTTTAATTTTTTTATTCATAAAATCTTCTACATTAGTTTCCTTATTCCCTTTTATCCCCATCTTATTATCCTCTTCAGCGATCTCTCGTTTATCACGCTTAATAGTTTCATCTAGTCTTTCTTTAACACTTTTCCCCATAAATGTACCCCTCCCAATTTATATCTAGTTACACAATAATTATACCATATTATACCATTTATGGTTATTGAAAACATTTTTTTTACTTTAATTTAGTTTTTTTAAATCATCAATTTTATTTTCCACTTCATTTATATATTCCTCAAAAGTTAATCCTCTATTCATTATATCTTCAGCCACTTCTTCATTACCAATATATCTAAAATGCCAAGGCTCATAATTATATCCTGTTATATCCTCCTTACCCTTTAAGTATCTCAATATGAATCCATACTTATAGCAATTTTCATTAAGCCATCTAAATGCATCCGTATTTTCAAAACCTTCATCTAAGGTTAAATACTCATCACACAAAATGTCTATAGCTAGTCCACTTTGGTGTTCTGAAGCACCTGGCTCTGCAGTATAAGCACGAGTTCTCTCCTTTCCATTTTGCTTCATCCTAGTATAATATAATCCCTTCTGTATACCATAACTTCTATACCCTGATACTCCAACCAATGAAATACCATCTTTCGCTGCTGCATCAAACATTTTCTTTACTGCATCTGCTGCAGCATTCTCTAAATTATTATCTTGAACATAATCCAAAAATTTTGCTTCACACTTTTTCAAATTACTCGGAATATAATCCTCAGTTAATTTATTCTCCCTATTAATTAAAATAAAATACTCATTATTTAATATATTTTCTAATCTTTCTATTTCCTTATAATCACTTTCCATATCTTCATATTCTAATTTTTTCTTCTCTGTATTGGCCAATAAAACTTCACTACCACTACTATTTACACTAACACTCTCATCATCTTTCTCTAAGTTACTCAGTCTAATATTTGTTAAATAACATACTCTAACTATAACCACACCAATTACTAGCGCAAACCCCAACTTTTTTAAAATATTATTCATAGTATTCTCCTTAATGTAATCTATAATTATATAATATAATGATTCTACATGTATAATTTTTCTAATAATATTCAACATTTATTATAATCGCTTTATACATTTTTTTCCAATGATTTTATTCAAATTTTAATCTATTTATATTAATTATTATTTATATAAACATAATAACACCATTATAATTCCATAACAAAAAAAATCGCTACATTCCTGTAAAAATACAGGTTTGTAGCGATTTTTTTATTCAAATTCAATAGTTGCTGGTGGTTTTCCTGTACAATCGTACATTACTCTGTTAACACCATTAACTTCATTTACTATTCTAGTTGTTACTTTTCCAAGAACTTCCCATGGAAGATCTGCTGATTCAGCTGTCATGAAGTCACTTGTAGTTACTGCTCTTAGAGCAATTGCATAATCATAAGTTCTTTCATCACCCATAACTCCAACTGATCTCATATTAGTTAAAGCTGCAAAGTATTGTCCAATAGATTTATCTAATCCTGCTTTAGCGATTTCTTCTCTGTAAATTGCATCCGCATCTTGAACTATTCTTACCTTTTCAGCAGTTACTTCTCCAATTATTCTAATACCAAGCCCTGGTCCTGGGAATGGCTGTCTATATACTAATTTTTCTGGTATTCCAAGTTCTAAACCAGCTTTTCTAACTTCATCTTTAAATAATAATCTTAATGGTTCGATTATTTCTTTAAAATCAACGTAGTCAGGAAGCCCTCCAACATTATGGTGAGATTTAATAACTGCAGATTCACCTAATCCACTTTCAATTATATCTGGATAAATTGTACCTTGAACTAAAAAGTCTACAGCTCCAATTTTCTTAGCTTCCTCTTCAAATACTCTTATAAACTCTTCACCTATAATTTTTCTCTTAGTTTCTGGATCCTCTACTCCAGCTAACTTTTCATAGAATCTTTCTTGAGCATTTACTCTTATGAAGTTTAAATCATATTGTCCTTCTGGCCCAAATATAGCTTCAACTTCATCACCTTCATCTTTTCTAAGTAGACCATGGTCAACAAATACGCAAGTTAATTGCTTACCAATTGCTTTTGATAAAAGTACTGCTGCAACAGATGAATCAACTCCACCTGATAATGCACATAGTGCCTTACCATTTCCTACTTTTTCTCTTATTTCTTCAATTGTCTTTTCAACAAATGAATCCATTTTCCAGTCTCCTGAACATTTACAAATGTTATAAACAAAGTTTGATAACATCTTAGTTCCTTCTACAGTATGCATAACTTCTGGGTGGAATTGAACTGCATAAAGGTTCTTTTCTTCACATTCCATAGCTGCTACTGGACAAACTGGAGTATTACCTATTATTTTAAATCCTTCTGGATATTTTTCTATATAGTCAGTATGACTCATCCAACAAATTGTTGTTTCATGTACATCAACAAATAATTTTGATTCATTATCAACCTTTACTACTGTTTTACCATATTCACTTACTGGAGCAGTAGCAACACTTCCTCCAAGAACATGTGCCATAAGTTGTGAACCATAACAAATACCAAGTACAGGTATTCCTAATTCAAATATTTCTTTATCACATAACGGAGAATTTTCACCATATACACTGTTTGGTCCACCAGTGAAGATTATTCCCTTTGGATTCATTTCTTTTATCTTTTCTACGCTTAAATTATAAGGATGAACCTCACAATATACATTGCACTCTCTAACTCTTCTTGCAATTAATTGGTTATATTGACCACCAAAGTCAAGTACTAATACTAATTCTCTATTCATTAGAATCCTCCTAATGTTTTTTCTTTAATTATCTCGTAAAATTATACATTTTTCAACAAAAATAGAATTATATTTATTCATTTATAACTATGAGATAACAGTCAAGGTTTAAATTCATTTCTGAATTACCTTAACTATCATCTATTTATCAACTTCAAATTATTCTCTAACACTATAATTTGGTGCTTCTTTAGTAATATTTATATCATGTGGATGACTTTCTCTTATTCCTGATGCAGTTTGAACAACAAATCCTGCATTTTCATATAAATCTTCTAAAGTCGCCGCTCCAAGGTATCCCATACCAGATCTTATTCCACCAATTAATTGATATAAAGTATCTGCTACTACACCTTTATAAGCAACTCTACCTTCAACACCTTCTGGAACAAATTTCTTAGTTCCATTTTGGAAATATCTATCAGATGAACCTTTTTCCATAGCTCCTAAAGATCCCATTCCTCTATAAACCTTATAGCTTCTTCCTTGATATATTTCCATTTCTCCTGGTGCTTCTTCACATCCTGCAAGCATTGATCCCATCATACAAGCACAAGCTCCACCAGCTAAAGCTTTAACTATATCTCCTGAATATTTAAGTCCACCGTCGGCAATTACTGGCACTCCATATTTTCTTCCTTCTTCAGCACAATCCATAACTGCAGTTAATTGAGGAACACCTACCCCTGCAACTATTCTTGTTGTACAAATAGATCCTGGTCCAATACCAACTTTTACACAGTCTGCTCCAGCTTCTGCTAAATCTTTTGTAGCTTCTGCAGTTGCAACATTACCAGCAATTATTTGAAGTTCTGGATACTTAGCTTTTATCTTCTTAACTCCTTCAATAACTCCTTTTGAATGACCGTGTGCTGTATCTAATGTAATAACGTCAACTTGAGCTTTAACTAAAGCATCAACTCTATCCATCATATCGTTAGTTATACCAACAGATGCTCCACAAAGAAGTCTTCCTCTTGAATCTTTTGCTGCATTTGGATATGCTCTAACTTTTTCTATATCCTTAATTGTTATAAGACCTTTTAAATTGTTATTTCCATCAACTAAAGGTAATTTTTCAATCTTATGAGCCTTTAATATTTCTAAAGCTTCCTCTAAAGTAGTTCCTTCTGGAGCTGTTACTAAAGGACTTTTTGTCATAACATCTGAAACCATTTTATCGTAGTTTGTTTCAAAAACTATGTCTCTGTTAGTTATGATACCAACTAATTGAGTTCCTCTTGTTACTGGAACTCCTGAGATTCTATATTGAGCCATTAAGTCTAATGCTTCTCTTACAGTATGGTCTTCATTTAAGAATATTGGATCTGTAATTACTCCATTTTCTTGTCTTTTAACTCTATCAACTTCTCTTGCTTGGTCTTCTATTGGCATATTTTTATGAATAATTCCGATTCCACCTTCTCTAGCCATAGCTATAGCCATTTTCGATTCAGTAACTGTATCCATACTTGCACTCATTAATGGAATATTTAATGTTATTGTTTTTGTTAATTGAGTTCTTAAACTAACTTGATGTGGTAAAACTTCTGATTTATTTGGTACTAATAATACATCATCAAATGTGTAAGCTGTTTTTAATATTCTTGCCATACTTAATCTCTCCTATCATTATTATTTATGTTTTTATGTATGTGCTAAACGCAATTCTTATTTAGTTATCTTGGAGCCAGCTAAATAAAAATAAGCATATTAAGTCCGCTATCTATAAGTGAACATTAATATGCTTTTGCTTTACACATTATTCGTGTTTAGGTAAATATATTAAATTCACTCATAGATGAAAATTTAAGGTTTTCAGTAGAAACACCCTGCCATATTCAGGGTTTATATGAGTTGTTTTATTATTCGTGTTTTTTTGCTTTTTATTATTATAGTTTATACAATATAGGTTGTCAATACATCAATTTTAATTAAAAAATATCAATAATATATTTTTCTATATAATAAAATATTTTTATCATAAAATTTAATTCTCATTATTTTATATTTAATTATTATTAATATTTAATTTATGACAATTTCTACTTTATAATAAATTTATTTTTTTCATTTTTTAAAATTAAATCTAATCTTATTATTTTATCTCTTTAAAGATTTATTTTAATAATCCTATATTTTTATTATTTGATTTAATACCATACTAAAAGCTTTTAAAATACATTTCTATTAGTGAACTTCCATAAAGGCATGCTATTATTCCACCAATTGCTAAATAAGGTCCAAAGGCTATTTCAGATTCTTTATCCTTAAGTTTAAAAATTAAAATGAAACCAGCTACAATTCCGCCAAGAATTATAGCTATAAATAAAGTAACTATAATACCTTTAATTCCCAAAAACAATCCACAAATCAATGCAATATCAATATCCCCTTCACCCATACCATGCGTTAAAATAACTATAAGATATATAACTCCAAATCCAATAAATCCACCAGCTACATAATCCCAAGGTATTGATTTAGTTTCTATGCACTCCAAAGCAAGAAATAATACTCCTGCTATTACACCAAATATAACTGTTGAGTTATAAACATATTTAGTTTCAAGATCAATAAAGCCTATTACTATTAATAATGATGCAAATAAGCAGAACTTAAAGCAATCTACCGTAAATCCAAATTTAAGATAAATCAATAAATACAAACATGCGTTTAAAGCTTCAATTAATGGATATTTTATAGATATCTTCTCCTTACATTTCCTACATCTACCACCTGAAAATATATAACTAAAAATAGGTATCAAATCTTTAAGCTTTAAATTATATCCACAACTTATACATTGTGACTGTGGAAAAGATATTGATTCTTCTCTAACAATCCTATATATGCAGACATTTAAAAAGCTCCCTATAATTAATCCTAATAATATTACTAAAATCATTTCAATTATTACTCCTTAACATAATAAAATATTACTTAATTAATAATATTGTTAATTAAGTAATATTAACTAATTCTTAATTTAGTCATTATACCATTATTTGGTTTTATTTTCTATAATTTATTATAATATATGCAATCTAAATCCTTATACTGAAATAAAAAGAGGATCCAAATCTGAATCCTCCTTATTTATATACAATTATAAATATTATTTACTTTTGCACTTAATTAGTACATTCCATCCATTCCACCCATTCCTGGTGCACCTGGCATTGGAGCTTCTTTTTGTGGAATATCAACAACAGCTGCTTCTGTTGTTAAGAATGTTGATGCTACAGATGCTGCATTTTGAAGTGCACTTCTTGTAACCTTAGTTGGATCAACTATTCCAACCTTAAGCATATTTACATATTCATCATGTAATGCATCGTATCCCATTCCAGCCTCAGAATTTTTAATTCTTTCTATAATTACAGAACCTTCAACTCCTGCATTAGTAGCTATTTGTCTCATTGGTTCTTCTAATGCTCTAACTATGATATTTATACCAACTTGTGTATCAGCAACATCTGATTTTAATTCTGCAACTTTGTTAATTACATTAACATAAGCAGTTCCACCACCTGGTACTATACCTTCTTCAACTGCAGCCTTAGTAGCAGCTAAAGCATCTTCAATTCTAAGCTTTCTTTCTTTAAGTTCTGTTTCTGTAGCAGCACCAACTTTTATTACTGCAACTCCACCAGAAAGCTTAGCTAATCTTTCTTGTAATTTTTCTTTATCAAATTCAGAAGTAGTTTCTTCTATTTGACTTCTTATTTGATTAACTCTTTCCTTAATAGCATTACTATCTCCTCTACCATTTACAATAGTAGTATTGTCTTTAGTTATTTTAACACTTTCTGCTTGGCCTAACATATCTAAAGTAGTTTCTTTTAAATCTCTTCCTAATTCTTCAGAAATTACTTGACCACCTGTTAAAATAGCTATATCTTGAAGCATTTCTTTTCTTCTATCACCAAATCCAGGAGCCTTAACAGCAACACAATTGAATGTTCCTCTTAATTTATTAACTACTAATGTAGCCATTGCTTCTCCTTCAATATCTTCAGCAATTATTAATAACTTCTTACCTGCTTGAACAATTTGCTCTAATACAGGTAATATTTCTTGTATGTTTGTAATCTTCTTATCAGTTATTAAGATAAGTGGATTATCTAATAGGGCTTCCATTTTTTCTGTATCTGTTACCATGTAAGCAGAAACATATCCTCTATCAAATTGCATACCTTCAACAACATCTAATTCAGTACCCATTGATTTAGATTCTTCAACAGTGATAACGCCTTCGTTACCTACCTTTTCCATAGCATCTGAAATAAGTTGACCTATTTCATAATCAGCTGCTGAAATAGCTGCAACTCTAGCTATATCCTCTTTACCGCTAACAGGTTTAGATATTTCTAATATTTCTTTAACTGCTGTATCTACAGCTGTTCTTATACCATTTCTAAGTAACATTGGATTTGCACCAGCTGTTACATTTTTTAAACCTTCTCTTATAATAGCTTGAGCTAAAAGAGTAGCTGTAGTAGTACCGTCACCTGCAACATCATTAGTCTTTGTTGCAACTTCCTTAACTAACTGAGCTCCCATATTTTCATATGGATCTTCTAATTCTATTTCCCTTGCAATTGAAACACCATCATTAGTTATAAGTGGTGAACCAAACTTCTTATCTAAAACTACATTTCTACCTTTAGGTCCTAAAGTAACCTTAACTGTATCTGCTAATTTATCAACACCAACTTGCATTGCTCTTCTAGCTTCTTCACCAAATTGAATCATTTTTGCCATAATATTTTACCTCCCAACTATTCTACTATTGCTAATATATCATCTTGTTTTAAAATTATATATTCTTCACCGTCAACCTTTACGTCTGTCCCTGCATATTTAGAATATAATACCTTATTTCCAACTTCTACGTCCATAGGAACTCTCTTGCCTTCTACCATTGCCCCAGGTCCTATTGCAACAACCTTTGCTTCTTGTGGTTGCTCCTTTGCTGTTCCTGTTAAAAGTATTCCACTCTTTGTAGTTGTTTCAGCCTCTAATTTTTGTATTACCACTCTATCACCTAATGGCTTTATATTCATAAATAAACCCTCCTATATTTTCATTATTAGCACTCACTTCATTAGAGTGCTAACATCTTTATATTTATAATATAATTTTAGTTGCAATCTTTCAACAATTACTTTCTATATTATTACCTTACTAAGGTCAAATATTACTAATTATTCTAATTTATTTTCACTTTACTTTGTTTTCCATTATTTTTCTAATGTTTTTCTATATATAAGATAATATTTTATTTCATATATAAAAGCTATGAATTTACTTTAAAATTTCTAAACTCATAGCTAGTTATAATTTTTCAAATTTCCCTTTTCTCTAAGAAAATTATTTATCTTTCCAAATTGACATCCTCAAATTTATCAAGAGTTTCATTTTTAAGAACTGCCTTAATAGTTGTTCCATTATTTATTTTAGTAAATGCTGCTTTTGCCCTAAGTGGTGGTACTATTGTTCCTGCTCCATTAATACATCCGCCTTCACACATCATACCTTCAATAAAGTTTCCAGGTAATTTTCCCATTTTAGCAAGCATCATTGTCTTTTTACAATCAAGTCCTGATACTTGAACTGACTTAAACTCAACCTGTACTCCTGAATCTTGTACATAATTCTTAATAGCTGCTGTTAATCCACCAGCTGCACCAAATCCTCTTCCAAATACAGATGCATCATTAACATTTTCTTCTTCACATTGAAATGGATTAACATCAAATGCTTCAAATAAAGCAAGTAATTCTTCAAAAGTTAATACATAATCAACAGCATCGGCTATTCCTATTCTAACTGCTTCCCCCTTCTTAGCTGTACAAGGTCCTATAAATACAACTTTTGCTTCTGGATCGTTTTTCTTAATAAATCTAGCAGCTGCAACCATTGGAGAAACTGTTCCAGAAATTCTCTCTTTTTCAGTTGGATTAACTTTTTCAATAAAACTTAAGAAACCTGGACAACATGAGTTTGTCATATATTTATCCCCATTTTCCATCCTTTTCACAAATTCATTAGCTTCATGAACTGTAACTGCATCGGCTCCTAATGCTGCTTCTATCATATCTTCGAATCCAAGGGCTTTAATAGCATTTCTAACTTTTCCATAATTCATAGTTGGTCCAAATTGTCCTGTTATAGCAGGTGCAACTACTGCATACATTTTTCTCTTTCTTCCTAATCTCTTAGCAACTGGAACTATTAAACTCTTATCTGAAATAGCTCCAAACGGACATGCTCTCATACATGAACCACAATTAACACACATTTTTTCTTTAATCATAGCCCTTCTATCATCTGGATTTATATCTAAGGCCCCTGTTGGACATGCTCTTTTACATGGTCTCATAACCTCTGATATTGCATCATAAGGACATGCTTTTTTACATCCTCCACACTCTTTACATAATTCTTGATTTATATATGCTCGTCCATTAACAATTGTTATAGCTCCAAAATTACATGCTCCTTGACATCTATGTGCAATACAATTTCTACATGAATCTGTTACATTAAATTTATTTATAGGGCATCTATCACAAGCTGCTTCTATAACATAAATAATTTGCTCATCTGGTCTAATATCAATTAGTGATTCTTCTGCATTATCACCATTAGCTAAATATCCAGCCGCAAGCTTGGCTCTTTCTAAAACTATAGCTCTTTCCTTATAAACACAACATCTATATTGTGCTATATCTCCCTTAATAACCTCATATGGAACTTTTTCAATACTTTCTAAAGTAATATTATTATCTTTAGCAAGCCTTGCAACCTCTGTTAATACCTCATGCTTTAATTTTTTAAGCTGGGTTTCGAACTTAAACATATCACCACTCCCTTTCACCTGTATACCACTTCTAATTATACAATATTTTACCATCAGTAACCAACCTTTCATAATTTTCTGATGATTTCATTTACCTAATTTTTTTACATTATGAGACATATTTTTTAATATAATAATCAGTTATTTGATAAAAAATTTAAACATTTTTTTACTATTTATATATAAAAAAGCCTTATGAAATACAAATTCATAAGACTCATTAAATCTAAAACTCTAATAAACTTTATTCTCACTCTTTATTATAAAATCAACTAAAGCATCCTTAATATTATCTATTAATTCAAAATCAACTATAGACATATTATCTTCTTTACTATGAACAATACCGACTATTCCATCTTGACCAATTACTAAAGATGCATCATTTCCTTTTCTAAATGACATATGGTCACTACTACCTACAATTCTACCTTCCTCATTTCTAGCATATGGAACCATTTCATAATAAACTTTATCCTCATCTAATACTTCTATAAAATCATCATATAATTCTTGACATAATGGATTAGTATTTTTAACTGCTAAACCTTCATTGCTTTTGATACCTACACAATCAATATTTATATTATACCAATCTTCATAACTGTCTTTAAAATCTTCTACAAATTTTGAACTGCCTATTAAACCTAATTCTTCTGCATTAAAAGCAGCAAAAATTATATCATGTTCTGGTTTCTCTTCTTTATAATATTTAACTAAGTCTTTTGCTGACTCAAGCAATACTGATATTCCAGAAGCATTATCAATGGCACCTTGAATTTTTGTTACTTTTATTTGAGAAGATTCACTACTATTAGATGACTCTTCTAACTTTTCTCTTACAGTAACATGATCAAAATGAGCTGAAATTACAACTGCTTTAGAACTATCTTTGCCCTTTATTACTCCAATTATATTATTTACATTATTATCATTCTCTTCATTAGGATTAAATATAGATCTCATTTCTTTATTTAAATAAACCTCATGATAAAAACTACCATCATTAAATGGATCTAAACCTATAGCCTCAAAGTAATTTTTTATAAATTCCGCTGATCGAGTATTCTCATCAGTTCCAACAACTCTAGATAAGTATTCATCTGATGTAAGTTCTTCCATTATACTTTCTATATCTAATTTTTCAGGATTTTTACCTGCTTCAGTACTTAACTGTTCTTCGTAATCAATTACTCCTCTACTAGATACAACTTTATCTACTACACCGCTACATCCAGTGAAAAGTAAATTCAAAACTAATACACTTGATATAATAGATATTAATTTATTTCTTATGTTCATAATACTCTCCCTTAATATATTAAATTCTACTCTTTTCCCTTTATATTCTCCATCTTATATTAAATATATTCTCACTTTTAATCTGTTAATTTGTACAAAAAATAATACACAATAATAAGCCCATTTTAACTCATCATTGTGTATATTCTTTATAAACTAAAACTAAAATTAGTTTTCTAGTGATTTTCTCTAAATATAACTATTCAACTTTAATATTGTTTTCTCTTGCATAATAGAATAAATATTGTTGAGCAAGTCCTGCAAGTTCTCCAAATTTCTCTCTACCAAAAACTCTTATTTTATTTAATGATACATCTGGTGCTAAATAAAAATGAATCATTGCTCTTTTTATCCATACATCAACAGGGAAGGCTGAATGTTTACTCATTGAAAATAACATTATACAATCTGCAACCTTAGCTCCTACCCCCATAAAATTTTGAAGTGCCTTATGACACTCATCAACAGGTAACGATTTAATATATTCTAAATCAAATTGTTTTAATTCTTCATTTAAAGTTCCACTCTTTTTAGCTTCAATTGCAGCATTAACTTTTGATATAGTATCTATTATGTATTTACTTCTGAAAGATGCTCCTGTTTCTTTTATTTCTTCTAAAGTTGCTTCTTTTAATTGTTCTGGAGTTGGAAATGCATAGTATATATTTCCCTTGTATTCAATTTTATCTCCCCATCTTTCAGATATCTTTTTAATAGTTTTCATTATTGAAGGAATACTATTTCTTGCAGATATTATGAAACTTATTAACATTTCGAAAGGATCTTGATTTAATATTCTTATACCATAACCAAATTCAACACTTTTCTTTAAAAGCTCATCTTTTGATAATTCTTCTTTTACCTCTTCATAATTCACATTTAAATCAAAGTAATCTTTCCATATTTCATCAAAATCTTTCATATTAGTATTAAGAATTGTTACTGTACTTCCTTCTTGGACCACCTCTATAACTCTTCTATATGCAACAATTATGTAATTTGTATCAGTAATTCTTTCCCATCTAAAACATTGCCCACACTCTAATATTTGCTTTATATTAAAATCTTTAACATTTTCTAGTATTATTGAATTTTCTTTTTCTATTATATTTGTATAATTCATTTTTTCACCTCATTATGACACTAACGGACTTTTATCATTTATACTTCTATTGTTTCAAAACTTTTATCTTTATATTCTAAAGATAAATATTATTAATTAATAATTTATATCTTTAATGCTATATTAAATGACTTTCTTTTTCAATGTTTTAATAATATAAACTTTAAAATTTATTATAAAATAAACCATTATAGTTTCTACCCCCTAACTATAATGGCTTATTTATGAAATACAATTAATTATTCTAATAGATATAGATTATAATCTTAAATTTATAATAATTATTAAATCTTCTTATCTATTAATTGAATATACATTTTTATATTCTTCAATTATATTTTCTAATACTTCAGCCGATACTCTCATCATTTTAGAACATCTTGTTTCATTTTCATAATACTTCTCCTTTAGAGTAATACAATCTAAAGTATTCATTCTATAATTAAATTCATTTAAAAATTTTGAAGTCATTTCTCTAACATGAGGACTTTGATGTCCCCTTTCTGTAGTAAACATTACTCCTAATGCTGCTATAGCTCCCGTTGCTGCACCACAAACACTACCTATAGTCATTCCTCCACCAAATGATGCCATTGTCATTAAAGTTTGTTTTGAAAGATTTAAATCATAAACTTCATTAGTAGCTAAAAGTATACATTCGGCACAATTTAAATCATACTTTTTATCATAATATTTCATTGTAGTTTCTAATAACATTTAATCAGTCTCTCCCTCTAAATAAATCCTTATCTACTTATAAAGTTGCATATTCATTTATAAGGTTAAATACCTTTCTAAGCAGTTGATCCATATTTTTTCCTCTTAAGAATTGCATCTCTATTTCTATTCCCCCTGTTAGGAATAACTTAATTTCAGAATCAATATCAAAATGTCCTGCTGTTTCTATTGCATAAGTTACTATTTTATTATAAGGTATTGCATAATACTCAGTTTTTTTTCCAGTAATCCCTTGTTTATCACATATTAATACTTTTTTATCTGTAAATAATGCTGCATCCCTAACAGTCTTTACAGCAAATAAAGCTTGTTCATTTCTACCTACAAAAGACATTAATGACTGTGGTATTTCTATTTCTCCATAAAAATTAAACACTCTCTTACTACTTTCTTCCATACCTAAATTCCTCCTTGATGTATATAAACATCATAAAATTTTATCACAATTATATCATAAAACACTAAGAGGTAACTACCCGTCAGCAGTTACCTCTTAGTGTTAAATTAAAGCGCATTTTTCGTTTTATTCTTTTTAAGTATATTAAAATCCAAATATTTTATAACAGCATACTTAAATAAACATTTTCTTAGAAATATCTAAAACTCAGATTACTAATTCTCTATTTTTTTAAACATATAAGCAAATATTTCAACAACTTAAAAGAACATTTATCCTTTTAAGTCCTAATTGTATTTTTTATAATTTAAAGTTACAAAGCTTAACTTTTAAGCTTCACTTTTATAACTTCAATTAAGCATTATAGTTGTAGAATCCTCTTCCAGTTTTTCTACCTAACCATCCTGCTCTAACATACTTTCTTAAAGTGCTACTAGCTCTATATTTATTATCTCCTGTTTCATTATATAAAACATCCATGATAGCTAAACAAACATCTAATCCAATTAAATCTCCTAATGCTAAAGGTCCCATTGGGTGATTTGCACCAAATTTCATAGCTGTATCTATATCTTCAACTGATGCAATTCCTTCTTGAAGAATAAATGAAGCTTCGTTAATCATTGGAATAAGTATTCTATTAACTACAAATCCTGGTGCTTCTGCAACCTCTACTGGTTCTTTACCAATTGCTAAAGATAACTCTTTAACAGCATCAAAAGTCTCTTGTGAAGTAGCCATACCTCTTATAATTTCAACAAGCTTCATTACTGGAGCTGGATTAAAGAAATGCATTCCTATAACCTTTTCTGGTCTACCAGTTGCTGAAGCAACCTCTGTTATTGATAAAGAAGAAGTATTTGAAGCTAAAATAGTTTCTGGTTTACAAATCTTATCTAACTCCGCAAATATTTCTTTTTTAATTTTCATATTTTCAATTGCAGCTTCAACAACTAAGTCACAATCTGCAGCTAAATTCATATCAGTAGTTCCTGAAATTCTAGATAATATATCTTCCTTAGTTTCCTCTGTCATTTTTCCCTTAGAAACTAATTTAGATAAGTTCTTGTTAATTCCAGTAAGTCCTCTTTCAACAAATTCATCCTTTATATCTCTAACTATAACTTCATAACCTTTTTGAGCAAAAGCTTGAACTATTCCAGCACCCATAGTTCCTGCACCTAAAACAAAAATCTTTTCCATTATAACCTCTCTCCTTTATTAAGCGAAAAACTAAAAGCAACTCATTATTAGTTATTAACATAGAAATTAGAATTTAGAATTTTAAACATATTTTACTTCAAATAAGTACTTATTAATTTTTCACTTTATCAATTCTAAAATATCTGATCTTTTATTTATATAAGTTTATATTTAATACCATTTAACCCATACTATACTAAATTCTACAAACTAACGGTTCTTCAGTTTCTACAGATTCTTTTAGTTTATTTATCATTTCTGGTATAACCTTATTTAAATCACCAACTATAGCATAATCAGCAACTTTCATAATTGGAGCACTTTCATCTTTATTAATAGCTATTATCATATCTGATTCTTGCATACCAGCAACATGTTGAATTGCCCCTGAAATACCACAAGCAATATAGATTGTTGGCCTTACAGTTTTACCAGTTTGTCCTACTTGATAATCTCTTTCTATCCAACCTTTATCTACAGCACCTCTTGATGCACCAACAACTCCACCTAAAACAGTTGCTAACTCTTGTAATAATCCGAAGTTTTCTTTGCTTCCAACTCCTCTACCACCAGCAACTATAAATTTAGCTTCTCCGATATCAACAATATCTTTATTAGCTTTAACTACTTCTAAAACTGTAGTTCTAATATCTGATGCTTCTAAATGAACATCAACTTTTTCTATATTATAATTCTCTTTCTTTTCAGTTAACTTTGAGAATACTCCTGGCCTTACAGTCGCCATTTGTGGTCTGTGGTTTGGACAAGCAATTGTTGCCATTAAATTACCACCAAATGCAGGTCTTGTTGCAAGTAAATCTCCATTAGTAACATCTACTTCTAAAGATGTACAATCCGCTGTTAATCCTGTTGAAAGTCTAGCTGCAACTCTTGGTCCTAAATCTCTACCTATGAAAGTAGCTCCAATAAATAATATACCTGGCTTTCTTTCATTTGCTAAATCACAAAGAACTTTTGTATATCCATCTGTCGTATAATTTTCTAATTCTTCATGTTCAGCTACTAGTATTTCATCAGCACCATGTTCACCTAAAATATCAGCTAAACAAGCTACATTATTTCCTAATAATACAGCAGTAAGATTAACTCCTAACTCATCTGCTAATCTTCTACCTTCTCCTAATATTTCTAAAGAAACCTTTTGTAATTCACCATTTCTTTGTTCAGCGAATACCCAAACGCCATTATATTCTGCCATATTCATCTCCAATTACCCTCCTACTATCTTAGATATAGTGTTTTTCTTTTAACTTTCCTAAAACATATGCTACTGCTTCTGGAGCTGATTCTTTAACAATTTCTCCTGCGCCCTTAGCTTCTTTAGTCATTGACTTTTTAACCTTTGTTGGTGAACCCTTTAACCCTAGTTCTTCAACTGGTACATCAATATCTGCTGCAGTCATCATTTTTACTTCTTTATTTACTGTATCAAATATATATTGAACGTTCATATATCTTGGATTATTTAATTCCTCAATTGCTGTTAAAAGAACTGGAGTTTGAACTTTTATTAATTCATATCCATCCTCTAATGCTCTATTAACTATTAGTCCATCTTCCTCAACCTTAACATCTTGTACATATGTTACTTGAGGAACATTTAAATGCTCTGCTATTTCTGGTCCAACTTGTGCAGTATCTCCATCAATAGCTTGTCTTCCAGCAAAAATTATATCGTATTCTAATTCTTTAATTGCTGCTGCAATTGCTTTTGAAGTTGCTAATGTATCAGCTCCTCCAAATGCTCTATCAGTTAAAAGTATAGCTTCGTCAGCTCCCATACATAAAGCTTCTCTTAATGCATTCTTTGCTTGAGGAGGTCCCATGCTAATTACAGTCACGTGTGCCCCATAATTGTCTTTTAATTGTAATGCTGCTTCTAAAGCATGTTTATCTTCTGGATTTATTATTGAAGGAACACCATCTCTTATAAGAGTTCCTGTTTTTGGATCAATTTTTACAACAGTTGTATCTGGTACTTGTTTTAAACAAACTACTATCTTCATTATTAAAGCCTCCTCTTATCTTAATGCAGCGCCTGCAATAACCATCTTTTGAACTTCAGAAGTTCCTTCATAGATTTCAGTTATCTTAGCATCTCTCATCATTCTTTCAACTGGATATTCCTTAGTATATCCATATCCACCATGAAGTTGAACAGCCTTAGTTGTTACATCCATCGCAACTTCAGCAGCAAATAATTTTGCCTTAGCAGCATCTACTGAATATGGAAGCTTATTTTGTTTAAGCCATGCAGCTTTATATACTAATAACTTAGCCGCTTCAATTTTTGTTTCCATTTCTGCAATCATCCATTGCAATCCTTGGAATGCTGATAAAGATCTACCAAATTGTTTTCTTTCTTTCATATATTTAACAGATTCTTCATAAGCTCCTTCTGCAATTCCTAAAGCTTGAGCAGCTATACCAATTCTTCCCCCATCAAGGGTTTTCATTGCTATACTAAATCCTTTACCTTCTTTACCAATTAGATTTTCTTTTGGAACTATACAGTTTTCAAATATAAGCTCAGTTGTAGAAGATGCTCTAATTCCTAACTTTTCTTCTTTCTTACCAATTGAGAATCCAGGGAAGTCTTTTTCAACTATGAAAGCTGATATTCCTCTAGTTCCTTGCGACTTATCAGTCATAGCAAATACTATGAAAGTATCAGCAACACCACCGTTTGTGATGAATATTTTAGAACCATTTAAAATATAATTATCTCCATCTAATACAGCTGTAGTTTGTTGCCCTGCAGCATCTGTACCTGCACCTGGTTCAGTTAAACCAAAAGCACCAATCTTTTCACCTTTAGCAAGTGGCACTAAATACTTTTCTTTTTGTGCCGGAGTTCCGTTTTCATATATTAATGAAGCACAAAGTGAAGTATGAGCTGAAACAATAACACCTGTTGTTCCACAAACTTTTGATAATTCTTCAACAGTGATGATATATGATAATACATCTCCACCAGCTCCACCGAATTCTTTAGGAAATGGTATACCCATCATTCCTAATTCAGCCATCTTCTTCACATTCTCCATTGGAAATCTTTCTGTTTCATCTATTTCTGCAGCTATTGGTTTTACTTCATTAACTGCAAATTCTCTTACCATTTGTCTCACTAACTCTTGTTCTCTAGTTAATCCAAAATTCATTGCCTTTTTACCTCCCTGCAATACCCTCATTTATGTGTATAATACACTTGCTTATATATTTAAATTTAATTAAATAACTATTTATTTTGGAAATTCTTTTCTCTTCTTTCTAAGAATGCAGTCATTCCTTCAACTTGGTCTTCTGAATCAAAGCACTTACCAAAATCCTCTGCTTCAATTTCAATAGCTTTATCTATATCTACTTGGATACCTCTATTAATAGCATCCTTACAAAGCTTAACTGCTATTGGCGCATTAGCACAAATTGTAGCTGCCATTTTTTTAGCTTCTTCCATTAAATTTTCTAACGGTACAATTTTATTAACTAAGCCAATTCTTAAAGCCTCCTCGGCATTAATCATTGCACAAGTATAAATTAGTTCTTTAGCCTTACCTAAACCAACTATTCTAGGTAATCTTTGAGTTCCCCCAAATCCTGGTGTAATTCCAAGGCCAGCTTCTGGTTGAGCAAACTTCGCCTTTTCTGAAGCTATTCTTATGTCACATGCCATAGCAAGTTCACAACCTCCCCCTAAAGCAAATCCTGATATTGCAGCTATAACTGGCTTGTCTAAATTTTCTAATCTTCTAAATACTCTATTACCTAAAAGACCAAATTCCTCTCCAGCTTTAGAATCTAGATCTTTCATTTCAGCTATATCTGCCCCAGCAACAAAAGATTTTTCTCCCGATCCTGTAAGTATTACACAATAAACATTGCTATCATTCTCAATATTTGTTATAGCTAAATCTAAATCTTTTAAAGTATCTGAATTTAATGCATTCAATGCTTTCGGTCTGTTTATTGTTATAATTGCTAAATTCCCTTCTTTTTCAAGAGTTACATTTTTTAACTCTTCATCTAAAATAACATTTTTAATCTCCATAAATTCTCCTCCCATCATACCCATCAATACCATAAATACCCATTTTATTGTTAGATAATTAACAAAGAACCTCAAAAAAACTCTCATATTTCTCCTTCTTTGTTTCCTCTTTGGTTAGAAGATTCTGAATAATCATAACTCACTTATAATTATAATATCTAAATTTATCATTTGCAATCAATATTTTCTTAATTAGTATATAAATTACATTTTTTCAATCTTTTTCTTAGAATACGTTTTCTAGCTCTTTTTTTCAACTTTATTTTCCATTGTATACTTATTGACAAAGTTAGAAAATAAAATTTAGAAATAAAAAATAGTTGTTGCCATAAGCAACAACTATTTTAATTATCTTTCATTAAATATACTAAAGTTAATAAACTTTCTGATAGATGAACATTTTCTACTTTAACATCCTCAGGTACAACTAAATCTACAGGTGCAAAATTCCAAATACCTTTTATTCCACCCTTAACTAACATATCACTAACCTTTTGTGCATTAATTCTTGGAACACATATAATCCCAATATCTACGTTATTTTCTTGTAAAAATTCAGCTAAGGTATCTATATCTCTAATTTCAATATCTCTTATTCTCATTCCTACAAGCTTTGGATTAGCATCAAAAATGCACTCAATAGATAAACCTAACTCAGAAAATCTATTATAGTTAGCAATTGCCTGACCTAAATTACCTGCACCAATTATTACTCCTGTATATTCTTTATCTAATCCTAAAATTAAACTTATTTGTTTATATAATTCTTTTACATTATATCCGTATCCTTGTTGTCCAAAGTCACCAAAATTATTTAAATCTTGTCTTATTTGAGATGCTGTAAATCCAATTTTTTCACCTAACTCTTTAGATGAAATTCTATCTACATCATTTCTCATTAGCTCTTTCAAATATCTATGGTATTTTGGTAATCTTTTAATTACTGCCATAGAAACATTTTTCTTTTTCTCCATAGTATATGAATCTCCTTAATACACTTCAATAATATTCCTATTATAATCCAACTTTGATAATATAATAACATACTTTTTGTTTTTTTTCTATATTTTAATATATAAGTAAAAATTTTTTATTATAATTTCCAAATTTAGTTTTTCCCATTTTATTTAATTTTATTAATTTTTATGTATGAAAATTCTTTAAAGATTTGTAAATGTTTTTACTATTTTAAAAAATAGAGACTTATGTATAACTTAGCAGATCAGTTATACATAAGTCTCGTATAGAAGCAAAGTCAGATATTATGGACTATCTGACTTATATACAAGAATCAAAGTGATCTTGTATGCTATGCCCTTACGCCTAAAATGTTCTCGACTTATTCTATTATAATCAAGGTGCTATTCTTTGTCAATATTTATCGAATTATTCTCATTGAATTTAAGACAGCTATTAATGTTACTCCTACATCAGCAAAAACTGCAGCCCACATATTTGTTAAACCTAATACAACTAATAACATTACTATAATCTTAACACCTAGTGAAAATATTATATTTTGCCATAAAATTTTATTAGTTCTTCTAGATACCCTTATAGCTTCTGATATCTCCTCAATCTTATCTTTCATTAAAACAACATCAGCTGCTTCTATTGCTGCATCTGAACCTATTCCACCCATAGCGACTCCTATATCAGCTCTTGCTAAAACTGGAGCATCATTTATTCCATCTCCAACAAATAATACTTTTCCTTTTGATCTTCTCTTATTTAATATCTCTTCTACTTTACTTACCTTATCTCCAGGTAAAAGTTCTGAATATACTTCATCTATTCCTATATCCTTTGCCACCTTATCAGCAACACTTCTATTGTCACCTGTAAGCATTATAGTCTTCTTTATTCCAACTTCTTTTAATTCAACTAATGCTTCTTTTACATTTCCCTTTATTTCATCTGAAATAACTATATTTCCTTTATACTCACCATTAATAGCAACATGAACTATTGTTCCAATAGAATCTATATCATCATAACCTATATTGTTAATCTTCATTAATTTACTATTTCCAAGTAAAACATCATTTTTTCTTATAGTTACTTCTATTCCATGTCCTGAAATTTCTTTATAGTCTTTTATTTCATCCTTATTAACTTCTTTTCCATAAGCCTTTGCTATTGATATTGCAATTGGATGATTTGAATGTGATTCTCCCATAGCAGTAATTTCTAATAATTCTTCTTTACTTATATTTTTAGCATTTATTTCAGTCACTTCAAAAATACCCTTTGTTAAAGTTCCAGTCTTATCAAATACTACTATTTCACTATCTTTAAGTGCCTCTAAATAATTTCCTCCCTTAACTAAAATACCTTTTTTAGAAGCTGCCCCTATTCCTGAGAAAAACCCTAATGGAATTGAAACAACTAAAGCACAAGGACAAGATACAACTAATATAGAAAGTGCTTTATAAATCCAATCCGAAAAAGTGGCATCTTTAATTATCATAGGCGGTATTATAGCTACTAATGCTGCAATTGTAACTACTATTGGGGTATAAATTTTTGCAAACTTAGTTATAAACTTTTCTGTTGGAGCTTTTTTATTAGATGCATTTTCTACTAATTCTAAAATTCTAGCAACTGTTGATTCTCCAAATTCCTTATCTACTTTAACCTTTAAAACACCATTATTATTTATTGAACCTGATAATATTTCATTTCCAATTGTAACTTCACGTGGTACTGATTCCCCAGTCAATGCAGAGGTATCTATAAAACTTGTTCCTTCTAAAATAGTTCCATCTAAAGGCACTCTTTCTCCTGGTTTAACAACAATAAATTCCCCTATCAATACTTCCTCTGGTGATACTTTAATCTCTTTACCATCTCTCAAAACATTTGCATAGTCAGCTCTTATATTCATAAGAGAAGATATTGATTTTCTTGATCTATTTACTGCATATCCTTGAAATACTTCTCCTATTTGATAGAACAACATAACTGCAACAGCTTCTGGATATTCCCCAATAAAGAATGCTCCTATTGTAGCAATACTCATTAAGAAATTCTCATCAAAAACCTCTCCTCTAATAATATTCTTAATAGCACTTAATATTACTTCTCCACCTATTATCAAATAACTTACTCCAAACAAAATAAGTGATAATAAATTTTCATTACTTTTATAAGCTAATGCAATAATATAAACTATTGCACCAATTATTAATAATAGGTTATCCCTAATATATTGTAAAAATCCATTATTATCTTTTTTTAATTCATGAGTATGACTATTATGATCTCCATCATGATTTCCATGTTCATCACTATCAACGCAACAGCTACTAGTACATTCTACTTTACTAACACTTATATCCTTATTATCTAACTTTTCAATTACTTTAACATGGGGTTCTAATTTTTTAACTATTGATTTAATTTCATTTATTATATTATTTTTTTCTTCTTTTTTATCAAACTCTACTGTTAATACTGTTGTTGAAAAATTTAATGAGGCGTTTTTTATTCCACTTATTTTATTAACTTTAGTTTCTATTTTATTAGCACAGTTAGCACAGTTTAATCCACTCAAAACCAATTTAATTTCCATACAAAATTCTCCACCTTATTTTTATCATATCTATTCAGTGATATGTTTTAACCCTTCATCAAATATATGCTTAATATGTTCATCATCTAAAGAGTAATAAATTATTTTTCCTGACCTTCTGAATTTAACAAGTCTAGAAGATTTTAAAACTCTTAGTTGATGTGATATTGCTGATTGACTAACATTTAATAAAGCTGATAAATCACAAACACACATTTCCGATTCAAATAATGCACAAAGTATTTTTATTCTTGTACTATCTCCAAAAACCTTAAATAATTCTGCTAAATCATATAAGACTTCATCTTTTGGTAATTTCTCCTTAACTTTATTGACTATTTCTCCATGTATAACATTACAGGAACAACTCTCAATATTATTATCAACATTAGTTTTCATAGTATATTCACTCCTATCATAAATAGTATTTGTATTTAAAATAATATTTATTTTTACATTTTAACATATGAATAATTGTTCATATGTTTATATTATTATTATATGCTTATCCTACTAAATTAGTCAACATTATTTTCCCAAATATTTCTTTTATTTTTTTATATAATAAAAAGCACCTAAATTAGTAATATATTTAAAACCTATTTAGGTACTTAACTATTTTAATTATGCTATATTTTTTAATCCATCATTAGAATTGCCTGAAACTTTTCTTTTTGATTTCTTACTTTCTACTATTTCATTTATAACCTTAAATATTTGAATTATTAATGTTGGTATAAATGCTAATACATATATTTGCACATATTGAATTGCCAATAAGTTTTCTACTTCAAATAACATTTGAAGTCCTGGAATAAATAATACTGCATTTAATAACACTAATCCTATTCCAAATGCATACCAAATATACTTATTAGAAAATATACCTAATTTAAATATTGATCCTTTGCCTCTGCAATTAAATCCATGGAATAATCTAGCTAAACAAAGTGTTGCAAATGCCATAGTTGAAGCTGTTAAAGGAGTTTTCATAGGATTTCCTAAATAAAAAGCAATTATTGTAAATATAGCGATTAATAAACCTTCTAACCCTAATCCTAATAAGAAATCTTTACTTAAAATAGATTCATCTTTTCCCCTTGGTCTATCTTTTAATAAATCTCTATTAGATTGTTCCATACCTATTGCTATAGCCGGTAAACTATCAGTTAAAAGATTTATAAATAATAAATGAACTGCTGCGAAGGGCATTGGTAAAGCCATAATTGAAGAATATAAAACTGCTATTATTCCTGAAGTATTACCTGATAATAAAAATTTTATAGAACTCTTTATATTACTATAAATACTTCTACCGTTAGAAACTGACTTTACTATTGTTGCAAAATTATCATCTGTTAAAATTACTGAAGCTGCATCTTTAGAAACTTCTGTACCTGTGATACCCATGGCTATACCTATGTCTGCTTGCTTCAACGCTGGAGCATCATTTACACCATCACCTGTCATAGCAACTATTTGTCCTTTTTCTTGCCAAGCTCTTACTATTCTAATTTTATGCTCTGGGGATACTCTTGCATAAACAGATATATGTTCAATATTCTCTTTTAATTCTTCATCTGACATTTTATCTATTTCTAATCCTTCGATTGCTCTATCTCCATCTCTTAAGATACCTATTTCCTTAGCTATAGCTGATGCTGTTATTTTATGATCACCTGTAATCATTATAGGCTTTATACCTGCCATTATACAATCTGCAACAGCTTGTTTACTCTCTTCTCTTGGTGGATCAATCATTGAAATTAAGCCTATAAAAATATAATCATATTCATCATCTAAAGTTAATTCCTTAACTTCATTTAACTCCTTATAAGCAAAAGATAATACTCTTAAACCACACTCTGATAATCTTCTATTAACATCTAATATTTTATTTTTATCATTCTCTGTTAATTCTCTAATACCTTCTGAAGTCATTATAAATTTAACTCTATCCAAAATAACATCTAAAGCGCCTTTAGTAAACATGATATTTTTATCATCAATCTTGTGTAAAGTACTCATAAGTTTCCTATCTGAATCAAATGGAATTTCAGCTACTCTTTCATACTCTTTTCTTAATTCTAATTCATTTATTGAAATGTCATGTCCTAGATTTACTAATGCCACTTCTGTTGGATCTCCAATTTCTTTTCCATCCTTTGAAGTTGAATCATTGCATAGAATAGAATTTTTAATTAAATATTCTTCAACTCTATTATCTAATGAAATTTCAGATCCATTAATCAATTTTCCATCAACATATATTTTTCTAACTGTCATTTTATTTTGAGTTAAAGTACCTGTTTTATCTGAACATATTATAGAAACTGAACCTAAACCTTCAACAGCTCTAAGCTTTTTGATAATTGCATTTTCTTTAGCCATCTTTTGAGTTCCTAACGCTAAAACAATAGTAACTATAGAACTTAAGGCCTCTGGAATAGCCGCAACTGCTAAAGCAACTGCAAACATTAATGAATCAAGAACTGGCATTTTTCTATACAATGATAATCCAAATACAATTGCACATATAGCTAGTATTATAACAGCAAGCTTTTTACTAAAATCATCTAAGCTAACTTGAAGAGGAGTTTTCTTTTCCTGAGTGTCCTCCATAAGAGTAGCTATTTTACCTATTTCTGTTTTCATTCCTGTACTTGTAACAAGTATTAATGCTCTACCATAAGTTACTAAAGAACCTGAAAACACCATATTCTTCTGATCACCTAAAGCTACCTCTTCATTATCTATCTTCTCAGTAACTTTATCTACACTTAAAGACTCTCCCGTAAGTGAACTTTCATTTACTTGCAATGAATAACTTTCAATTACCCTACCATCAGCAGTAATTAAATCGCCAGCCTCTAGAACTAAAATATCTCCAGGAACAACATCTTTTGATTGTATTTCTATCTTTTTACTATCTCTTATTACTTTAGCACATGGTGCTGATAATGCTTTTAACGAATCTAAAGATTGTTCTGCCTTAAAATGCTGAACTGTACCTAATACTGCATTTAGAATTATTACACTAAATATAACAATAGTACTTTCTACATTGTTACTTAACATCGAAATTATTCCTGCAGCAATCAAAATAAATATTAGTAAATCCCTAAATTGGCTAAAGAATACTTGAACTACACTTTTTTTCTTTTTTTGATTTAATTCATTAAAGCCATAATAAGATAAGTTTTCTTTTGCTTGTCTACTGCTTAATCCCTCTTTTGATACATTGAAATAATTTAATGACTCTTCTGTAGTTTTAGAAAAATACTTTTCCATAGAATCCTCCTTATTTTTAATAATAAATTTTATAATTTTAGGATTATCTCTTATTAATTAATAAAAAAAGAGACCCTTAATATAATCCTCAAACTTAAGTAACAGTAACTTAAGGATTATATTAAAAGTCTCGTAACCCAAATGGTATATAACACCAGGCATAAGCCGCGATTGTTGATGCTATATTTTATACTACTCCCCTTTAATAGAGATATTCTCTTTTACAAGAGTTATTATATTCTCATTAATATTTTTTGTCAATTATTATCCGTATTGCTTTTTATTTCAATTTTCTTTTTTTTATTGTAATATCTCATAAAAATTTATATTTTTCTCAAAATCATAGATATATCTTATTTTATTATTTGTATTTTTATGGTATAATTAATACATAAACCTACCAGGCAAAAATAGGTTTGAAACAGGGGTAATCTGCTAGTGCTCCTGTTTTTGCATTTATATAAGAAAATTATTATTGTTTTCAGTAAACTTTTAAAGAAATTTTTAAATAATTATTTATTGTTTTAACTATATAAAAATATAAAGATAATAAAGTGGACTTTATTATCTTTATAGGAGATATTGTATTAAAAGAGTTGCTAATCCTAAGAAAAAGAAAAATCCTAAAACATCAGTAAATGTTGTTACAAATATTGATGATGCTAAAGCTGGATCTACTTTAAACTTCTTTAATACCACTGGTACTAAATAGCCTGTAACTGTAGCTACCACCATATTTAAAACCATAGCCACACCAATTATTATTCCAAATACTAAATTCCTTTCCCATAAGAATCCTAACAATCCAATTATAGCTCCTATGGCTATACCAGTTAATAATCCAACTCCCACTTCTTTTAAAAATACTTTCTTCATATTTTTGAAGTTTAGTTCTCCTAAAGCCAATCCTCTAACTATAATAGTTAATGTTTGTGTTCCCGCATTTCCCCCCATACCTGTAACAATGGGCATAAATGTAGCTAATGAAACAACAGCTTGAATAGTTCCCTCAAAAGCTCCAACAACTGCTGATGCTAAAATTGCAGTAAACAAATTCACTATTAACCAAGGTAATCTACTCTTCACAGATTCACTTAGTTTTCCATCAACTTTTTCACCTTCATCTACTCCACCTAAACGATTGAAACTACTCCCTTAAGCTTATCAAAATTATCTACTACATATAAATCATATATATTTTCATTTTCTTCACCGTATTTTTGTAAATACTTTAATGTTTGTTCAATTGTCATATTTTCTTTAAGTGCAACAAATTCTGTTGCCATTATACCTGCTGCAGTATCGGGATCATAACTTAATAATTGACGAACCTTTCTTGCATCTTCATCTGTCATTTTTTCTAATATTTTATTAGCTTGTTCTTCATCCAACATACCAAGCAAATCTGTTAATTCATCTGATGACATTTCTTCTATAATATTTTTTTGCTTATTTTCAGAGAACTCCATTAAAATATCATATTTTTCTTTATTTTCAGCTTCATCAATAATATCAGCAATTAATTCCTCTGGTAATCTACATAAAATATCACTTCTATCTTCTGGGTACTCACGTAATACATCAAGAACATCAACTGGATGTATATTCTCATAATACTTAATTATACTTACTTGTGGTGCATGTAATAAGAACTTTCTTAGTTCTTCTTTATTCATATTTAATTTCATTGCACTTCCTCCTAATTTTATGCATAGGAAAAAACATTTTATTAAATGATATAATAAATTAGTGGTATCAGTGAGTAACTTCCTATATATCTCATATTTAATTTTTCCAATAATTAAAGTTTTACTCGGATATAAGTCTATTAAATAGTAACTCATATTTATAAGTAATAAAAAAGACATTTTGTCTCAATAACAAAATGCCTTTTTAATATCTTACTTATTAAATTATAAAACTTTAGTACTATAAATAGTAAATTAAATGAACTCTATAATTCCTTTTCCTAACTTTCCAATTCTAGCTAAAGAGTAAACATCATATCCTTTTTCATCTAAAATAGCTCGTCCTGGTTGGAATGATTTTTCTATTACTATTCCTATTCCTCCAACCTTTGCTCCAGCTTCTTCAATTAATCTTATAGCACCTAAAGCAGCTTCTCCATTTGCTAAAAAATCATCTATTACTAATATATTGTCCTCTGGAGAAATATATTTTTTTGATAATGTTAATTCATAATCAGAACCTTTTGTAAATGAATGTACTGTTGTTTGATATACATCTCCATTTAAAATTTTAGAACTTTGTTTCTTTAAAGTTACCATAGGAAGTTCCATTTGCATTGCAGTCATTACTGTAGGTGCTATTCCTGAACTTTCAATAGTAAATATCTTCGTTATTCCATGATTTTTATAATATTCCTTAAAATAAGTTCCTATATCATACATTAATCTTGCATCTACACCATGATTTAAAAAAGAATCCACCTTTAATACAGTTTCACTTAATGCTTTACCCTCTTGTAATATACGTTCTTTTAAAATATCCATTATCTTTCTCTCCCTTATAAACATATCTATAAAAAAATAAACACCTCATATAAATTGAGGTGCCGACATTACTTATACATAAAAAAATATATAGTTTCAACTCCTCGTAGTCTACTGATTTACGGTCAGTAGGTAGAAACTTTCGGACCAATTACCGATTTTATACGAGATTTTTACAAATTCACTTATTGGTATTATACCACGAACATTCATATTGTAAATACATATTTTATTTATATATTCCAAATTTAATTTTATATTTATTCATATTAAAATAATAATAACTTCGCAATAACACTATTAAATGTATTGCGAAGTTATTATTAATATCTACAAATTATTGTAGTCTTATCTTCTATATTATTATAAATTGCCTGTGCTACACTATATGGCATATTAACACATCCATGAGACCCATTAGTTTTATATATACTTCCTCCAAAGCTACTTCTCCAACTTGCATCATGCAGACCTATTCCACCATTAAATGGCATCCAAAAACTAACTGGTGAAGCATACCCATCCCCTCTTAGCACAAAATCCTTAGCCTTCCAATCTAATCTATATACACCTGAAGGAGTTGCATGTCCTGCACTAACATTTCCTGTAACTACATTTCCTTGAGTAATTAATTCACCATTTTTATAATAAACAACAGTTTGATTAGTTAAATCAACTTCAACAAAAGTATTTATCACATAGTCATCTGTAGCAGTTGGTGTTTTAAATGATAAATCCTTAGTTGTTTCACTACCATTACTTATTGCTTCAACTATTTGTGAAATAGTTGTATCTCTATCTATATAATATATTCCTGGTGTAGTACTAACCTTTATAACTTCACCTGACCATCTAGTAAATGTTCTAGTGCTTCCTATATTATCGTAAATATCCCCTAGTTGATTTACATACTCTTTAATAGCATCTTCATTAAGTGTAACATTAAAATCTTCATCTATATTAATCCATGTGTTTATCAAACTTGAATCTATAACAATTTCATCTCCTGATACATTATAGGTAATTTTTGATGACATATATTTATCAATAGTATTTTTAGCTTGTACCACAACATCTGTCTCACTAGTATACTTTGGTTCTTCATAACAACCTTCTTTATCTAAATCTAAAACATCATTTATATTTTGAATATAAGTTAGTACCTTTGAATAAAATTCATCATATTTTACTCTATTACCTTTATCTTCTTTTACAATTTCATATCCATCATCTGTATAATTAATATATGCACTTACAGGATCTTTTACATTTGATTCGTTAAGACAATTAAGTTCTCCTAAAATTTGCTTTAATAATGATTCATCATAGGAAATACCATCAGTCATTGTATATTTATTACTAGAAAACATAGATTTAATCCATAAAAAAGGATTTTGTTCTTCTAATAATCGGCTTATTTCATTGTTAAAATCATATTCTAAACTAATCTCCGCTCCACTTAACTGTTCAGTATTATCATGTCTTTCGTTAATTGTTAAAACATAATCACTAGCTTTTTCTGTCATTAAAGCTTGTGCTGATTTGCTACTCTTTCCGGTAACATTAATTCCATTTATATATGTTCTAAAGAAGAAATGATTATTAAAATATGCTGTCATTATTAAATATACTACTAATAAACTAGCGCCAATAATTCCTGTTGATATCCAAACCTTTTTATTATCTTTTTTATCTTTTCTAATCTTTTCATTAACTTCTACCGTTGCCATCTGAATAGTTTTTTCTATCTCTTTAGTCTTTATTGAATCCTCTATTTTAACTTGATCTTTAAGCATTTTATTAAGCTCGTCCACATATTCTGAGTATTCTTTAATCCCAAGTTTATTTGAAAATAATACTATACTCTCTTTAGCTTTATTTATATCTTCTTTTGTAGAATTAGGCAGCCCTCTATAGTATTCATCTAATAACTTATATTTATATTCATGGATATTATCGTATCCTAAGAATTCACCTAATTCTTCTAATTGATTATCCTTATCCCCATACTTGTACAATAATGCCTTATATATATTTTCATTATATGGATTTAACTTTATTATCTCTTTTATAGTATTTACTTCTTCATCTTTTGAGATTTTATTTTCTAATAATTCTTTAATTAAAGTATTTGATTTATTTATATCTTCAGCATTATTATATGATGATACAGCATCCACATTATTGTAGTTTAAAACATCTATTATTGCAAAATTAATATTAAATATACTTTCTATCATAGAATTAACTAATTTATTTATTATTTCTATAGAAATACCATTTTCAATTTTATCACTATCTAAAATTATATTTTTCTCTTGCAACTTAAAAGGCTTTCTTATTAATTCCGAATTAATATTTAACTTAGCATATGTTATATCTTCTATCTTATTATCTATAAATTCCTTGTTATTATCATTATTTATTTCCTCTAAAGTATTTTCCCATGTACAATAATTATTCAAATAGTATTTTTTATTAAATGTATCATTATCAATTTCTTTTATCCCAAATTCATTAATAATATCTATTGCTTTCGAAATATAACTATTTAAATATTCATACCCAAAGCTTTCTCCATCCTTTAATAGTTGTTCAATACTATTGAATTTTTTAGTACATTCTTCAGTAAATGTTGAAACTGAATTAAAAGCTAATTGTAAGAATTCTCCCCTTATCTCATTTAGCTTAACAAATTCATTTGGAAAATAAATATCCTCATTTAATACTTTAAAGTTCATACTTTCCTCCCATATTATTACCATTTAATTAGTTAATGCATTACCCCTTTTTATTTCTGCATCTTTCTATAATATTAATTCTTTGTTAATTTATTACAATTTTAACACAAAAATCGTCTCTTTCATATATAAATTTTTAAAATATTATTACTTACTTCTATTTCAAGAATAAATAACCAAAGGCATATCCTGCATATATAAATATAAAGTTCCATATAGTAATTCCTATAATTGAATATAAGGTAAATTCTATAAATCCAATATTGAATGTACCAGCAACTAAGGATATTAACGTTCTAGCAACTGGTATAACTCGTGCTACAACAATTCCTATATTCCCATATTTATCTATATATTTATAAATTTTATCTATCGCCTTTTTAGATTTTGGAAATTTATTTTGTAATTTACTCAAAATTGGCTTTCCACAATAATGTCCTAATATATATAAAATAAAACTACCTAATAATCCTGCAATTACTGATATTATAAGAGTATATATAAAATTTAATCCATCTGATTTAACTAATATACCGGCTGCAGGCATTATTATTCCTGCTGGCAAACCTGGTAAGTTTAAATATTCTAAAAAAACTATTACTGCTAAAAATATATATCCATACTTACCTATATATTGAAGCATATTATTTATATCCACTCCTCTTATACTCCCCTCTATAAATTTACTTATATTTAATAAAATTTACTCATAAACAACATAACAGTTATTAATCCACATAAAGTTCCTATTATCCCACCGCCAATAACATCTGAAGGATAATGCACTCCTAAATATATTCTTGAAAAAGCAATTAAACATGCTAATAACATTATTTCTAAAGAAGCAGCATTATCAGTCTTAATAAAAACAGTTGCCACAGCAAAAGATGAAGCAGTGTGCCCTGAAGGAAATGAATATGTAATTGGTCTTGATATTAAAAGTTCTTTATCATCATCACCATAAAATGGTCTTTTTCTCTTTACAATATTCTTTATTATTCCTTCACCTATAATAGTAGTGATTACAAGTGCTATAAGTATTGTTTGCCCTAATACTCTATAATCTTTTTTTGTAATTAACAAAACAGATATCACAATCCATATTATCCCTAAGTTTCCTGCAGAGGTTATAATGGGCATTATCTTATCGAAAGTCTTATTTCTAAACTTTACATTTATCCATCTTAAAATTGTATTATCTACTTTTTTAAAAATTTCTATCATTGTCCTCTCACTTTCAATAATATAATTTGTTTATATTCTTTCCATGACATATAAGCTATATGCATTTATTCATCCAATAAAAAATATCAGTAAATCTTAAGTATGATTTACTGATATTGGAATTATTTGTTTGTGTTTTATTCGTTCCACAATTGCGATGTATAAATCCCCTTATGTCCTGAGATAAAAACTGCTATCATACAAACAAGCATTGCAAATATAATATTATTTGCTCCAAAAAGCTCTAAATACATCATAAAACACGCAATAGGTGCATTTGTTGCTCCAGAAAAAACTCCAACAAGACCTAATGCTGCTGAAAATGCAAATGGTAAACCAAGTATATGTGATAAAGTGGCTCCTAATGTAGCACCTATAACAAATAATGGTGTAACTTCTCCTCCTTGATATCCAGCTCCTAAACACAAAGTGGTTAACATGAGCTTAATAATAAATGCTAAATAAGGCACATTTCCATCAAAAGCATCACTTAACAATCCCAAACTTAAGTTATTATACAGATTATTTCCTATAATTAATGTAGCTATAACCATCAAACTACCACCTACAAATATTTTTAAATATTGATTTTTACAATATTTTATTAGCTTTTCCTTAAACCACTGTGTCATATACACAAATAATCTACTAGCCAATCCAAAACAAATTGCTAATATAATAACTTTTGCAGTATTAATTAGATTAATAGACTCTACTGGTGGTATTTTATAATGAGTATGTTTAACGCCTAAAAGCTTAACAACTGAATTTCCTATAATAGCCGATGTTATTGCTGGAATCATTGAGTTATAGCTTAAACTACCTACTTTTGAAACTTCTATTGCAAATATTGTTCCTGTAAGAGGTGTTCCAAAAACAGATGAAAATCCAGCAGCTACACCACTTATTAATAATATTTTCTTTTCCTCTTCCGAAGTTTTTAAGGCTTTAGACAATGAATTTCCTATAGTTCCTCCTATTTGAACCCCTGTTCCCTCTCTCCCTACAGATCCACCAAAAAGATGAGTTAATACAGTTCCTAAAAAAACTAATGGCGCCATAATAAATTTAATTTCTTCTTTGCTTCCATTTATATTTTCAATAATTATATTATTACCCTTTTGAGAATTACCACCATATTTACTATAAAGAAAAGTCATTATCATACCAGATAAAGGAAGTATAAATATCAAAGATCCATACTTCAAATTAAGAGTTACTGAATTTTCTAAAAGTATTAAAAATATCCCTATAAACACCCCTGAAATGCTACCTATTATTATAGAAATCAGTACCAATTTCAGTATTGTCTTACTTTTCATCTATATCACTCCTTTTACCTATTACTTATTAAATTTCCCTAAATACAAAAATAATACCTATAAATAGAATACTTTTTAAATTTTACTCATTAAAATTAATTATAATTTCACCCTTTGGAACACATATTGTATCGTTTTCCAATAATGGCTTTATTGAAATATATAGTTACTTATGATAAAATCAAAAAACAGGGAATGAAGTACTCCCTTGATACTTATCAAAACCGCTTATTAAGCTAATGACTTCTACAACTTTTTTTGTTGTAGAAATCATTAGCTTTTTTTTACTTTCACTTTATTTTAGGAGGATTATTTATGTTAATTAAATTTTTAGTAATACTAATTAGCTTAATATTAATAGGAATATTAGCTAATTATAGTGGAAAATTAGTAGAACTTATAAAATTACCTTCTCTTATAGGTATGATTTTACTTGGAATGATTGTAGGACCATCATTTTTAAATCTTGTACCACAATCAACTTTGACTATCTCTCCCTATATCAAGGATATTGCCTTAGTAACAGTATTATTTATAGGTGGACTAGGAATAAGTATAAATCAAATGAAACAAATAGGTAGACCTGCTATTTTATTAAGTATAATACCTGCAACCCTAGAAGGCTTAACAATTGCCTTTTTATCAATGATATTTCTTAATTTTACTTTTGTACAAGGTGCAATCCTAGGATTCATAATAGCTGCTGTAAGCCCAGCTGTTTTAGTACCATCAATGGTTGATTTAATTAAAAGAAAAATCGGACAAGATAAAGCAATTCCTCAAATGCTTTTAGTTGGTGCTTCTGCAGATGATACTGTTGCAATTACTTTGTTTACAACTTTTTTAGGAATTTATATGTCTAGTAATAATGGGCAATCTATTTCTATTGCTAGTGAACTTTTTTCAATTCCTATTACTATTTTTACTAGTATTTTTATAGGCTGGCTACTTGCATTTTTAACTAAAAAATTATTAAAATCTATTAAAATTAATACTTTAAGGGTTATTCTTACATTTATAATTTGTTTATTAATTAGATTAGTAGAAAACACTTTTCATTTAGAAATATTTAATTCTTTATTAACTATAATGATTTATGGATTTTTCTTAAGAGCCTTTTTAAATGATTTAGCCCTTAAAATTCAAGATGGAATAAATGTTGTTTGGAAGTATGGGAAAATTTATTTATTTGCCTTTGTTGGAATGGCTATTAATCCATCTCTTGTTGGAGAATATTTATGGATAGGAATATTAATGCTTATTATATCTTTAACTATTAGATCAATAGGTGTTGCTATTTCTTTAATTGGAACTGACTTATCTTTTAAAGAAAGAATTTTTTGTATTATAGCTTACTTACCTAAAGCAACTGTTCAATCTGCTAAAGCTGGTATTCCTCTTCAAATGGGTGTTGCTGGTGGTGAAGTAATGCAAGCTATTGCTATTTTAAGTGTATTAATCACTGCCCCTATTGGAGCTATTGGCATTAAACTTTCATCACCTAGATTGTTAAATCAAGAAAACACCAAAGAAGATATGGCTATATAACCAATCAAAAAAAGAACTGATATTTAATTTAACATCAGTTCTTTTTTTGCTATATATTTTCTATTTTGATTACATCATATCCCATGTCTTCAACTTTTTCTTTTATTGAATCATCTGATTCATTTGTTTCTACAACTGCATACTTTCCTTCTAAATTAACTTCAATTCCTGTTGCATCATTTAATTCTTCTAAAGCTTCAGTAACATGAGCAACACAGTTTTTACAACTCATTCCTTCAATTAATATTTTCTTTTTCATAAAATCTCCTCACTTTCATCCTCTTTAAGATATCTTTATTTTAATATTATTAATAACTATTTATACTTATTTATTTGGATCAAAACTTCTTAATCTTAATGCATTTGCTAAAACTGAAACTGAACTTAAGCTCATTGCAGCTGCACCTATCATTGGATTTAATAATGGTCCTCCAAATATATGAAGTACTCCCATAGCTACTGGAATACCTAAAACATTATATCCAAATGCCCAGAATAAATTTTGTTTTATATTTCTAATAGTTGCTTTACTTAATTTAATAGCTGTGGCAACATCTCTTAAATCACCTTTCATAAGTACTATATTAGCTGATTCAATAGCTACGTCAGTACCTGTTCCAATTGCAATACCAATATCAGCTTGTGCTAATGCTGGAGCATCATTTATTCCATCCCCAACCATAGCAACCTTACTACCCTTTTCTTGAAGTTTTTTAACTTCATTTGCTTTATCTTCAGGTAATACCTCTGCAAGAACAATGTCAATTCCAACTTGCTTTGCAATAGCATGCGCTGTTTTCTTATTATCTCCGGTAATCATAGCAACCTTAATTCCCATCTTATGAAGATTTTCAATTGCTTCTTTACTACTTGGCTTAACTGTATCTGCAACTGCAATAATACCTTCTAACTTATTATTTATTGCAATATACATAGGTGTTTTACCCTCATTTGCTAATTTATCTGACTTAACACCTAATTCTCCAACTTCAATAGAGTTTTCACTCATTAATTTTTTATTTCCAAGTAAAATAGTCTTACCTTCTATTTCAACTTGAATACCATGACCAGGAATAGCTTTAAAATTAGATATTTCTTTAAACTTAATATTTCTTTCCTCTGCACCTTTTACTATTGCTTCACCTAAAGGATGTTCAGAACCTTTTTCACTACTTGCCGCTATAGATAATAATTCATTTTCTGATATTGTAGTAGTAATAATATCTGTTACTACTGGTTTACCTTCAGTAATAGTACCCGTCTTATCAAATACAATAGTATCAATTTTATGGGTAATTTCTAGAGCCTCTCCACCCTTAATTAATACTCCATATTCTGCTCCTTTTCCTGTTCCAACCATAATTGCTGTAGGTGTTGCTAATCCTAAAGCGCATGGACAAGCTATAACTAAAACTGAAATAAATATTGTTAATGCAAATACTCCATTTTCACCTGCAATTATCCATCCTATACTAGCAAGTATTGCAAGGACAATTACTATTGGGACAAAATATGATGCAATAATATCTGCCATTTTTGCAATTGGAGCTTTTGATCCTTGAGCATCTTCAACTAATTTAATAATTTGAGATAATGCAGTATCTTTACCAACCTTAGTAGCTTTATATTTAATAAATCCTGTTTTATTAATACTAGCTCCTATTACCTTACTTCCAACTGTTTTTTCAACTGGGATACTTTCACCTGTAAGCATAGCTTCATCGATTGCAGTAGCCCCTTCTATAACTTCACCATCAACTGGTAATTTTTCACCTGGTTTAACTATAATTATATCTCCAACAATAACTTCATCTATAGGAATACCTAACTCTTTTCCATCTCTTACAATAGTAGCTGTCTTTGGTGCTAATCCCATAAGCTTTTTAATTGCTTGAGATGTTTTTCCCTTAGAAATTGCTTCTAAATATTTACCTAAAGTTATTAAAGCAAGTATTGTAACAGCTGCTTCATAATATAAACTCATAGCATAAGAACCATCACCTGTATAAATTTTATATGTTCCATATAAACTATAAATAAAGGCTGCACTTGTTCCTATTGCAATTAAAGAATCCATATTAGGACTTAATTTAAATAAATTTTTATATCCAATATAATAAAATTTATATCCAATTATCATAACTGGTATTGTTAAAACTAATTGAATTATAGCAAAGTTAAGTGGGTTCATCATTGGATCAATAATCTTAGGTAACGGCATACCAACCATATGTCCCATTGTTATTGTTAAAAGTGGTACTGCAAATATTAATGATAATATTAACCTCCTCAATAGCTTTCCTTTTTCATCTAATTTCTTTCTCTTTTCTTCTACTTTCTGCTCATCTTCTCTTATTAATTTATATCCAGCTTTCTCAACCTTTGCTTTTATATCTCCAAAATTTATAGCATCTGCATCATAGCTTACTGAAAGTTTTTCTGTTGCAAAATTAACATTCGCCTCTTTAACGCCATCCATTTTGCTAACTACTTTTTCAATTCTGTTAGCACAAGCAGAACATGTCATACCACTTATTTTAAATTTACTATTCACCTATATCACTCCCTTAAATAAAAGTATTTATTTAAATTATTATTCTCCTTTATTACACCCCCACCTAGGGTGGGGTTATAAGCTTATTATATTCCTTTTTTTATTATTTGCAATAGCTTTTTTATTATTTAATGATATTATTTATCAATTAAAATATTTATTTTAATTGCTTATCATAAGTATTTATTTTTTACATATATATTTATTAAGAAATTATTGTAAACGTTTTATTAATTTAGGAGGACTTTTTATGATCAGTTTCTTTGTTTGTCTAGCTATATTGATAATAGGTTATTGTCTATATAGCAAACTTGTTGAAAAAATCTTTGGGCCAGAGTTTGACAGAAAGACACCTGCATTAGTCCACCCAGATGGAGTTGACTATATGCCAATGAAACCCTGGAGGTCATTCTTAGTACAACTTCTTAATATTGCAGGACTTGGTCCAATATTTGGTGCATTATCAGGAGCTATCTGGGGGCCATCAGTATACCTTTGGATTGTTTTTGGTACACTTCTTGCTGGTGGTGTTCATGATTTTCTAAGTGGTATGCTATCAGTTAGAAATGACGGAGCAAGTATTTCTGAAATTGTTGGTATTTACTTAGGTAAAGTAATGAAAAATGTAATGAGAGTATTTTCAGTTATTCTTCTTGTTATGGTTGGCGTTGTATTTATGGTTGGCCCCGCTGGTTTATTAGCAAAACTTACACCTAATTTTATGAATGTAACCTTCTGGACAATTGTTGTATTAATTTATTATTTCCTTGCTACTTTATTACCTATTGATAAGATTATCGGAAAACTATATCCTATTTTCGGTATATGCTTAATTGTTATGGCTGTAGGTATTGCAGGTGCAACAATATTAAATAATGGTACTAATCCAATGATGGAAATTACACTTGAAAATCTTCACCCTGATGGTGCTCCAATTTGGCCATTAATGTTTATTACAGTAGCATGTGGTGCTATTTCAGGTTTCCATGCGACACAATCACCTATTATATCAAGATGTATAGAAACTGAAAAAGATGGTAGAAAAATATTTTATGGTGCTATGGTTGCAGAAGGAATAATTGCTCTAATATGGGCATCTGCTGGTATTGCTTTCTATAAAGGAACTGGTGGATTGCTTGCTGCAGGTGGAGGTAATTCTTCAACTGTATATGATATGTCAATTGGCCTTTTAGGTAAAGTTGGTGGAGTTCTTGCTATGATTGGTGTTATTGTATGCCCTATTACTTCAGGGGATACAGCCTTTAGAAGTGCAAGACTTACAATATCAGATTGGTTTAAAATTGATCAAACTAAAATTCCTAAGAGATTAATGCTTGCTATTCCTCTACTTGGAATTGGATATTTAATTTCACTTATAGACTATTCAGTTGTTTGGAGGTATTTCTCATGGTCAAACCAAACACTAGCTATGATAGTTCTTTGGGCAGGTTCTGTATATCTTGCTAAATATGCTAAGATAAATAAACCAATTTCATCATTAATTGCAGTAGTTCCTGCAACCTTTATGTCAGCAGTAAGTTGTACCTATATTTTATATGCACAAGAAGGCTTTAGACTTACAACAACAATTGCATATCCTGTAGGTATAATTTTTGCAGTTATATGTTTATGCTTATTCTTATTCCGTACATTTATACCAGCTATAAAAGCTAAAGCTAATTAAAAATTAATAGTCTAAAAAATAAAAGTACTAAATTGAATTTAATATAAAACTCAATTTGGTACTTTTAACTTTTCATTAAATAATCTTATTTTCTTAAAATAAAAAACCATAGATTTCTCTATTACTCAACACTATTTCTTTTCTTCATATTCTTTTCTAAGCAGCTTTACTTCTTCTAATGATAAATCACACTTTTTTGCAATCATTTCATCGTTTAGAATATCCATTAAATTTTTAGCTATTTCTTTTTGCTTTTCTATTTGACCTTCATTAAATATCTTTTGCCCTAATGGTGACATACGTATCTTCCTCCCTAATTCATCACTAATTTCAACATTAAATTTTAATGCCAATGATAATAAAATAGTTTGACATTGAATTTTCAATTCTTTATCACTAATATCTGTACTTAATTCTAGTGCAGATTCTATTACTTTATCTTTACTTGTTTCACTATCCATTAATGGAGTAAATTCTAACCATGCAATATCAGTTAATGTAAGTTCTTTTCCTGAGACTAACTTTTCTTTTACATCATTCAAAATCTTATCTGCTGAGAAATTACCCATATAAATTGGATTAAATTTATATTTAACAGACCCATAATCCAGTTCATTATTTACCTTTAAAATATCATTTGTATATATTACATATGTTTCAATAGGCTTTTTGTATTGAGAAATTAAATGAGCATCATATAATTGAAATCTATATATATCATCATTTTTCTTTGTACTTTGGAATTCAAAATGTATAAGTTTTTCATTATCAACTTCATATATAAAATCAACAGAAAGCCTATCTAATTGTATTTCTTTTATATCTCCCCTTAGCGGTCTAAAATTAGTACCTTTTATTCCAAAAATATCTTTAAGACCACTTAATTGTTTAACAAAAGCCTGAGAAAATACAGTATCTTCTATCTTTAATTTATCCATATCAACTTTCCTTTACTATATATTTAATTATATCAAAATTAAAATTAGTCTTTCAAATATATTATCTTAATTATATACCATAAACCAATTAATAATCCTAAAAACTAAAAGTACCAAATTGAATTAAATTGTTTTTCTAAACAATCAGCATATAACTTTGCTTGTTGTTGCCCTATTTTAGGGTCCTTGCTACTTCTTTTAGCTTCAACTACAGCTAAAGGTTTTCCATTAGCTCCATATAAAACATAATCCACAAAACCTATTTTAGAATCATTTGGCATTCCTGAAACTTCTACTTCTTCTCCAATATCCTTATTAAACTCCCATCCAGCAAGCTTAAGTTCAATATCTATATATCTTTTTCTAGTTTCAAATTCACTTATTTCATCTACATTGAAATCATAGTTTTTAGAATTAGATTTTCTCTTTTCTGTAAGTTCTTTTCTTAGCTCTTCATTTTGCTTTCTTATTTCTTCAAGTTTCTTATCCTTAGAACTTAATTTATCATAAAGATCTTTAAGCTCTTCTGGTCTAGTTCTTTTATCTTCGCCATACATTAATAATTCTTCATTAAAAGGCTCTGCTTTATAATCACCATAACAGTAATCAATCCAAGCTACAAATTCATGAAGGTTATGAAGAGCAAGTACAGCTTCTTCTCTTTTAATATTTGCATTAGTATGAACAGCAACATTACCAAGCTTAACTATATATTTAATAAGTGGTAATAACTTAGAATCTATTGTTTCAATAAAATTATTATCATGTATTAAACTTGATAAATTATCTTGGTAAGGGAAATAAAGACTTTCATCAAAACTATAAACCCATTTAACTGCAAGCTCTAATGCTCTTCTTGTAAGAATTGCAGTAGTTGCAGGACTGACTAAAATACTTTTTTCTGCTTCAACACAAGCATTATAAAAACTTTTAAATATATCATTATCTTTTAAAAAGCTAAAATTTCCACTCATGCTTATTCCCCCAATTTTCTAAACATTGATTTAGTTTGATTATATCATGGTTTTAATATTTTTATGTATTAAAATGGAGCTGTCGCAATAGAGGGTAAAAAAATCCGCTAGCGATAGCTCTTTTTCTATATTTTCAAAAAAATAATTGT
>NZ_JADNLK010000019.1 GCF_015555905.1 Clostridium sp. D43t1_170807_H7
AACTTCACTTCTTATTTTTTCCATATAAACTTTTAATAATCACTTAATCCAGCCGTCGCTTTTAGCGATTTAGTTCTATTATACAATTGTTCATTAATCATTATATTTATTGTACACTAAAAACAGTAAAATCAAAGCAAATTTTACTTTTTATTCATATATTAGTCTTTTAATCTTAAATCCTTTATTAAAGATATAGAATGTGTTGAATTAGCATGAATAAAGAATTTCTTAGGATTATTTTTTTCCATACTTAGATATTTTGTCATGATTACAAAAAGGTAACACTTGCTCTTATTAAACCTACTTTCAGCGATTTCTTCATTTATAGAGTTAACAATCCCATTTGACATCAATACATTCTTTAAAAATTCAAATACCTTGCCTTGCTCATATGTATTTAATTGTGAAACTTGTTGGTAAATAAGACCAAAGTTTTTTTCTGTTTCAAAGCTTTGGTCTTATATTTGCGACATATTTACCTTTTATATTTAATATTTCAAGTTGCTCTTTACAAATTAAGCAATAATTATTCAATTTGCAATACTTGTCAATACATTCACTATAATCAAACTTAAAGGTATGTTTTTTACTTTCTAGCTTTTCATATAAAAATCCTAAAACTTCTTCTGCGTAAGTAAGATTATATATTTTCGCACTTTTTTCTAATCTTTTTAGTTCATTAATAGTAAATTCATGAGCTGCAAAAAAACCACTACTTAATAATTGTGCTAATGTATCTTGGACTTCAGAAATAAACTCTAAAATAACATCATAATCATTCATCAATTTTATTACTCCCATTTTATTAAGTTAAGCTTTCAATCTCATTGTCTCTAAAATATGATATAGGATAAAACTTAATCTTACCTTCATCAATATAAACTCTTCCAAAAAACATTGGAACCTTTCCCCTTTTATATAATCTCTCTAAAGTTTTTATAAGATGCTTTTTTTCAAGTGAAAACTTAATATTTATTTCCATAACATTTTCATCTTTATCTTTTATTTCCAAAGTAAAAGTTTGAGTTATATTATCAAATTTACTTTCTCCAAACTTATTACCTTCTAAGAAAACTAAATTATAATTTTCATTATTTTTCTTTTTATTCAAAAAAACACTATCTATAACCTTTTCCCAATTATCAAACTTATATCTTTCTAAGTTTAAACTAGCTATATCTGACAATCCAATTAAATCTCCTCTTGATTCATTACTAGATGATATTCTATTTTGTAAATTAACTTTTCCACCTTTCAATTTAAAATGAATTTTATCTAATTCTTCTAATTTACATTTTAAACCCCAAGGTGCCACATTATTGTCTATAATATAATTTCTTCTTGGCATATTATCATAGTAGGTTGCTATTGCTTTTGTAAAAGTAAATATTTCTCCTCTTTTATTTTCAAAAAAATAATAAGTCGTTCCCTTATATCCTGAGTTACTTGTCCAATTTTCTTCACCTATACCATTTAACTCTATTACAGGAATGCTATAATATGAACTTTTAAACTCTCCAATTATTTCTGATATAATATTAAAATTATTAGAATTTTCAAGAGTTAATGTTTTTATATAAAGTGTAGTAAGTATGTTTAATAATTTTTCATTTTTAAAGGCTGCATTTTTATTAAAATATAATATAATTTCTTCTCTTATTCCTCTTAAAGTTTTTTCAAAGTTTGGCAAATCACAATTATGGCATTTTATAGCCATATTATTAATTGAATCTAGTATAGTTTCTGGCACTCTTGATATTCCACTTATTAATATTTCTTCAATTAAGTTTCGTATCTCCACAGTTGCTTTTTTTATATTTTCATAATCTAAAACTTCTTTGCTAATCAAATAATTATTTAATTCTTCTAAAGATATATAATTTTTATAAAGCTTATACAATATTAATGCTTCTGCTTTATGAATGCATAATTCCTTGCTTTTACAACTACATAAACTATTTTCAATATCATCTAACAATCGTACCTTTATTAACTCTTCACCAAAATCAACTGTTACCATGGCTGTCTCTGTAATTGTATAATTAATTCCAAAATTTATTTTTCTTATTATATCAACTAATGCTTTCTCTCCAATATTTTTTTTAATATTTTCAATATTATATTCTTTAAGTCTTATAAACTCCTTTGTTTCAATTTTATCTTCTTCAAGTTGTTCTTCGTTACACTCTTCCTTAATCTCTCCAAATATCTTTTCTTTATTGTTCATGATATATAAATAGCACATGATTATATGCTTACAAATAGTTCTTGATGGACAACTACACTTATATTTTTGTACTTCCTCATTAACAGAACATGTAATATCATCAATTTTAAATTCTATATAATCATCTTTAATGTCATATTCAATAGACTCTAATTTTTCAAGATCTTTATTGGCTCTTTTAACAATTCCTTTATTACTTATTCCAATAAGATAATCTTCATCTAAACTATTTATATAACTATTTAACCTTTCTAAGAAAGTATTTTCCCTATCCATTCTGCTAACCCTCCTGGCGTCATTGAAGCTACTTCTGCTCCTAAAGCTGCCATATTTTTAGCTGCATTTTTATCATATACAGCTTCTGCTTCCATATTTAAAGCAGTAAGAACTATTAACTTTGCACCACTTTCAATAATAGATTTTACTCTTCCATACATTCTTTTATAATCATATCCTTCATATAAATCGCTAACTAAAATAACAATTGTTCTATGTGGATTCTCTATTAAACCTTCACAATAAGTAAGTGCCTTAGTTATATTAGTGCCACCACCAAGTTGAATACTCATTAACGTTTCTACTGGTTCATCAATATATCCACTTAAATCAACTACTTCAGTATCAAATATAACTAAATTAGTTTTTAACATTGGAAGCTTTGAAAATATACCTGCCATAATTGCACTATGAATAACAGAATCAAGCATAGATCCACTTTCATCAACAGCAATTATTACATTCCAAGGGTTATACCTTTTTACCCTATCATTAAAATATATTTTATCTATAACAAGACTTTTTTCATTAACATCATAATTCTTCAAGTTAGCTTTTATAGTTTTCTTAAAATCTATATTTCTTGAATTCTTAACTAAACTAGATTTATTTCTATCTATTTGTCCAACAATAGCCTTTTTCACATCATTTTCAAGTTTTTTAGTAATATCTTCTGCAACTTTTTTTACTATTATCTTAGCTGTTTCTAAAACTTCACCCTTTAGTAAGTGTTTCATTTGAAGAATATTTTTTAACAGCTCTTCATTAGGTTCTAATTTTTCTAAAACCTCTTTATCAGTAAGAAGCTCTGTAAGCTCATATTTATCCAATGCATGCTTTTCTAATATTTCTACTGTTTCTTTTGGAAATAACTTTCTTATCTCTATTATCCAAGATGGTACTGTTAAATTTGATGGCCCTAAAGATCCCATTTTTCTCTTTTCTTTTCTTACTCCATCTTCTTCCCCATATTCCCTTCCATATAAAAAATCTAAGGCATTATCCATATTCATATACTTTATGCCACTTTCTTCATCAGAAAATTCTATTTGATTATTTGCATATTTCCCTAATATAAGTCTCCATTTATTTAAGTTTGAAGCAGTATTTTTATCATAATTATTATTTATTTTATTCATTATAATAAATTCCCCTCCTTCATAACTTTTATAGCATATCTATCTAGCTCTGTAGCAATACTTAATATCTTAGGATTTATAGCATGTACTTCATTAAACTCTTTTTTAGACTTACCATATATACTAGCTACCTTTTCCCCTATTTCATCTATTTCTCTTGGTGTAAAATAACTAAATGCTAATCTTAAATTTGGAATAACCTTAATAAATTCATCATCTGAAACTTCATTTACAAGCTTATCTATAGACTTTAAAATTGTAAAATCTATAAATACTAAATCCTTTGCTGTTGCAAATAACCCTATTAAGAATGTAGGAACTTTTAGTACCATATCTTTTGTTCCTAAAATATATCCTTCAATAGCATCACATATTCTTTTTTCATTTATATCATTTAATCCAAATAAAATACCTAATGCAGCTCCTTCAATACCTTCATTACATTCTTTATAATTTAAAAGTGAGTAAATTGCTTCTTTAAATAAGTTATCATCTAATTTAAATTGTCTACTTAAAACTATATTAAAAATATTCTTTAAAGCCTCAATGGTTTTCTGACTATTATCTTCACTTTCATGATGTAAATCTGGTATTAATATTGATATTTTACTATAACATGAAAAAATAATATTTTTTACTTCATCCATAGAAGGTATATTATATAATTCCTTCATGCTATAAATACAATTTAAATTTCTTAAACATTCAACTAAAGAATAAAAACTTCCATCATTTGATATCGCTTCTTTAAGTGCTGAAAAGCTATATTCAAATATTTTACTTACTCCCATTTCAAAAGCTTCAACTAAAATTCTAGATATATCTTGTGAGTTTTTAGCATTTTCTTTTATATCCTTTTTTATTAAAGTAATTACTGCTTCTTTAATAGTTCCTCCATAAACTGATTTATCAATTAAAGTTGAATCTACGCTAACACTCCACTTATATTTCCAACTTTCTCTTACAAGGTTTAAATTCTTCTTTAACAACAAATTAGGTCCTTTCACAACCTTTGAAAATCCCGTTTCTAAATAATTCATTCTATGAAAAAAACAACTTATTTCTCTATGTCTTTGTGAAGAAAAAATTTGAAGTACTAATTCCTGTTCCGCTGTATACCCAATTTTTAATTTATATTTTTCACTTAAATTTCTAAAATCAGTTACAATAGGCGGTACCTCTGTATCTTTACAAAGTACCCCTATTTCCTTTCCTGTTATCTCTTTAGTTAAAATCTTAAGTGGACTTTCTGTAGAAATATTTAATTCACCCTTTATAAAGGAAGATATTATACTATCAACTAATTCATATACTCCACATTGATTTTTTCCTCTTAATTGTGCTAGCCCTTTACACATATTAAATGCACATATTTCATCAAAGGTAGAAATTCCTATATCTGCTTTTCTAGCTGCCTTACCAGTTTTAACTATGCTATTAATGACAGCTTTCTCATAATAATTTGTTTCTTTATCTTCAATACCTTTCCATACAGTTTCATAAAAGCATGGGTACGGCATTCCACTAGCATATCCATTAAGCATACTACATGCTTCCATAGAATATGGCATAACATAAACATTACTATCCCCTTTATTAAATTTATGAATCTTAGGCTTAAGCTTTTGATCTAATAAGCTTATTATTCCATAAGTATGAAAACCACCTGTTACAACTAAGATCCTCTTCTTCTTTTCACTATGCTCTTGAATTTTAGAAGCCATAAATATTTCTCTTTCTATACATCCATCTTCAATTAAAGCTTCCCTTGTTGTATTTATTCTTGAAAGATAACAATATGAAAGCATATTCATAACAAACTTTTCTGTAGAAATATTAATACCCTCAATTTCAAATAACTTTTCCCAAAGTTCATTAAAACTCCTACAGCCTTGCTTTTCACATAATCTTTCTATATATTTATTTTCTTCTAATAAATAATCATCATTATAATTATTTTTATCTTGTTCTTTTAAAAGACCTTTCCCCTCTTCACATTTAATAAGAATTTCACTATAGGGTAAATCAATAAATTCTGTTTCTATATTTCTCTTTTTCCCTTCTCTTAAAGCTACAAGCTCTGGTGAATAATTTAAAAATGGATAATAACACTTATATCTTTTTTTCTCATCACTTATATACCCCTTAGAATCATAATAAGAATAATAAATTGCAAAAGGAGCTTTACTTTCTTCATCACATAAAAACTCCTTTATTTTATTTCCATCAATTATTCCTTCTATTAATATTATCTCAGGATTATACTTATTAATTACATTTTTTAAATGATATGAGCAAGCTGGACTATGATGTCTTACTGGGAAAAATACGATATTAGAATTAAAATTAAATGACTTTTTAAATAGGTACTCTATTTCTTCACTTTCATTTATTTTATCCATTTCCTTGCTTCGTAGTATTTCTTCCATAACTCTCCACCCTCTATAGCCTTTGACTTAACTATAACATTAAAATAATTTTTTAACTTTTCCAAATCATCCCTAGTTTCCTTTGCTACTGCGCCTATAATATTTTGTACTAGTCCATCAACATTAATTTGTGATTCTCCATAATAATATGAATTCATCATACTTTGATAATATACTGAAACTGCTTCTGCTGTACTCATAACTGCAGATGGCTTATCAATTCTTGTACCTTGCGAAGATACACCTTCTCTAAGTTCATGAAATGTTGTTGCAAGTAATTTTGCAACATCCTCATCAACCTTCATATCTATATTATTTTCTTTTCTTAGCTTTTCAACTTCATTAATAATTATTTGTGATTCTAATGCAACTTCTTTAATAGGAAAAATAGTTTCAAAATTAAACCTTCTTTTTAAAGCACTACTCATCTCATTAACACCTTTATCTCTTGTATTTGCAGTACCAATTACATTAAAACCATGTTTTGCAAAAAGAATTCCATCATCACCATTAAGCTCTGGAATATTTAAAACTTTATCACTTAATACACTTATTAAGCTATCTTGTATTTCTGCTGGACATCTTGTTATTTCTTCAAACCTTGTAATTATCCCATTTTTCATTCCAACAAAAAGAGGGGCTTCAACTAAAGCTTCTCTACTTGGTCCCTTAGCCAATAACATTGCATAATTCCAAGAATACTTAATCATATCTTCTGTAGTCCCTGCTGTTCCTTGAATTGTATTAGTTGAACTTCCACAAATACTTGCAGATAGTAACTCTGAAAGCATAGTCTTTGCAGTTCCAGGCTCTCCAACTAACATAAGTCCTCTATTTCCAGCTAGTGTAATAATACATCTTTCAACTAAAGTATCGTTTCCAAAAAACTTTTTTGTTATTTTTACTTCCTTATTTCTATATACTAAAGGCTTATTGCTTCCTAAAATAAAAGTCCTTACTGCCTTTGGCGAAAGCAACCAACTTTCTGGCTTTATTCCATCATCATATTTTTTTAATGCAGCTAGCTCTTCTTTATAAAGAACCTCCACTGGTGGTTTTAACATTTTAGAATCCATATATATCCCCTTTTTCACTATCTAAGTTTTCTCCAACCCTCATTAGTCCTAGTACTTGAAGATAATGCATTATCAACGTTATACATTATTTCACTATATAATTTTTCTGGAACATCCTTTAACTTCATTAAATACTTATCTGTCTTATTACTATAGTAATTTAATATCTTATCTTCACTATCTACATTGTAAAATTTAACAGTAAACATTGTAGTATCATCATACTCATAGCCAACTGATGATCCTTCAAAATTTATTTCAGCATATATATTTAATTCTTTATTAAACTTATAAAACTCTGAATAACCTCCAGCATCATAAATATTTCCTCTATACCATCCTAATTTAAGAAGTTTACTACTTAAAGATAATCCACTTATAATTTTCCCTGCATAAGTCTCATCTTCTGTCATTTCTTTCTGTTCTTCAGAAACTAAAAATACTCTTCTATTTAACTGTTCAATTGGCTGTATAATTTCATAGTCCTCAAGCTGATTCTTCCACTCTTCTATGTCTTCACTGCTACATTCTAATGGATGTACTAATCCAATTTTAATTTTCTTCTTTGATTCTTCATCTTCTAAAAGAGTAAATTCATCTTCATCTTTAGTATTAAATGTTCCATCTTCCATATATCTAAAGGTTTCCTTTAATATTCCCTTCTCATAAGCTCCCCATATTAACCCTATAGCAAACTGATGCATAATAGGATTATTTACAAATAAATTAATCCATGAATCTACAGTCCATCTTCTATTATTTGATAATGCTAAATCTAATCTTGAGCTTTGAATACTAACTGTATTTTTAAGTTGTTTCTTAAATACTTTAAATTCATCATAAGATTTCTTTGCCATATCCTCATTATCTTTCTTAGCTGGCTTAGGCAAGTTCTTTAATTTCTTATTATTTTCATCAAAAACTTCTATTTCAAGGCTAGGTGTCAAATTAACAATAAACTTCCTAGTTCCATAATCAAATATTCTTTGTCCATTTTTATCAAAATCTAATGTTGAAACTATTTTATCTGAAAGTTCTTCTCTATCAACTCCCAACTCCTTTGCCGCAAAATCTAATGCTTGTCCTGCTGCTGTCTTAACTGAATTATATTTAAATTTTCTTGAAATACCATCAGCAATTAATAATGCACTATTACTTCCATTTAAAGCTAATGCATATACTGCCTCGCAAGCTAAAGCCCCTCTTGAATTTTTAGCCCAATCATTAATTTTACTATTAAGCTTTACAATTGCCTTTTCTCCACCAAATCTTGAAACTAAACTTAAAATATATTTTTTCTTTACTTCTGCATTATTAGAAATCCATATATCAAAAATATTATTAACTAAATTTTCAAAATCAAATTTTTCTAATTTTTCAGCCAATCTTTCACCATCACTGCTTCTTCCTATCTTTGTTAATGATGAATAACATATCAAAATAGCTTGCAAATATTCTACACTACATATCTCATTGCTATCTTTAAATCTCACTTTTGGCAATGTTTCAAAGTCTAACCACTTTAAACTACTTTTTTTATTTCCTTTTAATATTTTTTTTATAAAATCTTCATTACTTAACTCTTCTACTTCTTCAGTAGCTTTCTTAATACCTAATATTTTTATTATTAATTCCTTATTATTTTGAGATTTTTCTATTTGTAATAAAGCATTTAGATTTTCTATAATTATATTTTTTTCCTCTTCATTAACTTTGTTATTATCGATGAACTTATCCAAAACTCTAATTGCAACTTCTCTTTCACTTTGCTTTTTAGCATTAAGCTTTAGTATAACCTTATCTAAATATTTTACTGAGTCCTTAAAAATATCTATAATCTGTTCTTTAACTACTTTGGACGTATCAGAAAAATTATCTAAAATTATTTGTGCATTTTCTTCATTTTGTTTCATATAAATTTTGCTTAAATATAATCCTCTTCCTTTTGGACACATTTTTTTAATATTACTAATTACCTCAGTTCTATGATTTTTAATCAAATCTTTTATTACTACATCAATCATATTTTTGTAAGTACTTGTATAACTATAACTATCAACTAATAAATCAATACACTTCATTCTATCAATTATTGCTATATTATACTTTTCTGCTATATTGTAATTTTTAACTATACATTCTAAATTTGTTTTATTATCTTTTACATTAGAAATACTACCTATCACTTCTCCAAAATTAAGTGTAAATAGTATTGCTATTATTTTTTCATAAACTTTGTTACACTCTAATTCAGCTAAAAATTTCATTGAATTAATAAAATTATAATTCGCATACGCTCTTATTGGGTAATCTTTTAACTTATCTAAATCATTTCTTATACTTTCAAAGCTTATTTCATCATTTAAAAACGAAACTATTTGTGATATTAAATTAATATCTGTATTTCCTTCACTTAAGATTTTTTTAATAGTATCTTTACATCTTGATTCTATATTTTTAATATAAGTATTTTTTTCTTCTTCATCATGAATAAAAGGCACTAAATTATATCTTATATCTTCATTACATAATAAAATAGCTTCACTAAATGCTTTGCTATTCTCTTTTGATTTGTATTTCAAAAAATTATTATCCACCTGATAGTAATACTTATTAACTTCGTAAGCAATAAAGTATTTTGTAGATATATCAAGCTTTTTATCTAGGTCATAATCTTTTTTATTTTCTAAACCTGACATATCAATTATTACTTTAACTGCCTCTTTATAATTTGCTTCAATAAATAATTTAACTAATTTATCTAAAACTTTAGACTTATCTCTGTGTAAGCATGAAATAGCTATCATAAATTTAAATAAATAAGTACTATATTTACTAGCTTTAATTAAATTTACTAATGGTTTCACCTCATTTTCATTATAATTTTTTCCATTAACAATATAATCCTTAATACTTTTTATCTGTTCTTTTGTAATATTATTTTCAAATAATTTATCCATACTTGCAATCATACAAAGCTCAAGATCAAATATATATTTTATACATATCTCTTGATCAATATTATAATTGTTATACACATATATAGAGTTTAAAATTTTTTCAGCATTAGCATATATATACTCTTCATTACTTGCTATTTCTAATGCTCTACTTACTCTCTTTGCTAATTCAGGAGTGTTCTTACAAAATTCATGAAGCCATTTAAGTGATTTATAATTAAATGAATACTCACTAAATGCAATTTCATTAATACAAATACCTATAATTTTTTCTTTATTTAATCCGTTATTTATTCTTTTTTCTAATTTTTCTTCAAGTTGATATGATGGAAAAGTTACTATTGAGTTTATGCCTTCTCTCCCCATTTTATATAGCATTTCAAAATACTTATTTAAATAATCTTTATAATTATATTTTTCCATAGATGAAAATCCTTGAATACTTTTTTCAAGTGAGTTACGATTCATTTTATTTATATCTATTTTAGGTAATCTCTTTAGATACTCCTCTGCTTCTATTTCACCATCTAAATAATCTTCAAAATCATCAATTATATCTTCACCTAAATTAAGCTCCTCTAAAGCTTCTGTCCCTCTCATAATTAAATGCTCTTTTATACTACTCATCTTAACCCCTTTCTTGATTATATAATTATTTATTGTTCATGGATAAAAATATATATTTTTATTTATATGTATTAAATTAAACTATTTATTCCTAAACAATATCATATATATTTTTTAGATATAAAAAATAATAAGAAAAATAAAGAAAATAAGAGTATATCAGAGTATTTCACTAAGATTTAACTTGATTTAATCATATTTATTATTTGATAATTATTATCCGTTGATATATATTATCATTAAAGTGATTAGTAATTAAATGAGGTGAATATAATGAAATTTATGATGGATATAAGAGAAAAAACTTCACTATTACATAGTGCAGCAGAAAATACAGGTTATATAAAGAAATTAGTTGATGGAACTGCTTCTGTTGAAGGATATGCTGAATACATATACAACTTAGAAAAAATGTATAAGGCTATTGAAGATGCATTAGATAAAAATGAAAATAATACTGTAGTTAAGCCATTTGTTACAAGAGAATTATATCGTTCAGAACTTATGAGAAAAGACTTAGAATTCTTATTAGGTGATAAATTAAATTCAATGAAATTATTAGCTTCTACAGAAGCTTGTGTTGCAAAAATAGAGGAATTATCACAAACTAAACCTGAACTTGTAGTTGCATATGCATACACAAGATTCTTAGCAGATTTATTTGGTGGCAGAACATTCCTTTCATTATTAAGTACAAGCTATAAGATAGCTAATGAAGGGTTAAATTACTATCAATTCCCTGAAGTCAATGATTTAAGAGGATATGTTATGAAATATCATAACATGTTAGCAGAAATTAATTTATCTGATGAAATGAAGATAGATTTTATTAATGAAGTTAATAATGCTTATATTTATAATCTTGCTATCTCAAACGAATTAGATGCTAAATTAAAATAATGCCTTTCCAACTCACATTTATTATAAATTTACAAACACAAAAATGATGCTCTATTTTTTAGCGCATCATTTTTGTATAAGCATAATTATAAATATTTTTGAAATTACTCTTTCCTACTTATTTAATAATTTTTTTATATTTTTATAAACACATCTCTAATATTTTTTTAACATCAGCTTCATTTAATGGAACATAAGCATAAGCTAAGGAACCATGTTCTACAGCTCCCTTTGCCATTTCATCAAAATGAGTTTCATCAATATTAACTTCTTTTAAGGTCATAGGAATTCCACAATCTTTAAAGAATTTTTCAGTTAAATCAATTGCTTCATTTGCTAAAGCAAATTTATCATCCTTATTTTCTAATTTCCATACATTTATTGCATAATCCACAAACTTATCTACTGTATTTTCGCTTAAAATATATCTCATCCATCTTGGAGTTACTATTGCAAGCCCTACCCCATGAGTTATATCATAGAAAGCACTTAGCTCATGCTCTATTGGATGACAAGTCCAAGCTCCTGGTTTACCACTACCACATAATCCATTAAGAGCCATTGAACTAGCCCACATTAAATTAGCTCTAGCTTCATAATTTGTAGGATCTTTTAAAGCTATTGGACAGTACTTTATACAAGTTTCTAATAATCCTTCTGAGAATTTATCTTGAACAAAAGCACCTTCTGTTTTTTTAAAATAACTTTCAAATACATGTGACATTATATCAGCTGTACCTGCCGCTGTCTGAATACTTGGTAATGTATATAAATACTCTGGATCTAAAATAGATACTTGTGGTTTCATATTTACACTTGAAGTACCTAACTTTTCATTAGTATCCATTTTAGAAATAACGGCATTTCCATTCATTTCTGAACCTGTTGCTGCTAAAGTTAAAATTGTTACTATTGGTAAAACTTTATCTATTTTTTCTGGATTCGTTACTAAATCCCATGGATCTTTATCATAAAAAGCTCCTGCAGCAACAACTTTGGCACAGTCTATTGTGCTTCCTCCTCCAACTGCTAAAATAACGTCAATATTATTTTCTTTGCAAAGATTAACTCCTCTTCTTACAGTTTCAATCTTTGGATTTGGTTCAATTTTATCAAGTTCAATTATATTATAATCATTTAATAACTTCTTAACATTATCATATATTCCATTTTTCTTTATACTTCCTCCACCATAAGCAAGTAAAACATTTTTACCATATCTATTCATTACCTCTGGTAATTTATAAATTTGACCTTTTCCAAATAATATTTCTGTATAAGCCTTAAAATTAAAATTTTCCACTTTTCATTCCTCCTTACAATATAAACCTTAATACTATTATTGACTTAATCTTTATACTAAAGCAATATTATTTTATAATTTATTATTTATTCAACTATCTTTATAGGTCATATTAAAATTCACTAGGCTTTTTTTTCTTAAACAAAAAAAGTGGCAAATACCACTTTTTAGTTAGAGTTACTTCCATTCATATTTATTGCTGTTTCAGGAATTTTACCTACTATAATAGTATCTGAAACAGGTATTTGACAAGTTACTTCAACTTCCTTGCTATTAAAAGGTACAACAACTCTCATTGTAGTAGTTAAATTTAAATATATCTTATGCCTAGTTTGATTTATTCCCGCACTTTCAAATTCCGATTCATAAGATGTAGTTATATTCCCTACTTGTTGCATCTTAACAGTTATTTTAGGACCCATATTATAAAACATCACATTATTAGTTAAGTATCCTAATGGAATCTTAACTCCTAAATCTTCAAGCTCTGAAAGTCTTTCATCACATTTTAAAACCACTTGAGATGCTAAATAATTTTGCTTTACAGTATCCGCTCTTATCATCGTTATATTTCCATCAGCATCCTTTTCTATATCAATTATATCATCGTACTTAAAATTTTCCGAATAAACATTCACGCTTTCTTCGTTCATAATTTTCACTGCTTCAGACTTTATTTTAATTTCTCCAATATTAAGCACAGTTGGAAGTATTCTTTTCCCAAAAATGTATATTATAGAATTAAAAGCAAAAATTATAAGAAGTACTATTAATAAATTTGAAGGTATTTTGCAATGCTTAAAATTCATATTTTTATGATGTTTAGGTCTCTTTGTATAATATCTCATACACTCACCTTAGTAGTTATTATTTCACTATTATAATTAATATGCTATAATTATATAGAATATTATATTAAATATAAATAAAAGGAGGAACAAATGGCTAAAGATTCTAACAAATCAAAAGGTCCTGCAGAAAAAGTAGCAAAATCTAAAAGTGCTAAGAAAAAACTTAAGAAAAAGCCATCAAAAATTAAACGATTTTTCAAATACTTTTTCCTTACAATCTTAATAATAGGATTATTAATCGGTGTTGTGGGTGTTGGTTATGTTGTTGCTGTTATTAAAACAACACCACCATTAGATGTGAATGCTATTTATAATTTAAACCAGCCTTCAATGTTGTTTGATGACCAAGGCGAATTTATAGATGACTTACCATCTACCGAAATACGATATATTATTCCTTATGATGAGATGCCTCAAAATTTAATTAATGCTTATATTTCTATTGAAGATGAACGTTTCATGACTCATGGCGGTATCGACGTTAAAAGAATTTTAGGTGCTGCTGCAAGAGATGTTATGGTTATACTAGGTAAACAAAATGGTATTCATGGTGCCTCTACAATAACACAACAATTAATTAAAAATACTGTATTAGCTACGGAAGCTTCTGCTGAGTCAACACCACTTGACAGAATTAATAGAAAGATTAAAGAAATAGTTTTAGCAGTTCAACTAGATAAAGAGTTAAGTAAAGAAGAAATCATTCGTTCTTATTTAAATACTATCCCTCTTAGCGGACATATTTATGGTGTTGAAGCTGCATCTAGATATTTCTTTGCTAAAACCGCTAAGGATTTAACATTACTTGAATGTGCTTATATTGCTGGTATTACTCAAGCTCCTACAACATATAGTGCTTATAATACTAGTTCCTCAAATTATCCAAACGGATATATTAGAAGAACTCAAACAGTATTAAGTAAAATGTTAGAACTTGGATATATTACACAAGAAGAATTCGATACAGCTTATGCACAAGCTGAAGCAAATGACTTTAATTTCTCTAAGCTAGATACTGACTATGGAGTAAATCAAGAGTGGTTTGTGTATCCAGCATTAGATCAGGTAAAAGAGGATTTAAAAGAAAAGTACAAGTATACTGATGAGGAAGTAAATAAACTACTAGTTAATGGTGGTTTAAAAATATATACTACATTAAATACTGAAATGCAAAATGCTGTTCAAGATATATTAAATGAAAGAACTAACTTACAAGTTGATGATACTTCTTATGATCCTACAGATAATGATGGTGTACCTAAATTACAAGCTTCTGCAACAGTAATTGATTATAAAACTGGTCAAGTAAAAGTACTTATTGGTGGACGTGGAAATCAACCGCCAACTTCACTTAATAGAGCTTATTTTGATTTAAAATCAATTGGTTCTACAACTAAACCTTTAACTGTTTATGGTCCTGCAATAGATACTAAACTTATAACAGCTGGAACCCCTTTAGATGATTCTTCTGTTTCATCAGAAATATTAAAGAAGTATAACTTTGGAAGTGTTAATCCCAAAAATGCTGATGGTTCAATGGCTGGGTTTGTTACTGCAAGAGAAGCTTTAACTTATTCTAAAAATCTGACATCTATAAAAACAGTTGATATGTTAGGTTTAGATACAGCAATTGAATATGGTGAAAGAGCTGGTTTAAAATATGCTCCAGAATCTCATACAATGTCAGCATTAGCTCTTGGTCAATTTGAACAACCACAAGGTAACCGTGATGGTGGAAATACTACAATTTTAGCTTCCGCATATGGTGCTCTAGGAAATAATGGTGTTATATATGAACCTTCTCTTTATACAAGAGTTGAAGATGCTAGTGGTAATGTATTATTAGAAAAAGAACCTAAGGCTACTATTCTATTCTCACCACAAACATCATATATACTTTATGATATATTAAAAGGTTCATCAACTAAAGCTCAATTTAGTGATATACCTGTAGCTGGTAAAACTGGTACAACTGATAACTCTGATAACTTCTGGTTTGCTGGAGTTACACCTTATTATTCTGGTTCTGTTTGGATTGGATATGATATTCCACAAAAAATGTATGGTAGCAGTGGTAGTGCGGCAACATTATTTGGAAAAGTAATGGATGTTGTACATTCTGGATTAAGCTATGCTGATATAGAGGCTCCATCTGGACTTGTTCAGGCAGAAGTTTGTAAAGACTCAGGTAAATCTCCTACTGATTTATGTTATCATGATCAAAGAGGAAGTAGAGTTAAAACTGAATACTTCATTGAAGGAACAGAACCTAAATCAGTTTGTGACGTTCACGTAAAAGTCACTGTTAATAGCTCTAATAATAAATTAGCAAATGATAATACTCCAGCAAGACTTCTTGCTAATAAAGTATTTATAAAAAAACCAAATGCAAATCCTAATGCTGCTGATTATCCATTTGTAGTTCCTACACAAGAGGATGATACTAAGCCTGAGGAAAAGATAAACTTATCTCAAATAGGATTAAGAGCAAACATGGATTTATACGATGCTATTGTTATACTAAATAATAGAGGTATTAAATATTCATTTAGTGGTCTATCAGTATCTGGTTCTATTGATCCAGGTCAATATACATTAACTTCATTTACATCAGAAATAAATTCTGGTGAAACAGTAAAATTAACTATAAAGATTACTACTAATACACCAGATGAAAATATCGGAGCAACTTCTCCATCAGAAACTACTCCTGATGATACTGAAGAGGATGATATCAATCATGAATAACAAAGTAATTTTGGTGATTTATTAAACAACTTATTTAATTAATTTCTAGGCAGTCATGTAAAAATGACTGCCTTTTTATATGTATTTTTAATCAAATGAATTAACTTGCAAGTAAAATTTCATTTTTATCTATTTTTATAGCCTTTTGATAATTTTAACTTCATTTTATGAATAATACACTTAACCCTCTTGCATTATTTATACTTTTATAGTATACTATAGTAAAGTACATAGTAAAAAAATCAAATGATAAATATAAAAAGGGGGATACTTTATTATGGAATTTTTAAATGAGAAAATACTATTAGTTAATGATTTTATATGGACTTATATTCTTATAGCTATGCTAATAGCAATAGGATTATATTTCACTTTTAGAACTAAGTTCGTTCAATTTAGCAATATTAAAGAAATGTTTAAATTACTTGGGGAAGGAACTTCTTCAAAAGATAAGGCTAAAGGACAAGTTTCATCATTCCAAGCCTTTTGTATAGGTACTGCATCAAGAGTTGGTACAGGTAACTTGGCAGGTGTTGCTTCTGCTATAGCAATCGGAGGACCTGGTGCTGTATTCTGGATGTGGCTAATTGCATTAATAGGTTCAGCTTCTGCTTTTATAGAATCTACTTTAGCTCAAATTTATAAAGTTAAAGATGGAGATAACTTCAGAGGTGGTCCTGCTTACTACATGGAAAAAGGACTAAAGCAAAAATGGATGGGAATAGCTTTCTCTGTTCTTATAATAATATGTTTTGGATTTGCATTTAATTCTGTACAATCTAACACAATTACTGCTGCTTTTAACTCTACTTTTAATGCAAATAAGCTTATAATCGGAATTATATTAACAGTATTAACATTAATAATTATCTTTGGTGGAGTAAATAGAATTGCTAAAATCTCTAGTATACTTGTTCCTATAATGGCTGTAGCTTACATAGTAATTGCTTTATTTATCATAATAATGAACTTCAACCAAATTCCTTCATTATTCAAAACTATATTTGAAAATGCTTTTGGACTTAAACAAGTAGTTGGTGGAGGTATAGGTGCTGCACTATTACAAGGTATAAAGAGAGGTTTATTCTCAAACGAAGCTGGTATGGGATCTGCTCCTAATGCTGCTGCTACTGCAACAGTTTCTCACCCTGTAAAACAAGGTTTAATCCAAACACTAGGAGTATTTACTGATACATTAATCATCTGTACTTCTACAGCATTTATAATACTTTTATCAGGTGTAAAATTAGATGGTTCTGTAAAAGGTATAGAACTTACTCAAATGGCTTTAGTTTCTCAAGTTGGTTCTTGGGGAGGAACATTTATATCAATTTGTATATTATTATTTGCTTTCAGCTCTATAATAGGTAACTACTATTATGGTGAAACAAATATTCAATTTATTACAGAAAATAAAGTTGTTTTATATGGATATAGAATTTTAGTTGCTGCTATGGTTCTATTCGGATCAATTGCTTCAATGGATTTAGTTTGGAACATAGCTGACGTATTTATGGGACTTATGGCTATCTTAAACTTAATAGCTATCGTATTATTAAGTAAGATTGCAATTAAGGCTTTACAAGATTATACAGCTCAAAAGAAAGCTGGAAAGGATCCTGTATTCTACGCTTCTTCTATTCCTGAACTTGGTGATGAAGTTGAAGAATGGAGAGAAGATGAAAAAGAGGCTACAGCTTAAAACTAAAAAGGATGAATCAAAACTAAATGTTTTGATTCATCCTTTTTTTACTTTTCACTATTTTTTTCTTTATAGCTATATTAAATAACATTAAAAATCTTACAACCATTAAAATTATATATTCATAATCAACGTTCCTAATTCTTTAACATCATTAACTATATAATTTGCTCCACTATCATATAATTCTTTATAATCTCCATATCCATATAAAACCCCTATGGACTCTACCCCAGCTTCTTTAGCTCCATAGATATCATGTTTTCTATCTCCAATCATAACAACTTCAGATAAATCTTTTATATCATTTTTTTCTAGTACATATTGAATGACTTCACTCTTTCTAGCTCTAGTCCCATCAAGATTACTTCCACCTACAAAGCTAAAATAATTATTCAAATTAAAGTACTCTAATATCTTTGCTGCAAATATTGTAGGTTTTGATGTTGCAACTATTAGTACTTTATTATTTTCTTTTAATGAAATAAGTATATCTTCAAATCCTTCATAAACTTGATTTTCATATATCCCTCTATCTGCAAAATACTCTCTGTAATATTCTATTGCTTTTTCTGCATCATCATCGCTAAAATTATAATATTCCATAAAGGAATCTTTTAATGGTGGCCCTATAAACTTACAAAGCCCATTTAAATTATCTACTTTAATTCCAAATTTATTTAATGCATATGCAACTGCCTTTGTTATCCCTTCCTTTGGGTCTGTAATTGTACCATCTAAATCAAATAATATATACTTCTTCATCTTTTAATCCCCCTTACTAACTTATATAAAAAATCACTATAAGTAATTACATACTTATAGTGATTTACTTTATATTATTCCAACTATTTCATTAATATCTTTAATTCCTTGTGATTTGCAGAAAGCTTCCATTTCTTCAATGATTTCTTTACCAGCCATTGGATTAAAGAAGTTAACAGTTCCTATTTGAACAGCTCTTGCACCAGCCATCATAAATTCTATAGCATCTAATCCTGTTGTAATGCCACCTAAACCTATTACTGGTATTTCTACTGCTTTAGCTACCTCATGAACCATTCTTAAGGCTACAGGTTTAACAGCTGGTCCTGATACCCCTGCATATACATTATTGAATACAGCTTTTCTCTTATATGGATCTATTGCTAATCCTTTTAATGTATTAATAAGAGATAATGAATCTGCCCCTGCCTCCTGACACTTTATAGCCATATCTACAATATCTTCAGCATTAGGTGATAATTTAACCATTAAAGGCTTATCTACTATCGCTTTTGCTTTCTTAACAACATCATAAGCTACTTCTGATTTAATTCCAAAAGCCATTCCTCCTGATTTTACATTAGGACATGATATATTAAGTTCTATCATATCTATATCAGTTCCTCTAAGTTTTTCTAACGCTATTTCATAATCTTCTATACATCCACCACCAACATTTGCAATAATGTTAGTACCTAGCTCTTTCATCTTTGGAAGTTCTTCTGCTATAAATCTATCTATCCCTGGATTTTGAAGGCCAACTGAATTCATCATTCCTGAAGGAGTTTCAAATACTCTTATTCCATCATTACCCGCTTTTTCATTTAGTGTTAATCCTTTAGAAGAAATACCACCTAAAATTCCTACATTATAAAAATTATTGTACTCTGCTCCAAAACCAAAGGTTCCTGATGCTGCTATTACTGGGTTTTTAAAATCTAATCCGTTTATATTAACTTTTAACATTTTATCTTCTCCTTTGGTTTATTATAATTCTACATAGTATCCATCAAATACTGGACCATCTTTACATGTTCTTTTATTTCCATCTTTAGTTTTACAAGTACACACAAGGCAAGCCCCTACTCCACAAGCCATATGTTTTTCCATAGAAACATATACTTTTACTTGCTTTTCTTTACACATTTCAACTACTCTCTTCATCATCACTTCTGGTCCACAGCAAAGTACTGTATCATATTTATCTAAATCTAAAATTTCAGTTACAAATCCTTTATGTCCATGTTTACCAGTATTAGTTGAAACATATGCATCATCAACATATTCTTTTATTTCATCTATTAAGTATATATCATCTCTGAACCCTGCATAAAGATCCATCTTAATATCATTTCTGTTTTGTCTTAATTTTTTAGATACTTCAAGCATTGGAGCTGTTCCTATTCCTCCACTTACTAATGCAACTCTACCTAAATCATCAGTTACATTAAATCCATTTCCAAGAGGACCATTTAAACTTATTGAATCTCCAACTTTTAACTCTGCAAATTCCTTAGTCCCTGTTCCAACTACTGCATATACAAAAGTTAATGTTTCTCTATTTGTTTCACAAACACTTATTGGTCTTGGAAGTAATGTAGCGCCATTATGCTTTAACATATAAAACTGTCCTGCTTTAGCTTCATTTTTATCTTCTACAACCATTTTATATATTCCATTTTGAATTTCTTCATTTAATAATATTTTACCTTGTGTGTACTTCATAAATTCTTTTCCTCCTAAAGGTTGTTAACTGCATTTCTTATTTCATCTCTCATTCTAATAGCTTCTCTTCTTGCACAATCAGCAAATTCTGCTGGTTTGTTTTCCTTTTTATAAGCTAAAAGAATTGCTCTTGATGAATTTACTACTCCACCATTTCCATCTCTTAAGTATAAAGCTACATCTTCAGCTTTTCCACCTTGAGCCCCATACCCTGGTATTAAGAAGAACATATCTTTATATCTTTCTCTTATTTCTTTACCTTCTTCAACATGAGTACATCCTATAACTCCACCTATTGCAGAATATCCACACTCACCTTTAATACTTTCACCCATTTTAGTAAGCTTATCTCCTACAACTTTATAAACTTTACTATCATCTTTAGTATCTATATTTTCAATATCTTCAGCTCCTGGATTTGAAGTTCTAACTAGTACAAATACTCCTTTATTTCCACTTTCCATATAAGGCATGTATGGTTCTATGCTATCCATTCCCATATAAGGACTTAAAGTTATGAAATCAGCTTCAAAATCACCACTAAAATGTCCCTTTGCATATTGAGTAGCAGTTGCCATTATATCTCCTCTTTTTATATCAGCAATTATAATAGCATCTTTTTCTCTTAAATAATCTAATGTTTTCTTATATGCTATAAGACCCGCTAATCCTAAAGCTTCATAATATGCAATTTGCACTTTATAACAAGCTACAACATCTAAAGTTTCATCTATAATAGCCTTATTATATTCAAATATTGCTTCTTCAGTAGTTTTTCCTTCTAAAACATGTTCTGGTATATATTCAACAGCTGTGTCTAATCCTAAACAAACTACTCCTCTTTCTTCAACTCTTTTATATAATTTATCCATTATTAAACTTTTCATAAAACTTACGCACCTTTCAATATCTTCATATTTTAGCCTATTATCTTTACTAAACACTATATATTACTTTTCCAGCTTTTATAGTCATTACTACTTCTCCAAAATATTTTCTTCCATGGAATGGAGTATTCTTACCTTTTGAAGCAAATTTTTCCTTATCAATAACTATTTCTTTATTTAAATCAACTAATACTAAGTCCCCATCTTTTCCTATAGTAATACTACCTTTATTCATGCCTAAAATATTAGCTGGATTTTTTGACATTAACTCACTTAGCTTATTTACAGAAATTCCATTTTTCTTTACAAGCTCTGTGTAACAAATACTAAATGCAGTTTCAATTCCCACCATTCCTGGTGCTCCTTTTGCTTTATCTTCTTCAGTATGTGGTGCATGATCAGTACCTATACAATCTACAGTCCCATCTTTAATACCTTCTATTATAGCAGTTACATCAGCTTGTTCTCTTATTGGCGGATTTACTCTATAATTGCTTTCTTCAGTAGTTAAACCAATATGATGTGGTGTTACTTCACAAGTTACATTAGAACCTTCTTTTTTAGCTCTTCTTATTGCTTCAATAGAATCTATTGTACTTACATGTGCCATATGCAGCCTTGCCTTTGTTACCTTAGCTAAATATAAGTCTCTTATAGTCATTAAATCTTCGGCTATTCTCATATCAATCTTAGAGAATGTTTTATCTTCTGCATGAGACATAACTATCCAATTATTTTTCTTAGCCTTTTCCATAGCTTTCATCATTATACTAGAATCCATCACACCAACACCATCATCTGTTATTGCAACTAATTCTTTATCTTCATCAAAAGCATTTAAGTGCTCTATAGATTTTCCACCAAAATTTTCTGTTATTGAAACACATTGATGTACATCTATTAACCCTACTTCTTTAGCCTTATTTCTTACATACTCAACAACTTCTTTAGTTGAACATATAGGATTTGTATTACCCATTAGGCAAACCCCTGTATATCCTCCTTTAACTGCTGCTCTTGATCCACTCTCCATATCTTCTTTATATGTTAAGCCTGGATCTCTAAAGTGTGCATGTGTATCTATAAATGAAGGCATTAAAGTTAAACCTTTTGCATCTATTATATCTATTCCATCTTTATTTATTTCTTTTCCAATTTCCGTTATTATTCCATCTATGATTAATATATCTCCATAGAAGCTTTCATAAGCATCTATTACATTAGCATTCTTTATTAATAAGTTCATCTATTTACACCTCGCTAGGATTTATTATCTGTTCACAATATTCACATTTATAACTTCCCTTTTCTCTGTCAACCAATGTGAAATTATGAGGTATATACTTTTCTTGTGAAGTTATACAGCTTGGATTTTCACATATTAATATATCCTGAATCCTTTCTGGTAATTCTGGTTTTATTTTGCTAACTATTACTTCATTTCTAACTTCATTTATAGTAATACCTGGAGATAATAACCCAAGTACTGTATAATTTATTTCTTCAATATTCTCGATTTTTATTATATCTTTTTTTCCCATCTTTTTACTATCTGCATTTATTATTAATGCAACTTGATGACCTAATTTATCTAGGTGTAAATATCTAAATATTTTAACCCCTATTCCAGCCTTTATATGATCTAACATGAATCCATTTTTTATACTAGTTATTTGTAGCATTTACATTACCCCCAGTAACTTAACTATTAAAGCCATTCTTACATACATTCCATATTCAGCCTGTTTAAAGTAAACTGCTCTTTTATCATTATCTACTTCTGTGGCAATTTCATTTACTCTAGGAAGGGGATGCATTACAATCATGTCTTCCTTTGCTTTTGCCATTTTTTCATTATCTAATATATAAGAGTCCTTTAATCTTAAATATTCTTCTTCATTAAAGAATCTTTCTTTTTGAATTCTTGTCATATATAGAATATCTAATTCATCTATTACTTCTTCTATATTTTCTACTTCTCTAAATGATATATTATTTCTTTTTAATACTTCTTCTCTAATATATTCTGGTATTACAAGTTCTTTTGGAGATATAAGAATAAACTCTGTTCCTTTATATCTAGACATAGCAGCAATTAATGATTGTACTGTACGCCCATTTTTTAAATCTCCACAAATACCAATCTTGTGTCCTTCTAAAGTTCCTTTTTGTGATTTTATAGTTAATAGATCTGTTAATGTTTGAGTTGGATGTTGATGTCCACCATCTCCTGCATTAATAACTGGTACTGATGAATACATGCTTGCAACTTTTGCTGATCCTTCTTTGGGATGTCTCATTGCAATTATATCTGAATAAATAGAAACCATTCTTATAGTGTCTGCTAATGTTTCACCTTTTGCACTTGAAGTTGAATTTGGCTCTGAAAACCCTAATATTTTCCCACCTAATCTCATCATTGCAGCTTCAAAACTGAATCTTGTTCTTGTGCTTGGTTCATAAAAAAGTGTGGCTAAGATTTGCCCATCACAGATATGTGAAAATTCTCTTGGATTTGAAATAATTTTTTCTGCTAATTCGAATATTTCATTAAGTTCTTCCTTAGAAAAGTCCATTGGACTTATTAAATGTTTGTTTTTCATTTATTGTCACTCCTTTTTAACATCACAGTGTTAAATTTAAAGAATACAAAAAACCTTCCTCATTATATAAGGAAGGTATAGTAATCTTACAATATGGGTATTATTACAACTTCCTTATGAATCTCTCGGATTCCTTTAAAGGTTCTTTGTGTTAGAATATCATTTCATTAAAAATTTGTCAATATTTTTTTAATTCCAGTTATTCATTACACCATCCCACATCATTTTACCACATTTAGCTAAAGATACTGTTCCATATACACTATTAGGTATATCTTGCGATAAAACAGTAAATACAAATTTACCTTTTGGCAGTTCTAAATATGCTGTATCATTTTCAACACCTTTTTTATCTCCTGTTTTACTGGATATTTCAATCTTTAGGTCATCAGGAATGTATAGAGCTAATTTATTTTTTATTTGCTGCCTTCTTAAAATATCTATAAGCATTTGTCCATTATCTTTACTTAAGAAAGTCCCATTAGATAAGTGTTTCCATATTTTTGATAAATCATAAGCTGTTGTTATATTTTCAACATCTGTTATAGCTGTTCTTTCATCATTTGTCTTTCTATTTAATCTAGTATTCTTTAATCCCATTGATATAATGTCTTCATTTATTTGTTCCATTCCTACTATATCAATAATTTTATTAGCAGCTGTATTATCACTTTGAATCAACATAATTACCATAAGTTCAAATACTGTATATTCTCTTTCATTAAATTCATGGATTATTCCAGTTCCATAAACTTTGTCTGAACTTTGTATCTTTACTCTATCCATAAAATCAACTTTTTTATCTTCAACTGCTTTTATTAAGGAAACAGCAATTGGAAGTTTCATACATCCTGCAGCTATCATAGAAACGTTTTCATTGTATCCATACACATATCCACTTTTTAAATCCTCAAAAAAGAAACTATACTTTCCAATTCTTGATTCTAAATATTTCTTTATCTCTTTCATAATACCCTCCTAAATCCAATGATTCAAATATTTCTCTTACTTTAATATAAGTATATCATATTGTCAGAATATTTTGAAGTATTCCTCCAAAAATTTCCCATTATTCTCTATATGCGAAAATAGTGGTAAGTTTCAAATATAGAATTTAGCATATTTAAACTTACTTCTATATTATTTCCCCTTACCACTAATAATATTTAAATTATTAAAATATTATTACTTATTCAGCAAAAGTAATACCTATTTTTTTAGCAACTCGTACTAGTTCACCATCAATATTAACATTTTTGGTTCTTTGTCCAATTACATTCTCTAAAGTATCGCTACTTATAGTATCACCTTTTAAGCAAACCATTTCTCCAAATTTACCACTCATCATAAGCTCAACTGCTGCAACACCATATCTTGTTGATAGTATTCTATCATATGTTGAAGTGTTACCCCCTCTTTGTACGTGACCTAATACTGTACATCTAACTTCATGATCTTTAATTAGCTTTTCCAAATCACCTGCAAGCTTATTACCTATTCCCCCTAATCTTATAGGGTCTGGGCTATCAGCAACAATTTTTGCTACTACAACTTCTCCGTCTTTAGGTTTAGCTCCTTCTGATACAACTATAATAGTAAAGTTTTTACCTTCTTCTTCTCTCTCTTTTACCTTTTCAGCAATCTTATTAATATCATATGGAATTTCTGGTAATAAAATAATATCTGCTGAACCTGCTATTCCAGCTTCTAATGCTATCCATCCAGCATTTCTACCCATTACCTCACATAACATTATTCTATGGTGTGATTCTGCAGTTGTATGAAGTCTATCTAAAGCTTCAGTTACAACATCAATTGCTGTATTAAATCCAAAAGTTACATCTGTTGATGCTAAATCATTATCAATAGTCTTAGGAACACCTATTACCTTAACACCTTTTCTTGCAAAATCTCTCGCAGATGTTAATGTACCATCTCCTCCTATAACTACTAATACGTCAACTCCTTCTTTTTTAAGATTTTCTACTGCTACATCAGAAACATCTCTTTTTACCATTTCACCATTTTCTTCAACAAGATAATCAAATAAATTATCTTTATTTGAACTATAGAGAATAGTACCTCCTCTATGTAATATTCCTGATACTGTATCTAATGTTAATGGAATAAAATCATTATTATATAGTCCTCTATATCCAAACTTGTACCCTATTACTTCAATGCCGTAGTTTAATATTGCTGTTCTTGTTACCGCTCTTATTACTGCATTTAAACCTGGACAATCTCCACCACCTGTTAATAAAGCTATTTTTTTAATTTTTTGTTCCATTTGAAAATTCCTCCTACCCCATTATCTAATAATTTTTTAGCATTTCCCCGTTAAATTTTTCCTTATTGTATTCTTATTCGTAAAATTCTGAATATTCATTCTTCTATTATAATAGCATAAATTCAAATATCTGGAAAGCATTTTTTAATTATTAGCTTTTTGAAATTATTAATAACAAAAAGGTAGATTACTATAATCTACCTTTTATATTTCTATATTATTTATTTATCTTTATTAATATGCTAACTCTAAATTATCAATATTAATAACTGTGCTTTCATCATTAACATATTTATCATATACTTTTTTAATTGCTTCATAGTTACTTGTAATCAAATCTTTTAACTCTTTATCTAAATTACTTGGCATATCATTATATGCAGATTCTATATTAGAATATCCTCTCCATATATCTTTCTCTATCATTATATAATAACAAGCAGCATTATTAAGTGATAAAACATCATTTTCATTTAATGAATATGCTTTTCTTATACTTTCAATTGCTTTATCATAATCTTTATTATTAAAATATACAGTTCCTAAAGTTCTATAATATTTATAATAATCTTCATTTAATGATATTGCTTTCTTTAAGTCCTTAATGGCTTCATCAGTATTTTCCATAGCTAAATTAACAAAAGCTAAATCATAATATATTGCATCTTCATCTTTATTTAATGATAATACAAAATTAAAGCTTTCTTTAGCCTTCTCATAATTTTGTAAATCATTTTCGTATATTTTTCCTATACTTGTAATTAAGTTATAGTTAAATGGTTCATTATATATAGCTGTTCTAAAATATCCTTCAACCTTATTAGAATTTTCTGTTGCAATTAATATTTTAGGAATTAAAATTCCAAAAGTATTTGCATATTCATCATTCGCTACAATAGCAGCATTACAAGCTTCTAATGCCTTATCATATTGTCCTTTATTGTAATACTTCCAAGCTTCTATATAATTATATACATATGAGTCTTTATCTAACTTATCAACATCTATATTCATATTAATCTCATCAGTTATAACTTCTGATAAATCCATATTTGATTCATCTAATACATTAATCTCATCTAACCAAGCTTCATAAGCTTCTTCTTCTGGATTTTCCTTTGATAATTGCTTTATTTTGCTTAATAATTTACTTTTATTAAATTCACAAGTTTCCATTATAACATCAAAAGACTTAATATCATTTTTATCTAAGTCATAAGATTTCTTTAAACTATCTAGTCCATCATCGTAATTTCCTAACATAATTTGCATTTTAGCTAAAACAGCTAAATCGTAAGCACTTTCATTATCTACAGGATATGAATCAACAATTTCCTTTGCTGATTTATTATCTCCCTTAGCTAGATATACTGCAAACATAGTTTTTAATAATGGTTTATATGTATTATATGTAGGTAAATAATATTCTCCAAGGCTTTCCGCTTGATCTAATTCATTGTTTATATAGAAAGTAAATACAACTTCATTAATTAGTTCTTTATCTTGCTCTATGTATTTATCTCCGCTTTCTAGCATTAGCTTATCTCTTTTTACTATAGCTTCTCTTAATAAGTTATCTGATTGTGTTATATCACCTTTTACAGAATATATTTCTGCAGCTTTAGCAGTCCATATTGGCCAACTATCATTATTTTGCATTGACATATACTCATTAATAGCATCATCAAATTTTCCATCGTAATAATATTGTTCAGCTTTATTGTTAGCTATTGTTACTGTTTTATCTCCCATTATAGCCTGTATTGATACTAATACTACAAATGCAAAAACTATTGAAAAAACTAAAGTTACTATTGATCCTATATATGTATTTTCTTTATTTACTTGTTTATTTTCCTTTAAGGAGTGGTTCTTCTTTCTTTCCATAAAGCCTCCATATTGGTTTAATATTTTTCATCATATATTATAATATTACCAAAAACTTTATTATTTTTCAATTCTTTATTAAAAAAACAAAAAAATATTGTAGAATTACGTTTATAAAATCAATAAATTAGGAGTTAAAAGTCATATAACCAAACCTTTAACTCCTAATCCACTTTCTTTCTCTTTTAATTTTATACATCATCTTTTTTTATGAGCTTATTTTCAATAACTGCTACTATCTCATACATTATAAAAGCTATAACTGATAAAATTACTATACTCATCATTACCATATCTAATTGTGCTATTTGTCCACCATATATAATTAAGAAGCCAAGCCCTTCTCTAGCAACTAGGAATTCCCCCATAATTACCCCTACCCAAGATAATCCTACATTTATCTTTAGAGCTGATATTATAACTGGAACACATGCTGGAAATATCAAATATCTTAATGTTTGCCATTTGCTTGCTCTGAATGTTTTCATTAATAATATTTTTCCCTTGTCTACTTCTTTAAATCCTGTTAAAACACTTATTATGGTTGTGACTATTGAAATTAATAAAGCAATAGTTATAATAGCTGAAGTTCCATTTCCAACCCAAAATATAATTATAGGTGCCAATGCAACCTTAGGAAGTGCATTTAAAACTACTAAATAAGGATCTAATACTTTAGATGCTGTTTCTGATGACCATAATAAAACAGCTATTATAACACCAAGAACTGTTCCTAAAAGAAATCCTAATATAGTTTCATAACAAGTTACCCAAATATGCCTTGCTAATGTTCCTTCATTTATAAATTTAATTAGTGATTTAACAATCCTACTAGGACTCGATGTTAAAAAGGGATCTATCCATTTAAGTTGTGCTGCAACTTCCCATAATGCAATAAATATAACTAAAATAGCAATTCTAAGAATAGTAATTTTAATTTTTCTTTTCTTAATATTTTTTAAATATATTTCATGTTCCTCATTCATTTGCATTCTCTATTTCCCCCCATAACTTTTTAAAGTACTCATTATATTCACTTTCTTTTCTTTTATCAAATGGAGTTAAATAATCTCTTTCAAATGAAATTATTACATCATCTTTAATAGTTGCAGGTCTAGCACTTAAAACTATTACCCTTTTAGACATTGTTATAGCCTCACCTAAGTCATGAGTAACCATTATTGCAGTTTTGCCTTCTTTTTTTATTATTTCAGCTACATCATCTGTAACCTTTAACCTACTTTGGTAATCTAAAGCTGAGAATGGTTCATCTAATAATAATATTTCTGGTTTTAATGCTAATGTTCTTATAAGTGCTACCCTTTGTCTCATTCCTCCTGATAATTCAGTTGGTTTATGCTTTTCAAACTTTTCTAATCCATAGTTTTTTAATAATTCGCATGCAAATTCTATGTTTTCCTTTGTATATATTTTCTTTATCTTTAACCCTAACATTATATTTTCTCTTACTGTTAACCATGGAAATAAAAAGTCTTTTTGGAACATATAACCCATTTTATCTAAATTATTTTTAACTTCTGGATCATTATATTTAACTTCACCTGAAGAAGGTTGTAAAAGTCCACTAATTATATTTAGTAGTGTAGATTTTCCGCATCCTGATGGACCAATTATACTTATAAAATCTCCATTATCAACGGTAAAATTTATATCTTTTAACGCCTCTGTTACTCCATCTTTCTTATGATAATTCATATTTACATTTTTTATCTCTAAGAGACTCACCTTTTCCACCACCCTTTTGATATAGTTTGGAGTTAGGAGTTATGGGATAAATTCAACTTATGCTGAATTTATAAGATATATTTTTTTAGAAACTGTTGTAGCAGTTTTCACCTTAACTACTAACTCAACACTACTAACTCTTAACTATTTTATAGCCTTATTTGCAAAATCATTGTTTACAATAGTATCAAAGTCTGGTCTTGTTTGTATTAAACTTGAATCATAACCTTGAATTATATCCATTAATCTATTTAATCCATCCTCACTAACAACTGGAGTTTCTGAATAAGCATCTATGCTCTTATAATTATCAATAACTTGTGCTATTACAACTTCATCAGTTCCTGGAAAATATGAAACTATTGACTCTGCAACTTCATCACTTGTATGTTCTTTAACCCATTGTTGTCCTTTATATATTGCATTAGTAAACTTTTGTAATACTTCTGGATTTTCATCCATATATGATTTTGTTGTATAAAAGCATGTATATGCTATATTACCTGCTGATTCCCCAATAGAAGCTACAATATTTCCACCACCATCATTTTCAAGCATTGTTGCTGTAGGCTCAAATAATGCTACGTAATCACCAGTACCTGATTTAAATGCTCCTGAAGTAGCTGTAAAATCAATATTAGTTACCATATTAACATCTGTTAATGGATCTAATCCATTTTCTTTCAATACATACTCTAATGCCATTTCTGGTATTCCACCAGGTCTTCCACCAATTAATTCTTTTCCCTTTAATGATTCCCAATCAAAGTTATCTTCTACTTCTCTTCCAACTAAAAACGAACCATCTCTTTGAGTAAGTTGTCCAAACACTACCGGATAGTCCTCTCTACCTTGATTATAGATATAAACTGCTTGTTCTGGACCTGAAAAACCAATATCTACATTTCCACTTAATAATTGTTGCATTGTTTTATCTGCACCTTGTCCTGTAGATAAGTCAATTTGTAGACCTTCTTCCTCAAAAAAGCCTTCACTAATTGCTACATACATTGGTGCATAAAAAACAGATCTAACAACTTCGTTTAATCTTACAGTTTTTAACTCCTCGCTAGTTCCACTACTATTATCTTTAGATGCTGCTTTTTGACACCCTACTAAAGCAGTTCCTATAATAGCTACTACCCCTATAATGGCAGCAAATTTTTTTAAGAATTTACTCATTCCTACTCCTTTTTAGGTAAACTAATTATATTATTATGATTCATATTATGATTTATAGTTATTTTTTGTTAATTAATGTAATTTTAAATTTATATAAATTTTATAAGTATTTACTATTTTTTTTTTTAGTGTTAAAGTATTTGTGTATGAAAGAAAGGAATGATCTATAATGAAATTCTTTAGAGAATCTATATTACTTCTTAGTATTTATTTCGCAGGTGAGATACTTTCAAAATTTCTTAATTTACCCATACCTGGAAATATAGTAGGAATGATCTTACTATTTGTTTTATTAACATCAAATATTATAAAAGTTGAAAAGGTTGAAAATTTAGCTAACTTCTTTTTAGATCACTTAGCATTTTTCTTCATTCCTGCTTCCGTAGGTCTTATGACATCTTTTGCCTCTCTTAAAGGAAGCATTTTTAAAATAATACTTCTATGCATATTAACCACTATAATCGTTATTGCTGTTACAGGCATCACGGTTCAATTTATATGTAATAGAAAGTCCGTCAAAGAAGATAAAAAAAATACAATTAACAAAAAGGGGGCTTAATTAAATGGAAGTGTTTACAAACAACATATTTTTTGGAATATTCATTTCTTTAGTTGCTTTTGAAATAGGTCTATTTATTTATAGAAAAACAAAATTTCCACTTTTTAATCCACTTTTAATAGCTGCAATACTTGTAATTGGATTTTTGAAAATATTTAATATTGATTTTGATACGTATAATAAGGGTGGACAATTTATTAATATTTTTTTAGGACCGGCAACAATTGTTTTAGCTGTTCCACTATACAAAAACTTACCACTACTTAAGAAAAACTTTTTACCTATATTTACTGGAATTTTTGTTGGAAGTTTAGTTAGTGTATTATCAGTTGTTTCCATATCACTTTTCTTAGGATTAGACAGTAGTTTAACAGTTTCTTTATTATCAAAAAGTGTTACTACACCTATAGGTATTGAAATAACTAATAGTTTAGGTGGAATTTCATCTATAACAGTTCTTGCTATTGTTCTTTCTGGAATAATCGGTGCTGTAGTTGGACCTACTGTATTTAAGATTTTAAGAATTAATCATCCAATTGCTAAAGGTGTTTCTCTTGGAACTGCTTCCCATGCTGTTGGAACAAGTAAAGCCTTAGAAATAGGTGAAACTGAAGGTGCCATGAGTTCATTATCAATTGGAGTTGCAGGAATAATCACTGTATTTTTAGCACCTGTTTGCTACTCTATTTTATCAATTTTTATGTAGAAAAAAACCATAAGATATAGTATATACACTTACATATCTTATGGTCTTTTATTTTAAATACTGTTTAATTTATAAACTCCATTTTCCAGTTATAATATCCTGTCTTTTCATCTTTTTCATATCTTAAATAAGCTGAGAAGAAAGTCCCTTTCTTACTCTTAAGATTTCTAAAACCTACTTTTCCATTTTCAAGTAATAATGCAACCATTTCCTTAGTTACCTTTTTACCCATAGCCTCTATAAACTTATCATTTTTCCAAATAGTAAACTTACATCCGTTTTTCCAGTTAATACAACCGAAACCTTTTTCACCTTCAATAATATCATTACCACATACAGGGCATTTTCCTATACTTTCTATACCTTCTGGTAATGCTACCTTAAAGTTTTTTAGCATAGCTGTATCTTTCTTAATATCATCTACAGCTTCCACTGTAAAATTCTTTATCATAGTTAAGAAATCATCTTTTTTAAATTTACCTTTTTCTATATCAGATAAAGTCTTTTCCAATCTTCCTGTATATTCTAAATCTAAAAGCTCTTTAACTGGGAATATTTCAACTAATGTTCTTCCAAGTTCAGTACAAGTTAAACTCTTCCCCTTTGATTTAATATATCCAGTATCCTTTAACTTCTTAATAGTTTCAGCTCTTGTTGCTGGTGTTCCTATACTAAATCCACTTAGGATTGCCTGCATCATTTCTGGTGAATCTTCTTCATCTTTAAAACTCTTTCCACAAGTCTCCATAACTCTTAATAGAGTTTTTTCATTATGAAGCTTTGGTGGCTTCTTAGTTACTGTATTAACCTTACCATCAACTACTTGCACCATTTCCTTTTCGCTTACAAATGGTAAAATAGTATCCTTTGTTTCAATCTTTTCAACTACACGCCATCCTTCAACTCTTTGAACTCTACCCTTAGCAGTAAAAGTACCTTTAAAGTTTTCATCATGAACCTTTACTGTTAATTTAGTCTCTTCAAATTCTGCTATTGGCATAAATTGCATTATAAATCTATTTTTAATTGCATTATAAACTATTTCTTCATCTTTGCTTAACCCCGTAGGCCTAATATATGTTGGAATTATAGCACTATGGCTTTCTACCTTAGAATTATCAAATATTCTTTTGTTATCTATAAATTTAATTTGTTCTTCATATGGTAAGCCTTTCTTTACAGTTTCTAAAACCTTTCTTGTTTTATCCTTTAAACTTTCATCTAAGGCTACACTTCCTGTTCTAGGATAAGTAGTAAACTTCTTTTCATAAAGGCTTTGTGCTACCTTTAATACTTTATCTGATGTCCAACCTTTGTATTTACTAGTTATATGTCCCTGTAAGTTAGATAAATTAAATAAGAGTGGAGCATATTCTCTTTTCTTCTCTACTTGCTTCTCCACAACTTCACCTTGTTTATCTTTTAGCTGCTTTTTTAATTCTTCAACAACTTTTTTATCTTCAAATTTTTCATTATTATTTTCATTATAATAAGTTCCTTCAAACTCTTCATTATTTTTTGTCTTAAAAGTTGCTAACAGCTTATAATATGTAGATGCTTTGAAATTTTCTATTTCTTTATCTCTATCATATATGATTTTTAATGTAGGAAGTAATACTCTTCCTATATTAATCATTTTGCTCTCTTTACCCGTACCACCATATCTTAATGTTGCTACTGAAGTTAAATTTATTCCTATAATCCAATCAGCCCATTGTCTGCTTATACCTGCATCTTGAAGGGATTTCATTTCTATATTTTCCTTTAAGTTATTCATCCCTTTTTTAACTTCATCTGGTGTCCATTCGTTCAGTAATAATCTATATATAGGCTTATTTTGATTTAAATACATAAATACTTCTAGTGATATAAGTTCTCCCTCACGGTCTTGGTCGGTAGCAGATATAACGCCATCTACATCATCACGCTCTATTAATGTCTTAATTATATTAATTTGCTTTTCAGCACCTTTATCTGTAACATTTCTATTTACGTTATCACATTTAACTTTGTATTTAAATTCTTCAGGTATAAATGGAAATTTATCCATTCTCCATCCTTTCATATTTCCATCATAATCTTTTGCATCAAATAATTGAAATAAATGACCAAAAGCCCATGTTACTAAATAATCTTCGCCTTCATAATAACCATCTCTTCTTGTTTTTATCTTAAATGCATCTGCTATATTTTTAGCTACTGATGGTTTTTCTGCTATAATTACTTTTTTCAAAATACTCTTCTCCTTAAACCTGTATTAATACATTACCAGATTTATATTTTATCCTATTTATTTTTATAATTCAAATTAATTTCTTACATCTCATTAAACATCCAAATATAAAATATTAAATATGAAGCAAAGGCTACCCATGCTATATAAGGTATCATTAATGCACCTGCTATTTTATCAACTTTAAAGAATTTTACAGTAGTAATTATAATTAAAACCAATAAAACTATTGTTAATATAAATGATATTCCATATAATCTTAAATTAAAAAATATTATTGCCCATAAGAAATTTATTAGTAGTTGAATAAAATAATAAAAGTATCCATTATAATCATTTTTTCCATCTTTATTATTCATATATATTCTATAGGCAGCAAGTCCCATTAATCCATATAATATTAACCAGACAATTGGAAAAACAATATTAGTAGGGGTAATCATACTCTTTTTTAATGAATCATATGTATCCATTGAACCTTTAGTAATTAATCCCACTAATACTCCTCCAACTACAGGCATTGCAATATTCTTTAATAATCCAATAAAATCAAACTTATTATTTACACAAAATATTTCTTTAATAATATTTTTTCTTTTCCCTTTAGGAGCTTTATTTACTTGCATTTTAATTTTAATTTTCTTTTTCTTTTTCTTTTTCATTCCCATCACCTCTTATTATTACTAATAGAAATATATGTTTCATAATAAGAAATAATGTTTACCCATTTTATTAACAGTTTATATATTTATTAACTCTAACTATCCCATGTCCAAACTTACCTACAGGATCTTTATCGCCAGCAAAAATAAATATTGGTAGATTTTTAGGTATCTGTCTTAAATTTTCTTTCTTATTGATTTTCCACAAGCCTCTTATTAAATCATAATAGTATGATGTTGTACAAATAAAGCCACACATAGGACTTTCTATATACTTGTCCACTTCTTCTTCTACTGAACATAACCAATCATAATCTGTTCTATTAGGTTTAAAATTAGAATTAAAGCTTCCAAAGGATAATTTATCCATAAGTTTACTTTTTGCTTTTCTTCCTCTTAATATAATCTCAATTTTAGAAATTAAAATACCAAGTTTAGTAATTTTATCTGGTCTTCCATTAGTTCCTGATAAAATAACTCCATCAATTTCATTTCCATATAATTCTATATATCTTTGACTTACAAATGAACCCATACTATGGCCAAACAATATTATTGGTACATTTGGATTTTCTTCTTTTATTATATCTGTTAATTCTTTTACATCTTCAACTAAAATATCAAATCCTTCATTATCTGCAATATATCCTCTTTCTTCATCTTCTTTTGAAGTTTCTCCATGTCCTCTGTGATCATGAGCATAAACAGTATAACCATTTTCACAAAGTTTTTCTGCAAAATAATCATACCTTAAAGCATATTCGGTCATGCCATGAACAACTTGCACTATTCCCTTTGGTTTTTCAGAGGTTGTCCATTTATAGCACTTAATTTCTTTTCCTTCTATATCTCTAAAACAAAATCTTTTCAAAACTATAATCCTCTTTTCAGTTTTTTACTTATATTATTATCCTGCATTTCACTAGTGTCAATTATATATAGTTGTTTTTAATTATTTTTTTACAATTTAGACTTTTTTATAAATTTTTTTAATTTAGCTTAAATATAATAAAAAGATAGATTTGTTAAAACGTAACTTTGTGTTATACTATTTTAGTATTGATATGTCATTTAAAGCAGAGATGTTAAAAACTAAAATGAATAATTTAATCTTTGCTATTAAAATGTTTATATTTCAATATTATTGTTAATAATGTAAATAAATTATTGTAGGTGGTGAAGGAAATTAGTATTAAGTCAATTCTAAGTATATTAGCAACAAAATTCACATTATTTCTTACTAAGACTATTTTAAAAGGTGGAACTACTTTCCCAGGGAGGGTGGCTTTAAAACTAGATGGCAATATATTAGCTACTGTTTCTAAGGGATATAAAGTAGTTTTGGTTACAGGAACTAATGGTAAAACTACTACTACAAGCATGATTTATAACATCATTAAAGAAAAAGGATATCCTGTTATAACTAATAATACAGGTGCAAATCTTTTCCCAGGTATAGTTACTACATTTGTAGAAAACTATAAATTTTTCAACAAAGATGAAAATAAATATGCAATTATTGAAGTAGACGAAGCAAATTTAAAATATATTACAAAATATATTACTCCTGAAATAATAACAGTAACTAATCTTTTCAGAGATCAGCTTGATAGATATGGGGAAGTATATACTACATTAACTAAAATTTTAGAAGGTATAACTCTTGTTCCTGAAAGTAAACTTGTTCTTAATGGAGATGAGTCTCTTCTTGGAAAGTTAGATGTTAAAAATGAATTAGTTTTCTATGGATTTAAAACTCCAATAAACGAAAATAAAACTATAGATGTAAATGCAGACTCAAAGTTCTGTAAGTTCTGCAAAACTCCTTATAGTTATAATTTTGTTACATATAATCATTTAGGGGATTACTACTGTACAGGCTGTGGTTACACTCATCCTAAAATAAAGTATGGTGTAGATGAAGTTTTAGAATTAACAGCTGAAAGCTCAACTGTTAAATTTGGAGATACTGAAATTTTTCTTGGACAATCTGGTGTTTATAATATCTATAATGCTCTTTGTGCTTATTCAATTGCAAAGGAACTTAATGTTGATGATAGTACAATAAAAAAATCTTTAGAAAGTCAAAGTTCTAGCTTTGGTAGACAAGAAATAATAAACATTGATGATAAAGAAGTTAAAATTATACTTGTTAAAAATCCAGCTGGATATAATCAAGCATTAGACACCTTATGCCTTAATAAAGATTCTTTCTCATGTGCATTCTTACTTAATGATAATTATGCAGATGGTAGAGACGTCTCTTGGATTTGGGATGTTAATTTTGAAAATTTAAAAGATGCAGATTTAGATGAAGTATATGTATCAGGACTTAGAGCCTTTGATATGGCAGTAAGACTTAAAACTGCAGGAATACCTTCTTCAAAGCTTATCATTGAAGAAGATTATGAAAATCTAACATCTAAAATTAGAGATGGTAAAAATAAAAAGCTATATATTTTAGCTACTTATACTGCAATGATAAACTATAGAAAGTATTTACACTCTAAAGGATATATTAAAAACCTTTGGTAATATAGGAGGAGCTTATGGAATTAAATATTTGTCACCTTTATCCAGATCTTTTAAATGTTTATGGCGATGTGGGTAATATATTAATTTTAAAGCATAGAGCTGAAGAACGTGGAATTAAAGTTAATATAATAAATGTTTCTTTAAATGATGAATTTAATGCTGATGATTATGATATTGTATTCTTCGGTGGTGGTCAAGACTATGAGCAATCAATAGTTTCTGCTGATTTAATGAATAATAAAAAAGAAGAATTATCTAGATATATTAATAATAGTAAAGTTTTAATAGCTATTTGTGGTGGTTATCAATTGCTTGGAAAATACTATACTGCTCCAAATGGTGAAAGAATTGAGGGGTTAGGTATATTAGATATATACACAGAAGCTGGTGATACTAGATTTATTGGAGATACTGTAATATATAATGAAGACTTCAATGAAACTTATGTTGGCTTTGAAAATCATTCTGGTAGAACTTATCTTAATGGCCTTAAACCATTAGGTAAATGCATACATGGATATGGAAATAATGGTTCTGATGGCTATGAAGGATGTATATATAAAAATACTTACTGCACTTATTTCCATGGTTCACTTTTAGCAAAAAACCCTGAACTTGCAGATAGATTTATTAAAATGGCACTTGAAATTAAATATTCAGAGGTGGCATTAGAAAAACTAGATGATAGCTTAGAACTAAAAGCTAAAGAAGTTATGATTACTAGATTAAATACTAAATAAAAAATTAAAAAATTATTTACTTATAAAGAAGGACGGGGAGATTTATGTCAAAAAAATTTTTTAGAGCACTAATGTTAGTTATTTGCTTAACTTTAGTAGCACCATTTTTTAATACAACTAAAGCATTTGCTGCTACTGAGCCTCAAATAATAGGGGCTTCTGCTATAACAATGGATATGGATACTGGTGAAATAATTTACTCTAAAAATGCGGATGTTCAACGTTCACCAGCTAGTACAACTAAACTATTAACATCTTTACTTTTTGCAGAAAATAAAAACAAGAGCGATATCATTTCTTATAGTGATGTATCTGCTGCTGTTACTGAAACTGCATTAACTAATTTTATAGGTAATACTGCTAAAGCTGGCGATACTTTAACTGCAGATGAAGTTATGAATGCTGTAATGGTATATTCAGCAAATGATGCTGCTGTAATGATGGCAGAATCTGTTGCTGGCTCTGTTGATGCCTTTTCTGAATTAATGAATGAGAAAGCTAAAGAGATTGGAGCTGTAAATAGCCATTTTGTTAGTCCAAACGGATTAGAAACAGATCCTAATAATCATAATGTAACTACTGCTTATGATTTAGCACTTATTGCTAGTGCAGCATATCAAAATGACTGGGTAAGAGAGGCTAGCGGATTAGCTAAAACTTCTGTTACATTAGATGGTAAAAAAATCTATATAGAAACAAGAGATAAAATTCTTGGTGTTGATGGTAATATTGGTGGTAAAACTGGTAATGAAACAAAAGCTGGACATTGTTTTGTAGGTTTCTATAATAGAAATGGTAGAAATTTAGTTACTGTAGTACTTGGATCTGAATACGGTGCAGATGGAATGAACGTATTTAACGATACTGAAGCTATTGCTAATTATAGTTATGATGCTGAAAAAACAACTTATAAATCAGCTGGTGATGAAATTTCAACTGTAGATTTAAGTTATAAGTTATTTAAATTCTTTGGACCTACTAAAACTATAACTGCTCCAGTAGTATTAAATCAAGATATTGAATACTACAAGAATGATTTTAATGATACAAATGCTACTCTTGAAGTTCCTTCTAATGAGTTAAATGCATGGAAAGTAGCTTCAAATAATAATGTTGATTTAGTTTTCACTGCTGGAAAATATAGTGAAACAGTTAAGGGATCAATCACTTTAAAAGTCGGTCAAATATTAAAAGCTAATATTGGAGTATATGTTCTTGCCTTATTAATAACAGTTTTAATAATTGTATTAATATTTGTTATAATCAAATTAATGATTAATTCAAAGAGACGTAGAAGAAATAGAAGAAGTAGATATTCTAGATACTAAAAAAATGCTATGCAAATTTAAAATTTGCATAGCATTTTTTGCATTAAAATATTAATTAAATACTGCAGTAACCCATTCATTAGTTTGATGTCTGCTTACAAGTTTAAATCCATAACTCTCCACATTTTCTTTTACTTCATCAAAGCTCCATTCTACAAGCCCTGAAACTAATATATCTCCATTAGGGTTTAAATGTTCTTTTATATATTTCATAAACATTTTAGTTTCTTCTCCACCAATGTTTATAAATATCCAATCAAAGTTCTTATTAACTAAATTGCTATTCTCTAATATATCTCCAACAACAACTTCTATATTACTTAAGTTATTTAATGATGCATTTAGCATAACTTCATCTTCTACATCTCTTATGTCAACTGCTACTACTTCTGAAGCACCTGCTATTGCTGAAGCTATAGAAAGTATTCCTGATCCTGTTCCAATATCTAATACTGTCTTTTCTTTCATATCTAATTTATTTAAAATCAACTTTAATATATCTTGAGTTGTTTCGTGTAATCCAGTCCCAAAAGCTCCTTGTGAAATGAAGTTAATTTTTGTTTTCCCTTCAAACTCTTCATCTGGACTTGCTATAACATATTTATCATCTAAATGTATTGCTGGGAAATCATATGTAGTATAATCATAATTATTTTCTTCAATATTTATGTAATCCATTTTTAGAATATCTTTTAAGTTATCCTTAAACTCATCTAATCCTTCTTTTTCACCCTCAAAAGCAACCTTAAGAATTATTTCTTCATCCTCTTTCTCTAAATATCCATATCCATAATTATCAGTTGTTATTTCTAATGGATTTTCATAAAAAACATTATATATATCGTTTATAGCTAAAAGTTCAATTGTAGCATCTAATTTTTCATATGGTAATTTATAAGAAATTATAAACATAAAATCAACCTCTCTTTATCTAGCTTTATTTGCTTTTTTCTTTACAGCTTTAGCACTTTTCTTTGAACTAAAGTTTTTCTTACCTTTATTTTTGTTACTCTTTTTATTTTTAACGTCTTTTTTAGTAAATTTCTCTTCTTTACTAACATTAGATTTTTCCTTAATTTTTTTCTTGCTATTTAGACTAATTTCTTTCTTTGTATTTTCCTTTTTACCTTTCTCTTTCACTACTGGATTTTTAGCTACTGAATACCCAAACTTACCTAAAGCTTTAGTATCCATTTTAAAATACTCACCATGACAATATGTAATTAAATTAGCTTCTTCAAAGTGTATTTTTCCTTTTTCATCAATTAAATCTTTATCTATGTGAGAGCCAACTACATCTGCAATAAATAAATCATGAGTTCCAAGAGGAATTATACTTTTTACCTTACACTCAATAGAAATCGGGCATTCATCTATATATGAAACATCCACATTAGTTCCCTCTCTCATTGTAAAGTTCATTTCTTTTATCTTATCAAACTTTCTTCCTGGTCTTACTCCACAATAATCAACTGCTTTTGTCATATCTATACTTGGTAAATTAACTGTAAATTCCATAGTTTCTTTTATATATTCATAAGATAATCTCTCAGGTCTTATGGATATTGACAACATAGGTGGTTTAGTACATACTGTTCCAATCCATCCTACAGTAAAAACATTTTCTTTTCCTTCTTTATTTTTAGATGTTATTAAAACAACTGGTACCGGATTTAAAACCACGCTACCTTTAAACTCTACCTTTTCCTTCATATTATTTCACACCTTTTCAAAATTGTCTTAACGATTATAACACAATTACGTATAAATTGCGACGCAATTTATACAGTGACAAGTGGCAAGTTAGGTAACTTGCCAAACTTGTCACTGAAAAAAAGAAGCCTCTTTAGGCTTCCTTTTACTCATAAAGAAATTTATAAATATTATATCGTGTACTAACCTTATCAACATACTTTTTCGTTTCTTTAAAAGGAATGTATGTTAAGTTTTCTCCATCACTTGAATACTCCGGATCATTAAGCCATTTTGTTACATTACCACTTCCACCATTATAAGCTGCTAATGCTAAACTTAAATCGCCAAACTCCTTTAGCAAGTTATTTAAATACCAACATCCAAATTCAATATTAATTTCAGGCTCATAAAGCATATTAGTATTAAAATTATCAATTTCTAACTTGCTGGCAATCCATTCTCCAGTGGAATCCATAATCTGCATTAAGCCTTTAGCTCCCTTACTAGATTCAGCATCTTTATTGAAATTACTTTCTGTTTTTATAACTGCTAAAACTAAAAGTGGATCTAAATTATATTCATAACTATATTTATTTACTATTTCTTCATACTTATACGGATATAGATATTTTTTAATACTGTACTTTCCACCAACTAAAATCACAATGGCAACTACAAGCCATATTATAATTTTTTTAAACTTCATTCCCTCTCCCTACTTTGAAATAGATTAAATAGACTTTAAAAACTCTATTAGTAAGTCAACCTGCTCTTTAGTCTTAGCTAAAGTATCATTATTCTCTATAACTATATTAGAAAAATCTTTTTTCCTCTCTAAAGGCATTTGAGCATTAATTCTATTTATAGCCTCATCCCTTGATAATGTATCTCTTGATCTTACTCTTTGAATTTGCGTATTATTATCTACCCAAACTAAGATAACATAATCCATATCTTTATGCAAATCGTTCTCTATTAATGTAGGCGCATCTACAATAACAAAATCTGCTTTTTTCTTTTCCAATTTATCTATATTCTCATATATTTCTCTTTTTATATATGGTAATATTATCTCTTCATATTTTTTTCTTTGTTTAGGAAATCTGAATATATGGTTTCCAAATTCCTTTCTACGGAAGTCACCTCTCCAATCAAAAAATCCTGCTCCAAATCCAATTTTAACTTTTTCTAATATTTCTGGATATTTAACAAGTACCTCTCTAGCTATTACATCTGCATCTATTATATTAAATCCAGCTTCCTTTAACATAAATGATACGGTACTTTTTCCTGACCCTATCCCTCCTGTTAATCCTATTTTAATCATATTTACCCCCTATTTTGCATCATACCATGTATTACCTATATTTGTATCAACTTCTAATGTAACTGACATCTTTAGTACATTTTCCATCTCTTCTTTTACTAATGCTTTAACAACTTCTAATTCATTTTCTTTAACATTTAAAATAAGTTCATCGTGTACTTGAAGAATTATTTCACTATTTAAATTTTCTTTCTTTAATCTATTATAAACCTTAACCATAGCAAGTTTAATAATATCTGCTGCACTTCCTTGAATTGGTGCATTCATTGCAAGTCTTTCTCCAAGAGCTTTTACTATCTTATTTGAAGATTTTATTTCTGGTATAAATCTTCTTCTATTTAATACTGTTAAAACATAACCTTTTTCTTTTGCCTCTTCTTTAACACTTTCTAAATATCCTTTTATTTTTGGATATCTATCAAAGTAAATCTCCATATATTCTGAAGCTTCTTTTTTAGTTATCTTTAAGTCTTGAGAAAGACTAAAGTCACTTATTCCATATACTATTCCAAAGTTAACAGCCTTTGCTCTACTTCTCATAAGAGATGTAACTTCATCAACTGGAACTTTAAACACTTCTGATGCAGTTTTAGTATGAATATCACTATGGTGATTAAATGCATCTATCATATTCTTATCATCTGACATATGTGCAAGTACTCTAAGCTCTATTTGAGAGTAGTCACAAGATAATAATACATCTGTACTTTCCTTTGGTATAAATACTTTTCTTATCTCTCTACCCATTTCATATTTAACAGGTATATTTTGAAGATTTGGCTCTGTACTTGATAATCTACCTGTTGTAGTAACAGTTTGATTAAAGCTTGAATGAATAGCTCCATCTTCATCTATAACGTTCTTAAGTCCTTCTACATATGTAGAGTTAAGCTTTGTTATTTGTCTATAGTAAATAATTTTTTCTATAACAGGATGTTTATCCATTAGTTTTTCTAATACTTCTGCATTAGTTGAATATCCTGTTTTAGTCTTTTTAACTACTGGTAAATCTAATTTTTCAAAAAGAATTTTTCCTAACTGCTTTGGTGAACTTATGTTAAACTCCTCTTCACAAAGCTCATATATTTCTTTTTCTGTTGTAGATATTTCTTCTTTAAATTTAACAGCAAGTTCATCAAGTTTTTCTCTATTCACCTTAAATCCTATAGCTTCCATACTTGATAAAATAGATATAAGTGGATGCTCAACTTCATAATAAAGTTCATCCATTCCTTCTTTATTTATTCTTTCTTTTAAATATTCATAAAGCTCTTTCATATTTGAAATAGCATTACAAATTAATTCTTCATTTTCTCCTTTAACTTCCTTCATTAAATATTCATTAATTAAAGTTTCTAAAGGATAATTGCTTTTAGCAGAATCTATAAGATAAGCAGCTACTACAGTATCAAATATGAATTCCTTTATTTCTATATTCATTTTATTTAATATAGTTACTAAATTTTTACCATCATGTATTACCTTAGCTATTTTTTCATTTTCCATGAAGCTCTTTAATGTATTTATAGCCTCAGTTGGATTTTCCATAGTTATTATTTTAAAATCAATTAAGCTAACTTTCTCTCCATAGTTTAGATATAATTTATCTAATTCAATTTTAGAATAAAGATTAGCGTTAGATGTACTATATGCTATAAAAGCAATATTTTCTTTTTCTTTTAAAGCTTCTTTAAAACCATCTACTGTATTTACTTCATTGATCTCTACTTTTGCTACCTCTTCTTCCTCTTCAACATCTTCACCAGGTAGTTTTGATAATAAAGATTTCATTTGAAGTTTAAAGAATAATTTTTTAAGCTCTTCTCTATTATAGTTTTCTTGACTCTTAATATCTTCTAAGTCAAATTCTATAGGAACTTCTGTCATAATTGTAGCAAGCTTTTTACTGAAAATTGCTTGTTCACTATAAGTCTCTAAGTTTTCTTTAAGTTTCTTACCACTTATTTCATCAATATGTGAAAGTACTCCTTCCATGGAACCATAAGTAGAAATAAGCTTAAATGCTGTCTTCTCACCTACCCCTGGTACTCCTGGAATATTATCTGACTTATCTCCCATAAGCCCTTTTACATCTATATATTGAGTTGGTGTAACACCAAATTCAGCTTCAAAAGCTTCTCTATTATATACAGCTGTTTCTGTAACACCTTTTTTAGTAATAACTACTTTAATATTGTCAGTAGCAAGTTGAAGAGCATCTCTATCTCCTGTTACTATGAAAACTTCAATTCCATTACTTTCAGCAAACTTAGCTAATGTTCCTATTATATCATCTGCCTCAAATCCATCTATTTCATAAATATTAATTGCTAATAAGTTAAGTACTTCTTTAATAAGTGGAAATTGTTCTGCTAATTCTGGAGGCATCTTTTTTCTACCAGCTTTATAATCTTCATATTCTTTATGTCTAAATGTTGGAGCCTTTCTATCAAAAGCTGCAACTATGTAATCTGGCTTTATTTCTTCCTTCATTTTAAATAGCATATTTGTAAATCCATAAACTGCATTAGTATGAATTCCTTCACTATTTGTTAATGGTGGTATTGCATAAAATGCTCTATTAAGTAAACTGTTTGAATCTAAAATCAGTAATCTTTCCATTCTTTCCTCCAGTATTTTTCTTTATATATTTTTTAAACTATTATTTAGTAATTATAACATATTTACATTAAAATATACTAAGTTCTAATTCTTCTGATAAATCTTTTAATATATGTATTCCACCAATACTATTTCCTTTATCATCTAAAGCTGGACCATATATGCCTATTCCAAATCTTCTAGGAACTGTGGCAATTATTCCTCCTCCAACTCCCGATTTTGCTGGAACCCCAACATGTACTGCAAATTCTCCTGATGCATCGTACATACCACAAGTAACCATTATTGTTTTAACTATTCTACATACTTCTCTTGAAACTAAAACTTCATCATTCCAAGGTGCTACTCCATCGTTTGCAATTACTGCTGAAAACATTGCCAAATCCTTAGCTGTAGCTTCAATTGAACATTGTTTAAAGTAAAGATCTAATATTTCTTCTACATTTCCTTCTAATATATTAGAGCTTTTCATAAAGTAAGCTAAAGATCTGTTTCTATCTCCTGTAGCTTTTTCGCTTTCATATATTTCTCTATTTATATCTATTGTAGGATTATTAGTTGCTCTTCTTAAAAAGTTTAGTATTCTTTGTAATTTATGCTCTTCATTTTCACCAAAAATAAGGGATGTTGTTACTATAGCTCCAGCATTAATCATTGGATTATATGGTCTATCCTGATTTCTTATTTCTAAGTTTACTATACTATTAAATCCCATTCCTGTTGGCTCAACATTTACTTTTTTAAATACGTTTTCTCTACCGTTATCATTAAGTGCAATTATTAAACTAACAACCTTTGAAATACTTTGAATAGTGAATTTAACATCGCTTTCTCCAGCCCAGTATTGTTCATTATTTTTTATATCATATACACACAGTCCTAAGTCTTCGCTATTTGCTTTTAAAAGAGCTGGTATATATGATGCAAGTTTACCATCTTGTGTATATTTTTTATTTTTTTCTACTAAGTTAATTAATAAATTTTTCATTGGCTTTCTTCCTTTTCATATTATATGTGTAGTAATAATTATAGTTATTTTTGTGCCTTCTTACAAGTTTATTACCCTATTAAAAATATAAATTATAACCTTTTTTATAAAAAATAATAAATAACATAATTAATACAAATAATTAAAGTATATATATTAAACTTATTTAATTGACCTAATTATGTGGTATAATTTACTATAATAAACAATATAGGAGGGCTATATATGGATAAAAATTTATTAAAAAAATATGCTAAATTAGCTGTAAATACAGGCGTTAATATTCAAAAAGATAATATATTAGTTATTACTTCACCAATTGAAACTGCAGAATTTGCTAGACTTATTGCAGAAGAAGCTTATAAAGCAGGTGCTAAAGATGTAGTTGTACATTATGGTGATCAACAACTAACTAAAATAAAATTAGAAAATAGTTCTTTAGAAACTATTGCTGACTATCCAGCTTGGATGGCTGAAGGATATAATTATTATGCCAGACAAGGAGCTTGCTTTATTTCAATAGCTGCAAGTGATCCTGATGGATTAAAAGGAGTTTCAGTTGACAAAATAGGTACATCTCAAAAAGCCAGAACTACAGCTTTAAAGGAATACTACGATAACTCTATGTCTAATAAATGTCGTTGGTGTGTATTATCAGTTCCTACACTTTCATGGGCTAAAAAAGTATTCCCTAATGCAAGTGATGAAGAAGCTATGGAATCTTTATGGGATGTAATATTTAAAACAGTAAGAGTTGATACTGAAAATCCAGTAACTGCTTGGGAGAAACATAATGCTTACTTAGAAGAAAAAATTAAATTTATGAATGACAATAACTTTAAAAGCGTACATTTAAAATCTTCAAATGGAACTGACTTAAATATTGAACTTCCAGAAGGTCATATTTGGGCTGGAGGTTCTGAAGGAGATGTTAAAGGAATACCTTTTAATGCAAATATGCCAACTGAAGAAGTATTTACTTTACCTAAGAAAACTGGAGTTAATGGGGTAGTTTACTCTTCTAAGCCATTAAGCTACGGTGGAAATTTAATAGATAATTTCTCTATTACTTTTAAAGATGGTAAAGCTGTAGATTTTACTGCTGAAACTGGTTATGATGTATTAAAGCAAATGCTTGATAGTGATGAAGGTGCTAGATACCTAGGAGAAGTTGCTTTTGTTCCTTATGACTCACCTATTTCTAATTCAAAATTAATATTCTTTAATACATTATTTGATGAAAATGCAGCTTGTCATTTAGCTTTTGGTAGAGCTTATGAATCTTGTGTAAAAGATGCAGATAAATATTCAGAAGAAGAGCTAGAAAAAATAGGTGTTAATAACTCAGTTATTCATGTTGACTTTATGATTGGAACTAGTGATCTTGAAATTACCGGAATTAATAAAAGCGGAGAAACTGTTCAAATTTTCTCTAATGGAAACTGGGCATTTTAAAAATAAAAACTAACTGGATTGGTATATAATTTTTATATTAAATCCATAATTTAATATATTAAGCGAAAGGAGTGTTTCTTGCTAAACACTCCTTTTTTACTATTCACTATGTATTTTTAAAGTTTAATATTATCACTACCAAAATTTAATTACTATACTACTGACCTATTTTTTGAGCACTATCTGGCCTTGGTTGATCCTTACCTAATTTTCTTGATTCTTTAGAGTATCCAACTTCATTGGCAGTTTCTACTCTCATTTTTTGTAATTCAGATCTAGTCTTTTGACTTGACTTTTTATTATCCTTTGAATTTTTATTATTCTTATGTGACATTTTTCTTCCCTCCTTTGCTACTTTTACGCTTATTTTATGCTTTCCATAACAAATTATGCTTTCAACTTTAATCCAATATATGGTTGTGCCTCCGGGGTTAATCCAAATATTGGATTAACCCCGGAGGCGTAACCATTTTCTGTATTTTATTGTAATCTATTTCTTATTTCTTTAATAAATTCATATGTGTTAACAGTTTTAACTTCTTTTAAATCAGTAAGCATTGCTAAGTCTTTAGTCATTACTCCATCTTCAATTGTTTGTAATGATGCTTTTTCTAATCTATTAGCAAAAGAAACTAAATCTTCATTTCCATCTAATTCTCCTCTTTTTCTTAGTGCACCTGTCCATGCAAAAATAGTGGCCATTGAATTAGTTGAAGTTTCTTCACCTTTTAAGTGTTTATAATAATGTCTTTGTACTGTTCCATGGGCTGCTTCATATTCATAATATCCCTCAGGTGATACTAAAACAGAGGTCATCATTGCAAGAGATCCAAAGGCTGTTGCAACCATATCACTCATAACATCTCCATCATAATTTTTACAAGCCCAAATAAATCCACCTTTAGATTTAATAACTCTTGCAACTGCATCATCAATTAATGTATAAAAATATTCAATATTAGCTTCTTTGAATTTTTCTTTATATTCTTCCTCAAATATTTCATTAAAAATATCTTTGAAAGTATGATCATATTTTTTAGAAATAGTATCCTTAGATGCAAACCATATATCTTGCTTCGTATCTAATGCAAAATTAAAACAACTTCTAGCAAAACTAGATATTGATTTATTAGTATTGTGCATTCCCATTACTACTCCACTATCCTTAAATTCATGAATAGTTTCTCTACTTTCTTTTCCTTCTTCATCAGTAAAAACTAATTCTGCTTTTCCTTTTCCTTCAATTTTCATTTCAACATTTTTATAAATATCCCCATAAGCATGTCTAGCTATTGTAATTGGTGCTTCCCATGTTCTAACAAAAGGCTTTATTGAACTAACAGTAATAGGTGCTCTAAAAACTGTTCCATCCAAAATTGCTCTTATAGTTCCATTAGGACTTTTCCACATTTCTTTTAAATTATATTCTTTTATTCTATCTGCATTTGGAGTTATCGTAGCACATTTTACTCCTACTCCATACTTCTTTATAGCTTCTGCAGCTTCAACTGTTACCTTGTCATCAGTCTCATTTCTGTATTCTATCCCCAAGTCATAATATTCAGTTTTTAAATCGATAAAAGGATTTAGTAACTCCTCTTTTATCATACTCCAAATAACTCTAGTCATTTCATCTCCATCCATTTCAACTAATGGAGTGGTCATTTTAATTTTTTCCATAAATATAGCCCCCTTTTTACTATTTATTTACATCAATAATAATTGTACCATATATTTCTAGTAATTCAAAGAGGTTATGATAGAATATATTTAAAATCCTGCATTTTTATGTATTTAATACATATTAAAGTAAAATTATATAATAATTTATGAATTATTAATATTTTTTCTTGCATTTTATGTGTAATTAATATTTAAGAAAAGATTTATTATATACAAAAATCTCAATTGCCATTTTTCACATATTTATCATTTTAATATTTCAACAATATACTTTATTAATTTTTTTATAATTAAGTGTACAATAAATATCCACCAGCTAAGCTGGTGGTTTTTCATGAGCCCTATAAGGGCAAATTACTAGCTTGCGTCTTAAGACG
>NZ_JADNLK010000001.1:0-64203 GCF_015555905.1 Clostridium sp. D43t1_170807_H7
ACAAAAAATGGCTGAAAGCTAGATTTTATCTAACTTTCAGCCATTGAAATTTTTATACTTTCCTATACATTAAAAAATCTGCACAAGAATCCTTCCAGATTTCAATATCCTTTGAACTAGTTACCCTTATTGCTTTTATAACCTGTTTTTTAGTCTTTTCTTTTATAGCCTTTATATCTTCTTCTCTTTCCGTTCCATGAAGTTGAGCTATATCTATAATTCCATTACTTAATAAGTCAATTATTTTTTCAATATCTTCATCTACAAATACACCAACAACCTTAATATAAGGTTTTAATTTATTTTTTAAATTTATAGCTTTATCTTTTGTTATTTGTCTTTTACTTTTAGCAAAAACAAAACCTATATAATCAGGATTTAATTTATTTACATATTCAATATCTTCTTCCCTAAATAAACCACAAAACTTTATTTTTACATTATTCATATTTATATCCTCTTAGCTCATCTAGACCTTGCTTTTTATTTTCACTTCTCATTAATGTTTCTCCAATTAAAACTGCATCTACATTAAATTTTCTTAGTTTATCAATATCATCTGCAGTTTTAATACCACTTTCTGATATGAAAATAATATCTCTTGGAACAAGACTTCTTAATTTAGCTGAGTTATTAATATCTACAGTGAAATTTTTAAGATTCCTATTATTTACACCAATTATCCTAGCACCACAACTTAATGCCATCTTGATTTCTTCTTCATCATGTGCTTCAACTAAAGCTGAAAGTCCTAAACTATTAGCTACTTCTATATAATCCTTCAATTTCTCTTTATCTAATATTGCACATATTAAAAGCACCGCACTAGCCCCTAATACTTTGGCTTCATAAATCATATACTCATCTATTACAAAATCTTTTCTAAGCACTGGTATCTTTACTTCACTTGCTATTTTTTCTAAAAACATATCCTTTCCTTTAAAATAAAATGGTTCTGTTAAAACTGAAATAGCATTAGCACCAGCCTTTTCATAATCTATTGCAATATCTAAATATTTAAAATCCTCTGAAATTACTCCTTTAGAAGGAGATGCTTTTTTTACTTCACATATAAAAGCTATATCATTATTTTTTAATGCTTTTTCAAAAGGAAATGTAAAATTTATTTCCTTTGATAGAGCTTCTTCCTTTACTATACTTAATGATTTTTCTTTTTTTCTTTCTTCTATTCTTATTTTAGTTTTTTCTACTATTTCATCTAATATCATAACTTCACCTACTCATTAGAATATTTAATAAATTCTTCTAACTTCTTCTTTGCTTTCCCACTATCAATTATTTCTTCAGCTAATCTTACACCTTCTAATATAGTTTTAACTTTGTTACCTAAATATAAAGCTGCTCCTGCATTTAAAACTACTGCATTTCTCCTTGGTCCTTTTTCTCCATTCAATATTGATAATGTTATTTCTGCATTTTCCCTAGGAGTCCCACCTACTAAATCTTCTTTTTTACATCTTTCTAATCCAAACTGTTCTGGAATTATGACATAGGAGTAAAACTCTCCATCTTTTACTTCACAAACAGTTGTATGTGAACTCATAGATATTTCATCTAACTTATCTTCTCCATAAACAACTAAAGCTCTCTTAACACCTAAATTGTGTAGAACTCTTGCAAGGGGCTCTACCAATTCCTTATCGTAAACTCCCATTAGCTCCATATTAGCTCCTGCTGGATTACTAAGTGGTCCTAAAATATTAAAAACTGTTCTAATTCCAAGCTCTCTTCTTATTGGAGCCACATATTTCATTGCAATATGATAATTTTGAGCAAATAAGAAGCAAATTCCAATTTTGTTTAATAATTCCCTGCTCTTTTCTGGTGAAATATTAATTTTTACCCCTAAGGCTTCTAATACATCTGCAGCCCCACACTTACTACTTGCAGCTCTATTTCCATGCTTTGCTACTGGTATTCCTGCTGCTGCTATAACAATTGATGAAGTTGTTGAGATATTAAATGAATTAGACCCATCTCCACCAGTTCCTACTATTTCAAGTACATCTTTATCATGTAAAAGCTTTATGCAATGATTTCTCATTTCTTCTGCAGATGCAGTAATTTCTTCTATAGTTTCACCTTTCATACTAAAAGCAGTCAAATAAGCACTTTTCTGTACATCACTTGCTTCACCACTCATAATTTCATTCATTACTTCTTTTGCCATGTCATAACCTATGTCTTGTCTATTACTTAATTTTTTAATAGCCTCTTTAATCATTTAAATTGCCCCCTTATATTTCATTTTTACTGGACCCCCGGTGTTCAGTAAATTTTGGATTCTCTGTGGTCCAGTAAATTTTTTATTATTTTATATCCATCCTTAGTCAATACAGACTCTGGATGAAATTGCACTCCATAAACTTTATTTTTTTCATCCTCTACAGCCATAACTTCATCGTCATTTGTAATTGCTATAACTTTTAGTCCTTTAGGTAAAGTGTCTTTATCTACTGCTAAGGAATGATATCTTCCTACACTTATTTCTTCCGTAATACCTTTAAATAAATTACTTTCATTATCAACTTTTACTAAGCTTGTCTTTCCATGCATTAATTCTTTTGCATAAGTAACTGTTGCTCCATAAGCTTCGCAAATAGCTTGATGACCTAAACAAACACCAAATATAGGAACTTTACCCTTAAAATATTTAACTACATCAATGCATATTCCAGCGTCTTTTGGCTTTCCTGGCCCTGGCGAAAGTATAATAAGCCTTGGTTCCATTTCTTCTATTTCTTTAATATTTTTTTCATCATTTCTAATTACTACTATATTTTCATCAAAGGTACCAATTAGCTGATAAAGGTTATATGAAAAACTATCATAATTATCAATTAAAAGAATCATTAATAAATCCCCTCCTTTGCAATATTTAATGCAGTAATAACAGCTTTAGATTTATTTATACATTCTTCATACTCATTTTCTGGTATGCTATCTGCTACAATTCCTGCACCTGATCTTATAAATAACTTTCCATTCTTTGCAAAGGCAAGCCTTATAGATATACACATATCTAAGTTACCAGTAAAGTCTATATATCCTATGGCACCTCCATATATTCCTCTTTTATTTCCTTCTAGTTCATTTATTATTTCACAGGCTCTTAACTTTGGTGCACCTGATAAAGTTCCTGCTGGTAATATGGCATCTATTGCATCTAATGAATCTTTATCTTTTCTAATTTTTCCTGATACAGTAGAGCCTATATGCATAACATGAGAAAATCGCTCAATACTCATATATTTTTCTACCTTTACACTACCTATTTCACCGATTTTCCCTATATCATTTCTCCCTAAATCAACAAGCATATTATGTTCTGCTAACTCTTTTTCATCTTGTAAAAGCTCCCTTTCAATCTCTAAATCTTCTTCTTCCGAAATCCCCCTTTTTCTAGTACCAGCTAAAGGGAATGTATATAATTTATTATTTTCAAGTTTAACTAAGGTCTCTGGTGATGCCCCTGCAATTTCTACATCATTGCTATAAAAATAAAACATATACGGTGATGGATTTGTAGTTCTAAGAACTCTATAACAATCTAAAATGCTTCCTTCCATTTCTGCTTCTATTCTATTTGATAAAACTACTTGAAAAATATCTCCTTCTTTTATATACTTCTTTGCCTTAATAACCATATTGCAATATTCTTCTTTTGAAAAATACTCTTTAAAATTAGATTTAATTTTAAGTTTTTCATTTTCTGTAGTCTTGCCATTAATAATTAAATCTGCCATGCTCTTTAATTCTATTTCAGCTTTACGATAATTAACCTCTAAATTATCTACTTTAACATTTACTATTAAAATTATTTTTTGATTATAATTATCAAATGCTATTACTTTATCAAAAAGCATTAAATCTACATCATTAAATCTCTCTTCATCTTTTCCATCTAAGTTTAATTTAGGCTCACCATACTTTATATAATCATAAGAAAAATATCCTACAAGTCCCCCTGTAAATGTAGGCAACCCTTCAATTTTAGGACTTTTATTTTCCCTTAGGATCTTTCTAATATATTTATTGGGGTGATTTACTTCTTCATTAATAATAGTTCCTGTTTTAATTTGTAATTTATGATTATAGCAAGTTATTTCTAACTTAGGATCGTAACCTAAAAAAGTATATCTACCTAACCTATGAGAATTGTCCACACTTTCTAAAATAAAAACATTGCTACTTACTCCTTTAAGAATTTTTAAAGTTTCAATAGGGGTTTTTATATCTGCATATAATTCCATACATATAGGAACAACTCCATAGTCATCCTTTTCTATAATTTTTTTTGCTTCTTCTAAGCTTGGATAAATCATATTTTCCTCCTAAAAATTTAATATATTCTGCCAAGGAAGATAAAAAGCCCGTCCTTGACAGTAGAGTTACCTGTCAAGGACGGGCAGAATACACTACACCCGCGGTGCCACCTTGATTTACGAAATAATCGTACACTTTATTCGGATACTAACATATCCTAGACAAATAACGTATGTCAAACGTCATAGAATACTAAGAACCTAAAGGTCTTTTCACTATGCCCTCAGTGGTCCATTTAATAGGCTGCGTTCTGCTCGGCTCTCATCTATCCAAACTCTCTGTAAGTGCACGATCTATTTTTATCTCCACATCAACGGTTTCTTTTTTCATTATATTACCATATAATGTAATAACAATCAATATTTTCCATTTGATTTATCTATATATTTTTTCTAAAATAACAAGGTAACTTTATTTTATGATAAAAGCTACCTTGTAAATATTAATTATTATGCACAAGAATTTTCTTTCTTCTCTACTTCTGAATAATAATTTATTATATTTATTATAAAATTTCTGGTATCAAAACTTAACTTCTTGGTACTTGAGATCTCTTTGACGGAAAAGCTTTTTGTAAAAAAACTGTATGCTAATTCAACTAAAAATCTTGATGTACTTACTATTCTTGAATCATTTAATAATTCTCTAAACATTATATTTGTTCCACTTATATACTCTTTAGCAACTACATAAACTTCATTAATACTTAATAATTTTAATACTATATATAAATCTTTATTTAATTTTCCCATAAAATTTTGAACTAGTTCAATATAATTTTTTTCATGATATGAATCTACAAATTGTAAACTTTTTTCCATATTAAATCACCTCTATAAATATTTTAATTCATTAATTTGTCAAATTTGTTACAATAACCTTAATTTATTCTTAAATATTTTAAATATTTCTGTTAACACCATAGCTTCACTTAATCTTATGTGAATTCTCATTAAAAAGTTTTTCTAAATTTATTATAAAGTATTAATTATACTTTTGTAAACATTTACTTGTTATTTATATAATTATTGCCTAATTAACAAAGTTAATTAGGCAACTTTTATTTTACTATAATTTTATTTTTTTAATTTTAATCCAAACTTTTCTTTTAATCTTGTCCATATATTTGAATCATCATCTTCTTCATCTATATCATACTCTTCTTTATAATTATTAACTTCATCAGTTTCTTCTAAATTAATAATAGAATTAACTTTTTCTTTTTCTCTATAAATCCTATCCTCTACTTTCTCCCCTTGTACATCTTTAATTTTAATCTCTTCATCTATTATTTTTTTGACATTAAGTCCTAATACACATATAGAGCTTTCTAACATATATAATTTTTCTGTAGTATTACAATATAATCCTTCAACTAATCTATACTTATTCTGTTCTCTTTCTTTAACCCAAGCTTTTAAAGTTATGTTTTCTTCTCCGTATTTCAAATCCTTAACAGAATATACTCCATCAAAAACTCTATATGAAGCATTGCTAATTTTATCCATTATTCTAACTCTTACAATTGTATCTAATGTCTTAAATAACTTCTTATCATATCTTATTTCCATTGAAGCTATTTCTTTTGCTTCTTGATATATAGGATACTCTTTTTCTTTTACTAACATTCTTAATAACTTTATTTCATTAACCTCTGAATTATAGTATTCATTTATTATTTTACTTTTATTCAATAACTCCTCTAATTTATTGTAAAAGTATCCTAAATACAATAACAATACTTTTTCTTCATCTGTTATATCCACATCTATAAAATTTATATTGCTTAATATATTATTCAAAATTTCTATAGAGTTATAATTTTTATTTTCTATGAATACAGATTTTAGTTTTTCTAATAATGTTAAATCATCCTTATTTTTTTCTTTTTCTTCAACAATATCTAATACTAAATCTTCAGTTACTTTTTCATCAGTATTCTGTTTTTCTTCATAATTTGTTACTTCATCTATAATCTTATTTATATATCCTTCTAGAAAGTCATCTTCATCTATAGGCTTATCTTCATCTACTTCAACAATTTCTATAGAAATATTATTTTTCTCTTTTTCTGTAATTCCTATAAAACTATTGCTCCTTTTTTCTTCTAACTCATTATCAGTTCTATCTATAATTGAATAACTAATATCCTTTTTTAACTCTTTTAGCTCTAATTTTATTTTTTCTATTTCTTCATTAGCTAATTGTAATTTTATTTTTTGATTTTCTATTTCAATTTCTTTTTCTTCTATTATTTTTAATAAATCTTTTTTATTACTTACTTTTTTATCTAATTTAATTCTTTCTCTATCCATAATTTATCCTACTATCTTTTTTAGTTTAATATATTTATAAATATATTATAACACTAAATTCTAATATAAAGTTACAAAATAGTTACATATTTAACATATTTCTTTTATTTACATTCTATATTATCATTTCAAATGCTATTCTTTGACTTCCATCTTCTAAATATATTATTCCACAATATTTAAAACCATTTTTCTGAAGTAATTTTTGCATTGAAATATTATCTTTATGTGTATCTATTTTTATACTATTTACTCTATTTTCTTTACATAAATTCTCTACTTCTTTAATTATATTAGATGCAATTCCTTTTCCTTTAAATTTCTCACTAACTGCAATTCTATGTATGACAGCATAATCTCCACTATTTAACCATTCTCCATCATATATATTCTTATATGTTTTATCCTCTTCAAATGAAATCATAGCTGTTGCTAATATCCCATTTTCACTTTCTAATACATAACTACTATTATTTTTTATATCAGAATATATAGTATCACTATTTGGATATCCATTTTGCCATTGATCTATCCCACTTTTTCTAAAATACTCTTTTGCTTCATCTATTATCTGCATTACATTTTTTATATCTTCTATTTTTGTCTTTCTAAATTTCATAAGTACACCTCAACAAATAATATTTAATTTTTACCATATAATTATTATTTTATTATATAACAAAAGAGGGATAATAGTTATCCCCCTTAAATTAATTTTTAAATACAAACCCTTTTAAACTATTATTAATTCCTTGTAGGGTATTAGGTACTATTCTAATTATACTTGGTAAAAATATAGAAACTACAAAACCTATGCCACAAGCAATAAAAACATTATATTCCTTAGCTACTCCTCCTATATAAATTCTATAACCATGAATAGCTGCAATAGCAATAACTCCAACTATTATCCCCTTAGCTACTAACCAAGATGATATACTTATTATCCTACATATAAAAATTAATATTGATAATATTGCTATTATTGGTAAAGCTAGTACTTTTAATGGTATTAATAATAAGTTTAAGATCCCATTAGAACCTTTTTCTTTTTTTACTATAACTTTTTTATTTTTATCTGAATATTTATTACTAACACTTCTGTCTCTGTCTCTGTCTCTGTCTCTGTCTCTGTCTCTGTCTCTAGTATTATATTCTTTATTATCTTTAATTACATTACTTTTTTTAGTTGAACTATTGCTTTTATTACTCTTACTCTTTTTATTCTTAGAAGCACTTTTTTGCTTTATCTTTTTTATAATTTTTTCTTCAAAATCTTCATCTTCCTCTTCATCATCAAAAAAACCTTCACAGTCCTCAAAGTCTTCCTTTGATCTAAATATAATTCTTTCTTCTTCTGGCTCATGATGCTGTATTAAGGATTCCTTCAATATTTCTTCTCTACTCATTAAAACAGTAGCTGCATAACTATTTTCTATATTTTGAGTTTCAAGTTTAATAACTTCTTTACCTTCTGTTACATCAGCTGGCTTTTCTTTAATTTTATTATTTTTAAATAAAGCACTTACTTCTTCATCAAATATTTCTTCCTGTTGCTCTTGTACTATGTTTTCTTGATAATTTAATGCATCATATGCTTCTTTAAACAAATCTAGGAATTTCTCTAATCTTTTTTCATCTTTTACTTCTTCTCTAAATATTTGAACTTGTTTATCATATGCTTGTTTAATCTCTTCTCTAGTGGCATTTTCTTCAATACCTAAAACTTTATAGTAATTCACCTAATAGCCTCCTATAGTTGTTTATTTATATATTATTTATTATTTAATATATAAAACTCCATATTTTATACATATTACTGATTATATCAATTTTATTATAAACCCTCAAATAGTACATATATCCAAAAATAATTTAAAAATATAGAAAAATTTATACAACACCTTATTTATAGATATCTATGGATGCTTTTTTGAGTTATATATACTCATATTATGGTTGATTTTTACTTTATTGGTGCATATAATATATATTAAATAATAATAATTATTTTTTATCTTACATAATAAATATATTTTTCTAAATAGAAAATACTATATATATTAAATAAATGAGGTGAAGTTATGAGTAAAATATCAATAATTGGTGCAGGTGCAATTGGTGCTACAACAGCATTTGCTTTATTACAAAAAGGAGTAGCTCGAGAGATTGTAATTAATGATATAAATCAAGAGAAAGCTCTAGGAGAAGTTTTAGATTTAATGCATGGTAGCTCTTTATGTAGACCTTGTAATGTTACTTTAGGTACTTTAGAAGATACTAAAAATTCAGATATAATTATAATAACTGCTGGTTCACCACAAAAACCTGGTGAAACTAGATTAGATTTAGTAGACAAAAACTATGCAATATTTAAAAGCTTTATTCCAAAACTTGCGCAATTAAGTCCAAACTCAATATTATTAGTTGTATCTAACCCTGTAGATGTTCTTTCATATATGACATATAAACTTTCTGGATTCCCTAAAGAAAGAGTAATAGGTTCAGGTACTGTATTAGATACTGCGAGACTTAGAAGCCTACTTGGTAAATACTTTGGAATTGACGGAAGAAACGTAGAAGGTTATGTTCTTGGTGAACATGGTGATAGTGAATTTGTAACTTGGTCATCACTTATGATTGGTAGCATACCTGTAAGAAGCTTTTCTGAACAAAACTCTATATCTTGGGATAAAGAAACTGAAAGTGTTATAGCTGAAGATGTTAAAAACTGTGCTTATGAAGTTATTAAAAGAAAGGGGGCTACTGCATTTGCTGTTGCGATAGCTCTTGAAAGAATAGTTGAGGCAATTATTAGAGATGAAAGAACTATTTTAACTGTTTCAACATTATTAAATGACTATTATGGTGTTAATGATGCTTATCTAAGTGTTCCTACTATTCTTGGAAGAAATGGTATAGAAAAAGTATTAAATATTCAATTATCATCTACCGAACAAGAAAAATTTGTGTCATCAGCTAATTTAATGAAACAATATATAGATAGAATTAATGATAAATAGAATTAATAAAAACTGTATCAAATTTGATACAGTTTTTATTAATTTAGCTCTATTTTAAAGAAACATTGATAGATAACTATAATTATAATAATTTAGCATATACTTGTCCTATTTTTATAGAACTCTTCTAGCTCTTCCAATTGAACTCCATGGAACATTAGTTATTCTTATAGTCTTACCAGAATTTGGTGATTCTATCCATTGTCCATTTCCTATATACATACCAACATGTCCTAAATCACTATAGAATAATAAATCTCCTGGTTGTACACTATCTAATGATACTTCTACCCCACTTTTTATTTGATCATAAGTTGTTCTTCCAATGCTTATATTAGCTTTACTAAATCCCCATTGCATTAATCCAGAACAATCAAACATTCTTACTCCACTATCAACGTATTGATATAAAGTATCATACTTACCTGCAGAAGCATAATCTGGGAATCTATTCTTTAATGTTTGTATTGATGCATTAGTAACTAGTTCTCCTGAACCACCATAAGCATATGGAGATCCAATATGAGATTTTAATTCTTCTAAAACAATGTTATATGCATTAGAAACTGAAGTACTACTATTGCTTCCAGTACTACTATTACTTCCAGTAGATATTTTTACATAATCTGCACTTACATATCCTACTGAACCTTTAAAGTTAATTTTATACCAATTTCCTTCTTTTCCAGTTATATTAACACTTTCATTATTTAGTAAATATCCTAATACAACTGCATCTGAAGACGGTTGCTTTCTTACTCTTAAGTTAGAAGAAACATTTGTAACAATTCCTACAGCATTCATTGTTTGAGATGAATTATTACTATCAGTTGTTGAACTACTATTTCCAGTATTTGAACTTGATCCTGAAGATGGTTTAGTTTCAGTTATATAATCCTTATGAACATAAGCATATGATGAATTATACTTAATTTTATACCAACTTCCTGTTTCACCTACTATATTTACAGAATTACCTGAATATAAAGTTCCTAAAACAGTTGAACTAGTAGATGGTTCTTTACGAACTCTAAGTCCTCCACTACTTACATTATAAACATATCCAGTTTTATTGACTTCTACTTCTGAGGAACCACTATTTCCTGTATTATTAGTTGAATTTAAATTAGTTGTGATATATTCTTTACTTACATAACCGTATCCACTGTTATATTGTATTTTATACCATTCCCCTTCTGAGCCAACTATATTTACTTCAGCATTATTTGTAAGGTATCCTAATACCGATGCACTTGTAGATGCTCCACTTCTTACTCTTAAATTACTAGATACATTATATACCTTACCCTTTTGTGATACTGTTGAAGATGTTGTTATTTCTTTTACATAATCTCCATGAACGTAGCCAGTTACTCCATTGTAGTTAATTTGATACCAACTCCCACTCTTAGAGATTATATCAAATGTACTACCATTTCTAATAGTTCCTAATACTGCTGAACTTGTACTTGCTGACTTTCTAATTCTTAAAGTTGAAGTTACATTAATAACTTGTCCTTTACTGATAGAAGCTACTGATATTCCACTATTTAATTCTGTAGCACTAGCTGGTACAGTTTTAGCTGCTAAAATGGTTCCAACAACACCTGAAATAGCAATTATCTTTTTCAGCTTTTTTTTCTGCATATTTTTTTCACATCTCCCGCCTATTTTAATATATATTTTGACATAATAATTATATATATTTTTACTCTGATTTTCCATGTTTTCTAGCATAATATTCATATTTTTCATTATTTTTACCAAATTTTGATTAAATCTGTTGACTTTTTTATATTTACATGTAAAATAGGTAAAATTTAAGAGTAACATTATCATTATAAATAATCATGTTACTCTTAATACTTTTCAAACATAGACATTTTTATAGCTATTTAACAAATTTAATATATACTATCTAAAATTTTTTATCATATCGTTTTTTAGATTCCATAACTTTTCTGACAAATCAACGTAATATTCCTGTGGATTGTTAAACCTTTTTATCTCATCCCACAATGACTCAACTTCTTCTAAAGAATATTTTTGAATTTCATTTAACTTTGGTGTTTTATAAACACATTCACCTTTAATAAAAATTGGTACTTGTATTTTTTTGGCATAATAATTTGTTATAACTTTTCTCTTCCATGTATGTATAGGATCAAATATCTCATACTCTTTTGAATCATCTATTATCTCATCCGCTAATGTCAATACATCTGCTATAGCTTTATTATTCTCCTTATCAAATAGCCTCCAAACTGTTTTATAACCTGGATTGGTGACTTTTTCTATATTTTCTGATAACTTAATTCTCGGAACTATATTGCCATTCTCTTCAACTGCAACTAACTTATATACCCCTCCGAATACAGGCTCTGACTTTGCAGTTATCAATCTTTCTCCGACTCCAAATATATCAATACAAGCTCCTTGGCTCATAAGGTCTGCTATTATATATTCATCTAAACTATTAGATGCAAGTATTTTACAATTTTCTAGTCCATTTATATTTAATATTTTTCTTACTTCTTTTGAAAGATATGCTAGATCCCCACTATCTAATCTAACACCTTTAAGACTTTTTCCTTGTGGCTCTAATACATCTTTAGAAACTTTAATAGCATTAATTATACCTGATTTTAAAACATTATAAGTATCTATTAATAAAACACAATTGTCAGGATATGTTTTAGCATAAGTCTCAAAAGCTTTATACTCATCACCAAATAATTGTATCCATGAATGAGCCATAGTCCCTACGGCTTTAACTCCAAATATCTCATCTGCAATAGTATTTGCAGTTCCATCTACACCACCTATATAGGCCGCTCTAGCACCATATATAGCCGCATCATATCCCTGACTACGTCTTGCTCCAAGTTCTAATACTTCTTTTCCCTCTGCAGCTCTTCTTATTCTATTTGCCTTTGTAGCTATTAGACTTTGATGATTAATTGTTAAAAGTAACATGGTTTCTATTAACTGTGCTTCTATAGCTTTTGCTTTAACAGTTATCAAAGGCTCATTTGGAAATACAGGTGTTCCTTCTTCTATAGCATAAATATCACCTGTAAACTTAAAGTTTAATAAATATTCTAAAAACTCTTCATTAAATAATTTTCTTTCTCTTAAATATTCAATATCACTTCTAGTAAAATTTAAACCTTTTATATATTCAATTACTTGCTCTAAACCAGCTACAATTGCAAATCCTGCATTATCAGGATTTTTTCTAAAGAACATATCAAAATAAACTATTTTATCTTTCAAATTATTTTCAAAATATCCATTAGCCATTGTAAATTCATAAAAATCTACTAACATACTTAAATTTCTTTCATCTTCTAAGCTTATTTTTATCATATTTAATGCTCCTTTAAATTATAAAACACCTTATTTAAATTAATTTTTATAATAATATTTTTATTATTTTTTGCTATATTATAAACTTTTACTCATACTTGTCTATAAAATATAAAAAAATGCTTAAAAAAAGATAAATTATCTTTCTTTAAGCATTTCTTTTAAATTATCTTAGCTAAAACATACCTTCTTAATCCACCATATTTTAATTTATCTTCTTTAACTTTATAGCCTAAACTTATAAATGTATTCACACTAAACTTATTATATGGCGATGCTGTAGCGCATAATATTTTAGTACCACTTTTTACTGCAATTTTCTCTAACTCTTTACATATTATTTTTTGAAGTTTATTTCCTCTATATTCCTCTTTGACTACAGTTGATTCTATTTGTCCTACCTTTAATAACTCTTCATTCTCTAATCCTATGTCATATCCATAGTTAGATTTATCATAACCCTTCTTAGCATAAACTCCCATTGCAATAAGTTCATCACCTTCTGTAATACATCCAATTATCTTTCCATTTTTCTTTATATACTCTTTAAACTCTTCTCTTTCTGTATCAGCATATAACTCTTTATTTTCAAGTCCATCTATTATTATTTTTTGTAATTCCATAATTTTATCTAAATAAGACATATCTAATTCTTTCAACTTAGCTTCTACTTCTATTCCATCTTTTCTTGTTAATTTTAATATACTATTCAAATATATACCTCCAAAACTATCTCCATATAATAAAAATTTATAAAATTATTTTCTTATAAATTCTAATATACCTTTAACTATTAATGCAACTCCAACAAAAATAGATCCAAAAACTAATATTGCCTTAAAAAGAGAAATTGGTAATAAACTCATTTTTAAAGAAAAGAATATTGAAAGTACTATACTTGTTATCCCTAACAACATTAAAATTCCTCCCAATATATATTTTCTTTTAAATACTATTACCACCATACCTATAAATAATAGTATTGTACTTGTTACAAAGCTTACTCCACCTTTACTTGATCCAAAAAATTTAAGTGGAGAATATACAATAGTATTTTGAAATATGCCTATGGTCCCTATAGCTATTAATATCGCTCCAATAACAATTAATAATATACTTAATTTATTATTCTTTTTATTATAGTTATTTTGAAAGTCATATCCATATCTTCTTTTATAATTATTAGTTTTATGTTCTTTTCTTATATAACTTCTTAATCCTGGAATGTATCGTATTTGTCTTTTTCTATCCCTCAAAATACCACCATCAGTAATTAATTATAATTAATATATGCTTTAAACTTCATTAGTGAACCTATTTACAAAAACATTATAAAAGCTCTCACATATGTTTCTTTAATCTTACAAAAAAATAAGTTGCCTCATTATGAGACAACTTATTTTATTAAAATATACTGTGTATTAAATTCATTATAAAACCAGTATGTTCATTAAAAATATTTATACCTATAATAATAAGAATAATTCCACCTATAAGTTCAGCATAATCTTTAAATATTCCACCAATTTTTTTACCTGCAATAACACCAATAAAACAGACTATAAATGTTATTAATCCAATAATTAATGATGAAGAAACTATATTAACATTTAAAAATGCAAAACTTATTCCAACAGCTAAAGCATCTATACTTGTAGCAATAGCAAGAGTAGTTAATTCTTTATTAGATAATTCATTTTTATTATTTTCTTCACCTTCTAAAGAAGTACTTACTTCAATTTCAGGCTCTTCTTTTTTAGCTGCTGCTTCTTTACGATTCTCATAAAATTCATAAATCATTTTTCCACCTAAAATAGATAATAATATTAAAGCAATCCAATGGTCTATAGCTTTTATATATCCCTGAAAACTTATTCCTAGCATCCATCCAATTAATGGCATTGCCGCTTGAAAAACTCCAAAGAATAAAGCTATTTTTATAGCCATTCCTTTTGTTAAATTTTTTAAAGTCATTCCCTTAGTAACAGATACAGCAAATGCATCCATTGCCAAAGCGAATGCTGTAAATACAATTGTAATAATGTTCATAATCATTCTCCTTACTTATTATTATTCTCTCACTTTTTGTTTATATGCAAAAAAATAACGAGATTCATGGATGCTAAAAAAGCATCCATGAGTCTCGTTATTTAAGATTAAGCCAGGCTTTATTCAAAACCATTATGTTGACCTAATCACATTTACATGCTAACTACTCCCTCACAGGACCAATATATTATACTATTATATTATTTATATGTCAATTTTTTCTTATATTCTTTTTCTTTTTATATACTTTCCATATCCCTTATCCCCCACAAACTCTCCATCTTTAGAAATTACCTTTCCTCTTAATATTGTAAATATAGGATATCCTTTTAGATTAAATCCTTCATAAGCTGTATAATCTACATTAGAATGAAGCTTATCAGTAGTTAAAACAACTTCTTTATTAGGATCTATTATTGTAATATCTGCATCACTACCTACTGCTATTGTTCCTTTTTTAGGATATAATCCAAATATTTTTGCTGGATTTGTACAGCATACTTCTACAAATTTATTTATACTTATTCTATTTTTCATTACACCTTCAGAAAAAATCAAAGGAATTCTTTCTTCAACTCCTGGTGCACCATTAGGGCATTTTGTAAAATCTTCTTTTCCTAACTGCTTATCTCTATTAAATGAAAATGGACAATGATCTGTTGCTATAGTTTCTATATATCCATCTTTAATACCTTTCCATAAAGCTTCGCAATTTTCAGTGCTTCTAAGTGGTGGACTCATTATATATTTTAATCCTTCATTATTTTCTAATTCATACTTACTTTCATCTAATAATAAATACTGAGGACATGTTTCTGCATAAACATTTTGTCCGCACTCTCTTGCATTTTTTATATATTCTAATCCGTCTTTTGTTGATAGGTGAACTACGTATAACCCTTCATAATTAACTATTTTAGCTAGTTTAATCATTCTATTTACAGCCTCTGCCTCAGATTCTACCGGTCTACTCAAGTAATGATATTTAGGACTCTTTAATCCTTTATCAATAAACTTTTTTCTTAAATATTGAATACTTCCATGATTTTCACAATGTATTGTGGCTATACCACCTAACTCTTTTAATCTTTCAAAAACTCTTATCATTTTATCATCATCTATTTTATAATCATATGTTAAATACCCCTTAAAACTTTGAATTCCATAATCATCAATAATTTCCTTCATTTCATTTATTATTTCACTATCCACATGTTGAATAACGCCATGGAATCCATAATCCACTACAGCATTTTCATCTGCATATTTATGATATACATTAATTTGATGTTTTAAATTACATCCTACTGGGCCAAATCCCATATGATCAACAATAGTTGTTGTCCCTCCACAAGCCGCTGCAATAGTTCCAGTATAAAAATCATCATTAGCAATAGTATTACCTACATGCAAATTAAAATGAGTATGTATATCTACTCCTCCTGGTATAACATACTTTCCATCAGCATCAATTACTTCATCCACTACTCTAATAATATTTAAACCTATTTCCTTTATAATTTCATTTTCAATAAAAATATCACCCTTATATATATCACTAGCAGTAACTATAGCCCCATTTTTTATTAATAATGACATCTAATTAACCCCTCTCTCATTTATACCTCTTTTATATAAACTTTCTATAGTATTAACTAATATTCCTTGTATAAATAAAACTTTTTGAATTTATCTACATGTAATATATATAATGCCTAGATTGGTTTATTAACCAACCTAGGCATTTATTAATATAATTTAAATACTCTTATTTTATTAATAATTTATTTATATTTCCTCTGAATCTACTACTTCTTCATTTTTTTCTTTTGTTACATTATTTATTGCCTCATTAACTTTGTCTAAAATTTTATCTATTTCATCTATATTTTCTCCATCTTCAGGAATAGCCTCATCATCTTCTTTATTAATAGATTTATTCCTACAACAAACTCCTTTCTTAATAGCTACTATTAAAATTCCCAATGCTGTTGCAGCAAAAAAGCATGTAGTTCCTAAAACTATCTTTTCCTTCTTATTCATTTAAACACTCCTATATAATTGTTCATGTACATATATACTACCTATATCTATAATATTTTAATAACATTATTGGGTTACAATTATATTTAATGATTTATTAAAAAATAATTTATTTTTTATTTAAATATGGCATTACATCTTGTGTATAGGCTCTTAATACTTCCGCAACACTCCAAGCTTGAGAATAACATCCTCTTCCTGTAGAAGCAAAATCTCCATCAAAAATTTCAGCTATACCATTTATACATCCATCTCTCATAGTATCTTCAAATACTTTGCACATATAATTAGCCTTCTCTATAGATTCTTTAGAGTAATCATTAACCTTACAATAAGCTGTTATAAATGCACCTATTAAGAATCCCCATGTTGTTCCCATATGATAAGCACAATCTCTATCAAATAGTTTTCCTATATACTTTTTCTTATAATCTTTATCCATAAATGAAAGTGAACGTAATCCATAAGTAGCATATAAATGCTTATGCACAGTATTGACTATCATTTTTTCTTTCTCTCTATCCAATACAGAAAATGGTAATGATACTGCCCAAATTTGATTTGGTCTTATTTTATCATCATTTTCATCTACAACATCATAAAGACAACTCTTTTCCTCATTCCAGAATCTATTGTTAAATGATTCTCTAACCTTTTCTGAAAGTTTTATATATTCACTATTATCGTCACCAAACTTTTTAGATAAGTCTTCCATTATTTTTAGTGCATTATACCATAAGGCATTTATTTCAACTGGCTTTCCATGTCTCGGTGTTACAACATAATCACCAACTCTAACATCCATCCAAGTAACTTGATCAAGTCCTCCACCAGCAAATACTAATCCATCACTATCCATTCCAATTGAAAAGTCTGTCTTACTTGCATAAGCATTATATATCTCTTTTAATTTTGGATATATTTTTTCCTCTATGAACCTGTAATCACTTAAATCACCAGTATACTTTAAGTATTTATAAACAGCTTGGAAATACCATAAAGAAGCATCTACAGTATTATATCCTGGTTCCGTATTAGCATCTGGAAATACATTGGGAACTAATCCATTTTTTATATATTTTGCAAATGACTCCAATATTTCTCTAGCATCACTAAATCTTTTTGTTACTAAAGTCAAACCTTCAAATGCAATCATTGTATCTCTACCCCAATCTGTGAACCAAGGTAGTCCTGCTAATACAGTTTTTAATCCTGTACTTTCTCTATTTACAATAAAATGATCTCCTGCCTTAACTAAGTTATTAGCAAAATCATCTTTTAAATCTGCATTTTCAACTAACTCTTCTGCTCTTGCTTTATATTCTCTTACAATATCAAATCCTGATTTTTCCTTTAATCCTTCTATTGTACATTTAATATAAAACTTTTTCTTTTCAAAAGGTTTTAATTCAATATGAATTTCATATGGTGTGTAATGATTATCTACACCTAAGAATCCAGTTCTATGATCAATCATATAAAAATGATTTTCCTCTATTAAATAATTTGGTGTTGCCATACTTGTAGGAATTAAACTTCTATCATAATAACTACCTTCTGATGTATAAAACTCTATTTTTATATCTTTGTTGTTATCTGGTATTAATGTTAAAGTTTTTTCATCTACCTTAACATCGAATTTTAATTCTGATCTTTCGCTTGTTTCTCCAGCTTCTCTATAATTAAATAACGGAACTAAATTTAACTTAGCTTCCTCACTCCCATTTTCAATTTCATAGCATACAGCAACAGTATTATGTCCATACTCCATAGCTATAGTTTTATTTATGCAAACATCTTCAACTCTATATCTATACTCTGGAATCGTATCCAAAATAAACTGCTCTAAATACTCTTGTCCATTTTTTGAAGTTCCTATATATTGCTGAGATGTTAAATCATATTCTCTATCTTTAATAATAATTTGCTCTTGCACTCTTGTAAGTATAAGCTTTCTATTTACAGGCGCATTTAATGAAGCTATTAAATATCCATGAAAAGCCTGCGAAGCTCCACCAGCAACAGTATGGTTAGCATATCCACCTATTCCATTACCAACTACCCATGATAATTCATTACCATCTTCTATCGTTTTCCACATTCCTCTTCCATACTTATACATATATTCTTCCCCTTCTTTTACTAAGTTATATTCCGATAATGAAATTATACATAAGTTTTTTTTTACAAACAATAAAACATATCTGCTACTTTTACACTAAAACTGCTAAATTGTTCGTCAAGTGAAGACGAAAAATTAATGATATAACCTACAGTAATTGTGTAATTTGCGTTAAGAATTTATATCTTTCTTTCCGTAAAAACTGCTAAAGCTTCGAAAGTCATTTGATTCCCTCAGCTTCTTAACGCAGTTTTTACTGCAAGAAAGATTAAATTCTAAAACTTAATTACAATATTCCTTTCGGTAATATCATTAATATTTTCTCTTTCACTTTGCCTAACTTGAAACACCGCCTTAAAAGTTAACGACTTCTGCTATATTTTATATAATGAATTGTTAACTTCTAAATTTATATTTTTTAATAAACTAAGAATATTAATATAAAAGTTAACTACCATATAATAATAATTTATAGCACAAAACATTAACTATAAAGTGGTTCGTTATAAGCAAATACATGGAGAAAGAAAAAATGAAATATTAATTTGGAGGGAACATTGAAATTGAGCCGTAGAATTTAATCTTTGTGGAATTGAACTTGCGTAAAGAAGTTGTATTGAAGCGTAAGCTGCTTTTACAACTTTAGCAAGTTCAATGGAACAAAGATATAAATTCTAGGTGAAAATTTCACAGTTCCCGGAAAATAAATATTTCATTTTTTCGCCCCATGTGATGCGCAATATTATTTGCTATGTTGATCTGTGAAGTCGCCTTTGCTTATAGCAACACGCTCTGCAAGTAAATTAGAAAGTACTTCATTAACAGTCCATTCTATTGAAGTTTCTGTAACTACTGCTTTTAAAACATTATTAACTCTTACTTTTTTTAGATTTTCAATAAATATATTCATCTTTGCTGGTGGTATTGCATTAAAAATTATAGCTCTTTCTTTTCTTCCATCTTCACATTCTGCATTTATATTATTATCTAATACATCTTTAATAACTGTATTACCATTTTTACTATTTAAAATTATTTGATCTCTAATTCCTAAAATCATGGCACAGTTTTTAACCTTTTGTAGATCTTTTCCTACTAAATTACAAACTAATATGCAAGCTCTTCCCTCTCTTGCACTGTTATCTTTTATATCTAATTTATCAAATGACATATATAATCCTCCAATTTCATTTTTCTACCTTTTCTAATAAAATTATAACCTAATTATATCATAAAATTCTTTTATTTAATATTTAAACAATAATAATTATTATTTAATATTTAAAATATATTTCATTTACACAATCTTAAGTTTAATATTTAAGAACACTTGTTCGTATATTATTTTTAATATATACTTATACTAAGTGATATAAAAAATTTACTTTGTTAATGGATAGTAACTTTTACAAGGTAAATCAAAAATATTAAAGTTGGTGAATTTATATGGAAATTTCAGAAAAATTAAGAATTTTAAGTAGTGCTGCTAAATATGATGTCTCTTGTTCATCTTCTGGATCAAATAGAAATTCTAAAAAAGGAAACATTGGCTCAGTTGCAACAAGTGGCATTTGTCATAGCTTTACTCCTGATGGTAGATGTATATCACTTTTAAAAATTCTTTTAACTAATTACTGTATATATGATTGTGCTTATTGCATAAATAGAGTATCAAATGATATAGAAAGAGCTTCATTTACTGTAAATGAAGTTATAGATTTAACTATTAACTTTTATAGACGAAATTATATAGAAGGATTATTTTTAAGCTCTGCCATAATAAAAAATGCTAATTTTACTATGGAACGTTTAACAGAAATAGTTGAAAAATTAAGAAATGAATATAATTTTAGAGGATATATTCACTTAAAAGCCATCCCTGGAGCTGATGAAGAACTTATAAAAAAAGCTGGTTCTTTAGTAGATAGAATGAGTATTAATTTAGAATTACCTTCTTCACAATCATTTTCATTTGTTTCCTGTTGAAATAAACAAAGCTCCCTATGAAATGTTAATACGAGTTCCCGGAATAGGCATTAGAGGTGCTAGAAAAATAGTTAGTGCACGTAGAATTAATTCCTTAACCTTTGTAGATTTAAAAAAGCTTGGAATAGTAATAAAAAGAGCACAATACTTTATTACTTGTAGTGGTAAGTATTTTGGCTGTGTTCCTTTAGATGATGAAAAAATTAAAAGAGCTCTTACTCCCAAAATAGACTTAAATTTATTAGAAGAAGATTCTGCACAAATAAGTTTTTTTGATAATGAAATAAATAAAATTTTATTACCTTATGGCACTACATTAGCCGATGGATTGTCTAGTAATAAGAAACTACTCTTATTAAATGATAAAACAACTTCTTATACTGGAGAAATATAGTTATGATTGAATTTTTATATGATGGATCTTTAGAAGGCTTATTTACAGCTATTTTCTATGCTTATCCTTACAAAGATGATTGTACTATAAATAAACCTGAAAATCATATACCTTCTTTATTAAACGAAATAAAAGAAATTCCTACTGAATCTGATAAATTTAAAAGAGTGTATAATAGTATAATTCAAAAACTTAATGGAAAAGTTTTAAATAATGTATACTATTTATATCTTAGTGAAATTGATGGTGTGGAAAACATAATCCTAGATTACTTGAAGCTTTGCTATAAATATGGCACTAATATAAACTTAGCTAAAAATAATGATACTATTATCCTAGTAGATAAATACTATAAAAAAGTAGCTCAAGAAGCCCATATGTTTACTGGATTTGTACGCTTTAAAGAAATTGCGCCTTTAAGCTTTTATGCTCAAATAGAGCCTGTTTATAATATTTTACCTATAATACTTAATCACTTTACTCTTAGATTTTCAGATCAAAATTTTATTATTCATGATTTAAAACGTGAAAAAGCTATTATGTATAATAAAGAAAGTTCAATAATTACAGATTTATCTAAAGATGAAGGATATCTATTATCTAATCTTAATAATGATGAAAATTTTGAAAGCTTATGGAAAACCTTTTATAAATCTGTAAATATAAAAGAACGTGAAAACTCTAAACTACGTAATCAACATATGCCTAAAAGATATTGGAACCACCTTACTGAAATTTAAAACTAGATTGCAAATTGCAATCTAGTTTCCTCCTATGTTTTTATATAAATCGTCCTTATCTATATTAAATCTTATAAAATCTCTATATTCTATTTTTTGAGATATACTTGTCCACTTTATATATTCATCAAATGGATTATCACTACTATTTTCTTCTAACCAAATCATTAAATTTTTAGGAACCTTTGTACCCCTTGATAATACTCTACTTGTATTATAACTTAAAAGAGTTCTTCCTAATAATCTAATTGATTCTAAATCTATTATAGCGTTAGCTTTGCTACTTTCATTTGTTTTGTAATTTACTATACTGCTTATTTCCTTCGGAATCCCTAAAAGAGACTTTCCTGATTCAACTGCATACCACCATCCCCCTAATAAGGCTACATAATGATTTTTAATTGATAGAAAGCAACTATCTAGTGTTATTCCATTATGAGTTAATCCATTATAATTAATAAAACATACAATATTATATAATGAATTTAAAATATAGCCTATTTCATTTATTGATATCTTTCCTTTGCAATATGTCAATAAATCTCTTAATAAAATCAAATCTTCATCTTTCTTAACTACTATTCCTATCTTCCCAGATATTGTTCTAAAGCTTTCTTTTATTTGTGGTAAATATTTATAAAATTCTTTTTTCATATCATCATTAGCATATTTTATACTATTTAATTTATTTATAGCATTAAGAGCCATTCTTTCATATTTCTCATCAATCAAATATAATATTAAATCATTACCTATATACATCTTTCCTAATTCAAATGTATGGCTAATTCTAAAATTCATTGTATAATACTTTCCATTAATACATTTTAATTTCATAAAACCAGGCTTACTCCAAACTCCTTTAATAATATTTTTTTCTGCTTGCTTATACAGATTATTTATCTTTTTAGTAATTTCAATATACTCCTTCTCTTGTCCATTTAAATCTGGATGGTATATTTTCATAAGCTCAACATACTTATTTTTTATATCTTCAATATCATCTGTAAATAATTCATAAGGATATTTAATATTTTTTATTTCATCTATAGTTAACATCTATCATCACCACCTATAAATAACTTTTAATAATTTATATTTATGATTCTATAAGAAATATTATGTAATTTTAAATAAATATATTTTCAAATATTTTCCAGTTTGTTATAATATAATATATGTTATGTAAATAACTATTCCTATGTTAGAGATTGGAGTGTTTTTAGTGGAAAAAGAATTAAAGTTCAAAATATACAATAAACTCTTAAATAAATGCTTTAAAGTAACTAGAATAGATTATATGGATGAGGTTGTTTATTACTTTGATAGAGAGAAAAATGATGAAGATATAGTTTCCTTCAAGGATTCAGTACTTTTAATGCCTACAGGAATTTATGACTGTTCTGGGCGTGAAATATTTGAGGGTGATGTTATAAGCTATCAAGAAAACAGCTTTACTTATAAAAAGACCGCTGAAATAATATATGAGAATGGTTGCTTTATTACAAAACAATTGTTTCCAAAAAATTTAGAACTTAAAGCTCAAAAAGAGAATCTTATTATTGATGACTTTAAAGATTTATTATGTGTTGCTACATCATCTATATCCAAACCAATTAAGATTATTGGTAATATTTTTACTTATAAATTAAGTAAAAATAATAGTAAAATAAAAATAGAAGTTTAATGCAACTTCTATTTTTTCACCAATAGGATATCGTATATATTTTACGATATCCTATCTTAATATTTAAATTTCCTTATTATTACTAAATTATACCTCCATAATTATTGGTACAATTATAGGCTTTCTCTTAGTCTTACTATATATGAATGAACCAACATCATTTCTAATATTATTTTTTATCTCCGACCACTTAAATATATTTTTATCTATTGAAGTTTGTATACTATCATAAGATATTTCTTTTATTTGATTTACTAGCTCTTCTGATTCTCTTACGTATATAAATCCTCTTGTTACAATATCTGGACCTGAAACTATAGAACGAGTTTCTTTTTCTATTGCAACAATAATATTTATAATACCGTCCTTTGATAAGTTCTTTCTATCTCTTAAAACTATGTTACCAACATCTCCGATACCAATACCATCAACTAAAACATTTCCTGCTTGAACTTTACCACTTATGCAAGCCGATTTTCTATTTAAGCTTAATACATCACCATTTTCTAAAATAAATGATTTCTCTTTTTGTAAGCCTACTTCCTCTGCTATTAATATGTGCTTTCTTAAATGTTTATATTCACCATGTACTGGAACAAAATATTTAGGTTTTAAAATTGATTGTAATAATTTTAACTCCTGTTCACAAGCATGACCTGATACGTGAATTTCTTCTATTGATTTATAAATAACATTAGCACCCTTTTGTGTTAATTCATTTATAACTTTCGATACCGCTTTTTCATTTCCTGGAATAGGATTTGCAGATATAATTATCATATCATCTTTTTCTATTTGAATATTTTTATGTGTAGATGATGCCATTCTAGTAAGAGCTGACATAGGCTCTCCTTGACTTCCTGTAGTTACAATTGTTATTTGATTGCTGTTATATAACTTTAAATCTTTTAAATCAATTAATAGCCCTTCTGGCATGTCTAAATATCCAAGTCTTATTGCTACTTCTGAAATTTTTTCCATACTTCTTCCACTAAAAGCAATTTTTCTTCCATATTTAATAGATGAATTTATTATTTGTTGTAATCTATGAATATTAGATGCAAATGTTGCTACAATTATTCTACCATTACCTTTACTGAATAAATTATCTAAGGTTTCTCCTACTGTCTTTTCTGACATGGTATATCCTGGATGGCATGCATTAGTACTATCAGCCATAAGTAATAACACACCTTGTTTACCTATCTTAGCTAATCTTTGTAGGTCTATTACCTTACCATCAACAGGAGTAAAATCTACTTTAATATCTCCAGTATGAACTACTATACCTAACGGAGTGTGAATTGCTAATGCACAACTATCTGCAATACTATGATTTGTTCTTATAAATTCTACTTTTAACTTTTCTAAAGCTATAGTATCTCCTGGCTTAACTACATTTAACTCTACTATATCAAGCATTTTATGCTCTTCTAACTTATTTTGAATTAACCCTATTGTTAAATTAGTAGCATAAATTGGAACATTAATTTGCTTTAATATATATGGTATTGCCCCTATATGATCTTCATGTCCATGAGTTATAAAAAATCCTTTTACTCTTTCTTTATTATTAACTAAATATGTTACATCTGGAATTACAACATCTATTCCATACATCTCTGAGTCTGGAAAAGTCATTCCACAATCTACAACTATTATTTCTTCACCATACTCTATTACTGTTATATTCTTTCCTACTTCTCCTAATCCACCTAAAGGTATAACTTTTATCTTTTTTTTGCTTTCCATTAAAGTCCTCCAAATTATTTATTTCAATCTATTTTTTCTCTATTTTTTTGCATAAAAACAAAAAGTTGTTTTAAATCAACTCATTTATAATTAAATATTATTTTATAATTCAATAGGTTCAATTCTTATAACTAAACTGACATCTCTTATAAAGTTATCTACTTAACATTGCATTCACAATATTTAACATCTGATTATGTTAATTCTACTTACTGCCTAATGGTGCTAAGTTTATTTAAATATAATTTTTATATAATAATTATAAAACAACTTAAATAAATACACTTAAAAATATATTACTTATATTCATTTAACTTTTTTTATATTTATAAGTCATTATAAACAATTTCCCACATTTTTTCAACTCTATCCCCAAATTGTTCCTTAAAGCTTGAATGCCGTGATGACGAAAATTAATGATATTTCTAGAAGTAATATCATTAATTTTTCTCTATCACTGACTTTTAAGCTAAATTAAATTAATTCTAATAACTTTAAAACATGAGTTGCAATTTTTCTTTCTTTCCCTTTGTATGGATATGAATGTATGTGTATTGCTGGATTGAAGTTTAGTTCTATTATTGCATAATTAGTGTTTTCATCTCTATAGTCTTCAAGCATCATATCCACACCACAAATCTTAGCTCCTACAGCTTTTGCTGCATTTACTGCTATATCTTTAAACTTTTGTGGAATATCATCTGTATAATCTACACTATCTCCACCAGTGCTAATATTTGAATTTTCTCTTAAATAAATTATTTCATCCTTTTTAGGAATATAGTCAAAGTTTTTACCTTGTTGCTTTAAAAACAATTCTGCATTTTCTTCCAATCTTATTTTTTCAAGTGGTGTTACATATCCCTTTCCACGTAATGGGTCTTGATTTTTAACTTCAACTAATTCTGTTATAGATTTTTCTCCATCACCAATAACATTAGCTGGAACTCTATGTAGTATTCCTACTACCTCATCATTTATCACTAAAAATCTATATTCTTTTCCTTTAATAAATTCTTCTATAAGAACTGTATTATCATTTTTGAAGGCTATTTCAAAAGCATGGATTATATCTTCTAAATTTGCACCTTCTGGGAAAATATTTATTCCTATACCGAAGTTAGTACTCTTTGGTTTTATTACAATAGGCTTATTAATATAGTTATGTGCCTTTATTTTTGCATCTTCTATAGTATTGAACTCCTCACCCCTTGGAACCTTTACCCCCTTTTCTGCTAAAACTTTTTTAGTTACAGTTTTATTCTCCATAATTAATACAGAAACATAAGTATCTTTAGAGGTCTTAGTAGCCTGTTTTACATACTCTATTTTTTCACCTTTTTTAAGTGATATAAAATTCTCACTTCTATCAACTACATTTACAGTAATTCCTCTTTTAATAGATTCTTTCATTAAAATTTGAGTTGATAACTCTAAATCTTCATATCCTTCTAACTTAAATCTATTTTTATATGCAGATTCTTTATAGCTTTTAGCTAAATTTAAAAATGTATTAATATATCCCTCTTCTTTTATTTTTTCTGTTATTTTATATGCATAAGTTAATTTACTATCTTTAACTTTAGCAATCATATTTTTAATTACATCTTCAAATCCTAAATTTAATTCATTATTGATACTCATGACTTCGTTAAGTATTTCTAATCCAAAATCTATTCTATTGATACACTTTCCATCCTGTTTTAATTCTATATTATCAATACCATTCACAGCTATTAATTGTTGATTTTCTAAAGCTTCTTCTTGCCAGTTTTCAAACTCACTTTCTTCTTTACTTAATAAATAAATATTAAATACTTGTAAGAATCTTAAATCATCTAAACTTATTCCACCTTTTTCAAATGGATTAATATCAATTGTTCTATACTCCAAATATTTTATTCCATCATTAAGTAATGACTCTTTAAAGTTCTTTGTATCACTTGGTTTTAATCTTACTTGACTATACAATTCCTTATGATTTTCTATTAATTCATCTTTAATATATCCATCTATACTTTCTAAATACTCATTAACACTATTATAACTTGGGAATAAATCTACTTTATTTTTATATCCACACTTTCCATTTCTATGAGATATTGCTCCTACACTACTATATTCATTATTATTAATTTCCTTTAATGGACATTTGCAACCATCAATAAAACTTTCATGTACAACTGGTGATGCTCCGAAAAGATATACTATAAGCCATCTATATCTTAAGTAGTTTCTAGCAACTTTTAAATAAATACTATTTTTAAACTCTTTATAAGATAATTTCTTTTCACTATCTTCATATAACTTTTCAATTATAGATTCATCAAAAGAAAAATTATAATGAATTCCAGATATAAGTTGCTTTTTACCACCATACTTAAGTAATAACTTTTCTCTATATTCTTGAGATTCTTTACTATGATCAGCAAACTTGGCTACTGGAATATCTTTATCATCTGGTATTATACATGGTATTGACTCTGGCCATAAATATTCATCTCCAATTTCCATTGCAACTATATCATATAATGCCCTTGTAAAATCATATGCTTCTTTAACATCTTGTAATGCTGGCGTTATGACTTCTATCTGACTTTCTGAAAAATCTGTTGTAATGTATGGATTATGTGCTTTATCTCCAAACTCTTCTGGATGATCACTTTTAGCTAAATATCCATTTTGATCTAATCTTAAAGTTTCTCTTTCAATACCAAAGTTTCCACTTAAAATTTCTTTACTAGAAAATAATTTTTTTATTTTATTTAACATCTTTATAATTTCTCCTTATCTTTATTAGATATATAAAATAGGCTGCTAATCCTTTTAATATACTTGAAATAGCTATACTCCACCATATCCCATTAATTCCAAGTGTTCTCATTAGAATTAATGCCATTGGAATTCTTAAAACAGTAAAAACAATACTAATTACAGCTGGTATTTTAGGCATTCCTAAACCGGTAAATAATCCATTTGATACCATTTCTATTGTACTAAAGCCCTGAGAAAATGCAACTGCTTGTAAATAACCACCAGCTATTAAAATAGTATTTTCTTCCCTAATAAACAATTTTATAATTGGTTCTTTAAAGACAATAAAAATTATAGACATAATCATTGAATAAATAATTCCTAGTAATAATGCAGTATAATATCCTTGCTTTATTCTTTTAAATTTATTAGCTCCAAAATTTTGACCTGTAAAACTTGATATAGCTCCATTTAATCCACCAATAACCATATATGTTATTGATTCAATTTGTAAACCTATCTTTTGTGCTGCAATTGAATTTGTTCCAAATATAGCAATTATCTTAGCTAAAATTATATTAACTATTGTAAATAATATTCTTTGAAATGCCATAGGAAAACCTAGTCTTACAATCTCTAATATTTTTTCTTTATCAATTCCTATGACCTTATCATAATGTAATATTCCATTTGATTTTATTTTATATAATATAAACATTAATATATTGGATATTAGTGTTGCTACTGCTGCACCTAAAACTCCTAATTTGAATACATAAATAAATATTGGATCTAAAATTATATTTATTATAATTCCTATAGCATTTATCTTCAATGAATCTCCATTGTTTCCAAAACTGCTAAATATTCTTGTATATAGTGAATTGAAAAATGCAAAAAATAAAATAGGTGCATTTATAGCTAAGTAATAGAATGAGTTTCTTTCTACAATTTCATTATTAAGACTTAAAAATGAAATAAAACTTTTACCTAAAATTATCAAAGCTAATGCATATATTATTGCTATAATAAAATTTATTGCTATTCCTGAATTAATATATTGTTTTACTTCTTTATTATCTTTTCTTCCAATAGCATGTGAAACCTTTATTCCTGTGCCTATAACAACTAATGAGTTGATGGAATATCCTAATCCAATAAAAAAGCTTGATGATCCTATGCTTGCTACAGCATCACTTCCTAATCCACCTACCCATAGCATATCTATTAAGTTATAAGTAAATTGTAATAATGAGCTACCCATAATAGGTAATGCTAAAGCTGTAAGTACATTAATAACTTTTCCTTGTGTTAAGTCAATTTTTTTCATATATTCTCCTTAAAATTATTTTTAGTTAATTAATAAAAATAATACTTATTATTTAACCACTAAATATAGATAGTTATCTATGTTTAATATAGTTTTTTATTTTTTAATTGTCAACAGTCATAGTATTATCGAAAAAAATTCCTTAATACATCTCCCATAATTTTTTTATCTTTTATAAAAATAAAAGGGCCTCATAATAATTAAATTTATTATGATAACCCTTTTGTGAATTTAACAATCACAATTCGTGCTTTCTTCAATTATTAATTCTTTATTGCTTAGCATTAATTCATTTAAAAACATTAATAACTCATTTGCATTATCTTTATTTAAGCTATAATAATTCCAAGTGCCCTCTTTTCTTAAGTTAACTAATCCGCATTCTATTAGTACCTTCATATGATGAGATAATGTTGGTTGAGTAAATTTAAAGTGTTCTAACAACCTACAAGCACATCTCTCACCTAAAGATAATATATGAATAATTTGTAATCTATTAGAATCACTTAATGCTTTAAATATTTTTGCATTATTCTCATATTTACTATCCATAACTCCTCCAATAAAACTACTTTAAATATTATTATTCCCTAAATTCTTCTCTTAAATTACTAATTATTATGTTTCTAATATCTTCAGCTAGAGTCTTTTCTTCATCTCTTGTTAATCCATCAGTTTCTATAGCCTTACAAAATGTTACATTAACAGTAGACGGCTTAAATTTATTATTCTTTTCAAATGATGTGAATGCAGCATCTATTGTTACAGGTACTATTGGCACCTTAGCTTTAATTGCCAGTTTTAAACTTCCCTTTTTAAATGGAAGTGTCTTTCCATCTAAGCTTCTAGTTCCTTCTGGAAATATCATCATTGAATAGCCATCTTTTAAATTTTTTACACCTTCATTAATTACTCTAACTGCATCTCTTGGATTTTCCCTATCTAAAGGTATGCATTTTCCTCTTGATAACCAATAACTTAATATTGGAACCTTTAAAACTTCTTTTTTAGCTACAAATCCAACAAGCCTATCAGCTGAATAGAATATAGTTGGTATATCTAATATACTAGTATGATTTCCTATAAACACACATGGTCCTTCTGGTATATTTTCTTTTCCTTTAATAACTATATCCATTCCTATAATTTTTATAGTAAACTTTGACCATAAATACATGCATTGAGCTGCATATTCTGTTGCCTTCTCTATCCCATACTTTCGTTTTATATGTTCATACTTAAATCCTTTTAACCTTGTATATACCATATAAAAAAAATATTTTATAGCCTTTATTATCATGTAAATCCCCCTATTATTATAGTCTTAACTATTATATCATCATTTTATATACATTTTCAAAAAAAATACTTTTAAATTATTCAAAATCTAAAAGTATTTAAGTCTACCTATTATCTTACTAATTTTCTTACTACTACACCAGTTCCTATCCCCATCATAACAACTCCCGATAATATTTCAAAGCTAGCAAGAATTTCAGATGTATTTACTGGAATACTTTCATTTGCTCCAACTCCACTAAATAAATTTATACTTAGTATAATTCCTTGCCTTAGACACTCAAATAGGCTACTATTAAATATAGTAATTATAGTATCATCTATTTCAATTCCAAAAATTGAATATAAAATCCCAAATACAATCATAACAACAAAAGAAAATAATAAAGCATTAATAGGTCTTTCTCCATATCTACATGTAGCCCAGTATAAATCTGATTCTAACCTTTGAGTAAACTTCAAAACATTTCTTTCTACCCTCTTACACAAATAATAATATTCTCCAAAATTATTATTTAATGAATTTTCCTTAAACTTATCTGCAATGGTTTCATAAGTCATATAAATTCCTTCATATTCATTCCTATCTTTTTTTCTAAATTCTATCTTATCAAAAAACGTTTTTTCATCTAGCTTTGTTTTCATTTTATCAGTAAAATCTAAATCTATAATATAGCTACTCATAATCTTAGCACCTGATAAATCACAATCTTCTATTCTTACTCTATTTACTTCACAATTATTAATAATTACGCTATTCATATCACTTAATAGAAAATATGTATTATGAATTAAAGAATTATCAAATATTAAATAACTTAATGTACACCCATCAAATTTAGCCTATATACTACAATTATTAAACTCACAAGAAAAATTATCATACCTATTTAATGATGGCTTCTTCTCACTTTCCTCCTTAAAAAAAGTACAATTTTCAAATATTACTCCACCATTTTCAAAATTACACTCATTAAATATACATCCTATAAAACTACAAGCATCAAATTTTACATTTCCAAATGTACATTTATTAAATACTGCACAAATAATATCCTTATTAGAAATTACAATAAAATCTTCTTCTCCTAAAATTCTTCCTCCCCCGAAATGTTTTTCTTCAAATGTTTTATAACTATATTCCTTATCTGGATTATATGTATTAGGCAATTCTCTTGATTTTACTAAATCATCAAATAATTTTTTATTATTTTCTTTCCTCTTTTTAAGTTGATTTGTTGCTTTATATCTTTCTTCCTTAAAATTAACATAGCCCATAATATCAACTCCTTTATGATATTATGGACTATATATTATAACATTATTCTAATTTTAGCTTCTTTCAATTTTCACCTTACTTCCACCCATTCCTGCTTCTGCTGGAGTAATTAAAAGCTTAACAGGAACTCTATTCTTAATAGATTCAACATGACTTATTATTCCTACCTTTAATTTATCATTATGAATTCTTTCAAGTGAACTCATAACAACTTCTAAAAGATTATCATCTAAAGTACCAAAACCTTCATCTAAGAAGAATAATTCAAGTGGTGCAGTTCCCTTTAGTTGAATTTCTGCTGATAATGCAAGTGCTAAAGCAAGTGATGCTAAGAAGGTTTCCCCTCCTGAAAGTGTAGAAGCATCCCTTTCTGCTCCACCATTTTTATAATCTCTAATTATAAATTTTCCATCTTCATCAACTTCTAATCCATAATTTCCATTAGTTATTTCTTTTAACTTTTTACTAGCTTCAAGTGAAACATACTTAAGTCTAGTAGCTGCAACAAATTCAACAAACTTTTTACCTTTAAATAATTTATCTAGGTCATTTAATAATGCAAGCTTATGATCTAATTCTTCCTTTTGCTTCAATAAACCTTTTAGCTCCATCATCTTTTCTTCTATTACCTTAAGTTCTTCTTGAAGCTTAACTTTTATTTCATTAAACTCCTTAACTCTAACTTCTTTTTCTTCTTTTTCTTCCTGTATAGAAACCCATTGCTCCTCACTTAATTCTCTATTTCCAATTTTTTTAGAAATACTTTCAATTGCTCCTTTAATCTTTGCTAAACTATCATTATAATTATCAATTTTAACTTTTAAAACTTCTATTTCACTTTTTTCTAAAACATTATTCTTAACTTCTTCTATACTTAAAAAGTTTTCTTCCTTTAAAGCCTCATCAAGCTTTTGTTTTTCTTTATCTTTTCTTTTATACAGCTCTCTACCTTTTGAAGCAATACTAATTAGCTTAGAATTACATTCTTCATAACTCTTATCCGCTTCTTCTTTCGCTTTTTCTGCAAGTATATAATTCTCTTCAACTCTCTTTATTTCACTCTGAATATTTTTTAATATTTCTTCAATATTATCTATATCCTTAACTTTACTTTTTATCTTTATTAAACTTTCATCTTTAATTTTTATCTTTTCTTCTAATGTTGTATTAATCTTTGCTAACTCTTGATTAGTATCATTTAAACTTTTTATTGCATCTTCTCTATTTTTGCTTAATTCCTCTAATCTATTTCTATAGCTTTTAATTATTTTCTCAATTTCTTCTCTTTCATGTTCAATTTTATTTATTTCATCATTCTTAGCTATAAAATCTTTAACATTAGTCTTTACCTTAAGTGAATTTAATTCTCTTTCAATCTCTTGTAACTTTTCTTCTTCCTTTTTCTTATCTTCTAATAGTTCTTTTATTGTATTTTCATCACTATTAATTTTAGTTTCTAATTGTGCATATTTAAGTTTTAAATTATTACTTTCCTCTTTTAAAGTCTTATTTATATTTTCATATTCTTCTTTTTTAACATTATACTCATTTAGTTTAACTCTTAAATCACTTATCTTTAATTGAAGCTTAGATACCTCTTCTTCATTAAAATCATCACCTAAATTTTTAATTACATCTTCACTCTTCTCTACAGTTTCTTTAAAAAGGGTTAACTTAGCTTCTATATCCCTTATATTATTAGATAATTCATTAAAATATTTTTCTTTTAAAGCCATGCTATTTTCAAGACTATTAATATCTCTAATTTCTATATGTCTAATATTTTCTTTATGATGTTCTATAGAACCACAAACCGGACAAATATCTCCAGATTTTAATTCTTCTCTCAATTTATGAGCTAAATTTTCTCTCTCTATTTCAAGAATATCTATTCTTAACTTCTTAATTTCACTATCTAAATTGATATACTCTTCTTTTTTAGGCTTTAATTCTTTAGTTAATCCTTCAATTGCATTTTTATTTTTTAATATCTCTTCTTTTGCTCTTTTAAATATATCTAATTTACCCTTAAGATCAGAATATTTTTCTTGCATATCAAATAAATCATTTTGATTTCCCGGGCAATTCTTTACTAAGTTTTCTAAACCACTTTCATTTTCTATTAATAAATTATTCGTCTTATCTAACTCAAGTTTTAAAATATTTTTTTCTTCTACAGATTTTTTTATCCCTTCATTATTAGATTCTAATTTTACTTTATAATCTTCAACTTTCTTAAAGAAATTATTATAATCTCTAGTAACAACTACTCCTTGTTGAACATTTTCTTTTAATTCTCTATCAATATTTAAAGTATCCCTATATACTTCCTTTTCTTTTAATAGATTATTTCCTTTCTTTAATCTATTTTCGGAATCTATTAGTTTGTTTTCATTTTCTTTTTTCTTTTTAAGTAAATCTTCTACAACTTTATTAATTTCTTTAATTTCACTTTCTAAAGTCACTAAGGCCTTTTTATCTTCTATTGCATCTTTTATTTTCTCTTCTTGTATTTTATATTTAGGAAGCTCATTATCCTTATTTATTCTAGCCTTACTCCAGTTTTCTTCACATTTATCTTTTTTCTCTTTAAGTTCTTCACATTTTACTTTAACTTCACTTAATTCTTTTTCTGTAAAGTTAATATTCTTTAATGTTTCTTCATAAGCTATTACAAATGGATTGACCTTACTTGCAGCCTCAGCAGTTTTAACTCTTTCTTTAAATGAATTTATTTCATTTGCTTTTTCAATAAGTTCACTTTCTCGCTCCTTATATTCCTTAACTTCAAGTTGCATTTTCCATAGCTCTGAATTTTCTTTAAAACCTTTTTCTATTACTTTAAGCTCTTTATTAGCTTTTTCTAAATTTTCAATACTTATATTTAACTCTTCTTCTTTTTCCTTCTTCTTATCTTCGCTTATATCTTCGTATCCCATAAGCTGTCCTAATAAAACACTATTTTCTGTTTTTTCCTTATTAATTTCTTTAGATAACTTACTTGAAAGTTTATCACCATATTCTCCTAAATTAAAAAGTCTTTCTAGCATTTCTCTTCTAGGTTTTCCTTCAAGCTTTAAGAATTCTGAAAACTTTCCTTGTGGTAATACAACTGTTCTAGTAAAATCCTCTAAACTTAATCCAATTATCTCTTTGCACTTATCTGTAACTGTTTTAACCTTATCTGCTAAAACCTCTTCTCCATTACTTATGTCAACTATCTTACACTTACCAGATACGGGATTTCCTGATTTTTTATCTCTTTTAAACTCTCTATTAACTAAATACCTTTTAGTTTCTGCTCCTGATATTTGAAATTCAAAGCTAACATTTAACCTATCACAATTTGTATTTATATAATTAGAACTTTTTCTTGAAACATCACCATATAAAGCTAATGTTATCCCATCTAAAATTGTAGATTTACCACTTCCTGTTGGACCAAATATTCCAAACAATCCACGATCAGTTAATTTCTCAAAATCTATAGTTTGTTCTTCTATAAAACTATTTAATCCTTTTATCTTAAGCTTAATTGGTCTCATTTTCATCCCCCTCTTCATTTATTAATTTTAAAAGTAAACTTACAATTTCATTATCAGCTTCTACATTTCTTTCTTTTTTATAAAAATCTCTAAATATTTCTTCAAATGACTTTTCTTGAATTGTGATAGCACTTTCGTCATCATCAGTATTTTTAATCTTTGGTATTATTTCTAAAATGTCCTTTTTAATTTCCTTCATTTTTTTTATTTCATCTTCTCTTATATATCTATCACACTTAATCTCTAAATAAATCCAGCAATCTCTATCCTTATTTTCTTCGCATCTTTCTATTGCATCATCAATACTTTCACATTTCCAAATTTCTATAGGCTTATATACCTTAAATTCTACCTCTTTTATTTTACATTCCTCTTTTGGTTCTACATCAATAATGAAACATTTCTTAGTAATATTTATTTCCTTTTTATTATAATGAAGGGGAGAACCTGAATATCTTGCCTTTTTATTTGTACCTGGTACAACTTGTGGTTTATGAACATGACCTAAAGCTATATACTGTGCTTCTTCTGGTAAACATGAGCCATTAACTATATAACTTCCTCCTAATTGAATACTTCTTTCTGATCCACCTTCTTCGCTTCCCATAGCAAACAAATGTGATACTGCTAAATTAATAGTGTCTTCTCTATAATTTTGCTTTAAGTTATCAAATAACGATTTTATTCTTTCGCCATAAGTTTTTAATCTATCTTCATCACTATCCATTTCTCCATAAAGGACTTCATTTAATCTCTTTTCACTTGGATATGGTACTGTTAATATTACTGCTTTTTCATTATTAATTTCTATTTCAACAAATCCTTCTCCAGAATTAATAACCTTATGCTGTCCATATTCCCCACATTGCACAATCGTTTTCGGTGTTCCAACCATTATTATTCCATGTTCCATAGCAAGTGGTCCTGCTGCAACTAATCTTTCTGGGTTATCATGATTTCCTGCAATAACTAAAGTTAATCTTTCTCCATTTTTAGAAAGTTTTTTTAATGTATTATAAAACATTTTTTCAGCTCTTGCCGGTGGGTTACTACTATCATAAACATCCCCTGCAATTATAACTAAATCAACTTTATTTTCTTCAACTATATCTATAAAATCTTTTAAGAATAATTCTTGTTCATCCATTCTACTTTGGCCTTCTAAATTCTTTCCTAAATGCCAATCTCCAGTATGTAATATTCTCAAAAATATTACCTCCTTTTTTATTCCGCTTTATAAATTTTATCTATTTTTAATTATACAATTAAGTACTATATGTAATCAAACGTAAGTGAGATTCCTTCTAAACAAAAAAGATGATACATTTCTGTATCACCCTCTTTCCTATTATCTATTTAACTTCTTTACACCAACTTGAAGAAATTCTTGAATTATCTATATATCCTAAATAGCTATGTCCAACTTGTACTTCTAAACCATCATATTTATTTATTTGCTCATTATTTAATTTCTCTACTCTCTCATCACTTGCTAAATAAACGTCCTTACTAAAAATATACTTCTTTCCTTTACAAAATATCATAGTTACCACCTCATGAATGTTATTTTCATGTCATATTATACACCTTTTTACTAATATAACCATTCAAGTTGTAATTTTCAATTTTTTGAATAATTTTATTCATAAATTTTCCTATTATTCAATTTACAGAAAATAAAAAATAATTGAAATTAAACAAATTTAACTTCAATTATTTTAATCAATTATATTATTCTATTTTAATAAAAACTCTCTTATTACTTTTACTTTTAATATTATATATGCAATTATACTCCCTATAATAGAGCTTAATGAAAATGGAATAACATAAACAAATAATGCAACTTCTTTCCCTAATAAAACTGTTGCTACCGGATATGCAAGTAAAGCACCTATTATCCCTGTTCCAATAACTTCACCAATTACTGCTAATTCTATCTTTTTAAATTTCTTATATAAAAGGGCTGCTAAAAATACCCCTACCATACTACCTGGAAAGGCTAATAAACTTCCAGTACCTAAAATATTTCTAAGTAATGCTGCTACAAAGGCACAAGCAACTCCATAAACTGGACCTAAAGTTATTCCAGCAATAACATTAACAAAATGCTGTACTGGCGATGCCTTTGCTCCTAATACTGGTATAGAAAATGTTCCTAGAACTGTTGCTATGGCAATTAATATCCCACTTAATACTATTTTTTGTGTAGTTTTCTCTTTATTTTTAGTTATCTCCATATTTCCTCCTTTAAATATCATTATTTAAAATAAGATTATTATTTTGTATTTTCTCAATCCATTTTTCACATTCTAATTTTATATTCGGAGCTCCAAGTATTGCAGATACAACTGCATATCCATCTACATTACATACTTTTAACTTATCAATATTATTTAATGATAGTCCCCCTATTGCGACTATTGGCAAATCTACTGCTTTCTTTATCTCTTTTAACTTTTCTATAGATACAGACTTTGCATCAAGCTTAGTTGTTGTAGTAAACATAGCTCCAACGCCAAGATAATCAGCACTATTTTCTTTAGCTATTAAAGCCTCTTCTACTGTTCTTGCCGATACTCCCACTATCTTATCTTCTCCTATAAGCTCTCTAACTTTATTTGCCGGTATATCACTTTGTCCAATATGAACACCATCAGCATCACAAAGCATTGCAATATCTACCCTATCATTAATAATAAACTTCACATTATATTTCTTAGTTAATTCTCTAAGCTTAATTGCCTTTTCTAAAAACTCTTTTCCACTAGCATTCTTTTCTCTTAATTGAAGCATAGTTACTCCACCTTTTAATGCTTCCTCAATACTATTGTAAAAATTTCTTTCTCTTAAAATATCTGAATCTGTTACTAAATAAAGCTTTAATTCTTTCATTTTTATCACCTTTTTATTTCAATATTTTATGCTGCAGTATCTTTTATACTAACTTCTTTTTTAAATCTATGTAAAGGAATTATTCACCTTAACACTAAATTTATTTATTTGCCATATTCCAAAATTCCATCTCATAAAGGCTAGATTTTATAAAAATATCTTTTAGCCTTTCCTTTTCATCTTCTGATATGTTTTCACATATTTCATCAATATAATCAATCCATTCTTCAGTACATTGTCTAAACTCTTCTGAAGCATATCCCTTTATCCATGGAGAATAAAAATTTTCTTCTAATCTATTCTTATATGTTTCATATAGATGTTTTCCGATGTAGTAATAGCTCCAAGTACAAGGCATTATTGTCATTGCAATATCCTTTGAATCACCTTTTAATGCAATTCCAAGCATATAATTTGTATAACTTGCAGTTGTTAACTCAACTTTATACTTTTCTACCTCATCTGTACTTAACCCAAATCCCTTTAAATAATTAACATGAACTGCAGTTTCATCATCTAAAACACCTTTTATTGATTCATGATAAAACTTCATTTCTTTCATAGTTCTAGCCTTAACTAATCCCATTGCAAAAACTTTAGCATAATCTTTTAAATATAAATAATCTTGAATTAAATAATTCTTAAACTTCTCTTTATCTAAAGTTCCTTCACCTATTCCTTTTACAAAAGGATGTTTTAAATATTCATCCCAAATCTCTTTAACTTCATCAAATAACTCTTCTGAAAACTTCATACTATTCAATCCTTCCATACTCTTTTAGTTTATCAATATTCATTTCATAAACATTATTCATAAGTTCTTCTTTAAAAGTTCCTATTGCTATATTATCTTTATCTGCTAACTCTCCACTTACTGCCATAGTAAGAACTCCCATAGCAACTACTTCTACCTTTTTAAAATTATCTCTTTCTCTACCTTCCAGACTGTTATATGCACCTAAATAACTACCTATCAAACTTCCAGTCATACAACCAGTACCTGTTACACTTTTTAATTTTGAAGTTCCATTAAATATCTTTATAACTGTATTACCATCACTAATAAAATCAACTTTTCCAGTAGCTACTACTATACATCCAAGCTTTTTAGCTACCTTTTTAATAACTTCTGATATATCTTCTCCATCATCAAAGGAATCAACACCTTGTCCTCTTACATCTAAACCACCTATAAACTTTATTTCAGCCACATTACCTTTAACAACATCAAATTTGATTTTATTTAGAAGTTTATTTGTAAAATCAGTTCTAGTTTTCGTAGCAAAAACTCCTACTGGATCTAAAATAACAGGTTTATTAAATTTATTAGCTGCTTTTCCTGCCTGTAAAAATAAATCTAATCTATTTGAATTCATAGTTCCTATATTAATAACTACAGAACTTGCAATACTTACAATTTCTTCAACCTCTTCATTTGAATAACTCATCAATGGACTTGCACCTAATGCTAAAGTTATATTGGCACAATCATTTATAGTAACTTCATTTGTATAATGAAGAACTAATGGATTTATTTCTTTTACTTTATTAATTAATTCAAGCATCTTTAACTAGTCCTTTCTTATTTTAAATTTTGAAACTTATAAAAATGATTTACTGGACCTACACCTTTTCCAATATCAAAACTTTCTCTTATTGCTTCAGTTATATATTCCTTACTTAACCTCACTGCTTCAACTACGTCATATCCTAAAGCTAAATGTGAGGTTATTGCAGAGGATAAAGTACATCCTGTTCCATGAGTATTTTTTCTATCTAATCTTTCTTGCTTATAAATTTCAAAAGTATCCTTACCTATTAATACATCAACAGCATCCCCTTGAAGATGTCCACCTTTCATCAGTACATATTTAGGACCTAATTCTAATATTTTTTCTCCAACTTCCCTCATATCATCAACAGTATTTATTTTCATACCTACTATCTCCTCAGCCTCAAGAGTATTTGGAGTTATTATATATGCCATAGGTATAAGTTCTTCAATTAAAGTTTTCTTTGCTTCTGGTTTTAGTAATGAATATCCACTTTTAGATATCATAACTGGATCTACTACTAGATACTTAGGATTATATTTTTTTAAAGTATTAACTATTGTATTAATAATCTCTGGACTAGATACCATTCCTATTTTTACTGCTGCAGGCTCTATATCCTCAAATACAACTTCTATTTGCTTTTCAATTATTTCTTTACTTAAATCTTCTACAAGAAATACTCCTTGTGTATTTTGAGCTGTTATTGCAGTTATTACACTCATTCCATAAGTTCCAATTGCACTAAATGTTTTTAAATCAGCTTGTACCCCTGCCCCTCCTGATGAATCTGAACCAGCTATTGTTAATGTTGGTATTTTGTAATTTCTCATTTTTTCTTCTCCTTTGAACTCTTAAATTTAGATATATAAATAAAAAAAGCAGCTATACTCCACTGGAATATAACTGCATAATCACAAATAATATATAATTCTTTTCTACATCCTATTTAATATAAACTATTTATTATATAACAAAATTTTACACTAAAATTTGTAGATTTATTTTAAATATACATTAATAAGCTTTCCTACGCTGGTATTATCCAGATCAGGTACAAGGGTTAATAATAATTTATTTCTCAGCCTTATGGCACCCCTAGCATTTTTATTTAATTATTACATCTTAATTATATTACTTTGTATTTTATTGTCAATATTTTCTAACATTTTTCTTTTATTTCCTTAATTTTGTTTGCACTTTATTAACTTATTTATTATTATATATATTAATATTTGCATATACTAATAAAAAAATAAGGAGGTTTTTTAATGTCAAGAAGAGCTGCATTTTTTGATATAGACGGAACAATATATAGAGAAGGACTTATTACTGAAGTATTTAAAAAAATAATTAAATATGATTTAGTCGATGAAAATAAGTGGTTTAAAGAAGTAAAACCTGCTTATATTAATTGGGATAAAAGACAAGGTGATTATGATACTTATCTTTTAAAAATGGTTGATATTTATACAGAGGCTATTAAAGGCTTAGATAAATATCATATAGACTATATTGCTAAAAAAGTTATTGAACAAAAGGGAGATAGAGTATATACATTCTCTAGAGAAAGAATTAAATGGCATAAAGATAATGGACATATTGTTATTGCTATTTCTGGTTCTCCTATAGAATTAGTTAGAGAAATGTCCTTAAAATATCATATGGATGACTATAGAGGTACAATATATGAATTAGACAAAAATAATACATATAATGGATATATTACTCCTATGTGGGATTCTGTAAGTAAACAAAAAGCCATAAAAGAGTTATGTGAAAAATATGATATAGATTTAAGTAAAAGTTATGCTTACGGAGATACAGGTGGTGATTTCACAATGCTTAAATCAGTAGGTATTCCTTATGCAATGAATCCAACTCGTGAACTTATTTCTAAAATAATGAATGATGAAGAATTAAAAAATAAAGTTAATATTATAGTAGAAAGAAAAGATTCAACTTATAAACTAGATCCTAATTCTATTACTCTACTATAATTAAAAAATAAGAGTTAACCTTTGTTAACTCTTATTTTTTAACTATTCAATTTATCCATTAATTAAAAATATAATATAATTAAATAATATATGCTAATACATGAAATACCTATTGAAATACACTTTATCCATATATTTTTAAATTTCTTGAATAAAGCTATTCCAATTGAAAAACCAAGTATAGGCAATATTAATTTTATAAATATTCCAACAATAATAAATATATAAAGTGCAATGGTAAAAATAGCTTCATCTATATTTTTTTCTGATAAAAATACAGATGCTATAAATGAAATTATCATAATTAAAATACTGATTAATAATATATAAAAAAACTTTTTGTGTATTTTTTTAAAATAATTTATCTTTATATCATCTATAGGTTCTTTAATATTATTTAAACTTATATCCATTTTCATATAAGCTAATTTTTTCTCACATTTACTACATCTATTAATATGTTCCTCTATGCTTTTATTAGTATTAAAAGATGTTATATTAGACAAATAACTCGGCAACAAATCATCAATTATATTACAATCAATTTCCTTATTCATTTTTCCTCCTTATTTAATTAAACAATCTAAAAATTAATAAAATTACTTGTACAATTATTAAAGACATAAAGAATATTATGAATATATTAGGAATTAATATTTTTGTCTTATTAATAATCGTTTTTTTCCACAAAATTGATACAAATAAAGCAAATAATGGCGTCCAATACACTCCAATAGATATTAATATTAATGGAATCATATCTATATCTATTATATTATTTAATTCACGAATAATATTTTCTTTATAATAGCAATACATATTTATCGTACTTAACAAAATTCCAATTCCTATACAAATCATTAATGTTGATTTTACTCTGCATTTTATATTTTTTATTTCATTTTTATAACCCTTATCTTGTAATTTTTGCAAAACATTATTGTATTCATTTAAACATTTATTACATTTACTAAAATGATTATTTATAAATTCGTCTGTTTCCTTAGCTGTAAGATTATCGATATATATTGGAAATAAATCTTTTATCAAACTACACTCCTTATTATCTTCCATCACTAATCCTCCTTACCAATTTTTCTTTTCCTCTAAAAAAGGTTACTCTTGCCCAATTTTCTGACTTATCTAATATTTCTCCTATTTCCTTAAAACTAAGATCTCCAGTTAGTCTTAGGTATACCACCTCTTTAGTTAATCCTTCTAATCCCTGTATAGCCTTATATATATCTTTTTTATTTTCTTTTTTAATAACTAATTCTTCAATAGAAGTAGATACTAAATCCATGTTTTCATCAATGTTTACAATTTTTTTCTTACTATTTTTTTCAAATTCTTGATATAAAATATGTTTCGCAATTTGGCAAAGCCATACTGATAATTTACATTTTTCATTATACCTACTAATACTATTCATTGCTCTCAGAAAGGTTTCTTGTGTTAATTCTTCTGATAAGTATTTATCTTTTGTATATGTATATATAAATCTATAAACAGTTTTTCCATGTATCTCATATATCTCTTTAAATTCCTTCACCCCTTCACCTCCTATAATATATATCTCCTTTTTAATTAATTCGTTACATAAACTTATAAATATATTTTAAAATAAAAGGCTATTTATTAGCTTTTTATTTATTAACTAATAAATAACCTTCTATATCAAAAAAATTCTACGCTTAATCTTTATTCATAAATAATATAAAACTTCCCGATACAAACCCGATAAATATCAACAACATAGGTATTAAGATATTTATATTACTAATCAATGCTAGGCTTATCATTATAATACTTATAATGAGTGATACAGTAATCGTTATTCCAAAAACAATACCTTTTTCATTTTTAATCATATTAATCACATCACCTCTTCATATTTATCTTCTCCAATTGTAATGATTATAATTAACTGTCCTATTATATAAATCATTTCTATTAAAATAGTTTGTACCATTAGTTGTACTGCTAATATTTATTTTTTATAAACTTTTTTATAGAATTTTCTATTTTATATAAATCCGTCTCTTCCCATGTACAATTTTCTTTATATGGAGAATCAAAAATATATGTTCTATTTTTGCATACTATTATTAATTGAAATCCTATTACTTTTAACCATCTACCACCGTAAAAAACTTCTTTATTATAAACTTCAATTATATCATCTTTATTAATCTTATAATCTATTTTTTTATTGTGTATATATATAATTCTATCATTTTCGCTATAATCAGTAATATATTCTATTCTAAATATTCTTGAGTCAATAGCTAATCCTATAGAAAATAAAAAAATAATTAAAATCGCTGTATTAAATTTATAATTTTCTATATTTAAAAACTTTAATATCAATATAGCTATAGTCATTACAAGTAAAAAAGCCATTACCCTCTTAATACGCCAAGTTTTAAAATCTCCAAGTAATATTTTCATTTTAAACCTACCTTATAAAATTTAATCTATATATTTATTTCACAAAACTATCCGCTATTCCTATTAAACATTCTACCTTCTCATTAATAATTACAACTATCTCACCTCTAGGATATAATTCTAATTATTAATCCTAATATAAGTATGCTAAATCCAATAATTAATACTATAAAAGATAATTTAAAATTATTTATTGCCTAGAATATTCGTATTTATTTTTTGTTTCTTCATATTTACCAAATATATTACACCCTATAAAATATATTATTATTTAATTCTACTTCTCATTTCAATAAATAAGTATCCAAGTATAGCTATTGCAAATGTAGCTAATTGAATGTACCATTTTAATTCCAATGCTGTAAAAATTTCATTTAATATTATTGAAATAATAATAACTACTATTACTATTATCGTTTTATTATCCATACTGCTTTCCTCACATCTCTAGCATATAGTCCACTTTCCATCTTGTATTCCATCATATTTATCTAATATACTATAAACAAATCCTCCAACAGAGAAAGTCAAAAACCCCTTTAATATCATTTATAGATTAATTCATATAGATCTAGCTAATATTTTAAACTTTATAATCACATTTAATTTTTGTCATTTTATTAACTATTATGTAAAAATAATACTATACTTTTTTTTTACATTTCAATCATTTTTTGTTTTTTATTTTTATATACTTTATTCTTTTTTAACTTAATAATATTGTTATACTAAATTTAAAACAATTTCTATGACATATTTATTTAACTAAAAAATTAACCTATAAGAATATAATTACTTTATATTCTTATAGGTTAATTTTAATCTTATCATAATTTTTTTATCATTATTTTGTCTAAAATATTAATCTGCATTTCTCTTAAGTTCATAAAATAATTAATTATTAAACTAAATACAACTAATATAATAAAAGTATATTTAAAATTCACTAATAACATATAACATATTGTTATCCAGAATAATTGTAAAAATCCTTTTGATTTATACTTTGATGATAACCCATTCATAACAAAAGAAAATGAATCTTTTAGTATAAAGTATATTACAACTATTCTTATTCCACCTGTTACAATATTAAAATATGCAAAATTAAATTGCATTACTGTACTCTTTAATACTTCATATAATAATAAATATAAAATACCCACAAAATATGTTTTCTTGCTGCAACATATATATGATCCATACTTTTTAAAGTTTTTTATAATAATATATTTTTCATTAGTATATTTATTTAATATATTAAGTTTCTTTCCAATAAATAATGTTCCTATGTATACAACTAATATAGTGCTTATTGGTAATGATGCAACTAATATACTAAATAAAATCTCCATCTGCTTCTCATCTACTGTAGGAAATACTACTTTATAACTATCAAAATCCTTTATAAAACTATATCCAGTTAATTTAGAAAAATAAATATCAATCAACACCATAATAAAACACCCACAAATTGCTGAGTAAAAGAAATCATCAAATATTGTTCCTTTTCTTATTATAAAATATCCACATATTAATCCCATTATTATTCCTTGGCTCATCCAAATAGCAGATGCTATATCTCCTACTGCTAATGTTACAATAAGCAATGAAGTTATAGACGATAATAAAGTATATTTACTTCCTAACCTCATATATGTTAAACAAATAAAAAGTGGAACAATCATATCAAGATATAATGTATATGCTATCCCCGTATAAATTGCCATCATGCTAGTTACAACAAACAAAGCAGATAACATTGCTGCTTCTGTTAATTTTCTTGCGTTCACTTTAATCCACCACACTTATCTTTTTTAAAATAACTCTCTAAAATTTTAAAAAGTTATTTTATTTCTTAAGTTCTTTAATCAATTATACTCTTTTATTTTAAAGTTAAAAGTAAAATTTATTTTAATTTTCTTTTATTAAAGCCTTTTCTTTATAATAATTATTTAATCCTTCAAATGTTGGATTGATACCTAATTTAAAACATTCTTCTACATATGCTTTTAAAACATAAATACTCATTTATTTAACACCTCTTTTTAAGACTTTTTTATTGATTTATGTTTTAATATATGTAATAAGAGTTATGTAAATTACTAAAAATAATAAAATAATAAAAAAAATTTAATTTGTAGGTGAAAAATGAACTATATAATTTTTGATTTAGAATACAATCAACAACATCCTGATGATATTAATCCCTCAGAGCCTAAACCGCCATTATTATTTGAGATAATTCAAATTGGAGCAATAAAAATGTCTAAAGATTTAAACTCAATTTCTGTATTTAATTCTTTAGTTAAACCTAATATACACTTAAAACTTCATCCTTATGTAGAAAACTTGACTAAAATTAACATGGAGGATTTAAATAAATCCTCAAACTTTAAATCTGTTTATACTGACTTTATTAATTTTATTGGAAAAGAAGAAAATATTCTTGTTGTATGGGGTAATTCTGATATAAAAGAGTTAATTAAAAATATAGAATTTTATAATCTTGATTCCTCTAAAATTTCAAATAAATATATAGATATTCAAAGTTATGCTAGTAAACTATTTCAGCTACCTAAAGGACAAAAAATAAGTTTAAAAAATGCTGTTGAAGCTCTTAATATCCCTGTTGAAGGTGACTTCCATGATGCATTTTACGATGCTCACTATACTGCTGAAGTTTTTAAAGCTATTTATACAAAAAAACTGTCTCCAAGTACCTTCATTAAAAACACTGAAAAAAGACCTAAGGTAAAAAAAGAAAAGCTTGATTCTAAAGCCTTAATAAAAGAATTTGAAAAAATCTATAACCGAAAAATGTCTGAAGAAGAAATTAAGATGATTCGATTAGCATATTTTATGGGTAAAACTAAACAATTTATTTTAAAAGATGAATAATTTTCCAAAAAGTAGGTAATCTAATACTAAAGGAGGCTATGTTAATGTTGCTTGTTTTAGTAAATATTATATGGTTAATTATAAAATTAATATTTTATATTATATTTTTCTTAATGAAAACAGTATTTGAAATACTTGCTTTTATTTTTAAAAAACCATATTTAAGATTTCCATTTTTACTTATTAGTATTGGTTGCTTACTTAAAATTAATTTTAATATTCTAGCAACTATATACTTTATTTACTTAATGCACTTATCTGCAATAAAATTTAATATTTATAATAAAATTTATGCTAACTTAAACTATATTTATAATAAAATACGTAATTCTTATAAAGTTTCAAGTTGTTTAAAATCCCTTAAAAATGATGGTATTATATTAAATAACATATATTTAGAAAGTAACCATGATGATTCTTGCTCTATAGATGAGTTAGTAATTACTAATGGTGGTATTTTTGCTATTAAAACATTAAATTATCCTTATAATGATTATACCGAGTTTGATGTACCTAGTGCACTCTCATTAAATAGTATTAAATACAAAGATGATACAATAATAGATCTTAGCTTGATAAATTCTATATCTGAAGAATGTTTAAAGTGCTATAATATTTTGCAAGACATCTTATCTTGCGATATACCAATAACTAATATTATTGCTATCCCACAAGAAAATTGTGTTGTAAAGGACGGCTCTTCAGTAGAAACTCCAATTGTAACAGCTAAAGATTTGCCTTATTATATAAAAAATAAAATAAATAAAAATGTTAACTATTCACCATTATTAATAAAAGAAAGTTTATTAGAAAATAAACTTTGGACTTTTGATATAGTTATTTCAAGACTTCAAAGCTTTCTTAATCATAGTAAAACTATTATATTGTTTTTTACTATATTTCTAGTTATATATTATATCTATATAACTTTTATATCTTATATATTTTTTTAAACTAATTACATTATGAATTATATAAAAAAGTAACTAACTATTTATCATTAAAGATATATAAGTTAGTTACTCTTATTTTATAATTAAACTATCCTAGCATTTCATATTTATCCATATTAGTTTGTTTTACAATTTTATTATAAACCACCTTTATATCATCTGCATTATTATCAAAAGCTAATGCTTCTACTAATGCATCTAAAATAATAATTATTTCCTTCTCATCTAACTTTATATCCATAAATTTTCCTCCATACCTTAATATTATTTACTAAGTTCAATAAATTTCTCTATATCTTCTTCTATAGTTTTTAATGAGTTTCTCCAGAATTCTTTGTTATGAATATCTATACCAACCTCTTTTGTTATATCTGCAATTTTATTTTTTCCTGTAATTGATAAAAGTCTTTCATATTCACTTGTAAAACTTTCACCCTTCTTTAAATATTCAGCATATAATCCCTTTGCAAATAATAAACCAAATGCATAAGGGAAATTATAATAATTATAATCTGCATCATAATAATGTGGCTTCCATGCCCACATATAAGGATGTAGGTATTCTGGATCTAACCCATCACCATAAGCCTCTCTTTGCGCTTTTAACATTAATTCTTTAATTTGCTCTACTGTTAATGCACTTTCTTTTCTTGCTTCAAAGACTGACTTTTCGAATAAAAATCTTGAATAAATATCTACTATTACTTGTGTGCAGTCACATATCTCAGCTTCTAATATAGCTAGTGCTTCTTCCTTATCTGCTTCCTTAATTGCTGCTTTTTTTATTATAGTTTCACAGAATGTAGATGCTGTCTCTGCAATAGGCATAGGATAATCTGAATTTAGTATTGCTTCATTTTTTAAGCATTCCCCATGAAATCCATGACCAAGTTCATGTGCCATAGTAACCACATCACCAAAGCTACCACCATAATTTAATAAAACTCTACTTTCTCCTATAAAATGAAGTCCAGCACAAAATGCTCCTCCAACTTTCCCTTCTCTAGGTTCTACGTCTATCCAATTATTATCTATAGCCTTTTGAGCAAAGTCTCCTAAATTATCACTAAATGTTCTAAAGTTTTTAACTACAAATTTTGCTCCTTCTTCATATGTAAATTTCATATCAGTATTTGATATTGGAGCATATAAGTCATAAAAAGGCAATCCATTTTTATGTCCTAACATTTCTGCTTTTCTTCTTAGATACTTTCTAAAAACAGGTAGGCTTTCTTTCATAGCATCTAACATTGCATTTAATGACTCTTCATCCATTCTTGAATCTATTAAAGTTTTTTCTAAAGGTGAGTTATATCCTCTAAAATCACAAACTGTTAATACCTCACCCTTTATTCCATTAAGAGCCGCTGCAACCCCTTCTTCAACCTTCTTATAAGATGCTATTTCCGCCTCATAAGCTCTCTTTCTTACTTCTTCTGATTTATCTTCTGCCATATTTAATACTACTGTTAATGGATACTCTTTTACTTCATCATTTTCTTTAATTTCAACCATCAATGATGATATTAAATTATCCTTAAGCTTACTCCATGCATTAGAGCCTGTATTTTTCATATTTGCAATAATACTTTCTTCTTTATCACTTAATAAATACTTACTTTGTTCTACAATACTCTTTAATACATATTCATGAGCCTTAAGTAATTCTGATTTTTCAATTATACAATCAATATTCTCAATATTACTTATATATCTTTCTACCTTAGTTGAAGCTTCCACTATATGCGTTAACTTTTTTTCAAATATATCAGAATATCTTAATGCTTCTGCATCCTTTGTATTAACACTAATACTTAATTGTATAAATGAACCTATCTTACTAATTAATTCAGTCAATTTTGAATATTTTTTTATATAATCCTCTAACTTTATTAATATATCATTATTATCTTTTACAATCTCATTAGCCCATTCATTAACTTCGTTAATTTTGCTTGTAAGCCTATCCATATCAATTTTAAATTCTTGACTTTCAAATGATGGATATAACTCTTTTAGGCTCCAATTTAAACTCATTTCTAATCCTCCTCTTATTTTTACAAATTCTTATTATAATTATATACTGTTAATGAAAATAATTCCAACTAACATATAAAAAAAGTAAAATAAATTACAAAATTCACAATTTATTTTACTTTTATTAAATTTCTATTTTCTAACTTTAACCTGAAGTTTTTCTATCCAGCCTTTATTATACTTTAATGAAATATAACCTATTATACTCATAATTAATGCTCCAACTGCATCTACAAATAAATCTACCATAGTATCTGTTAAAGCAGCTCTTCCTATTAATTGTGTCCCATTTTCTAAAGCAAATTTTTGCATGTTAAGGCCTAGTAAACCATCAAAAGTAAATTCATAGAATTCCCAAACTACTCCTAAAGCTACTGCAAAACAAAATGAAAATAAAGCTACAAATAAAGGACTTAAATTCATAGGAACCTCTTCAGTTTTATTTAATAAAGTTACAATTGAAAAACCTAATGCTCCTATCATTGCTCCGCTAAATGTGTGTAAGATATTATCCCAATTTGAAAAATTATAATAAAAACTCTTTACTTCTCCTAAATATATTGCAGAATATAAGAATATAGTATATAAAATTAACATATTTGATGGTATTTCAATTTTCAACTTATGCTCCAACATCCCTGGTAATAACAATGCAATTACCCCTAAAATACATTGCGATAGCATTAAGGCATAATCACTTTTTATACGAATAAATGGCTCATTAGCATTTGTAGTTGTTGGTGCCTTGTTAATTGCAAAGACTAAAAATATAATTGTATAAACTAATGTTATTAACACAAAATAACTTAAAATTTTCTGCCAATTAATTTTACTTTTCTTCATATAATCTCTCTCCTTCATTTAAAATTTATAAATATTAATTTGTATTAGTTCAAATTATAATTCTATAATAAATATGACTAAAAGTAAAATATTATGTGAAATTTATCTGTATTTTGTATATATTTATTTATTTTTTTATTATATATATATTTACATCTAGAATATTTTATTATATTATTATTAATAACATAAGATACTTAATAAGCATTGATGGAAAGAGTAATTTTAATGATATCTTTAAGCGAGTAAGGGATGGTGTAAGCCTTATAAGATTAGTTTTAATGAAAAACCTTCCTGAGCTTCTAACCGAACAAGTGATAACACTTCAGTAGACTTAGACGGGACCCTACCGTTAAAATGGGACAGTCTTAAATTTATATTTAAATTTAGCACTGATAAAGAGGCTTTATGCAAATTAGGTGGTACCGCGGAATTTACCTTTCGTCCTATATTTTAGGATGAAAGGTTTTTTTATATTATTTAGGGGGTTATTTTTATGACAAAAAAATTAAAATCTAAAGTTTTCATACCTGAAAACTACAAATCTAACTTATCTTTAATAGAAACAGAAATAGCAATAAAAAAAGTTAAAGACTTCTTTGAAGCTAAGCTTGCTGAAACTTTAAACCTAACAAGAGTTTCTGCTCCATTATTTCTTGAAAATGGTTCAGGTTTAAATGATAATTTAAATGGAGTAGAAAGACCAGTAAGCTTTGATATGTTAGCAATTGAAGATAGTAATATAGAAATTGTTCATTCATTAGCAAAATGGAAAAGATTCGCGCTTCATAGATATAAATTTGAGGCTGGCTCTGGTTTATATACAGATATGAATGCAATTAGAAGAGATGAAGAGTTAGATAATCTTCACTCTATTTATGTTGACCAATGGGATTGGGAAAAGGTAATTACTAAAGAAGATAGAAATATAGATACTTTAAAGGATACAGTTAGAAAAATATTTTCTGTATTTAAAGTAACAGAAGATTTTGTTGCTAACGAATATCCATCTATTGAAAAGATTCTACCTGAGGATATTACTTTTATTACTTCACAAGAATTAGAAGATATGTATCCTGAGCTTACATCTAAAGAAAGAGAAAATGCTATTACTAAAGAACATAAAGCTGTATTTATACTTGGTATTGGAGACACTTTAAAATCTGGTGAAAAACATGATGGAAGAAGTCCTGACTATGATGACTGGAAACTTAACGGAGATATTTTATTCTACGATCCATTATTTGATTCAGCTATAGAACTTTCTTCTATGGGAATTAGAGTTGATAAAGCTGCATTAGAATATCAATTACAAAAATCAGGATGTGAAAACAGACGTAATCTTCCATTCCATAAAGCATTATTAGAAGAAAAACTTCCTTTAACTATGGGTGGTGGAATTGGTCAATCAAGAATTTGCATGTTCTTTTTAAGAAAAGCCCATATAGGTGAAGTACAAGCTTCTATTTGGGATGAATATACTCATAAACAATGCGAAGCAGCAAATATTGAGCTATTATAAAATCAATACAATAACTGGCTTAACAAGACTTTAGAATAATATTATAACTTAATTGAAAATCAAAAAAATCATAGCTATTTCTAGCTATGATTTTTTTACTTATATTATACCGGCAATAATTCCTCCACCAACAACTTTGTTTCCTTGATAGAAAACAACAGATTGGCCTTTTGTTATTGCCCTTTGTTTTTCTTTAAAACTAACTTTAACTTTTCCATCTCTTAAAGGTGAAATAACTGCCTCTGCTGGTCTTCCTGAATATCTAACCTTTGCTTCAACTGTTATTGGTTCTTCAAGCTTATCAAATGGAATAAAGTTAACATCCTTAGCAACTAAATCAGTCTTAAAGATATCCTCTTCTGGACCTAATACAACTTCATTAGTTCTAGGATTTATATCAGTTACGAATACAGGTCTTCCAAGAGCTATTCCTAACCCTTTTCTTTGACCTATAGTATAGTAAACTATTCCTTTATGTTGCCCTAATACATTTCCGTTTTTATCAACAAAATTTCCTGGAACAACTTCTAATGGTCTAGCTTCACTTATGTATCTACCATGATTATTATCTGGTATAAAGCAAATTTCTTCACTATCTTTTTTATTATATACTGATAATCCAATTTCCTTAGCAATTTCTCTTATTCTATCCTTAGTGTATTCTCCACAAGGCATAAGAGTATGTGCCAATTGCTCTTGAGTAAAGTTATATAATGCATATGTTTGGTCTTTTCTATCATCATCTGAACGAATTAATAGATATCTTCCATTTTCATCTTGTTCAATTTTAGCATAGTGACCTGTTGCAACATAATCAGCACCTATTCCTTGAGCTTTTCTTAATAACTCATCAAACTTTAAATGCTTATTACATGCTATACATGGGTTTGGTGTTTTTCCATCTATATATTCTTGAACAAAATAATCAATAACTTTTTCTTTAAAGCTATCTCTAAAGTTCATTACATAAAAAGGAATACCAATTTTATTAGCAACTCTTCTTGCATCATCTACAGCTGAAAGTGAACAACATCCACCTTCTCTTTCTGTATAATCTTTATCTTCTTGCCATATTTGCATTGTAACACCAATAACATCATAGCCTTGCTCTTTCAAAAGGTAAGCAGCAACGGAGCTATCAACTCCGCCACTCATACCTATAACTACTTTTTTCTTCTTTTCCATCAAATCACACCTTAAGTTTTTTATTCGTGTCCGTGTACTGCATCATGTAATTCATCATGATCTGTTTCTTCGAATTCCCATCCTTCAGTGCTTAATCCAGCATTTTTTCTGTAGTCATTGATTGCTTTGTGTATAGCTTCTTCAGCTAATACTGAGCAGTGCATTTTTACTGGTGGAAGTCCATCTAAAGCTTCAGCAACAGCTTTATTTGATAATTCCCAAGCTTCTTCTAAAGTTTTTCCTTTAATCATTTCTGTAGCCATTGAAGATGAAGCTATAGCTGATCCACATCCAAAAGTTTGGAATTTAACATCTTTAATAATGTTATCCTCTACTTTTAAATAAACTCTCATTATATCTCCGCACTTAGCATTTCCAACTTCTCCAATACCGTTTGCGTCTTCAATTTCTCCTACATTTCTTGGATTTCTAAAATGGTCCATAACTTTATCTGTATATATCATAATTATTTTTCTCCCTTCTTAACAAAATCACTCCATAATGGTGACATATTTCTTATTCTTTGTATAATTCCAGGTAATACCTCTAAAACATAATCAACATCTTCTTCGCTTGATCCATCACCTAATGTTAATCTTAATGATCCATGAGCTAATTCATGTGGTAAACCTATTGCTAAAAGCACATGTGATGGGTCTAATGATCCTGACGTACATGCACTTCCACTTGATGCACATATTCCTTCGAAATCTAATGATAATAAAATTGATTCACCTTCTATATAAGTAAATCTTACATTTACATTACCAGGTAATCTCTTATCCCCTCTTGGTCCATTTAAATATGAGTATGGAACTTTTTCTAATATTCCATCTATAAGCTTATCTCTAAGAGCTGAAATTCTTTCCATATGAGCTTCTAAGTCTTTTGTAGCTAACTCTATTGCTTTACCTAATCCAACAACTGATGCAATATTTTCTGTTCCTGCTCTTCTAGCTCTTTCTTGACCACCACCGTGGATTAAGTTGTCTATTCTTACACCTTTTCTTATGTATAAAGCACCTATTCCCTTAGGTCCATATATTTTGTGACCTGCTAAAGATAAAAGGTCAATATTCATTTCTTTTACATCTACTGGAACATTTCCTACTGCTTGAACTGCATCTGTATGGAATAGAACCTTTCTTTCTCTACAAATTGCACCTATTTCTTTTACCGGTTGAATAGTTCCTATTTCATTATTTGCAAACATAATTGATACTAAAATAGTCTTATCTGTTATTGCATTTTTTAATTCTTCTAAATCAATAAAACCTTCTTCATTAACATCTAAGTAAGTTACTTCAAATCCATTCTTCTCTAGGTATTCACAAGTATGAAGAACTGCATGGTGTTCTATTTTAGTAGTTATTATATGATTTCCCTTTTTTCTATGTGCTGATGCAATACCTTTTATTGCCCAGTTATCTGACTCAGATCCACCCCCTGTGAAGTAAACCTCATTCATATCACAATTTAAAGCTTTAGCAACTTGCCCTCTTGCCTTATCTATTGCCATTTTAGTTTCTCTTGATATTCCATAAAAAGATGATGGATTACCAAACTTTTCTGTAAAATATGGTAGCATTTCATTTAAAACTTCTGGCTTTACATAAGTAGTAGCCGCATAATCCATATATACTGTCTTCATATATTATTCACTCCTCTGTAATGTTAACGCTTCGTTTTTTTCTTTAATTTTATTGTAGTCATCTACTATATCTTGTAACGTTATGCCTTCCATAACCTCATCTATACTATTTTTTATCTTTGTCCATAAAAGTCTAGTTGCACAACAATCTATATTATTACAAGCAACCCCTTCAATACAATCAGCAATCTCTATAGGACCTTCAAGTACATACATTATATCTGAAACCTTAATATCCTTTGGTTCTCTACCTAATATATATCCACCTTGAGCTCCTCTTATACTATTTATAAGCTTTGCTTTCCTAAGTGGAGAAAATAACTGTTCTAAATAATATTCAGATATTCCTTGCCTTTGTGAAATAGTTTTTATTGATAGAGGAGAATCTCCATAATGTATTGCTAATTCAACCATGGCTTTTACTCCATATCTTCCTTTAGTTGATAATTTCATTTTCTCACCCCTTATTCAGACTTTTTTGCTCTGCTTTATATTTATATCATACTAACTTACTCTGTTTTTGTCAACTATCATTTAATGTACTTCTAATTTATTTAAAAAAAATTTTTTATGTCAACTTATTAATTAATATTTATTAATATAAAGTAGATTTTTAATAATATAAGTTATTCTTCAAGCATTATATCTAATATTTCCTTATCAGTCTCCCTCATTCCCTCTTTTCCTAATCTACCAACTGCTGTTATTGTTTCTTCAATATTTTCCTTTAAAATACCTGTTTTGGGACTATAACATTGTCCTTCCATAGCAAGATAATGGCCTATCATACTTGCATCAACACTTGTAGCAATCTTAGCTGCACATGATGCTTTTGCGCCATCACATACTATTCCTGAAATATTAGCTAAAGTATTTGCAACAGTTTTATTAATTTGCTCTAATGTTCCACCCTCTAAATATGTAATTGCCGCTCCACTAGCACATCCTGCACTTACAGCTCCACAAAAGGCTGAAAGTCTCCCTATTCCAGTTTTTTGATGTATTGTCATAAGATTAGAGAATATTAACCCTCTATATAATTGTTCCTCTGATAAGCCTTTTTCCCTTGCATATATTATTACAGGAATTGACGTTGCCATCCCCTGATTTCCACTTCCTGAATTAGTCATAACAGGCAATGAACTTCCACTCATTCTAGCTTCTGAAGCTGATGCTGCATAAACTTTAAGTTTAGTAACAATAGAATTGGGATAACATTTCATAAGCATCTTTCCTATACCTACTCCATATTCTACTTTTAAGCCCTCCTCTGCTATTGTTATGTTATATTCAATTTGCTTATCTAATAGTTCCTTTACATCATTTGTTCCCCCATGTTATTAAATTATTTTTCTACTTCTTAACTCTATCCCAATAATCTTTTGTGGCCTTTTCAAACTTATTGTCCCCATATTCATAATAGGTTCTATGTTTTATATTATCAGGCAAATATTGTTGTTGTATATAATGATTAGGATAATTGTGTGGATACTTATATTCAACCCCTCTTCCCATTTTACAGGCACCACTATAATGTGCATCTTTTAAATGATTAGGAATATCACCTATAGTCATATTTTCTAAATCCTTCAATGCAGAATCTATTGCTAAATATGCCGAATTTGACTTTGGACTTGTTGCTAAAAGTATTGTAGCCTCTGCAAGTGGAATTCTAGCTTCTGGAAATCCTAATTCTCTAGCAGAATCTACTAATGATTTAACTATTAAACTTGCTTGTGGATATGCTAATCCAATATCTTCTGCCGCAATTACTTGAAGTCTTCTACAAATAGATATTAAATCACCAGCTTTAACAAGTCTAGCCAAATAATGAATTGCAGCGTCTGCATCACTACCACGAATTGATTTCTGAAATGCGCTAAGTATATCATAATGTGCGTCACCATCATTATCGTAAGAAATTACCTTACTTTGAGTTGAATCCTTAACAACACTTAAATCAATTACTACAAATTTATCACTATTAGGTTTAGTTGAATTTAATGCAATTTCTAACCCATTAATAGCCTTTCTCACATCTCCATTACAGTAAGAAGCTAAATAATCTATAGCTTCTTCCTTAACATCTAGTTTTATTTCACTATAATCTTTACTTTTTATATCAATGGCTCTTAATATAGCCTTCTTTATATCTTCCTCTCCTACAGGCTTAAATTCAAATATGGTAGATCTAGATAATAAAGCTTTAAATATATAAAAATAAGGATTTTCTGTAGTTGATGCAATTAATGTTATTCTACCATCTTCTATATATTCTAAAAGTGATTGTTGTTGCTTTTTATTAAAGTTCTGAATCTCATCTAAATAAAGAACTACACCATTAACACCTAAAAAAGTATCTAACTCTTTTGTTATCTCTTGAATATCTTTTAATGAAGCATTAGTTGCATTAAGCTTGTAAAACCTTTTTCCAGCCTTTTCAGCAATAATATTTGCTACTGTAGTTTTTCCTACACCTGGCGGTCCATAAAATATCATATTTGAAATTCTACCACTCTTTACTATTCTATCTAAAATCTTATTTTTTCCTAATATATGTTGTTGACCACATACTTCACTTAATTGTGTAGGCCTAATTAAATCTGCTAATGGTTTCATTTTTTCACCTCAAAGTCTTTTAATATTTAAAGTATAACATAACATAAGAAAAGTTATAGACTTATTTATAATAAAAAAGGGTTGTCCACTTTTTATTGTGAACAAACCCTTTGTTACATTATCTTATATTACTATTTATATTACTATTTGTAAAACTCTTGAGTAGCATATACTTTATTTCCTATTTTATACACTCCAACTCCTATGCTTGAGAAGTTAGTAGATAAAATATTTGCTCTATGACCTGATGAATTCATCCAGTTAGTCATAAATTGTTCTGCAAGGGCATCTGCACTTACATTACCACCAATATAAGCTATATTTTCTCCCCATGCATTGTAAGATACTCCATCCTTTTTCATTTGAGTTGTTATAAGATTTCCATTTAAATCTTCATGACTAAAGTAATTATTATCTCCCATATCTTGAGATTTAATTCTAGCATACTTTTGCATTACAGTATTATATGTTAACGCTGGAACTCCTGCCTTAGCTCTTTCTTCATTTACCTTATTATATATAGCTGTTTCTACAGCTGCCATAAAGTTCGTATCTGCACTAGTTACGTTATCCTCTGTTGAATTATCCGCTGTCTCATCAACTACTGGTGTATCTGGAGTACTTGGTGTCTCCTCTGGAACGCTTGGCGTTTCATTTACTGTTGGTGTATCTGGTGTGCTAGGAGTTTCTGTATCTACTGTTGGTGGAACAACTGTATCTCCTGGCGTTTCATCTACACTTGGATTATTAGGAACATTTGGTGTTTCTGTATCTACTGTTGGTGGAACAACATTATTATTATTATTATTATTATTGTTGTTGTTATTATTACTGTTATTTCCGTTATGATTAGGCTTGTCCACTGTTCCTCCAATAATTATTGTTCCACCTGAACAATTACCCCACCATATTTTTTTAAAAGTTAAACCTTGAAGTAAACTTCCTGACGTACTACACCCATTTGATTTATTTAAATTTGTTTCTGAACTATTCTCCACCTTAATTATATTAGTATTTGTTTTTTCTTGTGAATTCTTCTTAGTAGCTGCAAAAGCTGGTGTAACAGCTCCCCCTACTACAGTTAATGTAACTATACTAGCAATTAGTTTATTTTTCATCTGTACCACTCCTTTTTATTTTTTCGAGCAATTTAATGTTACTCAATATCTTATTAGTTCAAAGTACTTTTTACTTTCACTAACGCTGCCAGTTACAGTTATACCATAGCTTGTCTATTTTTATTATAGTAGGTTACCTCCTTATATACCTTATCTTTTATTGTTAAGATTTTATTTCCTTTTTCACCACTAATATTACAATGAAATTTCCGCATATTTTCTTACTTTATAGCACCTTAGAAATATACCCCATGTAATATATTTCTAAATATTTTTTAGTCATTTTTTATAAAATTTTTGTTTTCATTTTGTGCACTTTCCAAACTATCATATTCCTTCACACTTTCAATGTAAAATTCTCCTTCTTTTTTGGTCAATACAACTTCTACTGGCACATCATTTCCCTCTGCTGTATCATACCCTTCTTCTACCCCATCACTTTGTAATGTTGTTGCTTGAGCCTCCATATTTATTAATAAACATAAATTGTATTTATCATCCTCTTTAGTGACTCCTATAACTTCACTTTCATATTTATTTAATACTACATTCCCTATATAATAACTATAAAATATTACATAATTAGACTCATTAAAAGTTTGACTATCTATATAATCACTAACCTCCTCATCATAATCACCATCATATGATAGTACCTTATCAACAACCTCTTTCATTTTATTTATCTCATTTTGTGATATATTACTACTACACATAACCATCGTTAAGTTAAACATAATCATTGCTACTACCATTATATTTGAAACAATTTTTCTCATCTTTTTTTCCTACCTTTCATTTATTAATTTCTATATTATTCTTATGTAACGTTATTTAGTTATATGAATCTTATATAATGAAATTTAAGTGAAGCTCTAAATTTTAATTTAGTTAACTGAACTTACTCCTCTGAGTGATAGTGAAGAGTGCGTTTCCTTTTAAATAGAATTCAATTATAATGATATAAAAAAAGCAGTAATGTATCACTTCGATACATTACTGCTTTTTGTTAATTAAGTGTTTGGATACTTAATTCCACTCCAGTATATATTATTCTTTAATATAGCCTTATCTGAAAGAGTAACTCCGTCTAATGCCCACTTTTTGAACTCTTCAAACCCTGTTCTATCTACTATATAACCAATGTGTTCCTTACCACCTGGTGCATTTTTATCTATATATTCAGTAACATACTTGTATGTATTTTGAATTACTTTAATTATGCTATCTTCATCTACCCAAATTATAAAATCTTCTGCTAATCTTGGATTTTTCTTACCTGTTCTACCCATTATAGCTAATCTATAATATTTCTCTTTACTTCTAGTCCATGCTCCTGTTGGGCAGTTAATTACACATTCACCACATCCAATACATTTGCTATGGTCTCTTACTGGTGTGTAATTCTCAAAATCTAATGCCGCTGTAGACTTTTTAGTACATGCTCTAACACAAGCTCCACAAGATATACACTTATTTTGATCTAATTGTGGTTCAGTCATACCAATAATACCAAAGTCATGCATTCTAACCTTCATACAGTCATTAGGACATCCTGTTAATGCAACTTTGAAATGTAAGTCATGTGGGAATATTGCTTTTTCTATTTTCTTTGCAAAATTAGTTGTATTATAGTTTGCAAATGGACAAACGTTATTTCCTATACATGCAGATATATTTCTTGTACCAGCAGAAGTATATCCTTTATCTGGAATCTCTTGATTAATTTCTAATCCTTCAATAATTGGTTGAAGTAATTCATTAACCTTATCCATGTTTTTCATATCTATTCCTGGAACTTCAAAACCTTGTCTAGTTGTTAAATGAACTGTTCCATTACCATACTTTTCAGCAATTTCTTGAATAAGCCCTAAGTATTTAGCATTTAAATGTCCACCTGGAACTCTTATTCTTGAAGCTGTAATACCTCTATGCTTTGTAACTCTAAAAGCATTCTTTTTAAGCTTTTTAGTATTGATATCCATTAATTACTTCCTCCTAATCAATTAAAGATTTTCCTACTGTATAATTAAATACTGGCCCGTCTAAACAAATATAAGTATCATCTATCTTACAGTGTCCACACTTACCTATTCCACAGCACATTTTTCTTTCTTGAGAAATCCAGATATTTTCTTCCTTGATTCCAAGCTTTAAGAATTCTAAAACTGTAAACTTCATCATCATTGGAGGACCAACTACTACTACTTGTACATTATCCATATCTTTGATTTCTAATTCAGGAATGTATTTAGTAACTAATCCAACATTACCTTGATAACCTTCTTTTGCAGTATCAACTGTTAAGATAAGGTTCATAGTCTTTTCCCAAACCTTCATATCTTCTTTAAATAAAACATCTTCTGGTGATTTGAATCCTGTAATAAGAGTCATACTCTTGCAGTCATCACTATTATTTGAGAAGTATTCTACTATTCCTCTTACTGGTGAAAGGCCTGTCCCTCCAGCAACAACTATTACTTCTTTACCTTTATAATTTTCTATATCAAATCCATTTCCATAAGGACCTCTTAAGAATAATTTATCTCCAACGTAGTTCTTAAATATTTCGTTAGTAACTTTACCAACTCTTCTTATTGTTAAATCAACAAATCCTTCACCAATTCCACTTACTGATATTGGTGCTTCTCCATACTTAGGTAATGATACTTCAAAGAATTGACCTGGTTTAACATCACCTTTGAAAGCCATTCTAAAAGTATACTCAATTGGAGTATGTTCAATTACTTCTAAAATTTCTGATCTAAATGGTATGTATTCATTCTTAGTCATTATTCTTCACCTCGTTCATAGCACCTTCAAGTTTATTTATTATAGTTGAGAAACTAATATATTCTGGACAGATATCATCACATCTACCACATCCAACGCACATGTGATAACCCCATTTTTTCTTATAGTCATAAACTTTATGAAGAGTCTTAAATCTCATCTTTTGTCCTTTTTCTTTTCTAAAGCTATGACCACCAGCCATATCTGTATATCCATCTACGTGACAAGAAGCCCAAACTCTTCTTCTTTCACCAGCATTTTTGTTATCCTTATATGTTATATCTTGCATAGTGAAGCATGTACATGTTGGACAAACAAAATTACATCTACCACAAGTTATACATCTTTCATTGTATTCATTCCACATTGTAGATTTCATCACTTCTAAACCTAAGTTTTCTGGAATATTAACCTTAACTGGATTTTCTGTAACGAAATCTGGTGTAACTTCCTTTTCTTCCTTTTCTATAGAAGCTATTATATTAGCAATTTCTTCATCTTTAATATCTAAATATACATCTTGTCCATCTACTTTAATGTATGCATTATATTCGTCAGTTTTATTAGATCCCATACTTACGCAGAAACAATTTTCGAAACTTTTTTCACAGCCAATTAAAACGAATTTTGCTCTTTCTCTCATTTTTTTATAGTATATATCTTCGAATCCATTTCTTAAATAAATATCATCAATTCTTTTTATTGAGTGAATTTCGCAACTTCTTAAGAATATTAAAGCTGGTCTTTCATCAACTTCAGCTTCTTTACATTCATCATCTGTAAAGAAAAATAAAGTTTGTCTTGTTGGTAAAATAGTTTCTTTATATGAATAACTTGATTTGCTATCAAATTCTATTTCTTCAATAGTTGAAATTTCCCCATATCTAACTCTGTCTGTGTCAGAAAAAGTACCTGCTCCTTCAAATACTTTAGGTGCATATATTCTATACTTTTTTGAAAGCTCTTTTAATGCTAAATTTACATTTTCTACACTAAGTTTATATCCCATTATCAAACACCTCTTAAGCTTATTTATTGGTTGTCAATTATTATCTCCATATAAACATTTGTTATATTATTAACAATTACCTTTTAGATTTTATATCTTTTGTCGAAAAAAAACCGTGATGATAATCACAGTTTTATTCATATTGTTACTAAAAACTATTGGAATTATTTTCATTTTTTATATTATGTGTTTCTTCATTCTATTATTATATACTAAATAGATTAGTTAATATCTTATTAATAAATCAACTTCACTTAACAATTACAAGTATATTTATATCATAAAATTAGATATAAATTAATAGTAGATTGCTTCTTTACATTGATAATTTATCTATAATAACAATATATTGTTTTATTTTTATGATATCTCAATAAATTTAAACCTAAGCTTATACATATATTCCATAAAAAATTTATATTACATTTTTATATTTTCATAAAAACAAACTATAAATTATTTTTTCTATCTACTATCTTTATTTTAAAACACTATTCTACTTTTGATATTATTCTTAATTATACACTCTAATCATCCTAATCACTCATATATTTCTAAATACTTATATATAAAAAATAAGAAATACTATGATTATAATCACAGTATTTCTTATATATCCTTAAAAAACTTAGCTAATTC
>NZ_JADNLK010000001.1:64301-264910 GCF_015555905.1 Clostridium sp. D43t1_170807_H7
ACTTATATATAAAAAATAAGAAATACTATGATTATAATCACAGTATTTCTTATATATCCTTAAAAAACTTAGCTAATTCTTCTCTATCAGTCACTATTATCTTTTTATTTTCGGAAATAATAAGCTCTTTTTTTTTTGTAGTATTTTTAACGCTCTAGATATCGTTTCTCTAGGAATTCCTAACATATCCGCTAAATAAGTAATGCTTAAGTTAAGATGAATCTACAAGACCAGCTAACTATAAATAACTTAAACGAGTTATTTATAAGCATATATAGTTTTACAATATAAAAAGATTACAAGTGAACTAAAAGGTGTAACTCCTTTTGAATATAGAAGTAACACCTTAATAGCATAATTTCATATTATTTCCTCAGTTCCTAATTCACAGGAGGCAATCCAAATTAAAACCTCCTTTTTGTATTAGTTAGTCGAGAATTTTATTTTGCGACAACCAAATTTGATTTCATAAGAAAAATCCTTATTGGCATTATGATATTACTACATTTTCTCAACAGATTGAATACCTAATAAATCTAAACATTGCTCTAACACTGATTTTACAAGATTTATTAGCGTTAGCCACGAGTCCTTCTTAGACTGATTTTTTTCTGTCAATATTTTTGTATCATTATAAAACTTATTAAAGTTATTTGATAAATCATAGATATATTCACAAATCTTATGTGGTGCTCTATCTCTAAAACTTACTTGAACAACTTCATTAAATTTAACTAGTTGTAACATTAATGCTAATTCTGAATCCCTCTGTGGAGATAGTATATTATTATTTAAGTTGAAACCTGCCTTTTTTAGGATAGATTTAATTCTTACTATCGTGTATAAGATATATGGGCCTGTATTTCCTTCAAATGAAATAAATCTATCAATATCAAATATATAATCCTTAGCTGCTTGGTTTGATAAATCACCATATTTTAATGCTGCTAAACCAACCTTTGAAGAAATTTCTTCAATTTCTTCCATATCTATATTCTTATTATTTACTAATTTTTCTTTACTTGCATCTTTGATAATTTTTAATAAATTAGAAAGTCTCATTACTCCACCATCACGAGTCTTAAACGGCTTTCCATCTATACCATTCATTGTTCCAAAGCCTACATAATCTAATATTGTATCTTTTTTAGCTATTCCTGATTTCTTAGCTGCTCTAAAGAATTGTTCATAATGAAGACTTTGTCTCTTATCCGCCAAATATATTATTTCATCAGCTTTCATATCTCTAACTCTTTCTACAACTGTAGCTAAATCAGTAGTCCCATATAAAGCACCTCCGTCAGATTTTAACAATAAAAGTGGTGGCATTGGACTCTTATCACTTTCCTCTTCAATCTCAAATATTAGAGCTCCTTCACTTTTCTTTGCATATCCATTTACTTTTAGCATCTCTATCATCTCAGGTATATATTTTTCTGCATCACTTTCACCATTCCATAATTCAAAATTAACATTTAAATCTTGATAATTTCTCTTTAAATCTTTAACTGAAACATCTAATATATGTTTCCATAATGCAATATATCCTTTTTTCCCTTTTTGTAATTCTACTGTAGCTTGTTTTGCTGCTTCCAAAGCACTTTTATCACTTTTAGCTAATTTACTTGCATATGGATATATTTCTTCTAGTTCATCTATTGAAAACGGTGCTTCTTTAGGATATTCTCCAATAAAACTTTCATCAAAATATGGTAGCTCTGGATTTCTTCTTTTAACTTCTGAAATTACCATCCCAATCTGAAGTCCCCAGTCCCCTAAATGAACATCTCCCATTACATTATGACCTAAAAATTTAGCCATTCTCTTAATACTTTCCCCTATAATAGCTGGCCTTAAGTGCCCAACATGTAGAGGTTTTGCTACATTAGCACCGCCATAATCAACTATTATTTTCTTTATCTCTGTAGTCTTGGGTACTCCAAATCTACTATCATTGTTCATTTTATTAATATATTCTGTTACAAATTCATTATTAATATTAATATTTATAAATCCTGGTGATACAACTTCTATTTTTGAAAAAACTTTATTATTTGATAATTTTTTTAAAGCCTCGTTCGCTATAATCATTGGCGCCTTTTTATATTTTTTTGCATTCATTAATGCTCCATTACACTGATACTGACAAAGATCTGGTCTATTTGAAATACTTACCCTTCCAGATTCCCTATCATATCCAAGCTCCTCAAAAGCATTTTTTACTAAATCACTTATTTCCTCAATAAACATTCTCATTCCATTTACCTCCTAAAAAATTAATCCTCCTTTTGTCTATTAAAATTGGTCGCGAAACTTTTTTATTATTAATAAAATGAGTTTTTTATATACTCACAGCTTAACCTCATCTGAATACACCTGAATGAATATAAATAAGTATTATTCTTTTCATAAAATTTAATTTTTAACTTTATGTTATATTATATCATTATTTTCATATATTTCCATAATATATTTGTATTTATTATAATATTAAAGTAATTTAGTGAAATAAACTGACGATTAGGTAAATACTGTATACTATTAAAATCAAATCTTAGATATTTTTAATTATTATTGTAACTTCTTTTATTGAGTCACATAATACTTAACTCCCTCAGCGATTTCTTTCTGTAGGTTCTGTTGAACGTATAGGAGAAATTCTATTCTATGTACAGATTTTCACAAATCATATATTCAATTTGCTATAAATATGAACTTGTACCATACGAGATTTAAAAGATGTAGACCTCATGAAAATATTAATGAGAAGACTCAATGGAGTTGCAACATTTATTTATATATAAAAAATAAGAAATACTATGATTATAATCACAGTATTTCTTATATATCCTTAAAAAACTTAGCTAATTCTTCTCTATCAGTAACTATTATCTTTTTATTTTCGGAAATAATAAGCTCTTTTTTTTGTAGTATTTTTAACGCTCTAGATATCGTTTCTCTAGGAATTCCTAACATATCCGCTAAATAAGTAATGCTTAAGTTAAGATTAATTAAAATCCCTTCTTCTACTTCTATTCCATAATCTTTTGATAACTTCCACAGTTTAGCAGCTAGCTTTTTTTCTACTTTAATTGATATAGTATTTTTACTTTGCCTATATAATCTTCTTACTTTAAGTGCAAGAGAGTTTATTATTATTATTGATAACTCAAAATCTTCATTCATTAACCCAATAAAAGCTTCTCTTTTAAAACAAAGTATTTCTGCATCTTCAAATACTTCACAATTAATAGCTGCTGGCAACTCATCAATTATTACATCATTTATTACCGTATTATCTCCCAAAATAAAAATTACTTTTTTTTGTGCTGACTCAGTTAATTTATAAAGTGCTACTTTTCCACTTTTAACTATATATATATTTTTAACTTGATCTTTATCCCTAAATAAATGTTCTCCCTTTTTAAGTAATCTAACTACACCAATACTTGATAACTTTTCACAAGTTATATTATTCATATTCTGAAATAAATGTAATTCTTTCACGTCTTCAACGCTACATTTTTTCATTAGAGTAACTCTCCTTTTTTTATTTAACATTAATATTACTATTTAATACATAATAAATAATTAAATTATATTTCACAAGTAAGTAATTTACAAACATTACAAAACTATTATAATTAAAACCTTTTCATTTTATATATTATAGTGCTATTATACCACTAAAAATTATTTATATAAAATTATAATTCATTATTATAAACCTAATCAATAAAAATGAGGATTCAATTTGGAATCCCCATTTTTCTTACTACTATATAATAGCTTGTCCTATTTATTAGAACATAATTATTAAGTTTTAATTCTATATCTTATTTGTAGAATTCTTGAGTAGCATATACCTTATTTCCTATTTTATATACACCAACTCCTATACTTGAGAAGTTAGTTGACAAGATATTTGCTCTATGTCCTGATGAATTCATCCAATTTGTCATAAATTGATTAGCTAACGCATTTGCATCAGAAACTCCACCTATATATGCAATATTTTCTCCCCAAGCTCTATAAGATACTCCATCATTTTTCATTTTAGTTGTTATAAGATTTCCATTTAAATCTTCATGACTAAAATAATTATTATCTCCCATATCTTGAGATTTTATTCTAGCATACTTTTGCATTGTATTATTATATGTTAATGCTGGAACTCCTGCTTTAGCTCTCTCTTCATTTACTTTATTAAATATAGCTTGCTCTACTGCTGCCATAAAATTTTGATTTTCATTAACTGTACTATTATTAGTTGAGTTATCTGGTGTTTGATTTACTACCGGAGGAGTTACCTGCGGTGTATTAACACTTGGTTTTTGCTCTACACTTGGAGCATTTGGAGTACTTGGTTTTTGCTCTACACTTGGAGCATTCGGAGTACTTGGTTTTTGCTCTACATTCGGTGTATTTGGAACTACTGTGTTCCCTGGTGTTTCATCAACACTTGGATTGTTAGGAACATTTGGTGTTTGAGATCCATCACTTGGTGGAACTACATTATTATTATTATTGTTATTATTATGGTTACTATTATTATTGTTATTATTATTGTTATTATTGTGGCTATTGTTATTGTGCTTGTCCGATGTTCCTATAATAATTATATTTCCACATGAACCGTTACCCCAATATATTTTCTTAAAATGTATTCCACCTAATAGGCTTCCTGAAATACCACATCTAGCTTTTTCAGATATGTTTGAATTAGAAGCATTGTTAACCTCTGTTACGTTTACATTTGTTGTTTCTTTAGAAACTTTTCTTGTAGCCGCAAATGCAGGTGTAACCGCTCCCCCTATTAATGTTAATGTAAGTATACTAGCAATTAGTTTATTCTTCATTCGTACCACTCCTTTTTATTTTTTCGAATAATATTAAATTACTCAATATCTTATTAGTTTAAAGTACTTTATTACTTTCACTAATGCCGTCTTGTATAGTTATAACATATATCTTATTTAAAGCTAATAGTAGATTACTTCTTAAAATAGTAATAACACCTATTCATATTATTAGATTCCATAATATCCATTAATGCCTACAGAAATTTTCGCATGTTTTCTATGTTTAAATCACTTTGGTAATTTAATACTTACAATAAATTTCTAGTATATTTATTTATTTTTTAAAAAATTTTTATTTTCTTTTTTTGCAATCTCTAAACTATCATATTCTTTTATACTCTCAATATAAAATTCTCTATTATTTTTTCTTAACACAACTTCTACAGGTACATTAATCCCTTCTGCCGTATCATATCCTTGTTCTAATCCATCAGTTTCTAGTACTGTAGATTGTGCTTCCATATTAATAACTAAACAGACATTATATTTACCATCATCCTTACTAGCTCCCAAAACTTCACTTTCATATTTATTCAATATAACATCTTCTATATAGTAGTTATAAAATATTACATATTTAGATTTATTAAAAACCTCTTCTTTTATATAGTCACTAACCTCTTCATCATACCCCCTATCATACGATAATACTTTATCTACTATTTCTTTAATTTTTTTAATATCACTCTTTGATATATCATTACTACTACACATAACCATTCCTATGTTTAGTAGTATTAATATAAACGCTATTATTTTTTTCACTTAATTCCCTACCTTTTTAAATTTATTTATATATTCTTATGTAAACTAATCATCTTATATGAATATGTTTTATGAAACTTATGTAAAAATATATTTAAATACACTATTTGCTTACTATTTTTTATATTTTCCAATATATCTTCTATTTTTATTTGTAATATTATTGTTAATAAGAAAACACCTTAGCTTCTGCTAAAGTGTTTTTTATATAATGATAAATATTAATTATATACTTTTAATTCTCCTATTCCTACATTCAAATCAAACTTATAAGTTTTTTCTGAAGAAGTTTTTACATCTATACTTGCTTCTCCAATTCCCGAACTAGTATTAAAATATACTGGAGCATTTTCTGGAATTTTTATTTCTCCACTTCCAACTCCTGATTCAAAAGTAAGATTCCCTCCAACTTCAGCTAGTGAAATATAAATATCTCCTACACCTCCATCAATATCTATATCACCACATTTTCTAACTAAATTTATATTACTATGACCTACACCTGAATCAAAATCTAATTTATTAAATACAATATCATCAATGGTTAATTCTCCAGTCCCACCATCAATAGTTAATTTATTACATGTAATATCTCTTATTTCATTTTCTCCTACACCAAAGTCATAATCTAAATCTCCATTAAATGAATATGGAATTTTTATTTCTAACTCTAATATATAATCATTATTTCCAAATAGATCTATTAAGTCATCACTATTATCTTTAATTTTAATAGTATTATTACCCTTAGTTAATATTATATCTTCTTCAGCTAAATTAGTTATACCTGAAACTATAACCTCATCACCTTCATAGCCACTTAGCTTTACTACTCCACATCCAACATCTATATCTATTTTGTTTTCTCCTTCAAAAACTACACTTTTATTTATTTCTATTTCTTCACTACTTAATTTAGTTGTATTTGCTTTACCTCTCACTTCAAATCTTACACAAGCAGTAAAAGTAAGCACCATTATTATTGACCAACATAAAACAATTATTTTTTTCATTATTTTAACCCCCTATACTATATCTAATTTTTTATCAATATGATATACACTTAAAAATATCAATCCCCCAAAAATAATTATATTTATAAGTATATCAAATAAATTCATCTCTAAAATTTCTCCAATTACCATATATATTGGGGGAAATATAAAATAGCTAATTATTTTCAATACAACAATTACTATTGCTATAATCCACATAGATATAATAGTTAAAAATACACATGTTCCTGTATTAGAAATATAACTTTTAAAAATCACTATTAAGGATGTTATTAAAATAAATAAAATAAAAACTCCCAACAAAATTGATAGTGATGTTATAATTATTAACTTACTATCTCCTCCAATAATCATATTCCCTATACTTGTAAAAAGAATTAATAGTAATCCTAAACCAATAAACTCTAAATATTTAGCACATATTAATTCCCATCCTTTGATAGGTGTAAGAAACAATAATCTCCCTTCTTCTATAGATATACTTTTTAAAAACTTACCTATTGATATTATAAAATTAATTATCAACACTACAGATATTACTGGAATAAATGTTACATCTGAAGGAACTCTTCCACCCAATATTAAACGTCGAATAATAAAAAATAATATAACTGCAAATTCTATTATTAGTTGTATCTTTTTACTTTTTATATCAAATTTAATAATACTAACAATATTCCTCATATTCCACCTCCTACTCTGCAAAAATATATTTATATATTTCTTCTATTGATTTACCATACTTTTCTCTTAATACTTCTGCATCATTAATTTCAATAATTTTACCTTCATCTAAAAATGCAACTTCATCAAATATACCTTCCAATTCTCCAACATAATGAGTTGTTATTATCATTGAGCTATCTTCTTCAATATTATCTATAATAGCTTTTATTATTTTTTCTCTAGTAACTATATCTATCCCTGAAATTGGTTCATCTAAAATATATAATTTAGCTTTTCTACTTAGTGTTAAGCTTAAATGTAATTTCTCTAACATACCTTTAGATAAACTTTTTATCTTTAACTTTTCATCTAAATTCATAAACGCTAATAATTCTTTAACTTTTTCTTCATTAAAATCTTGAAAAAAATCTTTATAAAACTCTACAGCATCTTTTATTGTCATCCAATTAGATAAAGTATTTTTTTCTTGAAGGAATGATACTGACTTTTTTGTCTCACTACTTACTTTTATTCCATCAATTAATACATCTCCTGATGTTGCTTTCTTAATACCAGAAATTATATTTAAAAGTGTAGTTTTACCCTTCCCATTAGGCCCAAGTATACCTAATACTTTTCCTTTGTTTAAAGTTAAATTTAAATCTTTAATAATTTTTTTATTGCCAATTTTTTTATACAAATTATTGACCATAAGAACCTTTTCCATATATCCTCCTAAAAGCGTTCATTTATTATACTAATTAAATCTTCTTTTCTAACACCTAGTCCCTTACTTTCATTTATAAAATTAATAATTACATCTTCTAACATTTCTATTCTTACTTCATTAATCTTGTTTTTATTTTCTACAACAAACTTTCCAATTCCTCTCTGAGTGTATATTAGGCCTTCATCTTCAAGTTGTGCATATGCTCGTTGAATAGTATTTGGATTTACTTTTAATTCACTTGCACACTCTCTTACTGACAAAATTCTATCACCTCCTTTTAAATCTCCTTTTACTATACTCTTTTTTAAATATCTTATTATTTGAGTATATATAGGTTCTTTTGAGTTAATCTTAAACTCCATGTCTCCCCTCCTTGCGGGTATCAGTGTGTTAATAATATAATACACTAATTCACTTCTTTTGTATACATTTTTTTCTATTTTTTATATTTTTTTCTTTTTAATCATTACCTTAATGTTTTACCTTATTAATTTTTTCATAAAGAAAAGCCCTAGCTTTCGCTAGGGCTTCCTATTATATGAATATATTGATTATTTATTTTTCTTTTCTTTTTTAGCTGGAGCTTCTACTGCTACTTCTTTAACAGCTTCTACTTTTTCACCATAGTAGCTAGTGATATACATTTCTTTTAATTCTTTCATTAATGGATATCTTGGGTTAGCTCCTGTACATTGGTCATCAAATGCTTGCTCAACCATTTCATCAAGTGTTTCAAAGAATTTAACTTCGCTTACACCAGCATCTTTAATTGTTTTTGGCATATTAACTTTAGCTTGTAATTCTTCTACAGCTTTAATTAATAATTCAACTTTTTCTGCTTCAGTGTTCCCACCTAATCCTAAGTGATCTGCTATCTTAGCATATCTCCATGCTGCATTTGGATATTTGTATTGAGCAAATGCTGCTTGCTTAGTTGGAGCATCAGTAGCATTGAACTTAATAACTTCTTTCATAACTAAAGAGTTAGCCATACCGTGTGGTAAGTGGTGGAATGCACCTAGCTTATGAGCCATTGAGTGGTTAATTCCTAAGAATGCATTACTGAATGCCATACCTGCCATACAAGATGCATGAGCCATTTTTTCTCTTGCTTTAATGTTAGTTGTACCTTCATTATAAGCATCTGGTAAATATTTAAATACTAATCTGATTGCTTCTAAAGCTAATCCATTAGTGTATTCTGAAGCCATTATTGAAACATAAGCTTCTATAGAGTGAACTAATACGTCGATACCAGCGCAAGCTGTTAATCCTTTTGGAGATGTCATCATTAATTCAGCATCAACGATAGCCATATCTGGAGTTAGTTCGTAGTCAGCTAATGGATATTTAACTCCTGTTTGCTCATCAGTTATAACTGCGAATGGAGTAACTTCTGATCCAGTACCAGCTGAAGTTGCTATAGCAACCATCATAGCCTTTTGACCCATTGTTGGGAATTTGTATATTCTCTTTCTTATATCCATGAATGTCATTGCTAAATCATGGAAGTTAACTTCTGGATGTTCGTACATAACCCACATAATTTTAGCAGCATCCATAGCTGATCCACCACCAAGTGAAATTACAACATCTGGTTGGAAGCTAGTCATTTCTGCAGCACCAGCTCTAGCACATCTTAATGTTGGGTCTGGTTCAACATCTGAGAATATTTTATATTGGATTCCGTTTGCTTCTAAAACTTCTGTAACTTTGTTAGTATATCCCATTTCGAATAATACTTTATCTGTTACGATGAATGCTTTCTTTTTACCCATTTCAGCTAATTCTTGTAAAGCTACTGGTAAACATCCATATTTGAAGTAAGTTTTTTCTGGAACTCTAAACCAAAGCATATTTTCTCTCCTTTCAGCAATGCTCTTAACGTTAATTAAGTGCTTAGGACCAACGTTTTCTGAAACTGAGTTTCCTCCCCATGATCCACATCCTAATGTTAATGATGGTGCTAACTTGAAGTTGAATAAGTCTCCGATAGCTCCTTGTGCTGCTGGCATGTTAATTAATGTTCTAGCAGTCTTCATTCTTTCTCCGAATGTTAATACTCTATCTCTGTTCTTTAATTGATCAGTGTATAGAACTGAAGTATGACCCATACCACCTAATTCGATTAATCTATCAGCCTTATCTAAAGCTTCTTCAAATGACTTAGCTTTGTACATAGCTAATACTGGAGATAATTTTTCGTGTGAGAATGGTTCTTCTAATTCAACTGAAGTAACTTCTCCAACTAAAACTTTAGCTGTTTCTGGAACGTTAACTCCTGCCATCTTAGCAATCTTACAAGCAGATTGACCAACCATGTCAGCATTTAATCCACCTTTTTCATTTAAGATGATCTTTCTAACTTTATCTATTTCTTCGCCTTTAAGGATGTATGCTCCTCTTTCAGCTAATTCTCTCTTAACTTGATCATAAACTTCTTCTAAAACAATGATTGATTGTTCTGATGCACAGATAACACCATTATCGAATGTCTTAGAAAGTAATATTGAGTTTACAGCCATTTTAATGTGAGCTGATTCATCAATTATTGCTGGAGTATTACCTGCTCCAACCCCTAAAGCTGGTCTTCCTGATGAGTAAGCAGCCTTAACCATTGCTGGACCACCTGTAGCTAATATTATATCTGATTCTCTCATAACGTTTTGTGATAATTCAACTGATGGTTGATCTATCCATCCGATTATTCCTTCTGGAGCTCCTGCTTTAACTGCAGCTTCTAAAACTATTTTAGCAGCTTCGATTGTAGCATTCTTAGCTCTTGGATGTGGAGAGATTATTATAGCATTTCTAGTCTTTAAAGCTATTAAACACTTGAATATTGCTGTTGATGTTGGGTTTGTTGTAGGAACGATAGCAGAGATAACTCCGATTGGTTCTGCTACTTTAGTAATTCCACTTGTCTTATCTTCTTCTAAAACTCCACAAGTTTTCATATTCTTATATTGGTTATATATATATTCAGCAGCAAAGTTGTTCTTTACAACTTTATCTTCAACTATACCCATTCCAGTTTCTTCTACAGCTAATTTAGCTAACTTAATTCTGTTGTGGTTAGCTGCTAAAGCCGCTTGTCTAAAGATTTCATCTACTTGTTCTTGAGTATAAGTAGCAAATTTCTTTTGTGCTTCTCTTAATTGTTTAATTCTTGCTGTTAATTCTTGAGCGTTTGTAACTTTCATTTATTACATCCTCCTAAATAATCAATATTTATAATAATTTTCATTGATATCTTAAATTCCAGGGACTTTGTTAAGTTTTTGTTTTGATTGTTAATTCTTTAACTTGTCCACACCCTTATTGTACTCGTTTGTTTATTTTTTGTCAAACTTTTTTTAAAAGTTTTTTTATTTTATTTTTTAACCCTATTTCCAACAACTTCTAAAACCAAGTTTTTTCAATTATGATAACATTTTCAGCATCTTTTATTTTTTTTTGACATTTTATAAATTTCTAGTATTTATTTTTTTATTTATATTTTAATTCCAACTAATTTGTTTTTTTATTAACCCTCCTTCATTTTTGTTATATTAATAACAAACTTTTTTAACCTATTTCTATATTATAATTTCTTATTAAGGACCTTTCTCTTCAAAAAAAAGACTGAAATATAAATATACCTTTAAATTTGGCATAATTTAAAATTTCAGTCTTTTTTTATTAATGATACTATGCTAATGATGTTAGTAAACTTCGGTCACTTACTTCATCAATAACATTAGCTTTACTAAACATATCCATTAACTTTTCTGTTGTTAGTTCTCTCTTATCTTTATCTTTAATGTCAAAAAGAACTTTTCCTTCATGCATCATAAGTAATCTATTACCATATTCTAATGCTTGTTTCATATTATGAGTTACCATTAATGTAGTAATATTATTTTCTTTTATAACCTCTTGCGTAATCTCCATTATCTTAGCTGATGTCTTAGGATCTAATGCTGCTGTATGTTCATCCAATAATAATAGTTTTGGATCTGACATTACTGCCATCATAAGGGTTAAAGCTTGACGTTGTCCTCCTGATAATAGTGTTACTTTATTATAAAGTTTATTTTCAAGACCTAAATCAAGTTTAACAAGTAATTCTTTATAATATGAGATTCGCTTTTTATTAATTCCAAAAGAAAGGCCATAAGTTTTCCCCTTATTATCTGCTAAAGCCAAATTTTCTAAAATAGTCATATTAGGAGATACACCTACTGATGGATTTTGATAAACTCGTCCAATTTCCTTAGCTCTAATATACTCCTCTTTGAATGATACATCCCTTCCATCCAATAATACCATTCCAGAATCTATTGGTATACTCCCACTAATTAGATTTAATAAAGTTGATTTACCTGCACCATTTGATCCTATTATAGTTATAAACTCGCCTTTTTTTACTTCTATACTAAAGTTATCAAAGACCTTATTCTCATTTATAGTGTTAGGATTAAATACTTTGCATAGCCCTTGAATCTTCAGCATTTCCTTCACCACCTTCTCCTTTATTATTATTTACTTTTTTTCTTTTATTCTTTATTTTAAACACATCACCATTTGATGCTAATGCTATAGCAACCAATATAGCTGTTAATATCTTTAAATCATTTGGATTTAATTTCATCCATAATGCTATTGCCACAACTAATTTATATATTATTGCACCGAATATAGATAATGTTGTAACCTTTATCATAGATAATTTTCCAAATATTGATGTTCCTATTATTACTGCTGCTAATCCCATTACAACAATTCCAGTTCCCATCGTGATATCTGAAAACCCTTGATTTTGAGCTGTTAGAGCACCTGATAATGCTACTAATGCATTACTTATTGATAACCCTAAAACCTTAACTATATTCTTATTTACTCCTAATGATGATACAACCTGTTCATTGTCACCAACTGCAACTAATAAAAATCCAGTTTTTGTCTTTAAAAATAAATCCAATATTATTTTTACTAAAATTACTATAGCTAAAATAATAAATATTGAATTAATAGCAGGATTTTTAAAAATATAATTAGTATTAAATAGTGGTATATTTGATTTTCCCATTATTCTCAAGTTTATTGAGTATAATCCCATCATAACTAATATCCCTGACATTAAATTACTTATTTTTAGCTTCACATGTAAAAAACCAGTTATAGCACCAGCACAAGCTCCCCCTAAAGTAGCTACTAATATAGTAACCCATGGATTTATTCCATGAACTAACATTGCTGCTGAAATTGACGCACCTAATGGAAATGTTCCATCAACGGATAAATCAGGAAAGTCTAGTATCTTATATGTTATATAAACACCCATGGCCACTAAGGCAAATAGTAATCCTTGTTCTAAAGCATTAAGTATTACTTCCACTATTGAACCCCTCCAGTTACTTTATTAGCTTTTGTATTAATATCTTCTGGAATTGTTATATTTAACTTTTCTGCAACATCTGTATTAATAGTAATAGACATATCACTCAAAGTACTTATTTCAATATCACTTGGTTTTGTTCCATTTAAAATTTCTGCTGCTTTATATCCTGCTTCTTTTCCTAGTTTAAAATAATCTATACCAATAGAACAAAGCCCTCCTTTAGATACTCCAGCTTCCTCACCGCACAATATAGGAATGTTTTTATTTACGCAAATATTTCCAACTAAATCATATGCTGAAGCTACTGTATTATCTGTAGGTGCATATAAAGCATCTATTGAGGCTATTGCCGCATTTAAATTTTGATTTATTTCATTAACAGTTGTAACGGATATTTCTTTAATATCTATTCCATTTTTATCTGCCTCTCTCTTAAGCTCTTGAACTTGCGCTAATGAATTAGCTTCTGATGAATTATATATCACTCCTAGTGTTTTTATATCTGGAACTAATGTTGTTAATAAACTTAATTGTTCTTCCATAGAAACCATATCTGAAGTTCCTGTAACATTTGTACCTGAACTTTCCCAACTCTCAGCTACTCCTGCATCAATAGGATCTGTAACTGCAGTGAAAACTATTGGAATATCTTTTGTAGCATTATAAGATGCTTGAAGACTTGATGTAGCTATAGCAAATATCATATCTACCTTAGATGTAACAAATTGATCAGAAATAGTTTTAGCAATTGCTATATCTCCTTGGGCATTTTGATAATTAATCTTTAAATTTTTTCCTTCCTCAAAACCTTTTTCCTTCAATCCTTCTATAAATCCCTCTCTTGAAGCATCTAGCGCATCATGTTGAACTAATTGATTTATTCCAATTGTATATATCTCCTGAGCTTCATTTGAATTTTCGCTTATATCCTTTGTTTTTTCACTCTCATTTGATGAGCTTGTTTTAGCACACGAAACTAATCCTGAAACAATTAAAATTCCGCTTAAAATTAGTGCTAGTTTTTTCTTTCCTACCATGTTTCCATCCCCCTAAACTTAAAACAACTCAAACTTCATCCTACTATTCTACTTTTCATAATAATAAAAAAAACTAATATTTTTTCTTTTATTTAAACATAATATTATTTATTTATGTTTTTGTTACTAAAAATTGAGTTATTTTATTAAATTGTTATTATTTATGTTATCACACTTTGAATATATTGTAAATATTTTAATTTTACCCCAGTATATTTTTGTAAAAAAAATAGATTAGTATAAAACTCTATCTATACTAATCTACTATATTACTCTGGTACAGCTCTATGTCCAATTCCAATTACAACCTCATCTAAATGTAAAAGTCCTACGCTTAAAAATATACAAACACTCATATGTTGCCCTTTTCTAGCTATTCCAACTTTTCCTCCAACATTTTGCCCACTAGCTCTCTCTCTAATTTGCATTAATGCATCTCGAGTTGCTCCAATAACTCCACCTTCATGTAAATGTTCATCCCTTGTAACATTACTTCTTTTAGCAGCTACTAAAGCACGTTCTAATATTTTAGATGTAGATTCATTAATATTACCACCTATATTAACTGCTGTAACTAATATTCCTGACTTTTTATATAAATCCTTTAACTGTTCTTCCTCTTCTCTTGTGGATATTGCCATTTGTGTAGCAATTTTAGCAACCTCCATACTTGAACTATAAGTCATTCCCATACTCTTCCTTTCCATACCCCTTTAAATTAAATATTTAAATATTTTTTCAAAACAAAATTTCTAGTTAAATTAAACTAACCAAGAAGATTATATTTTTCTTCAAAAAAGTTAGTCATTCTCTTTAATGATGTTATAAGTACAGTTTCCTCAGTCTCCGGAAGCTCTTTGATAATACTTTTTATCATATCATCATGGAACTGTGCATGACTATCAAATGCTTTTTCCCCTTTGTTTGTTAATTTTATTAAAACTACTCTTCTATCTTCTTCTATTCTTCTTCTCTCAACATACTCTTTTTTTATTAATCTATTTATAGCAGTAGTTAATGTTCCTACCGTAATATCTAACCCCTTTGCTACCTCTGTCATAGTCATCTCTCTATCCTTACCAATAGCTTCAATAATATGATTTTCGGTAACAGATAAATCACTAAATTCCCCTTGCTTTATAGCTGCTGCTTCAATCTTTAAAATATCATTAAATAATTTTACTAATAACATATTTAAAACGTCCTCAGACTCTTTACGTATCATTTGTTTCACTCTCCCAAAAAAATAAAAATATATTATTATTATAAAATAGATTAATACATTTTATCCAGTATTATTTGAAATTATTTATCATTTGTAAACTGCTAATATTGCTCGTTACTAACAAATAAAAGGATTAACAACTTATTATTCATGAAAAAAAGGAACGTAATTAAACATTCCTTTTTATTATGATTGATTTATCCACAACACTTTTTATACTTTTTACCACTTCCACATATGCATGGATCATTTCTACCTATTTTAACTTCATTAACAACCCTAGCATTTGCTTTTTCTATTTCATCTTCAGTATATCCTTTTAAAGACCACTTTCTAATACTTTTTGCAAAAAGCTCTAATTCATATACAAAAATCTTTCTTTCTTCTTCTGATTGTATTTCATAGGCTTGTAAAAATATATCTATAGCTTCTGACTTCTCTACTTCATTTTTTATAGCAACTATAAAGCCATCCATTTCTTCTTTTAATATATTTTTATCAATAACAAACAATTCACCAAGTACTTTCTCTAATTTAGCTCCTTGTTTATTCTCTTCAACGAAATCAATTTTACCTGCCTTTACTAATGATTTCTTATCAAATTTATAATAATCATTTTTACATTCTTCTTGAAGCTTTAATATCTTTTCTGTATCCTCTACATCTATGTTACAAAGCATATCTCCATCAATAACATAGTCATATCCAAGTTCTTCTCCATTTGCTATTAATGTATTTATATATGATTCATCAAGGCTTGTTCCAAATATATTTTTTATATTTGATTTAAGAAAATCAATTTTGCAAACACCATAATAATAAACCATTCCTGAAATAGCTTTTATTATTTCTTCATTTAATCTAGCTTTATCCTTTAAATCCTTATTTAATTGTTCACTAATTACGCTCTTTAATTCCTTTGGCATAACTACAAATGCCTCATCATTTTTTACTCCAGAAAAAGCTAAACCTCTATTTCTTAAATAATTAATATAAATCATTTCATTACATTCATATTTCTTTAGTCCGTTCACCTTAAGTAATTCTTCTATATATCTTAAAACACTTTCTTCCATTAACTCTAAAGCAACCTTAGTGTTTTCTAATATTACATTCATTACCTTTTCAACAGCATCTGCTTTCTTTAATGTTGTAATCCCTCTAACTGAATATCTCTTAGCTATTTTAACTAATTCATCTTTAGTCATTTTTTCTAAAAAAGCTTTTAAAGTGCAATCTTCATCTATACTCTTCCACATTTTTTCAACACTTTTATTATCAGCCTTCATTATTTCTTCTTGAAGTTTATTCTTATCTTCCATTTAATTTCTGTCACCCCGTATTATATTCTACAAAAAAATCACTTCTTTTATTATATATATTTTTTCATTATAGTCAAAATTATTTTTTACCAAAAAATCGAATATCTATGTGTTAATTTTTTATCATAACTAAATTTAAAAACTTATACGTGATATTCTAATTTTTTAATTCAGTTAGTATAACTTTCCTCTCAGATAAATAGAAAGATTAGTTTACTGTAATACATTATATCTTCAAATTGCCATTACCTTTTATTTACTTGTTAATTTTTCAAAAAATATGATACAATAATCTAAAAAAATAAATTTCGACCTTCAAACTATTTGATTTTTTAAAATGTGCAAAGGAGATTAATAATGAAAAAGAAGAAACTTTTAGGGATATCCTTAGGGATTATTACAGTCATTATAGTAATATCTCTAAGTCTTGTAGGAAATTACTTTTATAACTTAGCTTTAAATCCAAATACACCAAAAGATATTGTATTTGGAACACCAGAAGAAGCAGAAGCAACAAGTGGACAAGTTTTAGATTCAGATATTTCTTGGTTATTAAATGACTCAAATTATACTGATGAATATATAACTTCTTCTGATAACTTAAAGCTTCACAGTTATCAAATTAAAAATCAAAATTCATCTGACAAATGGGTAATTACTGTACATGGTTATACAAGTGAAGGAATAAATATGAGTACATATGCTAAACAATATTATGATAATGGCTATAATGTACTTATTCCTGATTTAAGAGCTCATGGGTTAAGTGAAGGTAACTATATAGGAATGGGATGGGATGATAGATTAGATATTATCTCATGGATAAATTATATATTAGCTGAAAATCCTAATGCTGAAATAGTACTTCATGGAGTTTCTATGGGAGCTGCTACAGTATTAATGACTTCTGGTGAAGAAATACCTTCTAATGTAAAATCAATAGTTGCAGACTGTGGGTACACATCAGTTTGGGATGAATTTGCATATCAATTAGATGACCTATTCTCATTACCTGAATTCCCAATACTTAATGTTTCATCTATAGTTGCAAAAATAAGAGCCGGTTATTTCTTAGGCGAAGCTTCATCTATAGATCAAGTAAAAAAATCTAAAACTCCAATTTTATATATCCATGGAGATCAAGATGATTTTGTTCCTTACTATATGATGGAAGAACTTTATAATGCAACAAGCTCTGAAAAAGAAATGTTAACAATAAAAGGTGCAGAACATGCTAAAGCTTCTGAAGTAGATCCTGAAACTTATTGGACAACTGTAAATAACTTTATAAATAAATATATGAACTAATTTATTTTTATAACTTTAAAATGAGGATTCAAAATTTCAATTTTAGAATCCTCATTTATTTATATTTAGTATTATTTATTATTCATTACTAAATAACCCAGCACCTTTTATAATTTCTTGCTCCTCAAATAAACTTGAAACAGCCTCTCTATAATCTTTAGCTTTTTGTGCCTTCTTAATTTTTTTATAATATTTTTTATTATCTGTAAATATATGTGACATATATCCCCAAATCTCTTTCATTCTATACATGGCATTTTTGTCTTCATTTAAAAGAATTGTATAATTTTCAAAAATCTCATCATGGAATTTTTTCAAAGTTTCTTTGCTAGTAAAATTATTATCTTTAATTTCTCCAATTAATCCTGGATTAGCTAATATACCTCTTCCAAGCATTACTTTATCTATTTGTGGAAACTCATTTACTATATTGTGATAATTTTCAGTAGTAAAAATATCACCATTATAGCATATCGAATGCTTACTTAAAGATAAGGCATCTTTAAACATTTTTAAATTTGGTGTGTTTCCATAAAAATCCTCCCTAGTTCTAGGATGAATTATTAATTCTTCAAGAGGGTACTTATTATAAATTTCAATAAGCTTATAAAATTCTTCTGGCATTTCTTTTCCTAATCTAGTTTTTATTGATATTTTCATATTATCAATTTTATATATTTCATCTAAAAATCTATCTAATTCATCTGGATAGGCAAGAAATCCTGAGCCTCTCTTTTTTGAAACAACTGTTCCTGCTGGACATCCTAAATTTAAATTAATTTCATTATATCCTAATTGCTTTAACTTATTTGCAGTTAATATAAATCCTTCTGCATCATTAGTTAATATTTGTGGAACTACATTTAAACCTTCATTGTTTTCTGGTAATAGATCTCTTAATTCCTTAGTTTTAAGACTTAAACTTTGGTTAGGTACAATAAAAGGTGTAAAGTATTTATCTATATTATGAAAGTATTTTTCATAAGCATTTCTATATATGTGCCCTGTAATTCCTTCCATTGGTGCTAAATAATATTTCATGTAATTACTCCTCGTTTGTAAATATTCTAAAAAACATTATATCAGCCAAATACTTTATAATCTACATTAATATTAATAATAACACTCTTTACTACATTTACCTTTAAATAGCTTATTTTTTATAGCTTTTTTATAATTCTCATCATTATCAATATTTCCAAGGATAATAATTAGATTCCTCATTTACTTTAACTAAATCATATGGCATCTTACATAAATGACACATTTCATCACAATGCAAAGAGCTACAAAAAGCCCCACTATAATGACACTTCTCATTTAGAATAAAAGCTTCATATTGTAAATTTTTTATTTTATTATTTTTTATACAGGATTTTATATCTTCAATTGTATTTTTCCTATGAAAAACATATCTAGATATATTTAATTTATTTAAAAAATCTATTGCTAAACTATTAATTTCTGAACATTCTCCACTTAAATGTATAACACACTTGATCCCCTTTTCTTGTAAGTATAATATAAGTGCAATATCTGCTATAATAAATTCATTAAATCCAATGCTTATTAAATCTTCTATTATATTAGCTATTTCCTCATACTGCTCTTCTATATAATATAGATAATTAAATGCTATACTTACTGGAACCTTATAAATATCAACCATTTTCTTTAATATCTTCATATCTTCTAAAGAATTTATTTGAATATTATAATAAAGTACTTCCCTTCTATTTAAAGGAAAAAGACTTCCATATTTTTTATTCCACTCATAAGGCACATACCCACAAAAAACTTCATCTGCCCCTGCTTTAACTAATCTTATATAATCATCAATACATCCAAGTCCTGATACTATCTTCATTTTATTTTCCTCATTTATATAAAATTTAAAACTATTCTATCTATTCCATTATCTATATAATGCTCTAACTTCTCAAAATCCTTAAGTAATGTGTCATCAAAAGCAAATATTGAATTATATCTTCCTACCATTTTTAAGTGCTTTGGATATGAAAATATATATTCCTTACAGTACATTGGACATCCTTTAACAAGTTTTTGATTACCTCTATTCATTGTTGTACACATTGCATATAATGTACAATACTGAGATGTATTAGTTACATAAAAAGGAATATGTAAACTATGATTTCCTTCTGCAATTTCAATATCATATCCACAATTTTCATACTCATATCTTTTTATATTATTTTCATTTAGAAATCTATTAAAAATATAACTATTAAGATTATTTTTTCCTATTAACTTATTGTTTTCCTTATACCCTTTTTTATAAACATACCTTGGATCCTTCTTTCTTTTATTTAATAATACTCCTAGGTTAAGAATAAAATAATCACTTTTATCCTGTACTAACTTTATCATTCCCCAATCATTTATTACAATTTCTATATTTTTATTATTTTCAATACACCAATCATATATCTTCTCTATTATATATCTAGTTTTTTCTATATAGCACTCTCTTATATAGGTAAAGCATATTGTGATTTCTAGATTTTCTTTTTTAGCCTTTTTAATCATTTCAATTAACAATTCAAGGCTTGGAAATAAATTATGACAAAACTCATTTCCAATATAAATTCTTGATATATTTTTATGCATAAGCTTATGCTTTTCTATAAAATTATTTTTTAAGTAATTATCAACAAATACCTCTATGTCTTCATTTAAATATTTATTATACAGCTCATAATTATCTATATTAATGGCTAATTCTACTGAATTTAAAATACTATAATTAAAGCTATCATAATTTAAATTAGTCATCCACTCTTGCTTTTGACTTATATAATCTTCATAGAAATCATAATCTTTTTCTGAAGGATATCCTACCATCTCATTAGAAAAATAATTATCATCACTATATGACTTTAATCTAATATATCTAGTATAATTGTTAAAAGTATTTCTCACATTTTGTAAATAAGCTTCGTCCTTAATAGAAAAAACATAAGTTATATAAAACTCATGCTTCTCCTTATTTATCAAATTATATTTTTCTATAGTTATTTCTTCATATCTATTTTCATCAAATATATGAAATATAACCTTTAATTCATTTATCTCCTTTATCTCTTGTGCTAATCTTATAGTTAACCTTTCAGGAGATATTTTCATTATTCTTACTTCTTTAATATTTAATAAACAGGTTATTAACCCTGATGGTAATAATTCTACTTCTTCTCTTTCCAAAATTTATTTCCTCACAATATCAATCACTACATATTCACAATGTTTTTCTGTTCTTAATGGATATCCCCAACCTCCTATTCCACAAGAGACTATTATATCCATATTGTCTTTTTTTTCATATCCATATTCCATTTCATTAATATTAAACAATTCCATCAACTGTCCTATTGGCCATATTTGACCATAATGTGTATGCCCAGAAATCATTAAATCATATCCACTTTCACTATTTTCTTTTAATTCACAAGGCTCATGATCAACTATTATTTTATAATAATCATCACTTACTTCTTTTGATAGTTCTTGTGATGATTTTCTAGTTTCATTTGCATAAGATCTATCTTTTCTTCCTATTATACACAGTTCATCATTTATTTCATATATATCATCGGCAAGTATTTTTATTCCTGAATTTATTATTGCTTCCTCTAACTCTTCTTCAGTATAGTTAGGATCTATTGTATATTTAGATTTATCATGATTACCATATACATAATATATCCCATAATTACTTTTAATAGTTGATAATATTTTAAATGCATCTTGCATTTCTTTTAAAGTCGTACTTTCATCTACAATATCTCCACCTAATATTACTATATCTGCATTAGTTTCTGATATTTTATCACAGTATTTTTGCAAAGTCTCATTATCCATAGTAGTGCCAAAATGGAGATCTGATATAAAATCTACTCTATAGGCTTTGCTCCCAATATTTTTATTTGTATACACAGTATAATCTTTTTCAATTATATTATGAATATTTATATATCCATATACAATTAAAATTGCTGTTAATAATAACGGTATAATTCCACTTCTATAAGTTACTTTAATAAAACTATTATTAGTAAATTTCTTTATAATAAAATAAATTAATTCAACTACCCATGCAATTATAACAATATGAAATACTACAACTGCCCATGTTCCCCATACCTTTAATGCTGGTATCATTATAAGTAATGTTAAAACTAAACTTATAATTTTTTGTTGCTTGATTTTCTTATCTTTCATAAGCAAATTTAAGATTCTTCTAATAAAAAAAAATATATATATATATTCCAAAAGGAATCATAAATATTACTGGTAGTACAATATAGAAAAACATTTTTTATTCCCTCTTTCTCAATATTTCTTTTTCCAAACACTTTAAAAACTACTCACTATATATTTCATTCATTATTTGTGCAGATACCATATTAAAATAATACTGCACCTTACCCTTAGTACAATAAATTAAATCTTCTCATTTTTATATTTATTTTTTGCTTTTTTCAAGAAAATGTCAAGTTGTTAAATACATAATACCTGCAAAAAATCCACAACAATTGTTGTGGACTTTATATTATAAATATAAGCTTTTATTTTGAGCAATATATCTCAATTGCCTTTGCCATGAATTCTGAAGTTCCTTCTCCATATTTATCTATATTTTCTTTAAATCTTTCATCTCCTATATACATTAATCCTAAACAACTTAAAATTTCCTTTGTGCAATTATAAAAATTTAATGTTATATAACCTCTCCATTTTTCAACTAAACTTTGTACAATATCACTATTTACATCTTTATCTCTATTATCAGCAAACTCCTTTAATATTTTTGCCATTTCTTCATTAATTGTATTCCATGAATTTTTATCGTAACTAGTGGTTTTTTTCTCATACTCCTTATATGCATCAGTATTGCCCCAACGTTTTTTAACTTCCTCTGAATATTTTCTTTTATTTTCTTCAATTTTACTATTATCAAATTCTTTAAAACTCATATTATTATCTCCTTTTATTGTTTTATCTATTAAGGTAACTAATCCATCTATTCTTTTTCTTTTTTCTATAAGCAATTCCTTATGCTTATTTAACGCTTCAATTTTATCATATTTTGGATTTACCATTATTTCTTTTATTTCATTTAATGGAAAATCTAATTCTCTAAAAAATAGTATTTGTTGTAACTTTTCTAAATCCTCAATTGAATACATTCTGTATCCAGCTTCCGTAGTCTTACTTGGTTTTAAAAGTCCAATTTCATCATAATAATGAAGTGTCCTTACTGTAACTCCGCTTAACTTTGCTACCTCGCTTATTTTCATTTTTATTCAACCTCTTTTTATAGATCAGTAGATATTTTCAATTGAATTATTATAGCTATAATAAATTTTCCCTACCACAATATAACTATAATCTATAACGTAACGTTATAGTCAACAAAAATTTAAAATAATATTTTATCCATTATAATATCTTATATTCAAAAATTTATAACTTACTAATATAATCTATTTCATTCTTGCAGAGGTTTCATGAGAATATTATACTTATAATTAGTAACATATTTTGCTATATATTAATAAATAAAATTTGTAATGAAAGGATTATATATGAGAAAAAAAGATATATTAGAGCTAAAAAAACGTTTTAAAAAAGACCACTGTACTTTTACAAAAATGTGTGGTTGTTACGTTAATGGCGAAAAAAATATTTTATTAAAATTTAGGGAAACATTTTTAAATTTAGAAGAAGATGATTATTTTAAATACTTAGAAATTGCTAAGAAAGTTTTATCTGGAACTATTGGTAACAATATTTTAGAACTTAATTTTGAACTTAACGAAGAACACATAAACGAAAAACAACTTTCTTTTATGAAACTAAAAAACAGTGGATTAAAAGATGATGCTTTACTTGATGAATTCTACAATTCAATTATAGAAAGTTATGATTATACCGGTAACTTCCTAATACTTATATTCCACGATGCTTACGATATTATTACTAAGACTAAAGATAATGCAAAACTAGATGAATCTGAAGAGGTTTATGAATATATTCTTTGTGCTATATGCCCTGTTGAACTATCTAAGGCGGGACTTAGATACTTTGAGGAAGAAAATACTATTAAATCTCGTACAAGAGATTGGGTTGTTGAAGCACCAAGTAATGGATTTGTATTTCCTGCCTTCATAAATCGTGGTTCAGATGTTAACTCTATTATGTACTATACAAAAAATTCAAAAGATACACATCCTGAATTAATGGAAAATGTTCTAGGCTGTCCTTCAAAACAAACTCATACAGAGCAAAAAGAAGCATTTAATGATATTATCCGAGATGCTCTTGGTCCTGATGAAAAAAAATCTGAGCATTTCTTTATGGAAATTCAAGAAAGCCTAAATAATAAAATTGAAGAACATAATAGTATTTATGAAGAGTCTGATACACCAATAGTTTTAACTAATGATGTTGTTCAGGAAATACTATCTCTAAGTGGTGTCCCTGAAGAAATTACTACTAAAATAGAAAAATCATATACAGAAAACTTTGGCGATACCCCTCCTGTAGCTGAAATATTAATAGATAATAAGGCTCTTGCCGCAAAAGCTCAAAAGAAAAAAGAAGAAATGCTTGAAAGACAGGTAAAAATCCTTGAAAATAAACTTGAAAGAGTAAGTCAAGCCTCTTCCCCAGATTCAGAAAGCGAAAAGATTTCATCAGAATTAGAAAATGAAGCTGCTATAGAAGTAGATTCTTCTAATATTACTTCAGAAGATATTAATGATTCTATATCAAAAGATAATTCTGATACCGACCTTAATACTAACATAGGGACATCTGAAGCTTTAGATGAAAGTATTGATAATTCTAATACTACAAATGAAAACTATGATATTGTACTAAAAGTAAAACCTGAAAAAGTACCTCAAATAAAATCACAAATAATTGACGGTAAAAAATACCTTGTTATTCCTGTTGATGAAAATGAACAAACTACTGTAAATGGAATTGATAGCTTAGTTTAATATAATTTAATAATAAAAATGGTATGTATCATGCTTTCTGACACATACCATTTTATATGTTTAATGTTCTATTAAATCTACCTTTTCAACTTCATTTATACACATTATATCTGTTAATATATCACTAATATCAAGTTCATCATCAATATTTATTTTAAATCTAAGCCTAACCCTTTCACTATTAGATTTTTTTTGCATTTCAATAGATACAATATCCCCACCTGTACTTCTTATCATATCCTTTATAGCTTCAACTGTCACTGATATATTTCCATTTATTCCAACCTCTATATGTGCATGTGAATTCTTAGATATAGAAATTAAATTTTTTATTTTAAATACATCATTTAAAAATGCATATGCCACAAGAGTAACCACTATTGAAGCAAGATATATACCTGTTCCTACTGCAAGTCCTATTATAGCTGCTAAACATATAGATGCTGCTGTAGTTAAGCCTTTTACACTTCTTTTATCCTTTAATATTGTTCCTGCACCTAAAAAACCTATACCTGAAATATATTGTCCAGCTAATCTGAACACATCATTATCTCCACCATTAATGCGATAATATTCTAAAGATGTTATTTGAATTAATAAGCCTACAAGTCCAACCATAACGTGAGTTCTTATTCCTACTACCATTCCTTTTTTCTCTCTATTATATCCTATTGCCCCAACAAGAATTACACATATAATTATTTTAAATATAATGACTGCTGATATTCTAAATATTTCACTATTAATAAATTCCCTTATCATAAGATACTCACCTCCAGAAACTTAATAAAAACTCTATATCTATATTATAATTTAATTTATTATCTATAATATAAGTAGATTTAAAACATTTTTAATTTTTATTAACTTATGCTATACCCTATTAAATAGACACATTTTTAGAATACTTTTCTGGAAAAAGTTTTAATTTAAATAGAAGTATAAGATTATTTAATCCAATACTTCTATTTTGTCGTATAAGAAACAATACTTGAACATTCAAAGCTAACTATTCATAAACTACTATATTTAGTAATTAAAAGAGAGGCTTTATGTTATTTTATAGTAAATTAAAAAATTTATATCACAAACTAATTTTATCCAAATATATAATAGCTCATAATTTTAGAATTCCATCAAATTACAATGATACCTCTACAAAATTTGTAAATAACAATAATTTATCTAGCACTACCAAATATCTTATTTGGGTAGATACTAATAATTTTCATGTGAATATTTTTTCAGGCTCTAAAAATAACTGGAAGCTAGTGAAGAATTATATTTGCTCTATTGGAAAACCATCCACCCCTACACCATTAGGAACATTTAAAGTTGGTGCTAAAGGATTTTCATTTGGCGAAAATCATGGGTATATTTGTTATTACTATACACAATTTAAAGGAAATTATCTTTTCCATTCAATTATTTATAACTTAGATAATACAGTTAGAGACGGACGTCTTGGATATAAAATTAGTAATGGCTGTGTTAGACTTGCTAAAGTAAATGCTAAATGGATTTATGATAATATTCCATATGGAACTACCGTTTTTATAAGTTAAAGAATTGATTATAAAAGTTGAGAATCAATAATAAAACTATATATTTATAATTTAAGCTGTATCCCACATATTTGGTAGAATACAGCTTATTTTTATTATATACGTATATAATCACTTCTCAATATCATCTCTAATTTTCATTTCTCTACTGTAATTTAAGTTGATTTTCATGTTTATTTATTAAATCTTCAACTATATATGGAAGCTTTTCAATAATATGAGATGCATTAACACAAAACATATCTTTTGATAATATATCTCCACAATATCCATGAATATAGGCTCCTAATATTGCAGCCTTAAAAACATCATAACCTTGACCTATAAAAGAGGCAATAATTCCTGTAAGTGCATCTCCCATACCTCCTGATGCCATTTTGCTATTTCCTGTTGAATTTATATAAACTTCTCTACCATCAGTTATTATAGTATTATATCCCTTTAATAATACTACTACATTATATTCTTTAGCAAAATTAACAGCAATATCAATTCTATTTTCAACTAACTCTTTGATATTAATACCTGTAATCCTAGACATTTCTCCCATATGTGGTGTTATTACAATCTTTCTATTACTATTCTTTAATAATTCTAAATTATCTTTTAATACATTTAATGCATCTGCATCAAGAACTACAGGACATCCTTCCTTAGAAAGAATACTTCTTACCTGTTTAAATGTAAATTCATCATTTCCCATACCAGGTCCCATTGCAATACTATCACTATTTAATATAACCGCTTCAAATGTATTATCCTCATATGACATTGACATAGCTTCTATTAATTTAGTCTTTAAAATATCTACTACAGATTTCTTTGTACAAAGAGTAACTAACCCTGAACCAGTTCTTACAGCTGCCATAGTTGAAATATACGCTGCACCTGTAAATTTTTCAGATCCTGCTATAATAGTAACTCTTCCAAAATTACCTTTATGTGAATACTTATTTCTCTTTTTTATAATACTTTTTATATCATTTATTTCTGTCATGTATTCTTTATTATGAAATTTATTAACTACATAATCTGGTATACCTATTTTTTCAATTATTATATCACCTGTATATTTTTCACTTTCATAATCTAAAAATCCCTTTTTATAAACTTCAAAAGAAACAGTTTTATCAGCTTCAATAGAATTACCTAGAATCCCAAAGCTATCGCATTTCATTCCTGAAGGTATATCTATAGAAAGTGTGTAAGTGCTTTTTTCATTTATTATTTTAATTACTTCATCATATATTCCTTCTATTTTTCTGCTTAAACCTATTCCAAAAATTGCATCAATAGTCATGCTATTTTCACTTAGTGCTTCCCTTAAATTTATAATATCTTCACTTTTAATAATATGCTTTATATTAATCCCCATATTTTTTAAAATATTATAGTTTGTTTTACAGTCTTTACTCATTGAATGATTACCTATTATAAATATATCTACTTTCATATTCATACTAAAAATATGACGTGCAACAGCTAAGCCATCACCTCCATTATTTCCAGTTCCACATACTATAGTAAATGATTTAAATTTTTCAAAATCTATATTTTTATTAACCTTTAATGCAGCATTTTCCATAAGAATAATTGAAGGAACTTTTAAATTATTTATACAGTAATTATCTATATTTCTTATTAAATCTGACTTTCCTATTTTCAAAATCTCATCACCTTTTATAAAATTAATTTATATATTTATAATTATACCATCATTTAACTATTTTATATTAATTTTAATAATTTGTTTCTTTAGATTATCTTTCTAAAATTTTGGACATTTGTCCTTAATTTTTCTATTACCACTTTCTAAAAAAATTTAATATGATATAATTACTTTACTTAACTAATAAGGAGACTTGCAATGAACAACTTACCTTATTTTTTAGACACTTGTCCTAATTATATAAAAAATAAATTTATGTATGTTAAATTTAATACCTTTGATAAAATACTTAAACAAAATGAAGCTCCTAACTTTGTATATATAATAAAAAAGGGAAAAGTCAAAGTTTATTCACTAACACCAAGTGGAATTAAATATCTGGAAAGGACTTATTGTGAAAATGATTTATTTGGGGAATTAGAAGTATTCGCTAATAAACCTATATTAAATTATGTAGAGGCACTTGAACCTTGTGAAGCAATTAAAATTTCTAAAGAATCCTTTTTAGAATGGATTAAATATGATAGTGAATTTTCTTTATATATTCATATAGAGCTTTCTGAAAAAATGTATCATACTTCTATTAATAGTAAAGCAAATGTTGCTTATAATTTAAAAGATAGAGTACTCTTCTTTTTATGGAAGTTTTTAAATGAACATAATCTAAATACCGTTCATAAAGACATACTAGTAGAAGGTGTAGGTTCTAATATTAGAAGTATTAATCGAATTATTAAAGAGTTAGTAGATGAAGATATTGTTGAATATAATAAAGGATTTATTAAGGTAAAGGATATAAATAAACTTGCTGATATAAATTTCTCCTCTAATAGTCATAATAACTTAGTAAGTATTTTTAATAATAATTCAGGAGGCAAACCATGATAGATAAGAAATTATTAATAGAAAAAGCATTCGATGCTCAAAAACATTGTTACACACCATACTCAAACTTTAATGTAGGTGCAGCTTTACTTTGTGCTAACGGTGAAATTTATCAAGGATGTAATATAGAAAATGCTGCATATACACCAACAAATTGCGCTGAAAGAACAGCTTTCTTCAAAGCAATTTCTGAAGGTCAAAAGGAATTCACTGCTATTGCAATTGTAGGAAATAAAGCAGACATAAAACCTGGAGATGGGGATTTTTGTGCTCCTTGTGCTGTATGCAGACAAGTAATGGCTGAGTTTTGTGATTTAAAAACTTTTAAAGTAATAATTGCTAAAAGTACAGAAGAATATTTAGAGTATACATTAGACGAACTTTTACCATTAGCATTTACAGGTAAAAATTTAGAGTAAACTATTAAAAGCTATTGATTTCTAATCAATAGCTTTATCTATATACAAAAAAGTTATTAAGAATTATCTTTAATTTACTCCCTAATAACTATTTATCTTATAAACTATAATATTGCTCTATGAACACTTTATGACTTCTCGGTATATTTTCAGGTAGTTCATCATAACTGAAGAAACATAAATCCTTAGTTTCAAAATTATCTATATTCAGTTCACCACTATAATTTTTACATACATATCCTATGGTTATAAAGAAAGCCTTATCTCCATGAGGAAACTCTATAAAACAATCTTTACCTGAAGTTGTTCCTAAAAGCTTTAATTCTTTTATATCTAAGCCTGTTTCTTCTTTTGCTTCTCTAATTGCAGTAGTTTCAAGAGACTCACCTAACTCTGTAATTCCACCTATTAATCCCCATTTGTAAGGAAATGTTCCTCTCTTTTGTAATAATATTTGATTATCTTCATTTATTATTAATACATTTACCCCTGTCAGATTTATTGAGTCATGACCTACTCTTTCTCGTATATATTTAACATAATCCATATTTATAACCTCACTATTATTCATTAGCCTAAACAATATAATTAACTTTTTTCTCACTTCTATTATACCTATAACTTTTTGTTATTAAATAAAAAGAAAGATAATTTTCTAATTTAGGGCATAATATATAGGTCATTTTATTAATATTTATGTCTTTAAGGTGGATTTATATGAAAAATAACAATAACAAAATACAAAAGCTACCACCATTTGAAAAGCCTTTATTTATAATGATAATAACTTTTGTTGGTGGATATATGAATGGTTATACTTATATTACAAGAAATAATATATTAGCTAATATGCATACTGCTAATATGTCTAAATTAGGAATTAATATTGCTCTTGGAGAGTGGTTAGAAGCACTACATTACTTCATTCCAATTGTAACCTGTATATTAGGTGCAGCTTTTAGTAAATTAATCGAAACTATACTTATAAACTTTAATTTTAAAGGGGATTGGAGAAAGTTTGCTCTTATTTTAGAAGGAATTGCATTATTTTTAATAGGACTAATTCCTAGTTCTTTTCCTGATATTATTGTTACTAATTTAGTTTCTTTTTTAATGGGATATCAATTATGTTTATTTAGAAATTGTCTTGGTGTCCCTTTTAATACAACTATATGCACTGGTAATATTAGAACTGTTGGATTATTCTTATTCGGTGCATTAGATAAAGAAAGTACTGACTCTTTTAAAAAATTAATTACTTTTACAATACTTACTTTTTCTTTTACAGCTGGTACTATTCCTGGTACTTTAATATCTCTTGCTTTAAGTATTAAATCTGTATGGGTTTGTAGTTTTATATTATTTATACAAGCTTTTTGGATATATATTTATGAAAAGAAACTTTAAACAAACTTACCTCTTCTAAATACTATATAGTATGAAATCTAATGATAGGAGATGAGATACATGTCAAAAAATTGTTGTAACACTGAATCACCCTTCTGTAATAATAACTGCTGTAACCCTTGTAATGGCTATGGCAATGGTATATCAAGCTTTGGTGGCTCTTGGTTTTATATGCTAGCAATATTTTTATTATTTGGTGGTAGTGGCTTTGGTCCTGGTAGCTTTTGGGATGACTATGGCAAGATATTCCGTTGTAGCGGATTTAATAATGCTTGGTGTGATAATATTGGATTTAATAAATTTAACAACGGCATCTTTGGTAACAGCAACTTTGGTAGTAATAATCTTTCTAATGCCAATCTTTCCAATACTGGACTTGCTGGACTTCTTGGAGGTCTTTCTGGTAATAGTAACTTTAATATTGGTAATCTTACTGATTCTTATAATTAAGCCACTCCCAAAGAAAGCTATTAGGATTAATTTTCCTAATAGCTTTCTTTAAAATCTAATAATAGACATGTATCATGAGTATCGTTTCTCTCATAACTAAAACTATATATCAAAACTTAATTGAATTTCATTATTTTTTTCTTCAAAAGTTCTCATATATTTAAAAACCTCTTCTACTCCACAAATAATATTATTCTTCTCACAATTTTCCTTAATAATTTTCATCAATTTTTCATGATTATCACTTACTACTTCATAACTATTACCATATTTTCTTATATATTTCTCTTTTAACCCTTTAAAATACTTATCTAAATTTTTATAATAATACTCTCTATTTCCATCTCTTAATGTTAATCCAATACCGAATACTACAATTCCTTTAACTTTAGCTTCTATACAATAATTTAATATTCCTCTTATATTATCTTCGGTGTCATTTATATATGGTAAAATAGGAGTTAACCAAACTACTGTAGGAATACCGTTATCCCTCATTATCTTTAACACTTCAAAACGTTCTTTTGTGGTAGAAACATTAGGCTCAATTATTTTGCATAACTCTTCATCATAAGTTGTTAGTGTCATCTGTACAACACACTTTGCTTTATTATTTATGCTTTTTAATAACTCTAAATCTCTTAATATTCTATTTGATTTAGTTAGTATTGTTAATCCAAATCCATGCTTTTCAATTATCTCTAAACATTTTCTTGTATTTTGCAGCTTTTCTTCTAATTGAATATATGGATCACTCATTGCACCTGTTCCTATAATGCACTTTTTCCTTTTTTTCTTAAGTGCATCCTCTAATAACTGAGGTGCATTACTTTTAACTTCTATATTTTCAAAGCTATGATTCATTCCATAGCAAAGACTTCGGGCATCACAATATATACATCCATGAGTACATCCTCTATAAATATTCATTCCATTATTACTAGATAGTATCCCCTTAGCTATGATCTCATGCATATACCTGTAACTTCCTTCCTTAATTATTTCATTACTCTATATCTTAATACAGTTTTTAATTTTTCTAGTCCTACCTTCTTCTGTTAAATCCCATAATCCATCTAAAGAATAAACAGTATATTAAAAATAACCATCTGGTGTATGTCTATTTTTATACATCATTCTAATTTCATAGGCAATAGAATAGTTGATTTTACTGTAAAGAATTTATAAAAGCTTCTAACTCACTTAATGTTGCTGATTCATAATTCCAACAAGCATCTATATTTTTAGCCTCTTTTACTATTGAGTTATAGATATTATTATATTCATCTTTTGTTACATTTTGATTATCTATAAAGAATTCAATTAAATTATCTCTAATAGGTATATTATTACCTGATTCAGTTTTAGCATAAAGTTCTTTTGTCTTTGCTTCACCATTTTCTACTGTAACTATTGTAATTTTCTCTTCTTCCCAAGTTTTTTCAGAATTATAGACTGTAAGACTTGGATTTTCAGAATTGTCGTTTACTCTAAAAGTATATGATACATCACTTTGTCCATATCGCTCTCCAATTACTCCTTCATATATACATTTTACTTCTCCATCTTTTATTGTATATAACATTACCTGCATATCATGTAAAATTATCATTTCTGGAATTTCATCCTTATCAAAATCAATTAATTGTCCATATTTAATTCCTTTAATCATTCCAGTTGATTCTGTCTCGAATCTACCATACTTATCTATTAAACTGTTAACCTCTTCCTTGTATAAAGCCTTGTAATCAACGATTTCCTCTTCTTGCTCTTCAACTTCTTCTTTATCTATCTCTTCTTGAACTATATTATCAACTTCTTTATCCTCTTGTTTACTTGTACACCCTACACCGTTACTAAATACAAAAATTATTGCCAAAAGTAACATAACCCCTTTTATCTTTCTCACTTTAACCTCTCCCTATTTACATTTTATTCCAAATACTATTTTATAATATTTTTTCTATATTTAAAACATAATTTTATATTTTTATTGTAGTAGATTAAAAAATTAAAAATTCAATTAAGTTTGACACACATCCTACTGATGATAATACAACTGCAGCCTTAAGGTTCTCTTCTTTTGCTATTTTCTTTATTTTAATTAATAAATCATCTCCTCTCTGAAGCCTTTTGCATATAATTCTACTATTCATTTTATTTACCTCATTTTACAAGTTAATTCTAATAACTATACTGAACATTACTAATATATTTAAAAGTATGCTCTTAATTATATAATTACTCTATAATATACTCATATATTATTTTGCATTTAATTATTTTACTATAGATTTATTATAATTTAATCAACTCTAAATAAAAACATCCTCAACATTTATGCTAAGGATGCTTCACTATTTCCATATTTATATTAAATATCTCTTCTACAATACTTACCTTCAAAATTAACCATATCAGCTAACTTATAAGCCTCTTCTCTAGCCTCTTGAACCGTTCTACCTCTTCCAACAACAGATAAAACTCTACCTCCACTAGTTCTAAGAACTCCATCTACTAATTGAGCACCAGCTAAGAATACCTTGTCCTTAATACTTTCATCAATAGTTATTTCAAATCCCTTTTCAAAAGTTCCTGGATATCCATTAGAAGCTAAAACAACATTAACGCAAGCTCCATCATACCACTTAACTTCAACTTCATCTAATCTACTATCTAAAGCTGCTTCAACTAAATCAAGTAAATCACTTTCCATTAAAGTTAATACAGATTGAGTCTCTGGATCACCCATTCTTACATTGTACTCTAATAAATAAGTTCCCTTTTTAGTTATCATTAAACCAAAGAAAATAATTCCCTTAAAATCAAATCCTTCTTCTTGAATTCCTTTTAAAGTATTAGCAACTATGTTTTCTTCAAAGTCTTTCATTACTTCTTCAGTAACAAATGGATTTGGTGCTAAAACTCCCATACCACCAGTGTTTGGTCCCTTATCTCCATCAAATATTTGTTTGTGGTCTTTTCCTGAAATAAAAGGTATTAAAGTTCTACCGTCAGTAATTGAAAGGATTGAAGCTTCTACACCTTCAAGGAATTCTTCAATAACAACCTTTTGTCCTGCCCCCTTGAAGATATCAGAAATCATAAAATCATCAATTGTATTCATAGCCTCTTCCTTAGTTGCTGCAATTACAACTCCTTTACCAGCAGCTAATCCATCAGCTTTAATAACTATTGGATATTCACAGTCTTCTAAATAAGCTTTAGCTTCTTCACATTTTGTGAAAGTTCCATATTGAGCAGTTTTAACTCCATACTTTTTCATAAAATCCTTAGAAAAAGCTTTACTTCCTTCTAATTGAGCACCTGCAGCATCTGGCCCAAAGCATCTAAGCCCTGCTGCCTTAAACTTATCTGTTATCCCTTTTGTTAATGGATCTTCTGGTCCAACAAAAGTTAAATCTATATTATTTTCTCTTGCAAATACTACTAATTCATCTATATCAGTGATATTAACATTTTCACATTTATTTTCAATTGCAGTTCCACCATTACCAGGTGCTACAAATATTTTACTAACTTTTTCACTTTTAGCTAATTTCCAAGCAATAGCATGCTCTCTTCCACCCGAACCAACTAATAATACTTTCATGTAATTACTCCTTTTCTTTTAATTATAAATGACTTATAACTATCAACTATATCTGTTACTAATGACAAGTGACAAGTGGAAAGTGACAAGTTAAGGATGAAACTACTTCGTAGTTTCTACAAATTATAAATTTTCTAAAGTCAGCCTAAGCTGACTTTATCCCTTAACTTCCCACTTGTCACTTGCCACTTGTCACTATTAAACATTCTTAATGTTTAAAGTGTCTTATTCCTGTGAATACCATGGCAATTCCATGTTCGTTGCAAGCATCAATTGATTCTTGATCTCTTATTGAACCACCTGGTTGAATTATTGCTTTAATTCCATATTTAGAGCATTCATCAACTATATCTCTAAATGGGAAGAATGCATCTGAAGCTAGTATAGTTGCTCCTTCACCTCTTCTTAAAGCATCCATTGTTGGCCAAATTCTATTAACTTGTCCTCCACCAATTCCTACAGCAACACCATCTTTAACTGTAACTATAGCATTTGATTTAACATATTTAACAACCTTCATACCAAATACTAAATCTCTCATTTCAGCTTCAGTTGGAGCTTTTTCTGTAACAACTTTTAATTCATCTAAAAGTTTAGTATCTTCTTCTTGAACTAAAATTCCTCCATCAACAGTTACCATGAATTTCTTATCACATGGCTTAACGTTACATTTAATAACTCTTAGGTTTTTCTTAGTTCTTAAAACTTCTAAAGCATCTTCATCAAAATCTGGAGCTGCAACTACTTCTAAGAATATTTTAACCATTTCTTCAGCAGTAGCTTTATCAATCTTCTTATTGATAGCAACTATTCCACCGAATATTGAAGTTGGATCTACATCGTGTGCTTTAGTGTAAGCTTCTACTGCAGTATCACCTATTGCAACACCACATGGAGTGTTATGCTTTAATGCACAGCAAGCTGTTTCTTCAAATTCATTGGCAACTTTCCATGCGATATCTAAATCCTTGATATTGTTGTAAGAAAGTTCTTTACCATTTAATATTTCAAAGTCATTCATACCACCATCAAATTCATTTGAAACATAGTATGCAGCACTTTGATGTGGGTTTTCACCATATCTTAAGCTTTGCTTCTTCTTATATGAAATTGAAAGATATTCTGGATATTCTTCTTCATCATTTAACATAAAGTTAGAAATTGCTGCGTCATAAGCACTCATTAAATTAAATACTTTACCAGCTAATTTCTTTCTTAACTTGTAGCTGACATCTCCAGTTTCATTAATTTCATTCATTACTAATTCATAATCCTTAACATCTGAAATAACAACAACATCTTGGAAGTTCTTAGCTGCTGCTCTTAGCATTGTAGGACCACCAATATCTATAAATTCAACTTTTTCTTCAAAGCTTAAATCTTCTCTTACTTTTTCAAAGAAAGGATATAAATTAACTATAATCATATCTATAGTTTCAATATTTCTTTCTTTTATAGTTTTCATATGCTCTTCATTGTCTCTTATAGCAAGTATTCCTGCATGAATAATTGGGTGAAGAGTTTTAACTCTTCCATCTAGCATTTCTGGGAAATTTGTAACTTCATTAACTTCTGTTACTGCAACTCCATTTTCCCTTAAGTGTTTATACGTACCTCCAGTTGAAATAACCTCAACTCCGTTTTCTGCTAAAAACTTTGAAAAATCTAAAATTCCAGTCTTATCAAATACGCTAATTAATGCTCTTTTAATCATGTAAAAATCCTCCCTATTTTAAAATATTTACTCTGCCGTCTATAATCTCAATTTTACCTCTACTTATTAAATCAATAGCTTTAGGTAATAATTTATGCTCTTCCACTAGTACTCTCTTTTGTATATCTTCTGCCCTATCATCAAAATATACTGGAACTGCTTCTTGAAGTATTATTGCCCCACCATCTACTTCTTCATTAACAAAATGAACTGTACATCCAGTAAACTTAACACCTGAAGCTCTTACTGCATTATGTACATGCATCCCATACATTTTATCTCCACAAAAACTTGGTATAAGTGAAGGATGAATGTTTATTATTCTATCTTTAAATTCTTTTAATATTTCCCCATCTAATATTGAAAGATAACCAGCTAAAACTATTAAATCAACCTTACCTTTAGTTAATTCTAATATCTTATTAGAAGCTTCATTTCCATATTCCTTTTTAGAAACAACATATGATGGAATTCCAGCATTTTTAGCTCTTTCTAAACCATAAATGCCTTCTTTACTTCCAATAACCATTTCAACTTTAAAAGTTTCTTCTCCATAATCTAAAATTGATTGGAGGTTTGAACCTCCACCAGATACAAGTACTGCTACTTTAAGCAAACTCCTTCACCTCCAGCTGTTACAACACCAATTTCATAAGCTTTTTCACCTAATTCATGAAGTTCTTTTATAACAGCATTAACATCTTTTTCATCAACACATAACACAAAACCAATTCCCATATTAAATGTGTTATACATATGATCTCTATTTACACCTTTGTTAATCATATCTTCAAAGATTGCTGGTAATGGATAACTATCTTTATTTATTTCTGCAGTTAATTCTGAGCCATTAAACATTCTTGGGACATTTTCAATAAATCCTCCACCTGTTATATGAGACATACCCTTAATATCAAATTTTTCAATTAAGCTTAATATTGGTTTAACGTATATCTTAGTTGGAGTAATTAATGTTTTCCAAACTTCTTCTCCATTAAATTTTTCATTTAAATCTGTATATAATTTTCTAACTAAAGAGAATCCATTTGAATGTACCCCTGAAGAAGCAATACCAATTAGCTTATCGCCTGGCTTAATATTTTTTCCGTTTATTATTTTATCTTTATCAACGATACCTACTGCAAATCCTGCAATATCATATTCTCCTTCTTTATAAAAACCTGGCATTTCAGCAGTTTCTCCACCAACTAAAGCACAATCTGACATAACACAACCATCTGAAACACCTTTAACTAAATCAGCAGCAACTTCTGCTTCAAGCTTTCCACAAGCTATATAATCTAAGAAAAATAATGGCTTTGCTCCATGACATAAAATATCATTTACACACATAGCTACACAGTCAATACCCACTGTATCATATTTCTTAGTTTTAAATGCTAATTCAAGCTTAGTTCCAACCCCATCCGTACCTGAAACTAAAACAGGTTTTTTATAACCTTCTGGTAATTCAACCATTCCAGCAAAACTTCCTAAGCCATTTAAAACATATTCACTCATTGTTCTTTGTGCATATTCTTTTATAAGCTTTACTGACTTATAACCCTCTTCTATATTAACTCCAGCATCTTTGTAAGTTATCATTATAAATTCCTACCTTTCTTAGTTATGATTTTGGTTTTCGATTGGTGTTGCAACAGGATATACTCCATTGAAGCATCCTACACAATAACCTTGATTTGCATTAAAGCATTTGTACATACCATTCATAGTTAAATATCCTAAAGAATCACAACCAATTATTTCTCTTATTTCTTCTAATGAGTGATTAGCCCCAATAAGCTCTTTTCTATAAGGAGTATCAATTCCAAAGTAACATGGATATTGAACTACTGGTGATGCAACTAAGAAATGAACCTCTTTTGCTCCAGCCCTTCTTAAAGATTCAACTAAATGTTTTGAAGTAGTTCCTCTTACTATTGAATCATCTATAAGAATAACTCTCTTACCTTTTATATTTACTTTTAAAGGATTTAACTTAACAGCAACTGCTCTTTCCCTAACTTCTTGAGATGGAGTAATAAATGTTCTACCTACATATCTATTTTTTACAAATCCTGTATCATAAGGTATTCCTGAAGCCTTAGCATATCCTATTGCTGCTGGTATACCTGAATCTGGTACTGCAACAACTACATCTGCATCAATTGGATTTTCTTTATATAATTGTTCTCCAGCTCTTACTCTTGATTCATGAACATCTAATCCATCTATAATAGAATCAGGTCTTGCAAAATAAATATATTCAAAGGCACAAGTTTGACATTGAGTATTTTCAGAATATCTATATGAATTAATTCCATTTTCATCAATTACTACAATTTCTCCTGGCTCAATATCCCTAACTAATTCTGCACCAATTGCATCTAAAGCACAGCTTTCAGAAGTTAAAATATATCCTTCCTCAATTTTTCCTAAAGAAAGAGGCCTTATTCCATGTGGATCTCTTACACCAATAAGCTTGTTTTCAGTTAATATAACCATTGCAAATGATCCTCTAACAGCTTGAATTGCATCTAATACTGCTCTTTCAACACCTTTTTTAGCTCCTCTTGCAATTAAGTTAGCAATTACTTCTGAATCAATTGATGTATGGAATATATGTCCTCCATCCTCTAATAACTCTCTAATAACATCTGCATTAACTAATGTTCCATTGTGTGCCATAGCTATTGGTCCTAACTTTGTTTGGCTTAATAATGGTTGGGCATTTTCGATTCTAGTATCACCACTTGTTGAATATCTAACATGTCCAATAGCAGCAAATCCCTTTAAACTATTTATATCTTCTTGAGAAAATGCTTCTGTAATAAGTCCCATTCCCTTTTTAATATTTATATCTTCACCATTAGCAACAGCTATACCTGCACTTTCTTGTCCTCTATGTTGAAGTGCATATAAACCATAGTAAGTCAGCGATGAAACATCTAGTGGCTTGTTTGAATACACACCAAACACTCCACATTCATCTTTAAATTTATCATTACTTGGATCCATTATTATATTATCTAACTTTGGATTCATACTCCTACCCCCAATTAATTAGTTTTTGAGTGACAAGTTATAAGTTACAAGTTTCAAGTTAATGAATAAATTCAGTTAATACTGAATGTAAAATATATATTTTTAGAAACTACACAAGGAGTTTCATCCTCAACTTGTCACTTGCCACTTGTCACTATCTAAACTATTCTTGTATTCTCTTTAATATCTCAACATAAGCATCCTTAACATTACCAAGATCTCTTCTAAATCTATCCTTATCTAACTTTTCTCCAGTTGTTGCATCCCAGAATCTGCATGTATCTGGTGAAATTTCATCAGCTAAAACTATATCTCCATTATATCTACCAAACTCTAATTTAAAGTCTATTAATCTTATGTTAGATTTTAAGAACATATCCTTTAAAATATCATTAATTTTTGCTGTTAAAGAATAAATCTTTTCTAATTCATCAAAAGTTGTTGCTCCAATACCAACTGCATGGTAGTCATTTATTAATGGATCTCCTAAAGAATCATCTTTATATGATAACTCAAATACTGTTGTTTTAAGTTCAGTTCCTTCTTCTAATCCTAATCTCTTAGCCATAGAACCAGCTGCAACATTTCTTACTATTACTTCTAAAGGAACTATTTCAACCTTTTTACATAATTGTTCTCTATCACTTAACTTTTTAATAAAGTGAGTTGGTACTCCTTTACTATTTAACATCTCAAATAACATTGAAGTAATTGCATTATTTAAAACACCCTTATCTTCTATTTGCCCCTTCTTTTCTCCGTTAAAAGCAGTTGCATCATCTTTGTAATAAACTATTACTTCATCAGCCTTATCTGTAGAATATATTTTCTTTGCCTTACCTTCGTACATCATCTCTAATTTTTCCATTATAAATCCACTCCTTCACCATTTTCAGCTATAAACTTTTCTTTCATTTCTTTTCTATATTGAACTAATTTAGCTTTTAATTCCTTATCTCCAACAGCTAACATTTGTACTGCAAGCATTCCAGCATTATAGGAATTATTTATTCCAACTGTTGCAACCGGAATAGATTTTGGCATTTGAACTATTGAAAATAATGCATCTAATCCTTCAATTGCTCCCTTACATGGAACTCCTATAACTGGCATTGTTGTTTGTGAAGCAATTACTCCTGGTAAATGTGCTGCAAGTCCCGCACCTGCAATTACAACTTCACATCCTTGTGCTTCACATTCTCTTAAAGTTTCTTCTAACTTTTCTGGAACTCTGTGAGCTGATAAAACAAATGCTTTATATTCAACTCCAAATTCTTTTAAGCAGTTAGCTGCTCCTCTCATTATTTCTGTATCTGACTTAGAGCCAAAAAATATTGCTACTTTCATTTTAATTCTCCCTACACTTTAAATTTTATTTCATTATTTATTCAAGAAACTCCCTAAGGAGTTTCCACCTTAACTTGCCACTTATCACTTGAAACTTGAAACTATTTAAAGTATCTAACTCCTGATTCGAAAATCTTTTGATCAAAGTTTCCTGGTACATTTTTATAAAGGTTATCTCCAATTCTTTCAGAGTGACCCATCTTACCAAGCACTCTACCATCTGGGCTTGTTATACCTTCTATTCCTAACATTGATCCATTTGGATTAAATGGCATATCTAATGCTATATTCCCTTTATTATCAACATATTGAGTTGCTACTTGTCCATTTTCTATTAATTGTTTTAATAGTTTTTCTGGAGCAACAAACCTTCCTTCTCCATGTGAAATTGCTACATTGTGTATATCTCCTAATTCAACTCCACTAAACCATGGTGATTTTTTAGAAACAATTTTAGTTTTAATTATTGAACTCATATGTCTATTAATTTCGTTATAAGTTAATGTAGCCATATCTTCTTCAATATCAACTATTTCACCATAAGGAACTAATCCTAATTTAATTAATGCTTGGAAGCCATTACAAATACCTAACATTAATCCATCTCTATTCTTTAATAAATCCATAACAGCATCTTTAATTCTTTCATTTCTAAATACTGTTGATATAAACTTACCTGAACCATCTGGTTCATCCCCTGCCGAGAATCCACCAGGTAACATTATTATTTGACTTTCTCTAATTTGCTTTTCTAAATTTTCAATTGATTCTACAAAAGCATCATTAGAATAATTTCTAAACACTAATGTTTTTGTTTCAGCTCCAGCATTTCTAAATGCTCTTTCACAATCATATTCACAGTTTGTTCCCGGGAATACCGGAATTATTACTTTTGGTTTAGCAACCTTTATAACAGGTGATTTAATATTTGATTTGTTATATAAAACTTCTTTTACAGTTTCATTTTTATCACTAGTTTTAATCTTAAATACTTTTGATAGTTTTTCTTCATAAGCTTCTTCTAAAGCATTTAATTTTAAGTCTAAATCATAATCTTCTGAAACTATTACTTCATCTTTAACTGTTAATCCTATTTCTTTATAAGCACATCCCTCAAATTCTTTATCTACATTTACATCTCTCTTTACTTCTAAAACTAAACTTCCATAGTTTAAACCAAAAAGTTCTTCTTTAGTTAGATTAGAGAATTTAACACCAATTTTATTTCCGAAAGCCATCTTAGAAAGTGTTTCTGCAACCCCACCAAACTTAACTGATGATGCTGATATTACTTTTCCTTCTAAAATAAGCTCATGTAGCTTCTCTAAATTCTTCTTATATCCTTCAACCTTTAATGTATAATCTTCATTTCTTTCAGCCATTAAGAAAACTAACTTTGAAGCAACTTCTTTAAGTTCTGCTGAAATTATATTTTTTGCTTTTTCAACTCCAACAGCAAAAGCTACTAATGTTGGAGGAACATCCAAACTTCCAAAGCTTCCAGACATTGAGTCTTTACCACCAATTGCAGGTATTCCTAAATCCATTTGTGCTTGATATGCTCCAAGTAATGCTGCAAATGGTTTACCCCATCTTTCTGGGTTCTTTCCTAATTTTTCAAAGTATTCTTGAAGAGTTAATCTTACTTTTCTATAATCTCCACCAACAGCTGCTAGCTTTGTTACTGCTTCAATTATTGAGTAATATGCCATGTGATATGGACTCCATACTCCTAAATCTGGATTAAATCCATAACTCATTATTGTTGCTTCTTTACTTTCTCCATTTAATACTGGGATCTTAGCAACCATTGCTTCTTGTTCTGTCGCTGCATCCTTACCACCATATGGCATAAGAACTGTTCCTCCACCTATAGTAGAATCGAATCTTTCAACTAATCCTTTTTGTGATGCCACATTTAATTTCTTTAAGTTATTTATCCATTCTTCTTTAACATTTATATCACCAACTGCTAAAGGATATTCACCTGGTAATTTAACTTCTACATTTGTTATTTGTCTTGCTCCATTTGTATCTAAGAAGCTTCTCTTTAAGTTAACTATTTCCTTCCCTCTCCAATACATCCTTAATCTCTCTGTATCAGTAACTTCTGCAACAACAACTGCTTCTAAATTTTCTACTTTAGACAATTCTATAAATCTATCTACATTTTCTTTATTAACTACTACAGCCATTCTTTCTTGTGATTCAGAAATTGCAATTTCAGTTCCATCTAAACCTTCATACTTTTTAGGAACTTTATCTAAATTAATATCTAATCCTCTAGTTAATTCCCCAATTGCAACTGAAACTCCACCAGCTCCAAAGTCATTACATCTTTTTATCATTTTAGATATTTCAGCATTTCTAAATAATCTTTGGATTTTTCTTTCTGTTGGTGCATTACCCTTTTGGACTTCTGCTCCACATTCATTTATTGAATCTTCTGTATGTTCTTTTGATGAACCTGTAGCTCCACCAACACCATCTCTACCAGTTTTTCCTCCAAGAAGAATTACTATATCGCCAGCTTTTGGCTCTTCTCTTACTACATTTTCCTTTGGAGCTGCTGCTATAACTGCACCAACTTCCATTCTCTTAGCAACATAGTTTGGATGATAAACTTCTGAAACTTGTCCTGTTGCTAAACCAATTTGATTACCATATGAACTATAACCATGTGCTGCTCCTAAAGTAATTGTTCTTTGTGGTAATTTACCCTTAATTGTATCTTCAACTGGTACTGTTGGATCTGCTGAACCAGTAACTCTCATTGCTTGATATACATATGTTCTACCTGATAGTGGATCTCTTATAGCTCCTCCTAAACAAGTTGCTGCTCCACCGAAAGGTTCTATCTCAGTCGGGTGATTATGAGTCTCATTTTTAAACATCACTAAGTATTCTTCATTACCCTTATCTGTTTCTATGTTAACTTTTATTGAACAAGCATTTATTTCTTCAGAAACATCTAGATCATCTAGCATTCCTCTTTTTCTCATTTCTTTCATAGTAATAACTGCTATATCCATTAATGTTTCATCTCTATCCGTTTCTCCATAAACGAAATCTCTTGATTTTAAATATGCTTCATATGATTTTTGTGCTGCATTATTTAATTCACCTATTTCAAATGTTACATCTTCAATTGCCGTACTAAATGTTGTATGTCTACAGTGATCTGACCAATAAGTATCAATCACTTTTATTTCTGTAATTGTCGGTACCTTTTCTTCACTCTTAAAATAATCTCTTATCATTAATAGGTCTTCCACACTCATTGCTAATCCCAATTCCTTGTGGAATTCTTCTATTTGATTTCTATCTTTATTAACAAAATCATGAAGTACTTCTACATCGTTAGGCTCTGCTAATTTTGAAGAAAGTTCAATATTATCTATTGCTACCTCTCTAGAATCTACTGGATTTATATAATATCTTTTTATTTTGTTTACTTCATCTTCACTTAAATTACCTTTTAAAATAATTACTTTAGATGATTTAACTTCAATTCTATCTTCAGCTCCTAATAGCCCAATACATTCAGATGCTGAATCAGCTCTTTGATCATATTGTCCTGGTAAAAATTCAACTGCAAATGCAATCTCATTTTCATCAATTGGAAGAGTTCCTTCATATAAATTATCTACTGTCTTTTCAGCAAATATTGTGTATAGAGACTTTTTATAGTACTCTTCTTTCATTTCACCTAATATATATTTATTAACTACTCTTACATCTTCAAGATTATCTATTCTTAAATTACTTTTGAAATCTTCCATAAGACTTTTAGCTTCAACATTAAAACCATTTTTCTTTTCCACAAAAATACATTTAAACCCTAACATCATATACCTCCACATACACATTTTTCAAAACACGAACATTTTTATCTTTTTTATACTTATTCTTCGTATTAATTAAATATTACCAATCCTTTTTGTTTTTGTCAACTTTATTATTTTTTATAATACATCTTTCGCCATATATCCGAATTTTATTTCTTTCTAATTTATTTTAATTCGCATTTATTCTTTTTTCATTAAATTTATATTTAGCAAAAACTTTTATTGTATTAATAATACAATAATTAGAAATACTATATAAGGTTAATTAGATTACAAATATAATTTAAGGAGTGATTTCATGAGACTTCCTAAACATATTGGTATTATTCCTGATGGTAATAGACGTTGGGCTGAAAATAATGGTCTCTCTAAGGAAAAAGGATATAATATTGGTATTAATCCAGGTCTTCTACTATTTAAAATATGTCAAAAACTCGGCATTGAAGAAATAACCTATTATGGTTTTACTACTGATAATACAAAAAGACCTACAAAACAAAAAGAGGCATTTACTAAAGCTTGCATAGATGCTGTAAAATTACTTTCTCAAGAAGATGCTGAATTGTTAGTTGTTGGTAATACAGAATCCCCTTGCTTCCCCCCTGAATTAATACCATTTACTGAAAGAAAGGTTTTCGGAAAAGGTGGATTAAAAGTAAATTTTTTAGTTAATTACGGTTGGGAGTGGGATTTAAATTTATCTAGACAAACATATAAAAAAAGAAATAATTTAGATTTGATATTACACTCAAAAGATATTTCAAGAATAGATTTAATTGTTCGTTGGGGTGGAAGAAGAAGATTAAGTGGATTTTTACCAATACAATCTGTCTATTCAGATTTTTATGTAGTTGATGATTATTGGCCAGATTTTAAGCCTCAACACATATATGATGCACTAGACTGGTATGCAACACAAGATATTACATTAGGAGGCTAAGACTTTAATCTAAGGACGTGATTAAAATGAAGAAAGCAATTATTATCGGTGGCGGCATAGGTGGGCTATCTATAGCCGCTAGATTATTAAATGACGGTTTTAAGGTAGAGTTATATGAAAAAAATAAATCATTAGGTGGAAAAATTAACGCTCTTAAACATGATAATTTTAAATTTGATTTAACTGGTTCTATATTAATGATACCTAAAGACTATATTGAACTTTTTGATTATTGTAATAAAAATTATAGAGATTATTTTTCTCTTATTCCTCTTAATGATTTATATAAAGTATTTTATTATGATAATACAAATTATACTTTTTCAACTAACTTACCTTCTCTTTGTAAAAACATAAATAATATAACAAATAATAATTTAAATGATATGTATTCTTATTTTGAATTTTTATCTAGTAATTATAAACGATATTTATTAGCTGAAAAATATTTTTTAAACAGACCTTTTATAGAAAGTAAAAACTTTTTTAATTTATCAACTTTAGATAAACTTTATAAATTACATTCTCTAAGTTCTTGTTATAGAGATTGTAATAAATTTATATCTTCAAAAAAGTTAATAAATTACCTTATGTTTCAATCTATGTATGTGGGAGTTTCCCCTTTTTCATCTTCAAATATTTATAACTTAATTCCTTCTGCAACTCAATATAATGGACTTTATTATATAAAAGGAGGCATGTATTCATATATTGAAGCATTAGAAAAATTAGTTTTAGACCTTGGTGGTAAAATTCATATTTCATCACCAGTTGATGAAATTATATTTAAAGATCATACTGCAATAGGTATTAAAGTTAAGAATAAACGAATACATAGTGATTTAGTAGTTTGTTCTAGTGATTATTCATACAGTATTAATAATTTAATAAAAAATAAATGTGTTGAAGCTGAATCTATTCCAAATTCTATTTCAAAACTTGAACATTCCTGTTCAACTTTTATTTTATATTTGGCATTAGATAAAAAATTTCCTTCTCTTAATGTACATAATATTTTTATAAATAAGAACTTTAGAAAAAATATTAATTCTCCTTTTAAAGGAAAACTTTCTCCAGATCCTTCACTTTATATTTATTGTCCTAGCTCCATAGATAATTCACTTTGTCCTATAGGCTGTGAAACAATAAATATTATGGTGAGAGTTCCTAACTTGCTTTATAAAAATATATCTTGGAGTAATGATGACATAATTAATCTTGAAAATAAATTATTAAATATAATATGTAAAATACCTGGCTTAGAAGATATTGAATCTCATATTTTATTTAAACATACTTTAACTCCTATTGACCTAAAAAATATTTTTAATACTTATGCTGGATCTGCTTTTGGGTTAAGCCATAACTTAAATCAAAGCTTAATTTTTAGACCTCAATGTATGTTGCCACATATTAAAAATTTATATTTTACAGGAGGTTCAATACATCCTGGTAATGGTATTTCAATGGTATTGAAAAGCTCAAAAATTTGTGCTGATATTATAAAAAATAAATAAAATAGCACTTCCATATATTGTATCTTCCCCGGAGGCGCTTCCATTTAATTACATACAAAAAAAGTGCCACAAGCTAATCCTTGTGACACAATCCTACGTAACCTAAAAGGTCACTAATATTTTTTCCAGTAAATTTAATTTTATTCTAATCATAATATAAATTCATTACTTGACATACACCATTAGAAACTATTAAAATTTAATGACAATTATTTAAAGGAGAAGATTAAATGATTATTGGAAGAGAACTACAAGATGAAAATAAATATTTAAATAAAACAATAGAAAAAATCACTGATTTACTTAACAGTTATGGTATTTCTAGTGAAAAACAAGATAAAGAAATAATAAAGCATAGAAAATTCTTATGGGATAATAGAAATGAATTAGATGAAATTGAAATAAATGAGAACTGTGGACAGGTTGCATTAAATGAACAATTACATGCAAAAAAGATTTCAAGAATTAGAACATTAGAAAAACAACTTTCTAACCCTTATTTTGCTAGACTTGACTTTAAAGAAGATGGTGAAGATGCAGAAAGCTTTTATATAGGATTATCTACTGTAGAAGATGAGGATAATTTTGATATTTTTGTATTTGACTGGCGTTCTCCTATTGCTAATATGTTCTATGATTTTGAGGTTGGTCCTGCTTTTTATGATGCTCCAGTTAGAAGAATAGAAGGCCAAATTGAATTTACTAGACAATATAACATTAGAAATGGTGAAATAGTATTTATGCACAATTCTAATGAAAGCCTTTGTGATGAAGCATTAACATCTATGTTAAGTGGAAATGCTACAGATAAAATGAAAAATATCGTTGCTTCTATTCAAAAAGAACAAAATGATATTATTAGAAGTGATGATAGTAAAGTGTTATTTATACAAGGTGCTGCTGGTTCTGGTAAAACTTCTATAGCATTGCATAGATCTGCTTATTTATTATATAAGCATAGAAAAAACTTAAGTGCAGAAAATATTTTAATCTTCAGTCCAAATGAAGTCTTTGCAGAATATATATCTGATGTATTACCTGAACTTGGAGAAAGTAATATTCGTCAAACTACTTTTGAACTTTATTCAAAAAGGTTTTTACCTACAAACTATTTATATGAAACTAAAAATGATCATTTAGATTATATTTACTCTAATATAAGAGATTTAAATGAATTTAACAAAAGAACTAAAGCTATGGAATATAAAAACACTTTAGAATTTATGAATGTATTAAATAGTTTTAATTTAGATATTCCAAAACTTATAACTAATGTTAAACCAATAATAATTGAAGGTTCTCAAATAGTAAGTAAAAAATCTGTAGAAAAAACATTCTTTGAAAGATTTAAGGATATTCCTTTCTTAAATAGAATTGATGTTATTAAACAAAGTTTATTTTCACAAGTTGAAAATAAATATTTATCATCAAAAGATAATTCACATTTTGATTATGTAGAAGATAAAAAAACTTTCTATGATTACTGTAAAAACCAAGTTGATATTCAAGTTGATTCTATGGTTGATACATTAGATAGTGTTGCTATATACAAATTACTTTGGGGAAATATAGAAAGATACACAGACTTTGACTTAAATGATATAAAGGAAATTACATTAAACTCTTTAAATAATAATGAAGTCAAATATGAAGATATTACACCAATAATTTATATTAGATCTGCTTTAGAAGGATTCAGAAGCTACGGTAATATGAAGCATGTTCTTATAGATGAATGTCAAGATTATAGTCCTTTATTCTATGAAATAGTTAAGAAGTCATTCCCCAATGCATCTTTAACTATAATGGGTGATTTAAATCAAAGAATTGACAAACATTCAAATGTTAAAAATAGATCTAGTATTACTGATGTATTTAATGATGTTAAAACTGTTGTATTAACTAAAAGTTATCGTTCTACTGGTAATATAACAAACTTTACTAAAGATATTTTAGATACTCATGAACCTATTGAAGCTGTTGATAGAATTGGTGATAATCCTACTATTCATATGGTTAATAGTAATTTATCTGAAAAAATTGCTGATAAAATTGCTGAAATGAAAGATAAAGGATTTAAATCTATAGCTGTTATTTGTAAAAATAAAGAAAACTGTGAAAGACTTTATTCTTCTTTAAAAGAAATTAATGAAGATGTGAACTTAATAACTAGTGATAAATGTGAATTTAAAATTGGTGTTAATGTAATAAGTTCTTATATTGCAAAAGGTCTAGAATTTGATGGTGTTATTTTAGCTGATGGTGAAAGTTATTTATCAATTGAAGATAAACATCTTTTCTATACTGCTTGTACGAGAGCATTACATGAATTACATATATATACTAATACTTCACTAGAGGAGATACTTCCTAAGGATTCTTCTCTTTATGAAATTGTTAATAATTAAAATATGTAAAATTAGAGAGTAGACAGATTTGTTTTCCACAAATCTATCTACTCTCTTAATCTAACTCTACTGATTTTTATTGATAAATTATTAAATATTATCTTACTGTAGTTATAACCTCTTCCATTAAAGCTTTATTATTATCAAAAGAAGTTTGATTATATGCTCCCATTGTTAAGATATAAACTCTATCATCCTTAAATACAGCTGTTTGATATGTGTATACAGAACTATTATCGTCAGCTTTTTGTACATACTCCAAACAGTTTACTTTAATACCATTTACAATCTTAGAATCAGAAATTATATTATCATCAACTATATCTAACATATCTTTAAGACTTTTAGTTGTCATACTCATATATACTTCTGAATAAATGCCATTTACTGATTCTGATAATATATTTGTATTAGTTCCCGTATCATCTATTAAGTAAATTGGTATACCTTCTGAATCACCATATTCTATCCAACTGCTAGGAATATCTACTTGCCAATCATCAAAACTTATAGTTTTATAATCATAAGATAAAGTTATTTCTGATAAATCTTCATTTACCAAATCTTCATCTATTTTGTCATTGGTATCTTCTAAATTACTCTCAACAGATTTATCATTATTTATTAAAGTTTCACGCTTTGATTCACTAGTACCTTTTGTGCATCCCATAAATATACATGGAATAAGAAATGCTGATAATATAGCTATTATTTTTTTCCCCTTCATGAACAATATCCCCCTTTAACCACCATATAAAATTTTAAAATGTAAGTAAATTGAATTCCCCTAAAAATCAACTCATTTATATTTATATTATCATAAACTTGAAATTATTAATTTTTTCTCATAATTCTAAACACTGATATCTAATAAAGCATTCCTATAAAAATATAAAGAAAAACCTTCTATATAGATTACAATTTAATTTCACAATGGAAGAAGAGCTAATTAATTTATATAAATAATATTATAAAAGTTTTAAAAAGAAGCTGTATCAAATTAAATTTATTAATTCAATCTGATACAGCTCTTTACTTAAAATAACTGTATATATAAATTTTATCTAGTTATTATATTTCATTCTACTGAAATGAATTTAAATTTATTATTATGCTCTTTTTTATTTCAAAATATTAACATTTTATTTTTATTTCAGACATACTCAATAATTTAGTAATTTATAACTCTTAATTCAAAGTATGCTTGTGGATGTTTACATACTGGACATACTTCTGGTGCATTTAAGCTGTCTACTATATGTCCACAGTTACGACAAATCCAAACTGACTTTGTGTTCTTAGCAAAAACTGATCCATCTTCTACATTTTGAAGAAGCTTTAAATACCTTTCCTCATGAGTTTTTTCAATCTTCCCTATAGCTTCAAATAAATAAGCTATATCATTAAATCCCTCTGCTCTTGCTTCCTTAGCCATTCTATCATACATATCTGTCCATTCATAATTTTCTCCTGCAGCTGCTGCTTTTAGATTTTCCTCTGTTGTACCTATATCACCTCCACATAAAAGTTTAAACCATATTTTTGCATGTTCCTTTTCATTTGCAGCAGTTTCTTCAAATAAAGCAGCTATTTGTTCATAACCTTCCTTCTTAGCTTTAGATGCAAAATAAGTATACTTATTACGTGCCTGACTTTCTCCTGCAAAAGCTTCCATTAGATTCTTTTCAGTTTTTGATCCTTTTAAATTTGGCATATTTCTATACTCCCTATAATCTTTATTATTCATAAGATTATATGTTTGTATTTATAATAATTATTACTATTTAATTTTGCCTAATATTTATAATAAATACTCCATCTCCTTTTAATACTCTATAAATCTCTTCTAGCCCTTTTTTAGTATCATTCCAAAAATAAATAGTATTTATAGTGGTAACTACATCAAAAAAATCATCATCATATAATAAATTACAACAATATCCTATAGAAAGACATAATATCTTATGTTCAGAAATAAAATTTTCTTATTCTCACATATTAAATAATAATAAAAAGCACTGTAGGATTTCCTACAATGCTTTCTGTTATTATTCCTTATTTCCTTTTAACATTTCTCCAATAGCAGCTATACTACCAAGTGATGATAAAGTTTCATTTGGTAAAATAAGCTTATTAGCTGGATTGTTAGCCATTTCCTTAAGAGCTTCAACTTGTTTAAGTGCTATAACTCTTTCATCTGTTCCAGAATCAATTATAGCTTGGTTAACTTTCATAATAGCCTCTGCTTCTGCTATAGCTATTTGTTCAATTGCTTTTGCTTTACCTTCTGCTTCAAGTAATTGTGATTCCTTTAAACCTTCTGCTCGTCTAATATTTGCTTCTTTTTCAGCTTCTGCTGCAAGGATTTTAGATTGCTTTTCACCTTCTGCTTTTTCAATTTGAGATTGTCTTAAACCTTCTGCTTGAAGAATCATAGCTCTCTTATCTCTTTCAGCCTTCATTTGCTTTTCCATTGCTTGTTGTATTTCAGCTGGTGGAATTATGTTTTTAATTTCAACTGATAGTACTTTAATACCATAAGCATCTGTAACTTCATCAATAATACCTAATAATTGTTGGTTAATACTATCTCTTCCTGCTAATACTTCATCTAATGTCATATTACCAAGAATATTTCTTATATTAGTTGTTGCTGAATAAACTATACCTGATTTATAATCTTCAATGTTATATACTGCATCTTTAGCATTTAACATCTTATAGAAGATAACGTTGTCTACTGAAATTTTAACATTATCTTTAGTAATAACTGATTGTGGTGGTACATCCAAAATTTGTTGCTTAGTTGATACTTTTTTTCTTACAAAGTCTACACCTGGAATTACAAAGTGCCAACCTGGCTCTAAGATTCTATGGAATTGACCTAACCTTTCTACTACATATAAATAACCTGTATTTACTACTTTAATTGATGATAGCAATATTATAAATAAAACAACTAATACTGCTACTAAAAAAATCATACCTGGCATATTAATCCTCCTTTAATTTAACAATTAGCTTATTTCCTTCTATACCTGTTATAGTATATTTTTCACCTTTTTTAATTGTTTTTCCTTTATTGTAAGCAGTCCAATAAATACCACTTACTTTTATCTTTGATTTTTCTTCCATGTCTTCATCGGCAATCATTTCTTTACCAATATAAGTTTGCTCCATTGTTGGTACATGATTTACATCTGCCTTAAATTTTTTCTTTGCCCAAGGATATCCAATAGAAACAGTTGCTATACCTACAACTAAAAATGCAATAATTTGCCATGCTACCGATATACCAAGTAAAGAAAGTATTATAGCGACTATAGCTCCTAATGAGAACCACATAAAAATAAAACTACTAGTAACAATATCAATAGCAATTACTGCAATGGCAACAAGTATCCAGACAATAACCTCAACCATTAACCTTCCCCCTTTCTGTTATTATACATTCATTAATAAATACTTATAAAAGTTTCACTAATAATATGTATTATTTTTATTATATACTATTCTTTTCTATTTTTGTAGTTAAGTTACTTACCCTTATTTTTCTAACCACAATTTTATTATATTTTATTTTTAAACCCATTGCAAGTTATTTTTTATCTTTAAAAGAGTTATTTTATATCATTTAATCTGTTTTGCTATACTTTTCTTTCAAATCCATTGATTTTCTAAGCTTTTCCTTTTATTATTGATTTATATGTATTTTATTAACCTTGGAATACAATACTAAATTTATATAATATAACGAAATGGAGATGAATCTATGGACTTTATTAAAGTAGGTGCTGCTTGTCCCAAGACAAAGGTATCTGATATTAAATATAATGTTGAAAATATATGTTTTTGTATAGATGATGCATATGCTAAAGGTGTAAAATTTCTTGTTTTTCCTGAACTTTGTATTACATCTTATACATGTGGAGACTTATTTTTAACTTCTGCACTTTTAAATAAAACTTTAGATGGATTAAAAGAAATTTGTGAATACACAATTGCTAAGGACATACTTATTACTGTTGGTGCTCCATTAATCCATAATAATGTTTTATATAACTGTGGATTTATGATTTTTAATGGTAAAATTCTTGGAATTGTACCAAAATCATATATTCCTAATTATAGTGAATTCTATGAAAAAAGATGGTTTACTGAAGGTATTAATTTAATTGATGAAATTGTAACATTACCATTCCAAGAAAATATACCTTTTGGTACTAATTTAATTTTTACAAGTGGCGATTATAAATTTGCATTAGAAATTTGTGAAGATTTATGGGTTACTATACCACCTAGCTCTTATCTCTCTCTTTTAGGCGCTAATATTATTGCAAATCTATCTGCTTCTAATGAACTTGTAAGCAAAAAAGATTATAGAGTATCTTTAATTTCTAATCAAAGTGCTAGATGTATGACTTCTTATATTTATTCATCTGCTGGAGTTCATGAATCTACAACTGATCTTTTATTTAGTGGTCATTTAGTAATAAGTGAAAATGGATCTATATTAAAAGAAAATCAAAGATTCCAAAGAGAAAATGAAATAATTACCTCTTGTATAGACGTATTTAAGCTTAATTCCGAAAGACTTAAAAACTTAAGTTATAGAGATGCATCGAATATAGTACCTTTTAAAGCTAAAAATATATCATTTAAGTTTAATAATACTGAAATTAAAGATTTTGATAGATATGTTGATAAACATCCTTTTGTTCCTTCAAATGAACATGAAAGAGAAGAAAGATGTAAAGAAATATTTAATATTCAAGCTGCCGCTTTAGCTAAGCGTTTAGAACATACAGGGCTTAAAAAAGCTGTTATAGGTATTTCTGGTGGACTTGATTCAACATTAGCGCTTTTAGTTGTAGTTAAAACCTTTAAGCTTTTAGGAATTGATAATAAAAACATTATAGCAATTACTATGCCTGGCTTTGGTACAACTGATAGAACTTATAATAATGCCTTAACTTTATGTAATGAGTTAGGAACAGATTTAAGAGAAATAAATATAGTTGATGCTGCCCTTCAACACTTTAAAGATATTGGGCATGATAAAGATATACATGATGTAACTTATGAAAATGTTCAGGCTAGAGAAAGAACTCAAATTCTTATGGATTTAGCAAATAAAGAAGGAGGTCTATTAATAGGTACAGGAGATCTATCTGAATTAGCTCTTGGATGGTGTACTTATAATGGAGATCATATGAGTATGTACTCTGTAAATCCTTCAATTCCAAAAACGCTTGTTAGATATTTAGTTAGATATGTTGCTGAAAAAGAATCTAATAAAGAAGTATCTCATACACTATTAGATATATTAGATACTCCTGTTAGCCCTGAACTTCTTCCAAAGAGTGATAATGGTGATATAGTTCAAAAAACAGAAGATATTGTAGGACCTTACGAGCTTCATGATTTCTTCCTTTATCACTTTATAAAGCATGGTTCATCTAAAGAAAGAATATTACTTTTAGCTCAAGCAGCATTTAAAGATGATTATTCTAAAGAAGAAATTGAAAAATGGCTTGATAAGTTTATTTATAGATTCTTTACTCAACAATTTAAAAGAAGTGCTTTACCTGATGGACCTAAAGTTGGTTCAATCTCTCTTAGTCCACGCGGAGATTGGAGAATGCCTTCTGATGCATCATTTAATTCCTTTAAATAAACTTCTGAAATTTAAATTATTTAATTTAAGTTACTTGTTTAATAACTAGGATAATTAATTTCTTTTAAAATAAGAAGAGTGAATTTTATTATTCACTCTTCTTTACTAATTCAATTCCAATTTCCTTATATTCATCCACCTTATATGTTAATAAATACACATTATCTTTTAAAAGTTCTCCTCCAAAGGATTCCATCCCTTCAGTTGTTAACTCAATATTTTCTAAAACCTCTTCATTATTATTTAAAGAAACTATATTTAATCCCTCATATTTGTCTGCATCTGACGAAATTAATATAACAAATTCATTATTATTTTCTTCAGATAACTCTAACATAGCTACAGAGTTATTTCCTTTTATTATCTTATCTAAATTTAATACTTTATGACTTCCTAAATTAAAACACTCTTTATATTTTGCAATTGCATATTGATTTTCTCCACTATCTTTGATGCAGAAAAATCCTAAATATGACCCATTAATTTCTTTTATTGATAATTCTTCAACTTTTCCCTTATAATTTTTCCCATCATCAATTCCTATTATTCCTTCAATTTGTTCTACTATATAATTTTCTGTAGTATATGTATAAAATTTAAATCCCTTATTATATAAATTTAACACTATAGCTCCTATTATCAGTATTAAAATAATTATAATTACAAGTAATATTGATTTTGTCTTTTTTCTCATCTTATCCCCTCCATACCTTCTCTTTATTTTTACTCATTCTACATTTTTCTTAAAATCCCTTTAAATACCTATAAATAAAATTTTAAAAAATAGAGAAGTCAATATATAAATATTAACTTCTCTATTTTTATTACTTTCTAACTTCTTTTAATTTATTTTCTACCATTTCAATTAATTTCTTTTTATCTTCTTCATTATTAACTACATCCATAACATTCATATCTATAACTAAAACTTCAGATGCATTATAATGATTATTAACCCAATTATCATATCCTTCCCATAAGAAATGATAATACTCTCTTAAACTATCATCAATTTCAAACTCTCTTCCTCTAAGATTGATTCTATTAATTACAGTTTCAAAAGAGCCCTTAAGATATATCATAATATCTGGCGCCTTTTTAGGAAGTGATTCTAGCTCTTCCATCATATTGCTTAATAAATTTTCATATATATTCATTTCTAACTCAGATATTCTACCAAGCTCCATATTCTTCTTAGCAAAATACCAATCTTCATATATTGATCTATCTAAAACATTATTATCATTAACTAATGCTTCCTTAATACTTTTAAATCTCGTATTTAAGAAATATAATTGTAATAAGAATGGATATCTCTTTCTTTGTATCTCTTCTTCAGACTCACTGTAAAATAAGGGTAAAAGTGGATTATCATCAACTGATTCATAAAAGACCTCTGAATTAAAGTGCTCTCCTAAAATTTTTGCTACTGAACTTTTACCTAAACCTATCATTCCACCAACAACTAACAACATACTTCACCTATCCTTTATTATTCATCCTTAGTGCTAATTTATGATACATTGTATTTATATTTAAATCAAGTCTTGACAATATTTAAAGAAAAAAATAAGATATGCTATTTATAACAACATATCTTATTTTATATAATCTATTTATTTTTCAGGATATCTATATACCTTACAGCACTTAATGCTGCTATATTTCCTTCTCCTGCTGATTTTATATATTGATATGGCTTACCTACACAATCTCCAGCTGCAAAGCATCCAGGAATATTGCATTTCATTTCTCTATCCACATTAATATGCCCATCAACAATTTCAAGCCCCGGAACTAATTGTCCTGGTGAAATACTATCCTTAAGAACAAATACTCCATCTGTTTCTAATTCTAAGCCTTCAAGTTTTAATGAAGAAACTTTAGTATCCCCAACTATTTCTAATGGCTTCTTATCAACAACTTCTATATTATCTCTAACTTCATATTCACCTTTGTACATAGGTATATAGTAAACTTTTCCTGCAAGTTCACTTACATAATTTGCTTCCTCTTCAGCTTCTTTGTTATATCCTACTATTGAAACTGTTTTTCCTTTATAAAGAGGAGCATCGCAAGTCGCACAATATCCTACACCTTTACCTAGTAATTCTAGTTCACCTTTAATAGGTTTAGTATATTCCATCCCAGTAGCTAAAATTACAGCTGTAGCCTCATACATTTTATCATTTACCATCAAAGTGAAATAATCACCCATAGCATAGATATTATTTACTCTTTCCTCTGTAATTTGTATTCCCATCTTATCTATATGCTCTGCAAACTTTTCTTTTACTTGTGCTCCATTCATTCCATAAAACCCTAAATAGTTGTTTATTTTAGGAGCCTTAACTATCTTATTACTTAAATCCTTATTTCCAAAGATAATGAACTTTTTATTTCTTATTTTTGCATTTAGAGCAGCCGATAAACCTGCTGGACCGCTACCTACTATGGCTAAATCATATCTTTCCATAGTATTCCTCTCTTATAAGTGCTTTTCAACTGCAGCTTTTAATTGAGGCTTTGGCATAAATCCAACTAATGTATCGATAGGTTCTCCATTTCTAAATACCATTATTGTTGGAATACTTGCAACTCTATATTTTCCTGCTAAATTAGGACATTCATCTACATTAACTTTTGTAAATTTAGCATTTGTTAACTCTCCTGCAACTTCTTCATAGATAGGACCTATCATCTTACAAGGACCACACCATTCTGCCCAGAAATCTACTATACTAATACCATCAAAATTAATAACTTCTGAATTAAATTCATTTTCTTTTAAATGTTGAACCATTATAATTCCTCCTACTCCCTCTTAGGGGGCTATTAATATTATTTGTTTTATTGTACAGCGATAATTATTATTAGTCAATAATTTTATGCTTATATTTAGTTTACCCTTTTTTTCTGTAAAAATTCTGTGATAAATTACTTAATTAACTTTTGCATATCTATTTAATTCATCATAAATTCCACCTTTTTTAATAAGCTCTTTATGACTTCCTCTTTCTTCTATCCCTTTATCAGTTAATACTATTATTTCATCTGCATTCTTTATTGTAGATAATCTATGTGCAACAACTATTGTTGTTCTATCCTTGCAAAGTTCTTCTAGTGATTGTTGAATTAAATATTCAGTTACATTATCTAAAGCTGATGTAGCTTCATCTAGAATTAGAATTGGTGGATTCTTTAAAAAGACTCTAGCAATTGATATTCTTTGTTTTTGACCGCCTGATAATTTTATTCCTCTCTCCCCAATATATGTATCATAACCATCTTTTAATCCCATTATAAATTCATGAATATTAGCCTTTTTCGCCGCCTCAATAACCTCTTTATCACTTGCATCTTGCTTTCCGTATTTAATATTTTCTTTTATTGTTCCTGTATATAAAAATACTTCTTGTTGAACTATTCCAATATTTTTTCTTAAAGAATCTAATTTAATATCATATACGCTTTTTCCATCTATTTTTATATCACCTTTGTCCACATCATAAAATCTAGGTATTAAATTACAAAATGTAGTTTTTCCACCTCCTGATGGTCCTACTAATGCTAACATTTTTCCTTTTTCTATAGATAATGTAATGTTATCTAATACTTTTTCATTTTCATAACTAAAACATACATTTTCAAAGTTTATATGCCCTTCTACTTTTTCTAATTCTATGGCATCATTTTTTTCTTTTTCTTCTTCAACATTCATAATCTCTATAAATCTTTTAAATCCAGTCATTCCATTTTGGTATTGCTCTACAAAATTAATAAGCTTTTTAATTGGATCTGTAAATAATTTTACATATAGCATATAAGCTAAAAAATCACCTAAGTTAATAGTATTATAATAAGTAAATATTCCTCCTGCTATTAAAACAACATAATCTAATATATCTACTCCAAAGTTAACCCCTGCAAAATATTCTGCCATAACTTTATATGAATGTTTTCTTACTTCTTTAAACTTATTATTTCCTTTATTAAATTTTTCATTTTCATACTCTTCTGCAACAAATGCCTTTGAGATTCTTATTCCTGAAATTGAGTTTTCTAGTGTTGAATTTATTGCAGATGTATGTACTCTAGTTTCCATAAAACATTTATTCATCTTTTTTCTTTTCTTAAGAGTAAATATTACTATGAAAGGAACAAATGCAAATATTAAAATTGTAAGGGGTAAATTTATAGTAGATAATATTATAAATGATCCTAAAAACATTATTATTGAAATAAATAAATCCTCTGGTCCATGGTGAGCAAGCTCAGATATATCCATTAAATCATTTATCATTCTGCTCATTAAATCTCCAGTTTTTGTATTATCAAAATATGAATTTGGTAATTTTTCAAGATGCTTAAACATATCTCTTCTCATATCACCCTGCATTCCAACTCCAACAAGATGTCCAAAATATTGCATAAAATAGCAACATCCAGCTTTAACTAAATATAAAACCATTAGAATAACTGCAAATATTCCTATAACCTTTATTTCTTTATTAGGTATAGCATCATTAACTAAAGCCCTTGTCATCATTGGATATATTAAATTACATAAAGTTGCTATAGTAGCAACTATTAAATCTGTAAAAAATAATCCTCTATAAGGCTTATAATATGAAATAAATTTCTTAATCATATAATCTCTCCTTTTTATTTAACACATAAAAGAAGAACAAGGTTTTATTTATTCCTTGTTCTTCTTTTGCTTTATTTATTAATAAGTATCTCTATCAGAATTATGAATATCTAATACTCCAGCTTCTTCATCAGAAATTGGAACTAAAATAGTACTTAGTAATTTTTCTTCTTTTCTAGCATAAAAATATGAGTCACTACCTACTCTAAGCTTTTTAGTATATTGATTCTTTTCAATTTTATACCTCTTATTATCATAAGATTTACCTATAAAGTACTTTGCCGTTTCCCTTTTAATAATTACTCTATAAAGCATTAAATATCCCCTTTAATTTTATCATTAGTTTTACAATGATTATTCATTTAAGCTTCAAAATAATCATTTAATATCATTTTATCTTCATCATTAAAAATATAATCTTCAAGATTTCTTTGTCCAATCCATTTTATACTATTTATACTTTTATGACAAGTAATATATTCTTTTATGCACCCTGTAAAAACTTTCAATTTTTCTTCACCTTCTAAATTATATTCTTTAAAAGGTTTTAAATCAAATATTGTGCATTTTATATCTTTATCAACTGCCTTAGAAATGCATTTTTCTTCTGTTTCTTTTCCCTTTATCTCTTTTCCAAATGTTCCCCATTTTCTTTCATTTCTTTTTCCTCTTTCTGCAATTAATACATTTCCAAAATCATCATAAATAATAATTGAACATCTTGTAATCATCCCCATATTTACCTCCAATTAGCACTTAATTCTTAATGAATTTATCTATTATTATAATTATAATCCCTTTTTGTTGAATTTAAAACATTATTTTCTCTTTTATTACAAATTTATTTATATTTTTCAGTAAAATTTATCTATTTAGCAATGTATATACCATACAAAATTTGTTAATAATTAAGACGAGGTGATTTTTATGAATTTTATCAAATATTTACCACTTATTATATTATTATTTTTCACATTAAAATTTTTAATTTCATATATAGAAAAATCTACTATTTCCCTAGATCAAAAAATAATGGAAAAACAAATTGAACTTGGAATATTATCTATAAAAGATATTCAAAAAAATAATTACAATACATTTATTAAAGTTATCAATCTATATTTTGATATATTAGGATTTAAAGACAAAGTAACACTACCTAACGAATATAGTAATCTAACTAATTTTAAAGCATCATTAAATAATGAAGATATATTTATTAGTTGCATTCAAAATGATCTACTAGGAAATACACCTGCAGATGAAGATAAGTGGGAATTAACTGGCCGACCTGATGTTCAAAGCTTTTTAGCTAGAATGTTCATTAATGATTGTAAAAAAGGAATTATAATAACTAATAGTAGTTTTTCTACTCAAGCTATAGAATTCATTAATGATTTTAATAATAAAAATCAAGAAAAAGAAATTAAGCTTATAGATGGTTATGAGCTTACAAAAACAATAAGAAATCATAAATGCTATATTATGAAAGAAGGTCTAATGAATGAAGTTAAATACAATATATAGCTACTTTATAATAATACTATTTGCTCCTTTAATAGGTAAATTAATTAATAAAATTATTATATACTATAAATCATATAAAGGTTTTGAAAAAGATACTCATCTTTATAATATAGTTCACAAATTAACTCCTCATGAATTTGAAATTTGGTGTAGCGAATATTTATCCAAATTGGGATTTACTAATATACTTCTTCTTCCTATTGGTCCTGATGGTGGAAAAGATATTATTTGTGAAAAGGATTCAGAAAAATATTATGTAGAATGCAAAAGATTTTCTAGTGATAACCCTATATCACCATTTCATATTGAAAAATTGTTAGGATCTATGATTGCAGATAACATAAATAACGGAATAATTATAACCACAGGTACTATATCTGATGATTCACAATCTATTTTAAATAAAATAAATAAATCCTATAATATTCAAGTAATAAGTTCTAAGGAATTAGATATTCCATACAACGAATATATACTTAAAAGCAATATTTAATTAGCTATCTCATTTTCCTCTCAATATATTAGGGATGTGTCATTCTTAATGCACATCCCCATAAATTTATCTTAAATTAACATTATCTAATAATTACTACTACTTTCAAAATTCCAACAATTATTTATACTAACAAATAAGTAAATTAGTCATTTTTTGTAATAAAATACAATTCCATTCTATCTACTATAATGATATAATAGAAAAAAATTTTATAAATGACTACGGAGAATTTATGTATACTAATTATATTTTTGATTTATATGGAACATTAATTGATATTAATACTGATGAAGAAAGCACAGAATTTTGGTACAAGCTATCATTATTTTACTCTTTTAAAGGTGCCTTATATACTGCTGAAGAATTAAAAGAATCATATATAACTTTAGTTAAGTCTCATTTAGATAATCTAACTGATACAAACTATCCCGACTTTCCACTGGAAAATGTATTTTCTAAGCTTTATACAAATAAAAATATTATTCCTTCTGATGAGTTAATAATTGATACTGCACATTTCTTTAGAACTTCATCTATAAAGTATATAAAATTATATGATAATGTAATTAACTTATTAGAATTGTTAAAGAAAAAAGGGAAAAAAATATATTTATTATCAAACGCTCAGAGAATATTTACACTTTATGAAATGAGATTGTTAGGAATTGAAAAATATTTTGATGATATTTTATTTTCTGCTGACTATAAAGTATGCAAACCAGATGAGAATTTTTATACTACTTTAATTAATAAACATAATTTAAATATAAAAAATAGCATTATGATTGGAAATGACTATATATGTGATATAGAAGGTGCTTCAAATGTTGGATTAGACTCATTATATCTTCATTCTAATCTTTCACCTGAAATCAAAGGAAAACTTAAAAGCACATACTCAATTATGGAGATGGACATCTCTAAAATCTATGAACTTATTAACTAAATTATTCGTTAAAGCTTGAATTCCGTGATGCCGAAAAATTGATTATATAATCTCCAGGAAGGAATATAATTTCACTAAGAATTTATATAATCTTCCCTCCGATAATATAATCAATTTTTTCTCTATCACTAGATTTTAAGCTAAAAGTATAATTTTCTACATACTTCCCCTTAAAAGATAACAACTTATGCTATATTTAATAAAAAAAATCATTAACTAAAAATATTTTAACTTTGCTAAAAAACACCTTCAAGTAAAAACTATATAAGTCTGCTTCCTTCTTTATCTTGAGTAAGTTTTCCAGCCTTCATAAGCCCACCTAAAGCCATCTTAAAGTAATTCTTACTAGTTGCAAAAGTAGCTTTTATGTCTTCTGGATTAGATTTATCATTGAATTCCATAAATCCACCATTTTTTCTCATATAAGTTACTATTCTTTCTTGAAGTTCATCTCTTTCATTTAATCTAGTTTTTCTTGGAGTTAAACCTATTACACCATCTTCATAAACTCTCTTAACTCTTAACTTCATTTCATTTCCTGGATGAACCTCGTTATAATACTCATTAGGTAATACTAACCCTCTATATTTAGCATCAATTGCAACATTTAAAGTTCCTGAAGGAGTTTTTGAAAACACCATTGCAGTAACTTCATCTCCAACCTTAAATGTTCCTTCTTCAGCAACTTCAATATATGGCTCAACTTCTGTTGTAGCTGCAAGTCTGCCTGTCTTATCTACATATATGTAAAATAAATATTTTTTCCCTGTATGTAATTTATATCTTTGTTCTTTTAATGGTACAAATATATCTCTATCTAATCCAAAATCAACGAATGCACCAAACTCACCTTGATGTACAACTTTTAAATAAGCAACATCTCCAACTATAGCTAAAGGCTTCTTAAATGTAGCTATTGGTCTATCTTTTGAGTCTCTGTATATAAATACTTCAATCTCCTTACCAACTTCTACTCCCATTCCTTCTGCTAATGACTTAGGAAGTAAAACATCCTCTTTACTTTGTTTATCAACTAGATAAAATCCAAAGTCCTTTTCTCTATCTACTACTAAAGTATTATATTCTCCTATTCTTAACATATGTCCTCCTACTTTTTATATCTTTTACTTAAATTTACGTAATTATCTGCTGATTTCTTAATATTTTTTATTTCATCATCAGTTAATTCTCTAACTACTTTTGCTGGATTTCCTAAAATAAGAACTCCTTCTGGAAAACTCTTTCCCTGTGTCACCAGACTTCCTGCCCCTATAATAGTATTCTTTCCAATTTTAGCATTATTTAATATTATTGATCCCATTCCTACTAAAACATTATCTGAAATACTACATCCATGAATTATAGCTCCATGACCTATAGTTACATTTTTTCCAATAATACATGGAGAATTAGAATCAACATGCACCACTGAATTTTCTTGAATATTAGTATTAGCACCAACTACTATTTTGTTCATATCGGCTCTAAGTCTAGTACCAAACCATATGTTTACATTATCCTCAATTTCAACTTTTCCTATTATATCAACGCTTTCTGAAATATATGTATTCTCATTTATTTTAGGTTTAGCTCCCTCAAAATCCATAATCATATTTTTTAACTCCCTTATAAGTTATATTCATCATGAAAGTTTCACTTTATTTTATCACCCTTTATAATTATTGTCATTATTTTAATGCCTTTAATACTATATATTAATAGTGAATAATTTTAAGAGGCGAATTTGTGAGTAAAAGTAAGCATAAAACCAAAGTAATCTTTGATCAGAATAAATTAAAATATTATTATGGTATTCCCCACTGTCATTCCAGTTATTCAACTGGTAAAGGTACTCCTTTAGACTTATATGAGTTTGCTATAAAATGTGGTTTAGACTTTTTATTTGTAACTGATCACAATGACTTTCTTTCAAATAAAACTACTGCTAAGGATCGTACTTTAACAAAATGGGATGCAACAAATTATTTTGCCAATAAAATAAGAAGAAATGAAGATGACTTCTTACCTATTGTTGGCTTTGAATGTAGAACTGTTCCCTTTGGCGATTTTAACATAATAAATCCTAATAACTTCTTTACTGGTGCTATAAAAGATTTAAGATTATTAACATTATGGATGTTTAATAATCATCAAGCTTTTATAATCATTAATCATCCTCACAAAGAAATTAGCAAAATTCAATACAACGAAGTTTTTAATAAAATTATTACATCTATAGAAGTTTACAATGGTAATCCTGCAAGTAAGTATACTAAACATGAAAAATACTATTATCAATTACTAGATAGTGGTTGGAAATTAGGCGCTGTTAATGGGCAAGATAATCATAGAATTAATTTCGACCAATCTGATAATTTAACTGCATATATTGCAAATGATTTTTCTAAAAATGCATTAATTGATGCTTTTAGAAGTCATAGAACCTACTCAACTGAATCACGATTTTTAAAATTACATTTTACTATTGATGAGACATTTATGGGAGATACATTGTCAATTTATTCCTCTAAAATAAAGTTTTCAATTTTTACTGAAGACATTAGATATAAAATAAGAGAGATTCAAATAATATCAAATGGTGGCCTCATTATAAAAAAAATTGAAGATATTAATTTAAATAGCATTAAGTATATATATGAGCATCAAAGCTTAAAATCAGAAACTTGGTATGTTATTAGAGTACTACAAGATGAAAATAAAACTGCAGTAAGTTCTCCAATCTTCATTGTTCATTTAAATAATAACTATATTTAGAAATTTTTCACTTGAAGCTACATAAAAAATACAACTTTAAGTGAAGAAAATTGTTTGAAGGCAAAATAAAAAGCGTTTAATCTTAATATTCCCTTTATAGAAAATAATTTTAACAACAAAACTATTTCTATAAAGGGAAAAATTCAAAATTAAACGCCTTATTTTTTATTGTTTTGTGCATTATTTAAATGCTTTACTCTATTAGGCTTAGCCTTAGGTCTAATTTCAATTTTCTTTTCTTTCTTTTTAGGTCCACCAGTTGTTTGAATATCCATAAACCATAAAAAGAATGTTACTGTTAATATTGTTAGTAAAAATGATACCCACCAAATATTCTTTCCTATAATAGCAGGCATAAATATTTGTAAAATAAATGTTGCTATAGCTATACCAAGTGGTATATATTTATTAATTCTAACTTTTGAAAATACATACTTGCTTCCTAAAAACATTATTCCAAATACAATTGCTAATAAAACAATGAAATAAAGCAGCGTTGATAAAAAGTTACCCATCAATAGCTCTCCTTCCTATATCTTTCTACTATATATATTACTGTCTATTTAACATATTTTCAACCTGATTTTACTTCCATATATTGATAATTTATTAATTATTTGATTATTTCTTATAATAACTTTTATTTTATACTTCATTTTTTATATAAAATTTGATAAAATATATAAAAGATATTATAAATTTATTAAAGGGGTGTTATTATGGGTTTAAACCAAGCCTATCAACTTGATGAATTAGATCTTCAAATTTTAGATATATTAATTAAAGATTGTAGAACTCCATACTTAGAAATTGCAAGACTTTGCCATGTTAGTGGTGGTACTATTCATGTTCGTATGAAGAAAATGGAGGAACTTGGAATAATTAAAGGAACTAAAATTCTTTTAAATCTTCCTAAGCTAGGATACGATGTTTGTTGCTTTGTAGGTATATATATTGATAAGACTTCATCATTCTCAGAAGTTTTTGAAGAAATGTCAAAAATCAAGGAAGTTGTTGAATTACACTTAACTACTGGTGATTATTCAGTATTTGCTAAAGTTATCTGTAAAAACATAAGTGATCTTCAAGATATATTACTAAACAAAATAAATGTTATTTCTGGAATTCAAAGAACTGATACTATTATATCTTTAAATCAGCCTATTGACAGAAATATTTCAATTTAATAAATAAAATTTAATCTTGAAATGTAGTCAGTACGAATATAAATTTCTCCTTTGGAAAAAATAACTATGTTATTAAAACCAAAGGAGTTGTTTTTATGAAGGTAATTGATACCATAGTACTTATACTTATTATAATTGGAGCTATAAACTGGGGACTATTAGGTTTTTTTCAATTCGATCTTGTTGCTGCAATATTTGGGGAAATGAGTACTTTCAGTAGAATAATTTATGCTATTATTGGTATTTGTGGATTATATTCTATATCATTTTTTGCAAAAGATAAATTTTAAAAATAAAAATAGCTTTGCACATAAGTGCAAAGCTATTTTTTATAACTCTTTAATAATGTTAAATAACTCTATTGCAGCTTCTCTTGGCCCATCTTGTTCTCTACCTTTAACTCCAAGACATGTCTTGATTTGTCCAACTTTTACATTTGTAGCAAACATTGTTTTAAAATATCTCTCTATCAATATGTCAGTAGCTTCTTGTTTTTGTGCAGGTCCAAATGGATTTGCAAAGTAACTTTCAACTAATCCCTCTTCAGTTGTAGTTCCCTTTGCCATTCTTGGTCCTGATTTAAATAATTTAATTGCATCTTCAGCATTATTAAAATATTCAATGGCTTTATCATTTTCTGTTATGTCAGTAAAATTATTAGCATATAAGAATAAATCTATTTTATATCCCTTTATTATCTGGCTATATGGTGCTACAGGAGTTACTAATCTTGCATTTATTTTATCTGGATTCATAAATATACTTCTATCTATTTCCCTAAATGCATATCCTTGAGCTAAATCATCTAATCTGACAAAAGCACCTATTTCTGTACCATATCCATATATCTCTCCATTAATCTCCTTAAAAGTACCCATATCATCAAAAATAATATTCATATTACTTATATATTCTTCACTTAGTGTTCTAAAGGCTTCCAAACTTTCAGATTTTCCTGCACCACTATCCCCCATTATTACTACATTAGCTTCTTTTCCATTTTTCATTTGAACATTTACCATTGCACCATGTATAGGCAAATAACCTCTTTTTATCATTATTAAATTATGCAATGTTAATATCATCTTTTTCATATATCCAAAGTAATCTATCTCCTCTGAATAATTTATATACCCAAGCATTATATTATTTTCATCATCATCATAGAAAACTGTTTTTAAATCTTCTCCATCATTTATTCCAAATACATAAACAATATCAGGACGTCTTCCTCTACATTCCTCTCTCTTCGCCATTTCAAATAAATTACATAAAGTTATTCCATGATTCATAAAATCTCTATGGAAAAATATATATGCTATTAACTCTCCAACTTTTGCAGGATAGCAGAACCAGTGTTCTTTATTTATATGTGCATACTTTAAAGGATTATCATAAACCTCTGAAAACATTCCATTTCTTGTATTCTTTTTAGGATATGTTATAAATGGTGGTTCCAATAAAATACAATCTATAAAATTAATATCTTCTAGCGCTTCATATCCATTTGGAATTGGCCATAATAGTTTATTTATCATTATACTACAATTCCCACCAGCTGTTATTTGTCTAAAGACTTTAGGATTTCTTCCTAATACATTTTGCTCAATTTTTCTATAGAACTTTAGAATTAGTTTTTCAAAAGCTGAATTTGCTTCTGTAAAATTCATAGCTGCTAACCCTTGACTAATCTTATCATTTTGAATAATAGTATATCTCTCTAATCTTCTCCAAAATAAATAAAAATCTTCTATTACATTAATAAACTCTTCTTTATTACTCAAAAGTTCACTATATCTTGGATTTAACTCAATAACTTCTTTTACATCTATAATAGTCAGCCATTTAAAAATTTTGGTAATATCTTCTCTTAGAGTTGATATTTCAGTGGTGTTTAGAGATTTAACTAAATATCTATATGATAAAGTTCTCTTTTTCTCAGACTTTTTTAAATAAACACTTAGAACTCTCCTAAATCCCTCACTTTCTAACAAACTCTCAAAATTGGTACAATACCTAGTAGAAAAATTCATCAACACTTTATCGTTGCTTATTGAAAACTCCTTTTTCATCCTCATCCTCCTAATATTTTTTATTTAATTTCTGTCTTTTATAATATGTTATACAATTATAACATATTTTACCAAAAATTTCACTTCACTAACTTATTAAATATTTATAAACTTAAGATTTACTTATTTAATTCTAGTCAATAATTTAAAATATATATTTTATTTAGGAGTCTTTAATTATGAATAATTTTAAATATAATAATCATAAAGTATTAAAATTAATACTTACTATTTTTGCAATTATCGTTTTTATTTTCTTTTTAAATCCAAATAATAATACTAATTGTGAAAATAAGATGATTGTTCACTACATAGATGTAGGTCAAGGAGATTGTATTTTAATTCAAGTTAATAATAAAAATTTGCTTATAGACTCTGGGCCATCTAGTAGTAGAAAAGATTTATTAGATTATTTAGAAAAATTAAATATTAAAAAATTTGACTATATTATTGCAACACACCCTCATGAAGATCATATTGGAAATATGGATACTATTATAAAAAGATATAGTATTGGAAGCTTTTACTCTCCTAAAGTAGTAAGTTCATCTACTACCTTTGAAAACATGATTAGCGCTTTAGTAGATAAAAATCTTAAAATTAATGTTTTAAAGAAAGGATTTAAAGGAATTGATCTTGGAGAAAATACAGAAATTGAAGTATTCTCTCCAGTAGAAAATTTGTTTAGTGATAATCTAAATGATTATTCTCCAATCATAAAAATCACTTTTTTTAATAATTCTTTTTTATTTACAGGAGATGCTGAAATATCAACAGAAGAAACAGTGTTATCTCAAAATAATAATTTAAATTGTGATATTTTAAAAGTTGGACACCATGGTTCTTCAACTTCTACGTCTCTAGATTTTCTTACTTCAGTGAACCCATCTGTTGCAATAATATCTGTAGGTAAAAATAATTCTTATGGTCATCCTACATCTGAAACTTTATCTCTTCTTAATTACTTTAATATTAGAACAATTAGAACAGATATTAATGGTACCATTATCGCTACTTCTGATGGAAAAAACATTTCTATATCTAGTGTTAAATAAAACTTCTATAAATGATAGATGCTCCTAAATAATTAGGAGCATCTATCATTTAAGGATAAATTCCTTAAATTAATATAACTTTAATCTACAATACAATCCTCAGTATTTTCAATTTCATTTACTTCTATTTCTTCTTTATTCTCTTCTATAACCTCCTTATTATCAGATTCTTCCTCAGTAATTTCTATATTGTCTTTATGACTATCAACTTCTATTACTTCATCTACTTCATCTTCACTTTGTATATAGTCTTTCCAAGTAATAAAAATCTTATATAGATTTACTACATCTTGCTCATTATATAATAATATTGTTTCTATTTTTTCTTTTGGCATTCTTTCAATATACTCTTTATCCTTTAATACTTTATGAAATGTTTTAGCCAAATTCGAACCACTAATAACCTCTCCTTCTCTATATATATCAAAAATCTTTTCTAAATTTTTAAGACCTATAGATGTATTCATATTTCTTTCATATTCCTTTTGTATATCTAAGGATTTAAACTCCTTTTCAAAATCAAAATAAATATTATATTTATTAAATAAATATTTTATTACTGTAAAGTCATTGTTTCCGGAAAAAGTAACAATAACCTTTTTGCCCATTTTTTTCATTCTTGTAAAATATTTTTTTGCAAGTATAAGTATTTCAACTACTTCACTCTTATTTTCTATCATATATTGAGTTACATGTATCTTTTTATCAACATTATTATATATACATGCTCCAAATACTCCTATACATTTGGGTTTTTTATAAACATAATGTTCTAAATCAAAAAATATAATTTCTTCTGGCTTACACTGCACCTCCTTACCTTCTAATATTCTTTTAAGATTATACTCTTCTACATCAACAAGATTTTCTCGAATAATCACGCTATCACTCTTTCTTACATTATTTATCTCCTGTTTTTAGTTATTATATCTATATCTTTTTATTATATCATGTTATTAATATAGTGAATACCTTTTATACTTCTTACTTTTTGAAATATATAGCAAACTTGTTTTTTATATGGTTCTTATATTGACCAAGCTATATTTTATTGATATTATATATTATGTTAGATTTTCTGATAATGATTTTCAATTAGAGGTGATATAAATGTGTATTTGTGATTTAAAGGTTGGAGAAAAAGCTAAGATATATGAAATAAACGGAAATAGTAAACTTAGTAAAAGACTTTATGCCTTAGGACTTATTGAAGGAACTGAAATAGAATTAAAAAGAATTGCTCCTTTAGGTGATCCTTTAGTAGTCAACCTAAGAGGTTTTGATTTAGCTATACGTAAAAAAGATGCTAAAAATATTATTTTAACAGCTTAATTATAAAAATAAGGGGATGACAAAATGAAAAATGTAGCTTTGCTTGGTAACCCCAACGTTGGAAAAACTACACTTTTTAATAGCCTAACTGGTTCTAATCAAAGAGTTGGTAATTGGGCAGGAGTAACTGTAGATAAAAAAGAAGGCTTTTTTGATGATTTTAAAATAGTAGATTTACCTGGTATATATGCTATGGATACTTTTTCAAATGAAGAAAAAATATCAAAAGAGTTCTTAGAAAATGGACAAGTTGATTTAATATTAAATATTATTGATGCTTCTAATATTGACAGAAATTTATATTTAACAATGCAACTGAAGCAATTTAAAAAACCTATTATTTTAGCTGTAAATATGATAGATGTAGCTGAAAAAAAAGGTATAGATATCGATTATAAAAAATTAGAAAAACTTTTAAAGGTAACTGTTGTTCCTATACAAGCGTCTAAGGAACAAGGTATAGATGATGTAAAAAAAGCTTTAAAAAATATTGACAACAATAAAGTTGATAATAATGATTATAATTTTTCAAGTGAAAAAGAAACTTATGTTTACATAGAAAACTTATTAAGTGAATGTACTAAAAAAGATAACAAAGCTACAAAAACTATAAAGGAAAAATTAGATAATATAATGCTAAATCCATGGCTTGCTTATCCTATTTTCTTTATAATTATGGCTTTAACATTCCAAATAACATTCTCTTGGATAGGACAACCACTTTCAGACTTATTAGATTCATTATTAAATGACTCTTTAGTTCCTATAATTGAAAGTTTAATTCAAGGAACTGCACCTTGGTTCCAATCATTAATTATAGATGGTATTATAGGTGGTGTTGGTGGAATATTAGTGTTATTACCTATAATATTATCACTTTTTGCTTGCATAACTATTTTAGAAGATAGTGGATATATGGCAAGAGTTGCTTTTATAATGGATAAAATCATGAGAAAGATGGGCTTATCAGGAAAAGCATTTATTCCTATGATTGTTGGTTTTGGATGTTCTGTTCCTGCTATTATGACAGCAAGAACTTTAGAAAGTGAAAAGGATAGAAAACTTACTGCTTTATTAATTCCTTTAATGAGTTGTAATGCTAGATTACCTGTTTATAGTATATTTGCAGCTGTATTTTTCCCTAATAGTATAGGGTTAGTTGTAGCTTCACTTTACTTCTTAGGTATATTATTAGCATTTATACTTGGTATAATTTTTAAACATACAATATTTAAAAATGAAGAAGAACCGCTACTTATAGAATTACCTGAATATAAATTACCATCATTAAAAAATCTTTTAAATCAATTATATGAAAAAACTAAAGGATTTTTAGTGAAAGCTGGTACATTAATTTTTGCAATGAGCATAATATTATGGTTCTTATCAAACTTTAATTTTTCTGGAATGACAGATGTTAATGATAGTATACTAGCTTCTGTAGGTGGTTTTATCGCACCTATATTTAAGCCTCTAGGTTTTGGTAATTGGCAATCATCAGTATCATTATTAACAGGATTAATTGCTAAAGAAACTGTTGTTTCTTCAATGAGTGTAATTTTTGCTGGTGATCTACAAACAATGTTACCACTCCACTTTACTACACTATCAGCATTATCATTCTTAGTGTTTGTTTTACTTTATACACCTTGTATTACTGTTGTTGGTACTATGAAAAAGGAATTTGGTTCAAAATTGACTTTATTCTCTGTAACTTATCAATTAGTTTTAGCTTGGATAGTTTCATTCTTAGTATTTAATATAGGTTCATTCTTTATTTAACCTAAAAAAAGGATTTGAATCTTTACTTAAAAGAAGGTGAATTTATTTGGAAATTTTTATTGCAGCTTTATTAATTATAGTTGCTGGATATATAATATTTAAAAACATAAAAAAATCTTCAAAGGGTGGTTGTAACTGCGGAAGTTGTTCATCTCACTGCTCGAAGTATAAAAAATAAGAACTGCAAATTTTGCAGTTCTTATTTTTTATACTATTTATAACAATTAAATTATAACATTATTCTTCTCTAAAAGTTTTCCATAGTATATCTTAATTGTTGCTGCTGTTGGAGAGGCTAGAAGCATTCCTATAGGCCCAAAAAAGCCTCCTGCTATTACAACTGCATATATAATCCAAAATGGTCTTACCCCAACTTTATCACCTATAAGTTTAGGATCTAAATACCATCCATCAAACATTTGTAATGAGAATAATGTTAAAAATACAACTATTCCCTTCATAGGCGATACAAATACATTTATTAAAAAACCTATAACTTCACCTACAAATGGACCAAAATAAGGTATCATATTTGTAATTCCAACTAATATAGACAGTAATATTGTATATTCAGATCCTACTATATTTAGTAATATAAAAGCTAAAATACCTATTATCATTGAATCAATTGCCTTTATACCTATATATGTTACTATCATAGAATTATAAGTTTTAATAAATTCAATTACCTTATTACTTTTCTCTTCTTTTAAAATTAAATACATAATTCTTTTACATTCATGTAATAATCTCTCTTTATCTATAAGAATATATATAGCTACTAATAATCCTATAATAATATTAAAAATTATTGATGATAAGCTTACTACTTTATTTAATGAGCCTTCTATTGCGCTCATAACTATTTCTCCAGCTTTATCTATATATGTATTAACATTCATATTAATACCTATGTTATTTATAATCTTACTTAATTGCTCTTGTTCTAAAACATCATTAACAACATCCTCCATAGAATTTATATAACTAGGTATGTCGCTTCCTATATCCTTTATATTTTCTATTAAGCCTGGTATTCCATATAATCCCCAAATAGTTATTCCTCCAATTAAAATAGCGTAAGTTAAAGCTATAGATACTCCTCTTTTTAATTTTGCTTTTACCTCAAACAATTTCACAATTGGAGTTAAAACATAAGCAATTACTATTCCATAAATAAATGACATAGATAAGGAAATAAACTTTTTTATTATATTAATAAATATTTCAATGTTATCTATTAGCTTAAAAGCTAGCAATGCCACTACTATAGTAATTAATACAGCTGTTATTAAACCCTTATATTTATTATTTTTTAAAAACAATAATTTCTCACCACCATTTACCATATTTTGTTATACTTATTATATCAAAAATACTGTAAATTATATATTAAGATTATCTTAAATTTCAACTAATTTTAAGATAGATAACTAACTTAAATATCTTCTACTACTTCAATACCTATTAGATCTAATGCATTCTTAATAACTTGACAAGTAGCTTCAACTAAAATTAATCTTGCTTTCATCAATTCCTTATCTTCTAGATTTAATACTAGATGTGAATTATAAAACATATTGAAAGTATTAGCAACTTTTACTGTATATTCTGTTATTATAGAAGGCTCTAATTTCTCTGTGGCATCATTAATTGCATTACTAAAGCTTTCAAGGGTCTTAACTAGTTTAATTTCTTCTTTAGAATTCATCTTTCCAAAATTAGGAGTTATATCAAATTCTTCAACATTTTTTAATATAGTATTAGCTCTTGAATATACATACTGTATATATGGACCAGTTTCACCTTCAAATGAGATAATTTCATTTAAATCAAATACTATATCCTTTTCTCTTGAATTCTTTAAATAAGTAAATATTAATGCTCCTACTCCTATTTTTTTAGCCACCTCTTCTTTATTTTCTAGGCTTGAATTCTTTTCATTTATAATTTCTAAGGATTTTTCTATAGCTCTATTTATTAAATCATCTAAAATATCAACTTCACCTTTTCTTGAGAAATAGCTTTTATCTTGAAACTTAACTAATCCAAATCTAGCATGAATACAATCCTTTACCCATTGGCACCCTAACAACTCTAAAACTTTAAATATTTTCTTAAAATATAATGTCTCTGAAGCTTCAACAACATATATACATTTATGAAAATTATAAGTATCTTTTCTATAAATAGCAGTAGCTAAATCCCTTACTGCACATTTTACTCCATAATTCGCTTCTAAAATAATACATGGTGGCATATTATATTCATTAAGCATTACAATTTGCATACCATTACTTTCAGACAATATTCTTTTTTCTTTTAACTTATCAACTACACTATCAATTTTATCATCATAAAAAGATTCTCCTACATATGAATCAAAGCTTATATTAAATATATTATAAATACTTTCAAATTCTCTTATACTTAAATCTCTAAATTTCTTCCATAAAGCTTTTATATTTTCATTCTTACTTCTTAATTCTTTAAAGTATGCTCTTCCCTCTTCTTCTAACCATGGATCTTTTTGTGCTTCCTCATGAAACTTAACATATACTCTTAAAAGCTCAGCTATTGCGTTTTCTTCTAACGCTTCTTCATTTCCCCATCTTTTATATGCAGATATTAATTTACCAAATTTACTTCCCCAATCCCCTAATTGATTTAATCTTTCAACCTTATATCCTTCTCTTCTAAATAACTTATAAAGAGAATTTCCTATTACAGTACTAAATAAATCTCCTAGCTGAAATGGTTTAGCTATGTTAGGTGATGAATATTCAATACATATAGTTTTGCCCTCACCTATATTAGACTCCCCATAATTATCACCATCTGATAGTATTTTTTCTAAAGTCCTTTTTATAAATTCATTTTTATCAATAAAGAAGTTTACATATGCCCCCAAATTTTGTACTTTTTCAAATCCATCTTGCTTTAACGTCCTCTTTAGTTTTTCAGCAATAATATTAGGATCTTTTCTAAAAATCTTAGCCAATTGAAAGCAGGGAAATGCATAATCCCCCATTTCTGTGTTTGGTGGAATTTCTATTAATTCTTCTATAGCATGTAAATCTATATCAATCTGTTCTCTTATAGCTTCAGCAACCTTCCTTTTATGATTCATAATTTCTTCTCCTATTTTTATATTTTACTTCAATAATAAAAAAAACGCCTCTTTGAAACACAAAAAGACGAATATATCTACCATAGCACTTAATTTTTCAATTTAGTTTTATTTAATTTATTATAACTAAGAAAAATATTTTTTGTCAATAAACCTTTATTTTTATTTCATTTTTATATATCATAATAATTATATAAAGTATTAATGATAGGAATGGTGTTATATGATTCGAGTTGGTATAATTCATATAGGTTCTAGTAAAATAAGATTAATGCTAGCAGAAGTAGAGGATGTAGGATATTTTAAAATTATAGATGAACTAAAGACTCCTTTTAAGGTTTGCTATGAATTATCTAAGAAATGTATTTTATGTAACGAAAAATTTAATTATATTCTATCTACATTAAGAACATATAAGTCTCTTTGTGAAGCCTCTGGTACTAAAGAAATATTTACTATTACAACTAGTTTTTTTAATGATTTAAAAGATAGTGAATCTATTGTGGATATGATAAAATTAAACCTTAATTTAGATTTAAAGGTTTTATCACCTGAAGAAGAAATTAAATTTACTGCATTAAGTGTGAATAGAAGTTTAAATATAACCAATTCTCTTATAGTTGAAATAACAGGAACATCAACTAATTTAATATCTATAAAAAATAAAGAAATTGCCAATTGGGAATTACTACCCTTTGGTGGAATAAATTTAGCTTATACATTCAATATAGCTGATAGGATATTAAATTCAAATTTAGATGAATCCACCTCTTTCGTAAGAAGTAAATTAAATAATATATCTTGGCTAAATGATAAATTTGAATCCATAGTTATTGTAGGTGATTTTGCTAAGACAATGGTTAAAATGGATAAATTTAAAACTCATTATCCCTTAGAATTAATTAACAATTATGAATTATCTGAAATAGGAATTCATGAACTTTACAACATTATAAAATGTAAGGATTTAAAGCTTCGTCGTAAAGTTGAAGGAATTGATTTAGATATGGTAGATAGTATATTTAGCTCTTTACTTATACTCAATGAGATAACCAAGACAGTATCGCCAGATAACATACAAGTATCTAATAATTCAATTAGGGAAGGACTTCTTTACGATTATCTTTATAAAAATTATGATGTAATAGAAAACATTTTAGATTATAGTATTTATGGTATATTAAACTCATTAAATGCTAATATTCCTCATGCACAACAAGTATACTTTTTATCATCTATTTTATTTGAAGAATTAAAACCCCTTCATAGATTAGATGATAAGTATTTAAATATATTAAAAACAGGAACTATGCTTCATGATTGTGGAATTAGTATCAATTATCAAAATCATCATAAACACTCCTTCTATATTATTTTAAATTCATTTATTAATGAACTTACACACAAAGAGCATCTAATGAGTGCAGCTATTGCAGCTTCTCATAGATTTAATAATTATCATTTACCTTTAGCTCAATTTTCTTATCTAATCAATAAACTAGATATTGATATAATTAATAAAATTGGTGCATTAGTAAAAATTTCTGAAGGTTTAGATAGAAGTCTTGTTGGTGTAGTAAAAAAATTAAGAGTTTATTTTGATGATGAAAAAGTTATTATTACTGTCTCATCACCTAGCAACTTAGATGTAGAAATACATCAAGCAATGCGTGGTAGAGAGTTTTTTAAAGAAATATATCATAGAGATTTATTTATAGAAAAAGAAAGGTGGCAAAATTAATTGCCACCTTTTAAATAATTCCAAATATTAATTTTGCGAAAGCCATAAATCCATTCAAAATAAGGTTAACTGGTATTGATAAAATAGTTCCACCGATAAATATAATTGCAATAAGTATTAAAAATTGATATTGATATATTTTATCTGAAACCTTATAAAATGTTTTTGGCCATAAATCTCTAAATATTTCAAATCCAGCTAATCCTGGTATAGGCAATAAATTAAATACAAATAAACTTACATTTACAGTTGCAATTAGTAATACCATATTAATTAATATGAAGTATATTGTATCTGGTAAGATATTAGATAAAAATTTATATGTACCTACATATAATATTGTTCCTAAAAGACCTACTAATAAGTTAGCTAATGGTGCTGCAATAGAAACTTTTATTGCATCTTTATATCCTCTTTTATAAGCGCTTGGATTTGTGTTTAAAGGTTTAGTCCATCCAAATCCAGCTATTAAAATCATTATAAATCCAATTAAGTCTATATGTGCAGCTGGGTTTAAAGTTAGTCTACCTTGAAATCTTGGCGTTTTATCACCTAATTTATCTGCAACTAAAGCTTTTGCATAACCTTGGGCAGTAAAAGCTATTAATATAGCTGGTATTTTCAAAATTATTACTAATAATTCCATTCTAAACGAGCTCATTATTTTATTCCTCCCTATTATTCTTTTAATTATTATATCATATATTATGGTATAAATTATCATATTAATAATAATTTAATAAACTTATATTAATAATATTGTTAAATATAAAAGCGATGATTTTACTCATCGCTTTTTATATTTTTACACTTAAATAACTTATTGAATTATTTAAACCTCTCCAGAAGGTGCTGGATTCTCTGGAGTAATCGTCTCTTCTGGAACTACTGGTTCTTGTGGCGTACTTGGCTCCTCTGGCGTACTTGGTTCACTTGGCGTACTTGGTTCACTTGGCGTAGTTGGCTCTTCTGGAACTACTGGTTGTTCTGGAGTACTTGGAGTTTCTGTACTTGTTCCACCATTATTACTATTATTACTATTATTATTGTTATTACTGTTGCTGTTGCTATTACTATTACTATTGCTATTACTATTACTATTACTATTGCTATTACTATTACTATTACTATTACTATTGCTATTACTATTTGTATTACTATTTGTATTACTAGATGGTGGAATAACAATATCTTCACTATTATCTATATAATCTTCTGGATTAATATTATGCTTATTATTATATTCTTCTGACTCTGATTTGTATTCAGACATTGCTTCATTAAAGGAATTATAATCATATTCATCTGGATTTGGAAGCTTACCTTCAAATATAAATTCATCTAAGAACTTAGCATTTTGCTCTCTATCCATTAAGAATACCCAGCCTAAGTTTTTATATAATCCTCCATCAGCTAATTCTGGAATTGGTATTTGAAGTTGTGCAATATCTAAACTTGGGAATTTATATATAGTATATGCCATATTTAAAGCTTGTATTGGCTCAATATTTGTTTTTATATGCTCTAACATATTATTCATTATTCCTAGGTATTTACTTGGTTTAGTTTCTTTTAACTTTTCTGCTACCTTTATTAAAACTTCTCTTTGTCTATCTGTTCTAGCATATTCATCTCCAACACCTTTTCTTATTCTTGCATAAGATAAAGCTTGTTTTCCATTTAAAACTTGTAATCCTGGTTCTGTAACTGGACAATCATTTCCACCTGTAGATTCACCAATATATTTATTTAACTCATCAAGCATATAATCTTCTACATTTAACTCTAGTCCACCCATTTGATCAATAATTGCTTCAAATCCCCAGAAATTAATAATTACATATTTATCAAGACTAATTCCATAAGTTTCTTTTATAGTTTCAATTAAAAGCTCTGGTCCCCCATATGCTAACGCAGCATTTAATTTTCCTTCTCCATGACCTGGAATATTAACTAAAGTATCTCTAAATAATGAAGTTAATCTTATTTGTTTTTTATTATTATCTAGTGTAGCAATTATAATAGAATCTGCTCTTGATGCTTCATCTAATGTTCTTGCATCGGTTCCTATTAATAGAACATTTGTTATTCCTTCAACTTCCTTATATTCAGTATCAGATATAGTTTCTGAAGGACTTAATCCTGAATATATTTTACTTCTAATATACATATATCCTGTTGCAAGAGTACATATTAATAAAGCAAAAACAATAACTGTAGATACTATAACTTTCTTTTTAGTTGACCACCTTTTCTTCTTAGAACGTTTTTTTCTTTTTCTATTTGGTTCACTCATCTCTGTTCCATCCCTTCAAAAATATTAATTTTTAATATTAAAAGTTAAATGTATGCATTATTATTTCAAATATAGTTTATGTAATTTTAATTTTATAATTATAAATTAACAAATATAATAATACCACATTTTACAGTAAATTTTAAATTTTTAATGATATTTTTGTAATTTGTTAAATTTTTATATAATTATTGTAAATTTGCCATGCCAATATAGTTATTTTATTCTTATTTTATTATTTTATTAAACAAATAAATTCATTTTTATACATTTACTCCTTTAAAATAAAACATCTTTTTTATCATTTTGGACATAATATAAATAAGATACTTATTTTTTTAAACAAATATTTTAATCAATAAAAGAGAATTTAATATTTACTTATATTATTTTAAGTATTATTATAAGTATTGTGTAAAATTTAGATAATCGATGGAGGTCTTTTTATGAATATAAGTATTATTGGAATGCCTCTTTTTTATGGTTGTGATAAACCTGGTGTAGAAAAGGGACCTGAAGAATTAAGAAAAAACAACCTTATAGATATTTTTCAAGAGAATCATAACGTTTATGATTTAGGAGATATTGAAGTTGAAAAAGCAAATGCTGAAGATAAATTCCTAAGTAACTCAAAGTTAAAATATTTAGATCAAGTTGTTGCGGCAAATAATGGACTAGCTGCTAAAGTTTTAAGTGCATTAGAAAATAACACTTTACCTTTTATAGTTGGTGGTGATCATTCATTAGCTTTAGGATCAATTGCTGGTGCTAGTAAATTTTTAGGAAATGATTTAGCTGTAATTTGGATCGATGCTCATGGAGATATAAATACTGAGGAGACCTCACCATCTGGAAATATCCATGGAATGCCTTTAGCTGCATCAATGGGAATTGGATATAAAAAATTAACCTCAATTTTCTTTGATGATTTTAAAATAAAACCAGAAAATGTTTTTATTCTCGCTTGTCGTGATTTAGATGCTGGAGAAATAGCTTTAATAGATAAATTAAATATGAATGTTTGGACAAACAAAGATATAAATATTAAAGGAACTGAGGTTGTTGTTGATGAATTATTATCAATAATAAAAGAAAAAAACATAAAAAATATTCATCTTTCTTATGATATAGATTGTTTAGACCCTGAATATGTTCCTGGTACTGGAACTCCAGTTAATAATGGTTTATCTTTTAGTGAAAGTAAAGTATTACTTGAATCCATTTTAGGTACAAGCTTGGTAAGATCTATGGATTTTGTAGAATATAATCCTGATTTAGATAAAAATAATAAAACTAAAGAAACTTGCATAGAATTATTAAAAATTATATCTAAAACATTAAAGTAAAAAAATCACCTTTATATTAATATTATATAAAGGTGATTTTTTATTATTAATTTGTTTATTAACATAAGTTATGATATCATAAAATGAATAAGTTAAATTTTTGGAGGTAAAGATGAAATTATTATTTTTCGATACTGAAACAACTAGTGTACGTCCTGGTCATATATGCCAGTTAAGTTATATAACTGTAGATACATCTACAAAACCACAAACAACTATAGGTAAAAACTTTTTCTTTACAGTTGATGAAATGGATCCTGCAGCTCAAGAAGTTCATGGATTTTCTCTTGAAAAACTTTATGAATTATCTGATGGTTTAGAGTTTTTAGAACAAATTCAAGATTTCATGAGTGATTTTTTTGATGCTGATTTCGTTATTGGACATAATGTTCAATTTGATGTTAAATTTTTAAAACATGAAGTTAATTCTTTATATGAAGCTGGAATGATAGATGCAACTTGGGAACCTAAAAGAACATTCTGTACTATGGCATACTATAAAAATATATGTAAAATTCCTTCACCAAATGGTAATGGAATTAAAAATCCAAAACTATCTGAAACAATTGAATATTTAGGAATTACTGATGATGCTATTGCCAAAAAAGCTGATGAATTATTCCAAGGTAGTGGAAATTATCATGATGCTAGATTTGATACTGCTGCTGTTTACCTTTTAGTTATCGAAGGTATGAAAAAGAAATTAATAAAACCTGGATTTTTCTCAAGCCAACTTTAAGCTGAATCAATGAAAAAAATAGTAGTAAACTCTATATAAGGTTCACTACTATTTTTTATTTTATAAATTAAGTAATTTATATAACTCTTTACATTTGTCCTTATCCATTGCAGGAACACCATCTAATCTGTATCTTATTCCCATATTCTCATATTTATTTACACCAAGTAAATGATATGGAAGTAATTCTACTTTTTCAACATTATTTAAAGATTTAATAAACTCCCCTAATGAAGATATATATTCTTCACTATCAGTCATTCCAGGAACAACAACTTGTCTTATCCATATTTTTGTATTACATTTCTTACATGCTTCTAGGAATTTCAAACTTTCGTCTATTTTTATTCCTGTCATTTCCTTATATCCTTCTTCTGTAAGATGCTTAACATCGAAAAGAACTAAATCTGTATATTTTAATATCTCTTCATAATTTCCAAAACCTACTCCAGATGTATCTAATGTAGTATGTATTCCTTTTTCTTTACAAAGCCTTAAGCACTCTTTTAAGAATTCTGGTTGTCTTAATGGATCACCACCTGAGAAAGTAACTCCACCTCCAGATCTTTCAAAATAACTTCTAAATCTGGCAATTTTATTTACTAATTCTTCTGGCGTAAACTCTAATGTTTCTTCTCCTTTATCACTCCATGTATCTGGATTATGACAATATTGGCATCTTAATGCACATCCTTGCATAAATACTACAACTCTAATACCAGGGCCATCTACTAATCCCATTGTTTCTATTGAATGTATTGTTCCTTTTAACATATTCTTTCCTCCATATTATCTATAAGTTTATGTTAACTATTCTTTAGATTTATCAAATAATTAAATAAAAGTATATTTTTTTCATAAAATTATTTTCCTCAACAAGATTATTATACACCTTAACTTTAAATTTGTTAATAGTTTCATATAATCATTATCTATTCATAATAATTATTATTTAACTCGCTATTAAAAATTATATTTTAAGTATTAAATTTTATAAATTTATACTTTTTATAATTATATTTAAGATAAATTTATATAATTTTATATTTAATAATTTTATATGTATTTTTTTCTGTTGTTTACCAATTATAAATTTATATATAAATTTTTATTTTAATTAAATAACAAAATTTATATCCATACTTTGCTATTATCCTTTAAATTGGGTATTTTAATTTTTTTTATAATTTACACTATTCTTAGTTATACTAAACTTTTAATGTATAAATGTTAAACTTTTTTTTATCTTTTTTCTTCAAACCCTTTATTTATAAGGTTATCATCGAAAATTTTTATTCAAATATTTTATTAAAAAATATTGATTTTTCATTTACAAGTCTATATAATAACATTGTTTGTTTAGTAATTTTAAACCATTAGTTTAGTAATAGTTATTATTAAACTAATTGAAAGGCAAGGTGAAATTGTGCAAATTGGTGACAAAATAAAACGAATGAGAATTGAAAAAGGACTAACACAAGAAGAACTTGCTAATAGATGTGAATTATCTAAAGGTTTTATATCTCAACTTGAAAATGATTTAACTTCACCATCTATCGCTACACTAATAGATATTCTTGAAATACTCGGGACAAACTTAAAAGAATTCTTTAGTGATGATAAGGATGAAAAAATAACTTATAAATATGAAGATATGTTTGAAACCGAAAATCATGATTTAAAATATAAATTAATGTGGTTAGTTCCAAATGCACAAAAAAATGAAATGGAACCTATAATGATAACATTGGATCCAGGTGGAAAGTATACAGAAGAAGAACCCCATGAAGGTGAAGAGTTTGGTTATGTTTTATCAGGAACAATAACTTTACATCTTGGAGATAAATCTTACAAAGTTAAAAAAAATGAAAGTTTTTATTTTAAACCAAGATCAAATCATTATATAAGCAATAGTGGAAAGACATCTGCTAAAGTTATTTGGATTTCTACTCCACCATCATTTTAAGTGATATTCTAAATTTTCAATTTAGCTAATAGAACTTGCTCAATTGGCTAACGAGAGAAAATGTTAATATTAAAGAAAGAGGTGTTTTTTTTGAGTCAAAATATTATCGAAATACAAGGTATTTCTAAAGTCTATGGTGATAATACGGTGTTAGATAACCTTTCATTAAATATACGTAAAAATGAATTTTTAACTTTACTTGGCCCTAGTGGATGCGGTAAAACAACTACTCTTAAAATCATAGCAGGATTTGAAACTGCTGATAGTGGAAAAGTTGTCTTTAATGGAAGTGATATATCTAATTTACCACCTTATAAAAGACAATTAAATACAGTATTCCAAAAATACGCATTATTTCCTCACATGAATATATATGAAAATATTGCATTTGGACTAAAAATTAAAAAACTTCCTAAGGAAGAAATTGATAAAAAAGTTCATGAGATGCTAAAAATGGTTGCGCTTGAAGGCTTTGAAAAAAGATCTGTTGAATCATTAAGTGGTGGTCAACAACAAAGAGTTGCAATTGCTAGAGCATTAGTTAATGAACCACAAGTTCTTTTACTTGATGAACCTCTTGGTGCATTAGATTTAAAACTTAGAAAAGAGATGCAATTAGAACTTAAGAAAATTCAAAAAAGACTTGGAATAACATTTATATTTGTAACTCATGACCAAGAAGAAGCCTTAACAATGTCAGATACTATTGTTGTAATGAACAAAGGAATAATTCAACAAATGGGTTCACCAGAAGATATATACAATGAACCTGCTAATGCTTTTGTTGCAGACTTCATTGGAGAAAGTAATATATTAGATGGAATTATGCTAGAAGATTACAAAGTTAAATTTTCTAATAATGTTTTCACTTGTGTAGATAGCGGATTTGATAAAAATGAACCTATAGATGTTGTAATCAGACCAGAAGATATTGAAATTACAACCGTAGATAAAGGAATGTTAACTGGAAAAGTTAATTCAGTAACCTTTAAGGGTGTTCATTATGAAATAGAAGTAGAAACTGAGAATAATAAGTGGATAGTACATAATATAAAAAGTGCAAGTGTTGGTAATACTGTGGGATTAATCATAGATCCTGAAGCAATTCATATAATGAGAAAGGTTGAAGCCCATGAAAAATAAAAATAATCAAGGTATACTTCCAGCATCACCTTATATTGTTTGGAGTGCTCTTTTTATTGTTATTCCACTTTTAATTGTAGTTTTCTTTAGTTTTACAGTAAAATCTGGAGATAACTATAGCTTTTCTCTTGAAAATTTTAAAAGATTAATTGACCCCAATTATTTAAAAGTATTTTGGAGAAGCCTACTTTTAGCTGCTGAGGCTACATTAGGCTGTCTTATCCTTGGATATCCTGTTGCATATTTAATTTCTAAAATGAGAGAAGGAAAGCGAAATATATTAATTATGCTTTTTATAGTTCCAATGTGGATGAATTTCTTACTTAGAACTTATGCTTGGCTTCCTATCTTAGGTAAAAATGGTCTTATTAATAACTTTTTAGTTACTTTAGGATTTTCTCGTGTTGATATTCTTTATAATGATTTTGCAGTACTTTTAGGTATGATATATAACTTTTTACCATTTATGATATTACCTATATATACTGTTCTTACAAAAATGGATAAAGATCTAATTAATGCGGCTGCAGATTTAGGTGCGGATAGAAAGAAAATATTCACTAAAATAATTATACCTTTAAGTATGCCTGGTGTTATTTCAGGAATTACAATGGTATTTATGCCTGCTGTTTCTACATTTGTTATTTCTAGAATACTAGGTGGTGGGCAATATATGCTACTTGGTAATTTAATTGAAACACAATATACAACAATGGGCGATTGGAACTTCGGTTCTGCTATTGCAATATTTATGATGATAATAATATTAATTTCAATGGCCTTTATGAATAAATTTGAAGGTATAGACGATAAATAAGGAGGAGATATACTATGATAAGAAAACTTGAATCTTTCATTAAGAGATTTTATTTAATACTAATTTTTATATTTCTTTATACACCAATAGTTACTTTAATGGTATTCTCCTTTAATGATTCAAAATCTATGGGAAAATGGAGTGGCTTTACTTTAAGATGGTATACCCAACTTTTTCAAAATGCTAGAATAATGGAGGCATTAAAGTACACAATAATAATAGCCGTTATTTCATCTATCGTTGCTACAATAATAGGTACATTTGCAGCAATAGGAATTCATAGAATGAAAGGAGTTCCTAAAAAAACTTTATTGAATATAAATAATTTACCTGTATTAAATCCTGATATTGTTACAGGTATATCTATAATGAGTTTATTTATATTTATATTCCCTTTACTAAATAAGATAGGAATAAATGCTCAATTTGGCTTTACTACAATGCTTTTAGCACATATTACATTTAATATTCCATATGTTGTATTATCTGTATTACCTAAATTAAGACAACTTCCTTCTAACATAACTGAAGCAGCCTTAGATTTAGGTGCAACACCAGGATATGCTATGAGAAAAATAATTTTACCTCAAATAAAGCCTGGTATAGTTGCTGGTTTATTAATGGCCTTTACAATGTCAATTGATGACTTTGTAATTAGTTTCTTTACAACAGGTCCTGGAGTAACTAACCTTTCTATTGAAATTTACTCTATGGCTAGAAAGGGAATTAATCCTTCAATTAATGCATTATCTACTTTAATGTTTATAACAGTATTAACTTTATTATTAATTGTAAATAGAAAAGAATTTACTTCAAGGGGTGAATAAATTGAAAAGATTAAAAAAATTAGCAGCATTAGTTGCATCAACTTTATTAACAACTTCTCTTTTTGTTGGGTGCGGAGGTAGCAATGCTGGAGAAAATGGAACAATAAACTTCTTTAACGTTGGTGATTATATCGATGAAGCTCTTATCAGAAAATTTGAAAAAGAAACAGGAATAAAAGTTAACTATTCAACTTATGATACTAACGAAATAATGTATCAAAAAGTTAAAACTAATCCTGGTACTTACGACGTAATTGTACCATCTGATTATATGATTGAAAAAATGATCCAAGAAGATTTATTAGAAAAAATAGACTTTAATAATATTCCTAATTATAAATATATAGGAGCTGATTATACGGATCTATCTTACGATCCTAGCAATGAATATTCTGTACCTTATATGTGGGGAACTATAGGAATAATTTATGATAGTACAAGAGTTACTGAACCAGTAACTAGCTGGGATATATTATGGGATTCTAAATATAAAGATGAAGTATATATGTTTAATTCTCTTAGAGATTCTTTAGCTATTGCCTTAATTAAAGCTGGCTACTCTATTAATTCAACTGTTCCTAGTGAAATAGAAGCTGCTAAAGATGAATTATTAGAACAAAGAAAATTAACTAATCCAGTTTATGTTGTTGATGAAGTTAAAGATAATATGATTTCAGGCGAAAAAATGCTTGCTACAGTTTGGTCTGGTGATGCAATTTATATAATGAATGAAAACCCTGATATGAAATATGTTATACCTGAAGAAGGATCTAATAAATGGGTAGATGCTTTATGTATTCCAAAGGATGCTCCTAATAAAGCTGGTGCTGAAGCATTTATAAACTTCTTATGCGATCCTGAAAATGCTAAAGAAAATGTAGATTATATTGGATACTCTACACCTAATACTGCAGCTTACGATATGTTAGATGAAGAAACTAAAAATAATCCTGCTGCATATCCTTCTGACGAAACATTATCTAAATGTGTATTATTTACTAATTTAGATCCGGAAACATTAAAGTTATATGAAGCTGCTTTTACAGAAGTGCTTTCTCAATAAAAAAATAATGCAGAAACTTAATAAATAGTTTCTGCATTATTTTTTTCTATTTTTTATAATTTAAATTAGGAAACCATATTTTCATTTCTCTTTCTGAACTTTCAATAGAGTCCGATGCATGTACACAGTTCTCTGTGATTCCTTTAGCATACCTTTTTCTTATAGTCCCCTCTTTTTGTTCTTTAGGATTCGTAGCCCCATTTATCTCTCTAACTTTATCAATACAGTTTTCACCTTCTACTATTAATGCACACAATGGACTTCTTGTAATAAATTCTATTAATGAATTATAAAAACTCTTGCCATAATGCTCTTTATAATGCTCCTCTGCTACTTTTCTTTCTACTTGCTCCATTTTTAATGCAATAATCTTTAATCCAGCATCTTCATAAAAGCTTATTATCTTTCCAATTATGTTTTGTTCTACTGCATCAGGTTTAATTAACACTAATGTTCTTTCCATACTTCCCCCAAAAATTTATTTTTTAATTTATAACATTATATGTTGTATCTACTATTTTTATATATGATATAATTCTAAATATATACTTTTTTACAAAAGGAGGAGCTTATGATTAGATACTACATAATTGTTGATGGTCGTGTCCAAGGTGTGGGATTTAGATTCTTCTGTACAATGAATGCTCGTACATTAGATTTAACTGGATGGGTTAGAAATATGGATAATGGTATGGTAGAAATGGAAGTACAAGGTGAAGAAAGTTCCATTGAAAAATTTATTAGAAATATAAAAAAGGGAAATCGCTTTATTAGAGTTGATGAACTTTATCAAAAGAAAATAGAAACACTCCCTCAAGAAAAAACATTCACAGAACGCTATTGAATAAAATTGCGCATTACATGGGGCGAAAAAATGAAATATTTATTTTCCGGAAACGGTGAAATTTTCGCCTAGAATTTATATAATTGATTCCGTAAAGTTTGCTAAAGTTTTTAAACTTAAGTGAGATTCAAAATTTCAATTTTGTAAATCGAACTTACACATTCGACGCAAGGAGAAGGTGCTTCCTTTTAAAATGAAACTCACTCTTCACTATCGCTCAGAGGAGTAAGTTCAGCTAACTAAATCAAGATTTAGAGCTTCACTTAACGCAAACTTTACTACATCAATTATTAAATTCTACGGCTCAATTTCAATGTTTCCTCCAAATTAATATTTCATTTTTTCTTTATCCATGTGTCTGCTTATAACCCACCCCTTTATAGTTAATGTTTTGTGCTACAAATTTTTCTGATATTATAGTTAATTTGTGTATTAATATTTTTAGTTTATTTAAAAATATATATTTAGAAGTTAACAATTTATTATATAAAATATAGCAGAAGTCGTTAATTTTTAAGGTGATTACGTAGAAAATTGTATCTTTTAGCTTAAAAGCTAGTGATAGAGAAAAAATTGATTATATTATCGGAAGGAAGATTATATAATGAACTTTAGAATTTAATTATTATTAGAATAAAATCTGCGTTAAGAAGCTGAGGGAATGAAATGACTTTCGAAGCTTTAGCAGATTTTATGGAAATAATAATATAAATTCTTAGTGAAATTATATTCCTTCCTGGAGATTATATAATCAATTTTTCGGCATCACGGCATTCAAGCTTTAACGAACAATTTAGTCATATTGCATTAGATTGTATTTTTCTATAAGTGATATTAGCTTATCAGCATATATTGGCTCTCCATTCTCATTTTTAACTGTACTATAGCCTGCATCTTCTAATGCTTGTGCTTGAGATTTATAGTCATTTCCATTAAATAATCCATATTCAGCATATCTTGAATTTTCATATAAAAACTTTCCATGATCCTCAATTGACTCATTAATATTATCATACTTTCTAAAATTAGCTATTGTAGAATCATTATAGTTTTCACTTGTTGCTATTGTGGCAATAGCTCCATTCCACCTTGAATCAGCCTTTATCCCAAATAAATTATTATGTGTAACTGCTAACTCGGAATTTCCCCATCCTGACTCTAATATTGCTTGCGCCATAGTTATTGATGGTAATATTCCATACTTATTATAATTACTAATAGCTCCATCTGATATAGTTTCTATAAATTCCATCTTTTCACTATCCATGTATGTATTAGAATATACTTCTTGATTATCAGAATCCTCTTCGTTCTCTTCTATTATATTCTCTTGTTCTTTATTTTCCACAGCCGCCACTTCCTGTAAATCATTTATTTCTTGGAAAATATTACTTCTCAAATTTAAAACCATTATATATAATATAAGAATTGTAAATATACCAACTACACATATTTTTTCTAATTTTATTTTTTTATTTCTTTTAGTATAACTCCCTAACCCATTGTATTTAATATTTTTTTTCATTTTCAACTCTCCTATAAAATTTAAAATACATCTTATATTTTTAGTATTTTTAAAGTAATATTGTTTATATACTTTTTGTAATTATTTTGCCTTTATATATATTTTTTTATTACATTTAATAATATGAATTTATTAAATGTTTATTACTCATTTAACTTTTTTACAAACTAAAAGGACCTATATATATTCTAATAATATATATAGGTCCTTTATTCTCTAGTTAACTTGCAACTTATTATCTTTTTCTATTTTATTTTCCCTGTTTAACTTTTCAAAAAACTCATTAGTTTCATTTATAACTACATGTCTCAATGCTATTAGACCAACTAAGTTAGGTAATGCCATTAATCCATTCACTATATCTGCCATTATAAATACTAGATTTAATGATAAGAAAGGTCCTACCCCTACAAATGCTATGAATACAATTTTATATAACTTTATTCCTTTAACACCTGTTAAATATTCAACACATCTTTCACCATAATAGTTCCATCCTATAATAGTAGTAAATGCAAAAAATATTAATCCTATATTTACTATATACTTTCCTATTACTGCAAAAGGTAACCCTTGTTCAAAGGCTAATGTTGTCATTGCAGCTCCTTCAAATCCACTATTAAAGCTTCCAGTTAAAATTATAGCCAACCCTGTCATTGTACAAATTGTTATTGTATCTATAAATGTTCCTGTCATTGAAATTAATCCTTGTTTAACCGGAGATTTAGTTTTAGCTGCTGCTGCTGCTATTGGAGCACTTCCTAAACCAGCTTCATTTGAAAATACTCCTCTTCCTACTCCTCTTTGAATAGCTATTGCTACAGTTATACCTACTGCACCTCCTAATGCAGCTTTGGGATTCACTGCACTATAAAGTATTAACATTATAGCTCCTGGTATAGCTTTAAAATTAAATACTAATACCATTAATGCTCCTAAAATATACATAATTGCCATTGATGGAACTATTTTTTCTGCTACTTTTGATATTCTCTTTATACCACCTAATGTTACTAATGCTACTAAAACAGTAATAACTACTGCACTAATCCATAATGGCACATTAAATGTTAACTTAGCTGCTGATGCTATAGAATTTACTTGCCCAAATGTTCCTATCCCTAAAAGAGCTACTCCAACTCCAAAAATAGCAAACATTTTAGCTAAAAACTTACTTCCTACACCCTTTTCTATATAATACATAGGTCCACCAGACATTTGTCCATTTTCATCTACTTCTCTATACTTAATTGCTAAAACTCCTTCAGCATACTTAGTCGCCATTCCGAAAAATGCTGCTATCCACATCCATAAAAGTGCTCCTGGTCCTCCTGCTGCTATTGCAGTTGCAACACCAACAATGTTACCAGTACCTATAGTTGCTGATAAAGCAGTACAAAGTGCAGCAAAACTTGATACATCTCCTTTTGCATCATCATCATATTCTTCGTCATCTTTTGAAAATAAATATTTAATAGCTAATGGTAGCTTAAATATTTGTAACAACTTCAACTTAAAAGTAAAATAAATTCCTGTCCCGACTAATAATATAAGTAGAGGTGGTCCCCATACTATACCATTAATCTCATTTAATAATTGTTCAATTGTTTTAAAAAATTCCATAAAAAAAATCCCCCTTAAAAATAAATTTATAGGAGGAGATTAAAAGTAACTATAAGTAAAAAAATTATATGAATATATTAACTAAATTGCGAAACTTCCTAGAATTAAGAAATTACTCTACAATATTATTCATAGTGATTTTTTACTATAAATCACTTTTATCCCCTGTCCTTTTACCTGAGAGTTTCAGTTTAATTTAAATTAAACCTTGCTCCTTCGGTGCCCTAATATGAGTCTCTCCAGAGGCTCGTCCAGTAACGGTCCTAATACCTGAAAGATTTACTTCTTCGGTGGATTTAAATCGCTCTCCCATTACCTTCATCCGAACATATTAAATTATAAAGTCATTATATACATTAAATATAATAAAATCAATATATTTTTTACAATTTATCTGATGGCTAGCTGTTGTAAAACTCCATCTGAAACTAAGAATTCACTTTATACAATCTATTTATTGCACTAATTATAGACTTTATAGATGCACGTGTTATATTACTATCAACTCCAACACCAAATGTTTTCTTATCTACATCATTTCTTTTCATATATACATAAGCTGCAGCTTCTGCTTCTGATCCTTTGCTTAGTGCATGTTCCTTATAATCTATAATAGATATATTTATTAAATTACTATTATATAAAGCTTTTCCTAAAGAATCTATAGGTCCATTACCAATTCCCTCTACATCCATCTCTACATTCTTATATTTAACTCTTGCCCTAACCTTAGTAGTCTCATTGCTTCCATGGTCAACATCAGATATAGAAAGATTTATTAATTTAAATGGTTCATCTAAATCTAAATATTCATTCTTAAATGCTTGTAAAATCTCATCTGGTTGAACTTCTCCCTTAGCCTCAGATATTTTTTGCACTACTTCTGCAAATTCTTGCTGCATTGCTTTTGGTAACTTATATCCAAAGCAATGATCCATTACAAAAGCTACTCCGCCTTTACCTGATTGACTATTTATTCTTACTAAAGGCTCATATTCTCTTCCTAAATCACTTGGATCAACTGGTAAATAAGGTACTTCCCATAATTTAGATCCTCTTTCCTCATATTTCTTCATTCCTTTATTTATAGCATCTTGATGTGAACCTGAGAATGCCGTAAACACTAAATCACCAGCATATGGATGCCTTACATGAACTGGTATTTTAACACATCTTTCATATATGTTAATTATCTCATTTATATTTTCAAGATTTAACATAGGATTAACCCCATGTGAAAACATATTATATGCAACAGTAAGTACATCTACATTCCCTGTCCTTTCTCCATTACCAAACAAAGTTCCTTCAACTCTATCAGCTCCAGCTAAAAGTGCTAATTCTGCATCTGCTACACCTGTTCCTCTATCATTATGAGGATGAACACTTACTATTATTCTCTCTCTATCCTTAAAGTTTCTACACATATATTCTATTTGATCAGCAAAAACATTTGGTGTATCCATTTGGACTGTTGATGGAAGATTTATTATTATTTTATTATCTCGTGATGCTCCCCAAACATCAGCAACTGCATCACATACCTCAAGTGCATATTCTACTTCCGTACCTGTAAAGCTTTCAGGTGAATATTCTAAAAATATTTTTCCTTCAAAATCTGAGGCATATTTTTTTACAAGTTCTGTTCCCTCTGTAGCAATTTTCTTTATTTCCTCTTTACTCATATTAAAAACAACATCTCTCTGTAGTACAGATGTTGAATTATATATATGAACTATAGCTTGTTTAACTCCCTTTAATGATTCAAAAGTCTTTTCTATTAAGTGTGGCCTAGCTTGTGTCAATACTTGAACTACTACATCATCAGGAATATAATTTTCATCAATTAATCTTCTTAGGAAGTCATATTCTATTTGCGATGCTGATGGAAAACCTACTTCTATTTCCTTAAACCCCAATTTAACTAATAAATTAAAAAATTCTATCTTCTCATCTATATTCATTGGATTTATAAGTGCTTGATTTCCATCTCTTAAATCTACACTACACCATATTGGCGCCTTTTTTATACTATTATTTGGCCAAGTTCTTTCCTTAAAATTTATTGTTTCAAATCTTCTATACTTACTATAATTTAACATTTATAAAAGCCCCCTTTAAATTTAAATATAATAGATTTACAATATATAATTTAAAATCAAGCAAAAAACCGCACAAACATCCCTCTATATTGGAGCGTGTTTGCGCGGTACCATCCAAAATTTCACTTAATTAAAATAACGGTATTATTCCGATAAAGACTACTAATATTTCATCTCTATAGCTCATGAGCGAGTTCAAAAACATTAATTTATAGACTCACAGCAACCGTCTACTCTCTGAAAAATTACTTATTTTCTACTACTCTCAATCTTTGCCTGTTTTATGACTTTTTTATAATATTACTATAAAAGTATATTTTTGTCAATACATATTCTATATTTTTATTTATCTACTCTATTTCTCACCTTACCATTATAAAACGCTCTTATATTTTCTATAACCTCATTAAATAGCCTTTCTCTAGCCTCCACACTTGCCCAAGCTATGTGAGGAGATAATATTATCCTATCTTTATTTTTCATTGTTAAAAGAGCACTATTTATTTTTATTGGTTCTACCTCAAATACATCTAAAGCTGCTCCTTTGATTTTACCCTCATCAATGGCCCTTGCTAAATCTTCCTCAATAACAATAGGCCCTCTTCCCATATTAACTAAAATAGCTGAAGTTTTCATTTTACATAATGCTTCATAATTAATTAATCCTAAAGTATTTTTACTTAATGGTGCATGTATAGAAATAATATCACTATTATTTAATAGCTCATCAAAAGATACTCTGTTAAATTCATTATTAGAATTATTACCTGTTGTGGAATAATATACTACTTTAGCTCCAAAAGCCTCTGCTATTTTAGCTACTCTTCTACCAATGTTACCAAGACCTATTATTCCCCAAGTTTTACCTTCAATTTCATAATAAGGCTTATCTAAACATGTAAATAATCCTGATTTTGAATACTCTCCACTCTTAACATAGTTATCATAGTAAGTAACCTCATCTAATAAAGCTAAAGCTGCTGCAAATGTATGTTGAACTACTGCATTAGTAGAATATCCTGCAACATTAGCTACTCCTATTCCCTTTTCTTTAGCATACTCTATATCTATATTATTAAATCCAGTAGCTACCTCTGCTATAAATTCTAAATTATTTGCATCACTTAGATTTTCTCTATTTAAAACTACCTTGTTAGTTAGTATTATATTAGCCTCCCTTACTCTCTCTTTTACTTCACTAATATCAGTAGTATCATAATATTTAACTTCTCCAAATTCATTTAACTTTTCTAAACTTATATCTCCTAATGTTTTACCATCTAATATTACTATTTTTTTCATCTCTTACTTCCTCTCTTTACTTAATATATAATAAAAAGACTATTTCTAAAAATAAATACAAAAAAAACAGCTTAACTTTTTGTAACTTAGCTATTAAATTCTGTATCTCTTCCTAAAATAGTCTTCAATATAATAAAATTGGTGCAGATGGTGGGACTTGAACCCACACAAGGGATTCCCTTAATAGACCCTCAATCTATCCTGTCTGCCTATTCCAGCACATCTGCATATAAATAACTGTTAATATAATTTTAAATTACTATAAAATTAAATTCAAGCATTATTTTCCATTTAATCCTTTAAGGATTTTAAAATCTTAGCTATATTATCAATATCCTCAATTGTTAATTCATCATAATTATCTAACATACTCTTTACATCATCTATAACTTTATCTTTATATGTCTTTTTAAATCCCTTTCTTCCTCCTATAAGTGATAATGTCAAACTAGTAGTTATAACTCCAATAATGCCTATACCTATTATCATTAATAATACTGCAATAGTTCTTCCTAATTGTGTTTTTAATAAAACATCCCCATATCCAACTGTTGTAAAAGTTACAAAGCTCCACCATAATGCATCGCCTAGAGGCATTCCTTCTACAAGAGAAATCAATACTGCACCTATGACAATAAATATTGTAGAAATCACTAATAAAAAATTCAATCTACTTTTACGTATTTCATCTTTAACTCTAATTTTAAATTTTATAGCACATATTACAAGCATTATAAATTTAATTATCTTTATACAATATGATGGGTTAATTACATTAGGCAAAATTGTAAAAGCCAATATCTTCATGTAAAATTTTATAGGAAAAATTGAAAATAAATCAATTGTATTTTTCCTTATAAATTGTTTTTTTCCTTTACTTATTACTAATCTAGTAAAATAATCGCCTATAAAGATTAATCTTACTATATTATCTATATAATAAAAAGCCCATTTAACTTCATTAGGTATATTAATAAATATATCAATTACCAACATTAATGAAAGCATAAGTGCTAATAATCCTATAAAAAAATCATATATACTCTTCTTACTCATAAAAATTATATCCTCTTATAAATATTGTTTAATATATTTATATTTATGTAATACAATTTCAATTTATGAAACACACTACTCACTTCCATTTGTAGATATAAGTTCGATTAATAAAATTAAAATTTTAAATCTCGTTTATGAAATAACTTATATTATTTAAAATTTAATTATGTTTGTCCAAAAAGGCTGTTGCATAATTCTTAGCAACAGCCCTTTTCCTATTTACATCTTCCATACATTTTTGTATATCTATAAATCTTATCTGCTAACTCAGTTGTACAGCTACCCTCTTTAATTCTCCATTTCCAATTATCCCCTAGCGTTGATGGTAAATTTACTCTTGTTTCATTACCTAAATTTAAGAAGTCCTGCATTAAAGCAATTGATACATTAGCCACACTACTCCATGCCCCTCTAATGAATCCCCAATTGTATCCTTCTTCTTCAGATAAACCTAAATATTCTTTACAATATTCTATATCAGATTTACTTCCAGTTACTTCAAACCATCCTCTAAAAGTATCATTATCATGAGTTCCTGTATATGCTATACAATTTTTTGTATAGGTATGCGGTAAATAATTACTTTCTTCCCTAGCATCAAAAGCAAATTGCAATACCTTCATTCCTGGGAATCCACTTTCTTTTAAGAATTCCATAACTTCATCAGTTAAAAATCCTAAATCTTCTGCTATAACATTAATTTCGCCTAATTCTTCTCTAATAGAATTAAATAATTTAATACCTGGTCCTTTTACCCATTTACCATTTATAGCCGTTTCTTCACCATAAGGTATTTCCCAATAACTTTCAAATCCTCTAAAATGATCTATTCTTACAACATCATAAAGTTTTAAACTCTCTTTAACTCTTTTTATCCACCACTTATACCCTATTTTCTCCATATAATTCCAATCATATAAAGGATTACCCCATAATTGACCTGTTGCTGAAAAGGCATCTGGTGGACATCCAGCAACTGCAATTGGTTTTAAAGTTTCACTGTAAATTAAGTAAGCTTCTGGATTACTCCAAACATCAGCACTATCTTCTGCCACATAAATCGGCATATCTCCTATAATTTCTATTCCTTTTTCATTTGCATAAGCTTTTAACTCATTCCATTGTTTAAAGAATACAAATTGAATAAATGACCAGAATGCAACTTCATCAGCTAATTCTTCTCTATATCTTTCCATCGCTTCAGGCTCTCTCTTCTTTATATCTTCATCCCACTCTTGCCAACTTACAAGATTAAATTTCCCTTTAACAGCCATATATAGAGAATAATCATCTAACCATTCTTTATTTTCTTTATTAAACTTATCAAATTCTTCTTTTAAAGATATATTATCTATATTTTTGAAATTATTATATGCCTTTCTTAATACATTATATTTAACATTAAATAAAAGACCATAATCTATATATTCAGAGTTATCTCCATAATTTTCATTAATATATTCCTCTTGCTTTAAAAGACCTTCTTTATTTAAAATATCAAAATCAATAAAATACGGATTTCCCGCAAATGCCGAAAACGATTGATATGGAGAATCCCCATATCCAGTTTGTCCTAACGGTAATATTTGCCAATATTTTAACCCTGATTTACATAAAAATTCTACATATTCATATGCCTCTTTTCCAAAAGTTCCAATACCAAATTTTCCTGGCAACGATGCAATATGCATTATAACGCCTGCACTTCTTTCCATATACCTCTGCTCCTTTTATAACAATAAATTTTATTATATATAAATTATTTTATACACTCTCAATATTTCTAATTAATTTAAATCTGCACAAGATTCTCTTTCTATTAGTTCTGTATCTAACAAAACATGTTGATTTTCACATTTATTTTTTAAAATATCAAATAAAATTTCTACACTTTTTATTGCCATTTCTTCCATTGGCTGTTTTATAGTAGTAATCCCTGGATTATAATAACGACTTATGTTCATACCATCAAATCCAACTATTGATATTTCTTTTCCAACAGTTAATCCACTATCTGTTACAGCCTTAGCTACACCCATTGCCATAACATCAGAAATTGCAAATATAGCAGTAATATCTTTACGCTTTTTCAAAAAATCTAAAGTTACTTCATAGGCAATTTTACTATCATAATCTCCTATAATAAGATTATCATCATTTGGTTCAATATTATTATCTTTTAGTGCTTTAATATATCCTTTATATCTCCACCAACTAACACAAAAGTCATTTTTCTCACCAATCATTAAAGCAATATTTTTATGACCTTTCTTTATTAAATAATTGGTAGCATCATATGACGATTGTAAATTATTAATTCCAACTGTAGAATACTTATCTTTACCTAATGGCGATACTGTATTAACCGAAGTTAATATAATAGGAACATCGATATTTTTAAAACTATCATCATCTAAATCTATAAAATTGCCTCCTAGGCATATTATCCCTTGTAATCTCTTTTCCTTTACAAATGAAATAATACTTTCAACCTCTTGCTCTAATACATAGTCATTTTGTTGAAGTATCATTGTATATTTATGTTCATTTATTTTACTTCCTATAACATTAATAAGTTCAGAAAAGAATGGATTAAAAACTCCTTTAACTAACACTCCTATATTTTTAGTATTATTTTGCTTTAATATCCTTGCACTATTATTAGGAACATAATTACTCTCTTTTATCACACGTAAAACATTTTCTCTAGTACTCTCTTTTACATCAGGATGATTATTAAGTACACGAGACACAGTACTAACACCTACTCCTGATATCCTTGCAATATCTCTTATATTCATTTATAAAACTCCCTTTAAAAAATATTTTGAATAGTTATCTCTGGTATCGTTACCTAGTTAATAAAAACATCACTATATGGATCACTTCCAAAATACTCCTCAAATTGGAATGATTCATTAATCTTAGCAAATATTACACTAATGAGTCACTTATGTCTATCTATAAATTACGTAAAATCAAGGTTTATTTCTCCAAACTTTTCGGTATCGTTTCCAAGTATAATTGTATCTTATTCATTAGATTTTTTCAACTGTTAAATTATTTTTTCTTCCTATATATAAGAATATTATTTTAAATATCATTGCATTATTGAATTCTCTTATATCATAGGAAGTCACTTTTTGTATTTTATCTAACCTATATATTAATGTATTTCTATGAATATACAACTCTTTCGCAGACTCACTTAAATTTAATCCACATTTAAAGAAAACCTCTATTGTCCTTATCATTTCATTATCTAGCTTCGCTATTTTAGATTTAAAATCGTTAACTATTTTATTTTTCATATCTTCTGATATAGAATCTATTACTTCTTCTAATACAAGCTTCTTATCATCAAATATTACTTCTTTAACCCCATATTTAATTGCTAATTGTAATCCCTTCAAAGTTTTATCATAAGCTTTTTTTAAATCATTATAATTATAAACATCACAATATGTTATATAATAACTTTTGCAATACAAACTATTTATTTTTTCTTTAATAATTTCAGCATCCTTTAAAACATCTTTAATATTCCCAATTACAAGTATATTATCATTATAAAGAACAACTTCAATTGTACTATTTGAATATTTCTCTTTTATATCATCATAAATTTCACTAGAATATTCACTTAAATAAATATTTATTAATTTAAATGCTTTATTTAGTTCAGGCCAAACAATTTCAACAACTTCATCATCGATATTTTTTTCACTTAATAAAGTTCTGGCTAAATCGTCCTTTTTAATTATTATTTTGTCAAGTCTACTTTCTAAAAAACGTGTTAATAAATTAATAGCATTAATATATTCTTCACCTGTTATTAGAGTATACTTAATGCCTCTATACTCTGATCTTTTTCTAAGATACTTTTTTTGAATTTTAAATGTTGGTGAAGAGTACATACCTACCCCATCCATAATTAATTGAAATGCTGTTTTAGACTCGTAATATATGTCATTTACCACCCGCTCTACAAACTTCACTATATCCCCCCTAAGAAACCATAATTATATTATTATATATTAAAATAAACCCACCTTTCGGTATCGTTCCCGTTTTTCTTAAATTTTTTCTACCAAGACTTCAGTACTAAAAATCTTGGTAGAAATAGAAGAAATTCTCAAATATTTCCTCTGCTTAAGTGTGTCGGTATCGTTCCCGTTACCATTATACATTATCTTGAAAACATTTTCAAGTATTTTTTTCATTTTTTTCTTTCCAAATAAAGAAAATTATTTTTAATAATACTGCTTCATTAAATTCTCTTATATCATAATTAGTATATTTTTGGATTTTATCTAATCTGTATATTAAAGTATTTCTATGAATATATAATTCTTTAGCGGCATCACTTAGATTTAATCCACATTTAAAAAACACTTCCATAGTTCTAATCATTTCATTATCTAATTTTGATATGCCATTTTTAAACTTATCATATATATCTTTCTTCATTTTACTTGATACAGAATCTATTATTCCTTCTAATATAAGTCTATTTGCATCAAATATACTTTCAATAATATTATATTTAATTGCTAATTCAATTTTATAACAAGTATCTTCATAATATTTTTTTAAATTTAAATAATTATCAATTTCACAATAGCTTATGTAACACTTTCCCGATACTATACTTTCTATTGTATTTTTTATACTTTGAGCATGTTCTAATACATCTTCAAATCTACCAATCATAAGTATATTGCCTTTATAAAATAATATCTCAATATCACTATTTAAGTAAACTTGCTTAATATATGACAATAATTCCTCATTATAATTATCTACATATATATTAATTAAGTTAAATTCTTTTGTAATAACTGGCCAACTTGATTTTATTACTCCATTTTCTACTTCCCTGCCCGTTAATAATAATGAAACTATACTATTTCTATTTAAGTATACATATTTCAATTTTTCTTCTATACAAAACTGCAATAAATCAATTGTAACACTGAGTGCTGCATTTGTTCTTATGTAGCACTCAGTGTTATTATAACAAAAATATTTTTCTATATAATCTTGTACCAATTCAAATTGAGGTGTAGAAAATTCTCCTACTTCATTAATTATTAATTGGAAGGGCACCTTACATTTACTGTATATTTCATTTACCAGCTTCTCAATACACTTCACAATATCTCCCCTAAAAAATTAATTATTATACAACTCTTATTTCTGTTTCTTTATCAAATACATGTAACTTTTCTGCTCTTAAATGAAGTTTTGCAACTTCTCCAATTTTTAAATTAGTTGTTCCTTCAACTCTTACGTTTAATGGATCTTTTCCACATCTAGTATAAATATAACTTTCTGCTCCCATAAGCTCTATAACTTCTACATTTCCCTTAACTATGCTATTTGGATTTTCTGCAATAAGCTCTGCATCATCACTTAAATGTTCTGGTCTTATACCTAATGTAACAGTCTTTCCAATATATCCTTCCTTAACTAAAGTTTCAGCCTTTTCTTTAGGAAGTACTATTTTGTTATCACCAAATATTGCAATGACTTCATTTCCATCTTTTTCAATTCTACCTTCTAAGAAGTTCATTTGTGGACTTCCAATAAATCCAGCAACGAAAAGATTTGCAGGGTAATTATAAATATTTTGTGGTGAATCAACTTGTTGAATAATACCATCTTTCATAACAACAATCCTAGTACCCATTGTCATAGCTTCTACTTGGTCATGTGTTACATATATAAATGTAGTTTGTAACTTTCTATATAATTTTATAATTTCTGTTCTCATTTGAACTCTTAACTTAGCATCTAAGTTTGATAGTGGCTCGTCCATTAAGAATACTTTTGGATGTCTAACAATAGCTCTTCCTAAAGCAACTCTTTGTCTTTGACCTCCAGATAAAGCCTTTGGTTTTCTCTTTAATAAATGTTCAATATCTAGGATCTTTGCTGCTTCTGTAACCTTTTGTTCAATTTCAGCTTTTGGAACCTTTCTTAACTTTAAAGCAAATGCCATGTTATCGAAAACTGTCATATGTGGGTATAAAGCATAGTTTTGGAAAACCATTGCTATATCTCTTTCCTTAGGTTCTACATCATTTACTAGCTTGTCCCCAATGTATAACTCCCCTTTTGATATATCTTCAAGACCGGCGATCATTCTTAATGTTGTTGATTTACCACATCCTGATGGTCCAACGAATACGATGAATTCCTTATCTTCAATTTCTAAATTAAAATCTTTAACTGCTGTTACGTCACCTTGATATATTTTATAAATATGTTGTAATGATAAACTTGCCATTTTTATTCCTCCCATAAATTCACTTCACTTCATATATTTATTGTATACCCTGTAACTGTTTTCATCTATATATAATATTTACAAATATGTAATTTACTTTTTGTAATATTATCCAATTTTACAATTTATCTATATATATTTTTCATTATATACTATTTAAAAAATTTTTAAAACAATTTACCATTATTAAATAATAAAATCCATCAAAAAAACAATACATAAAGAATACTTTAATCTTAAATCATGTTTATACTTATTTAAGCATAACTTATTGTAACTATTCTTTATGTATTAGTAAGTTATTCAAATATTAATTACTCTATATTTAAACTATTGTATAATTAATCAATTTCACTCTCCATTTGCTTTTTTAATTGTTTTGCAAATTCTTTTTGTTCTTTTCTATCTTCTTTTTCTAATTCTCTTATATCCTTATCTATTTCTTTTGCCATCTTTTTTGCATCTTTTTCTTCTTCTTTATAATCCTTTTTTTCTTGTTTTAATTGATGCTTTGCTTCATGATCTAATTCTCTATTTTGTTTCTTTAATTCATGCTGTTCATGTCTTTCCTCTCTTCTTTCAGCCTTTACTTCTTCCTTCATTTGATGCTTTATTTCATGAGCAAATTTCTTTTCTTCATGTCTTTCATGTCTTTCTTCCTTTTTTTCTTCATGGTGTATCTTCATTTCATCTATTTTCTCTTTTATGCTCATTATTATCTCTCCTTAGAATAAAATTTATTTTACAGCATTTAAAGCACTTTCATAATCTGGTTCATTTATAACATCTTTGCAATATTCAACATATGTAATTTTATTATTTTCATCTACTACAAATATAGCTCTTGTTAAAAAACAAAATTCTTCAATTAATGCTCCATAATTTTTACCAAAGCTCTTTTGCTTATAATCTGAGACTGTTTTTACTCTATCCACTCCAGCATTTCCACACCATCTTACTTGTGCAAAAGGTAAATCCATAGATACTACATAAACTGTAACATCCTCAAGTTTTGAAGCTTCTTCATTAAACTTTCTTACTTCCATATCGCAAACTGAAGTATCTAATGATGGTACTGTTACAAATATTCTTTTTCCCTTTGTATCACTTAGTGTTAAATCCTTTAATGTATTATCCACAACTAAAAAGTCTGGTGCAGTATCTCCAACTTTTACTTGTTCTCCTACAAGAGTAACTGGATCCCCATTAAATGTTATTTTCATTTGGTTACCTCCTTCATAAAGTTTTATTAACTAAATTTTAATTCTTAATTTCATTTAAACCATACATTAATATATTTCCCCATGTTATTAATTTTAATTAGTTCTCCTTGCTATTAAATAAAAGCAAAAAATGTCATAATTACATCTTTGGCTTTTATTTTACATTTGTTATAATTCAATCCAATAACTTATGATATTCTTTTCTTATATCTTTCTCAGAGTTTATTTTATATTTTGAATCAAAAAAATAAATACTAGTTAAACCAGTCTTTAAAATATCATTTTATTATATTTACAAATGTTTCATTATAAGTTATTTGTCCACCTATATCAGATGCACCACTATTAGTAAGGTAATTAGGATTTCCATGCTTCTCCCACCAACCTACATACATCATCACAACATAATTACTAATAGAATCATCTATTACCATCTGAACTCTTATTTGTCCATTATTTGATTTTAAACTTACTATTTCATTTTCTTCTAGTTCTAGTTCTAATTCATTAGCCATTCTACTATTTATATACGCTTTTGCAATATTAACTTCATCCATAAAGTGTTGACTTGATAAACTATCTTTTCCATGGTTAGTTAATAATCTAAAAAGTTTTTCTTCTTTTATTTTATCTAAATTATTTCTTTTATATTTTAATTTATCACATTTTAGTATCTCAAATTTGCCACTATTAGTTAGGAACTTCTTATCTTCCCATGCAATACTATTATGAATAGTAATATAATTATCTTTAATAAAGTCTAAACTAATATTTTTAAATTTATCATTTAATGGTTCTATTACTTTTTCTAAATAAGCTTTTTTATCTACAAAAGGATATTCATTTATGTTTAATCTTTTTGCTAATTCCATAAAGAAATAATATTCATCCATTAACTTTTCATCAATATCTACTAACTTTTCATTATAAACTAAATATGGATTCATCATTGAACTAAATAATAAATCTTCACTTTCTAATGTATTTGTTGTAGGAATAAACAAATCACATTCCTTGGCTGTATCAGTCATAAACATATCAAAACACACTTTAAACTCAACTTTAGATAAGCTTTTCTTTAATTTATTTAAATTTGGGAGTTGATTTAAAATATTGCTTTTTGTGATTATTGCCATTTTTATTGGTATATCAAGCACAATACTATTATTAATATTTTTATCATTTATAAAAATATTATCTTTATAATATGTCTTTCCATTATTACAACTATCTATAAAATCACTTATTTCATTAGTGTAAAAATATCTATTATTTGCAACACTTTCACTATCATAAGGATCTAAATTCAATATCTTAGGATATACTTTATTTGCATAATTTACTCCACCACCACTAAATCCTATTTGCCCTGTAATAGCTCCTAATGCATCTATTGCTCTAATAGTGTTTCCACCATTTTTATACTTTTGCATTCCAAACCCTAATAATATAGTAGAATATTTTTCACCATATAATTTTGCTAACTTTATAATATCATCTATAGCCACTCCACTAGCATCACTTAATTCTTGCATTTCTAATGATAATATATACTTCTTATAATCATCAAATCCATTAACAAATCTATTAATATATTCTTGATCATAAATATTTTCTTCTATTATTACTTTTGCCATGGCAAGAGCTAATGGTAAATCCCCGTTTACATTAACTCTTATATACATATCTGCTAATTTAGCAGTTGCTGTTTCAATTGGATCTATAACTATAATTTTACTTCCATTTGCTTTTGCCTTTCTAATGATTTTCATAGTATGTATTGTAGTATTAGCTGGATTTTTACCCCATACAAAAATATTTTTACTATTTAACATATCCTCTAATGAATGGCTTTTAGATTCACCAAAATCTAGCTTTTGAGCTGCAATTCCAGCACTCCAACATGGTCCTCCTTTAGAGAAACTTCCTCCACCATAAAAGTTTAAAAATTTCTCTCCAATACTTTTTAAAAGAGATCCATTGCCATACTGTTCATAATAAAGAATGGATTTACTCCCAAATTCCTTTTTATATAAATTTAGCTTTTCAGCCATAATATCTATAGCTTCATTAAAAGATATCTCTTTCCACTCTCCCACTTCTTTTAAAAGCGGTTTATATATTCTATCTTTATGATTTAATCTATCTAAATGAGCTAACCCTTTTTTACATATAAATCCTTTTGTATAAGGATGCTCCTTATCACCTTCAATTTTAACCACTTTATTATCTTCTACATAAACATTAAACTTACAACAATCAGCACAATCTAATGTACATCCATGACTTAACTTTTTCATTTTCATCCTCCTTGCTACTACTCTATTATACTATCAAATATAACTATAAAATTCTCCTATATTTTTCCTATATACATATACTTTCCTATATATTATAAAAAAGTTATACTATTAATATACTATCTTTTGAGGTGATAACAAAATGAAAAACTTCGATGTAATTACTCATACAGAGGAAAGGAATGTAAAACTAGTTCTAAAAGGCCTGTTAGTTGGTATAATAACATCATTTATAGTTATACTATATCGTTTTGCCTTATCATATGCTGAAGATTTTGCATTCTTTGTTTACAGCTATATTAAAACTCATAAGTATCTTATACCTCTTTGGTTTATTATTCTAATAGTTTTAGCTTTTATAGTAGGAAAACTTATAGATAAAGAACCCTATATTAGTGGTAGCGGAATACCTCAAGTTAAAGGTATTATGGGTGGATACTTAAAAAACAGACCTTTATCTATACTAATTAACAAATTTATAGGTGGAACTCTCTCAATTATCTCTGGATTATCATTAGGAAGAGAAGGTCCATCAGTTCAACTTGGAGCCTGTACTGGTGACATAATAAGCAAAAAATTTAATAGTACAAGATTAGAAAGAAGGCTTCTAATAAGTAGTGGAGCTACTGCTGGTTTAGCTGCTGCTTTTAATGCACCTTTATCTGGAGTACTATTCTCATTAGAAGAAATATATAAATATTTCTCTCCACTAGTTTTATTAGCAACAATAACTTCTGCCGTAGCTGCTGATTTTATTTCTAAACAATTTTTTGGACTTGATCCAGTATTTCACTTTGCTAATACAATTCCAATTCCTTTAAAAAATTATTGGCTTTTATTAGTTTTAGGTATCTTATTAGGCATATTTGGTGCTTTTTATAATTGGGTTACATTAAAAACTCAGAATTTATATGCTAAATTAAAATGCTCCACATCCACTAAACTAATGATTCCATTTTTACTTGCCGGAATATTAGGGCTACTATTTCCAGTTGTTTTATGTGGAGGTCATGCAGTTATAGAAGAACTTAACCTTAGTGCAACATTAAGTCTTTTATTATTAACTTTAGTTGCTAAATTTTTATTTTCAATAATAAGCTTTGGTTCTGGTGCACCTGGAGGTATATTTTTCCCACTTCTTATAATAGGCGGAACCTCTGGAGCTGTTTTTGGTTATATTGCAATAAATTATTTTGGAATTAGTCCTGAACTTTTTAATAATTTTATAATTTTATCTATGGCTGGATATTTTACTGCAATAGTTCGTGCTCCTATAACTGGAATAATATTAATAACTGAAATGACTGGTTCATTTACACATTTATTATCACTTACAATAGTTTCAATAATAACATATATAGTTGCAGATTTATTAAAAAGTGTTCCTATATATGATTCCCTACTAGAAAATCTTCTACTTAAAAATAATATTAATGAATATCATAGTCATAGCAATAAAAAATTGATTATAACTAATGTGGTTCATTTTGGTTCAAAAATAGAAAAAACTACTTTAAGTTCTCTTAATTTACCTGAAAACACACTTGTAGTATCTATTAAACGTGGTGAGGATTCTATAGTACCAAAAGGTAATACTATAATTAGAGCTGGTGATACAATACTAACAATGACAGACCTAAAAGATGAGTGGAAAGTTAGAGAACTTATGGATTCATTAACAACTATAGAATAGTTTTTTTAATAAAAAGGGAGGATTACTCAAAATACTAATAAGTTTTGAGTAATCCTCCTTTAATTTTATATACCAAATACAGGTCCTGTGATATTTCTCTCATAACGTTCTATAAAGCCCAATAATATATAAACACAAGCTATCACACCAAAAATATTTCCAACATTTATAGCTATACTAGGTTGTAATAAATCATTATACTGTGTTTTTCCATATTTCTTATATAATTCATCATATCTAGTAAAAGCTATATTTGCAAGTATAACCCTTGATAAGAAATAACAAATAGCTGATTGAATTGCAGGAATATCTGGATTTATTTCTCTATTTTTATTCTCTTTATATTTATCATGAACTAGTTGTATACTCTCTACAATACTTATATATGCAAGATAATCTGCATAAAACCTTATATTTATGGCATCTAACTGTGAAAGTATCAATGACAATTCTTTCCTAGCATCTATAGAAATATCTTTAATTTTGTGTACTTCATAAGTTCCTATAAACCCAATAGTAATAAAAAAGTATGTTAATACTTGAAATCCATCTCCTATTGTTATATCTAATTCTGGTTTTAATGAATGCTCCTTTTCTCCCCTTACAAGTTTTTTATATAAATGATTATATCTCTCTATATCAACATTCACCAATATTAACTTTGATACTACTTCTAAGTAACCAGATTCAATTGCTTCTACTTCTGAAATTATCCTTTCATTATTATTTCTGCTAACTATATATTTAATTGCATTAATAGTTAAATTATAAAATACAATATCTGAAATTATAAACAAATAAGTTGAGATTAATGCACTATTTAATAGTGATAACTCTTTTAAATCTTCTTCACTAAACTCAAAATATCTTTCTTTCTCACTATCATTTTCTAAATCAATATTCTTTTTTTTAAATGACTTATTATGTCTCACTTTTTTCTCCTTATCTTATGTTCATACTTCATTATATACTTATTTAATTATTAGTGAGACTTAATTTATTTGTCTTGTATATACTTTCTAAATAATGACTAAAACTTTACCATATAAAACTTTTTTATTACTGTATTTTAATATTAGTGCATATATTATAATAATAACAATTGCTGGAGTTGAAATAATGTCAAAGAAAACTGATTGGGGAAAAGTAATTAGAGATACAGTTGATCAAATAATATGTGCAATTAAAACCCCTTCTGCTAGACCTAAACAACCAAATTGTCCAAATCCTAAAGCTAGAATCTGTATTTTAATACTTATGGGAATAACATTATTATTTTCAGGAATAGGTATCTATAGTTGGATAATAATTATAATGTTGTTCGTAATTTTAACTTTTGTATAAAAAAACTATTTGTAATATTTAATAATATATGTTATTATAAATTCTGCGAGTGATACATGCAATCGCTGCTAGCTTTAAAGCTAGGAGAGGAAAGTCGGAGCTCCATAGGGCAGGGTGCTGGTTAACGGCCAGTCAAGGCGACTTGAAGGATAGTGCAACAGAGATATACCGCCAGAAGTTTTTAAACTGAATTCACTTTTGTGACTGGTAAGGGTGGAAAGGCGAGGTAAGAGCTCACCAGCATGGTGGTGACATCATGGCTATGTAAACCCCACCTGGAGCAAGACCGAGTAATGGCATTATGGGATTGCCCGTCCCGCCATGTGGTGTGTCGCTTGAGCTTGCTGGTAACAGTAAGCCTAGATAGATGATTGCTTAATACAGAACTCCGCTTACGGATCATCTCGCAACAAGAAAAACACTAGGTTTAAACCTAGTGTTTTTCTTTTACTCCAATATAATTTTACTTTATTTTAAAATTAAATATTACTAAGTAACACTAAAAGGAACATTCCAATTAATGTTCCTTTTATTATTATAAATTATATTGTTATCTTATATATAATTATACTTAATTGACTTAAAAACATAGATAGTTAACATAATCTACGTCTTTTTAAGACGTATACCTAATAAAAACTATATGGGTCAACTTCAACATTTGATGTTATAAAATCAATATCCTCAAATTTTTCTTTTAATTTTTCCATTACATTAAAGAAAACTATTTGTTCTGATCCGAAATGTCCCACATCTATAATGTTTATTCCCATTTCTTTATAATCAGAAGCAAAATGATATGTTGTATCCCCTGTAATTATAGTATCTACACCCAAATTTACAGCTTTACCTATAAAATCTTGCCCACTTCCATTTATTATTGCAATTTTTGAAATATTATCATTACCCTTAACAACTCTTAAATTATTAATTTTTAATGATTTCTTTACTTTCTCAACTAACTCTTCTAAAGTAGTTACTTCTTGAAACTTTACTATTCTCCCAAGGCCAGCGCTTTCTTCTCTTTTATTTTTTTCTAATATCTTAGAATTTTCAAATCCTAACATTGATACTATTGTATGATTTAAGCCATTTTCTACTGAATCTAAATTAGTATGACTTGAATAGAGAGAAATATCATTTTTTATAAGCTCTATTATCTTTTTACCTTGTAATGTATCTGTTGTAATATTACTTGGTTTTCTAAAAATAAGAGGATGATGTGTTATTATTAAATCAACATTTTCTCTTTTAGCTTCTTCAATAACCTTTAATGTACAATCTAAAGCTAATAATATTTTTTTTACACTCTTCTCTCTATCACCAACCATTAAACCTACATTATCAAAATCCTCTTTTAAGAATGTTGGTGCTATTTTTTCCATTTCTCTAATTATATCATTAACTTTCTTCATAAACTCACCTTATATATAATTTAACATAGAAGTAATAATATTTATTTTTTCATTTATCTCTTCTCTTCTTTTATTTGCACTTACAGTAGCTTCTGTTATAAATCCTAAAATTCTATTATATTCATCTAATTTAAATTGTAGATAATCTTTCATTAATGGATTTTTACTTCTTAATAATACAGGACTTATTTCATAGTATATACTATCTAATTCAGTTGCATTTCCTTCAGCACTTCTTACCTTAAATAATTCATAATATATTCCTTCATCAAAACATAAATCTTCTTTTATAATCTCATAGTTATTTGTATATAAATATTCTCTTAATACCTCTGGATTTTGAGCTGGAACTAAAATTAAATAATCAACTGCTTTTACTTTATCTATATCAGCCTCTAATATATCCCTTATTAAATTTCCTCCCATTCCAGCTATAACAACTTCATTTGCCTCATTTAGATTAAGTGGTTCAAATCCTCCACCTAATCTAAATTCAAGTTCATCTCCAAGCCCTTCTAAAACAGCATTAAGTCTTGCTTTATCTAACGGATCCTTGTTAATATCACAAGCAATTGCTTTTTCACAAAGTTCTCTTTCTAATGCTATTAAAGGAACATATCCATGATCAGTACCTATATCTGCAAGTGTATCAACCTTTTCTAAATTCTCGATTATAAATTCAATTCTTTTACTAACATCCATTTTAACTACCTCTAATATTATAATTATTTAATCTTTTGTTATCATTTAAAATAACAATTTTATAAATATGATTATTTTCTTATATTTATATTTACTTTATTAACTTATGTTATTTCATAAAATTTATTTAATTAATATATCCTATCTAATGCAAAAATTAGCACCAATGATGGTGCTAATTTACTAATCTAAGTAATCTTTTAGTTTCTTACTTCTAGATGGGTGTCTAAGCTTTCTTAATGCCTTAGCTTCAATTTGTCTAATTCTTTCTCTTGTTACATTAAACTCTTTACCAACTTCCTCAAGAGTTCTAGCTCTTCCATCATCTAAACCAAATCTTAATCTTAGTACTTTTTCCTCTCTTGGAGTTAGAGTATCTAATACATTTATTAATTGCTCTTTTAGCATTGTAAATGCTGCTGCTTCTGCTGGTGCAGGAGCATCATCATCAGGAATGAAGTCTCCTAAGTGAGAATCTTCTTCTTCTCCTATAGGCGTTTCTAAAGAAACAGGCTCTTGCGCTATTTTTTGAATTTCTCTAACCTTTTCTACTGGTAAATCCATAACTTTAGAAATTTCTTCTGGGAATGGATCTCTTCCTAATTCTTGTAATAACTGTCTTTGTACTCTTATTAATTTATTTATTGTTTCTACCATATGAACCGGTATTCTAATAGTTCTAGCCTGATCAGCTATGGCTCTTGTAATCGCTTGTCTTATCCACCATGTAGCATAAGTTGAAAATTTAAACCCTTTTCTAAAATCAAACTTTTCTACAGCTTTTATTAAGCCAAGATTTCCTTCTTGAATTAAGTCTAAGAATAACATTCCTCTACCAACATATCTTTTGGCTATACTTACAACAAGTCTAAGGTTTGCTTCAGCAAGCTTCTTTTTAGCATACTGACTTCCTTCTTCAATTTTTTTTGCAAGCTCCATCTCTTCTTCAGAAGATAGTAGAGGTACCTTTCCTATTTCCTTTAAGTACATTCTTACAGGGTCATCAATTGCAATACCCTCTGGTACTGATAAATCTATTTCCTCTTCAACCATGTCAATATCATTAGCTGCACCTTGAACTTCTATTCCCATTGATTCTAAAACTTCATAGATTTTTTCAATTTGCTCTGGACTTAGATCTATATTTTCTACCTCATCTAATATTTCTTGATATGTTAGGACACCATTTTTTTTACCTTTATCAAGTAGGTTTTTAACAATATTCATTCTACTATTTCTATCTTGGCTATCCTTAGGCTTATTCTTATTTACTTTTGTTTTTTCTTCCACTAGCTGACTACCTCCTTTCGTTATATGACCAACTATAATACTCTCTTAATTTCTTTCAACTTTTTAGTAACACTTGCTAACTCTATGGCTAATTTTATTGATTCTTCAATTTTCCCTTGGTTTTCAAGCTCTTTTTGTTCTTTTCTTAGTTGATCTATTCTTTGCTTTAATTTATATGAATGTATTTCATTAATGAAATCATTAATTTGAACTTTAACATCATCTGCAAAGAATATATTCTCTTCTCTGATTTTGACTAATTCTCCAATAGATTTTGTATTATTTAGCTTTGATTCTATAAATGAATCTATATTATTTATATTTTCCCCTTTAGCTAACATAATAACAGTGAAAATTTCTTTATGTTCTAGCAAAATAAAGTCGTTTTCTGATATTCTTTCCTCTATATACTGTAGATACTCCTTATTTTCTAACATAATTTTTAAAATTGCTCTTTCTGCTTTTAAAAATCCAGGTTCTACATATAATTTTGACCTATCTTCTTCCTTATTATTCCTAAAATTATTTTCTCTATTATCTTTCATCTTACTTTTGAGAATATCGTATAAAGTCTGTTCTTTTATACCAGTATTTTCCGATGCTTTTTTTATATAAACATCCTTTTCCATAGGATCCAAGTCCGAAATTATTTCCATAATTCTTTTCGCATATAATATTAAAGATTGACTATTTTTAAAATCAATTCCTTCTTCAGCTTTTTTCATTCTATAATCAATTAAAGGTTCTGCTGAATTAATTAATTTTAAAAACGCTTCTTTTCCATTACTACGTACATATTCATCCGGATCTTTTCCCTGTGGAATATTTAACACTCTAACATCAAACCCAGCAGTTCTTAAGATTTCTAGTCCTCTTAATGTTGCCATTTGCCCTGCCATATCTGCATCATATGAAATTATAACTTTATCAGCATATCTTTTTAGCAGTCTAGCTTGGTTGATAGTAAGTGCAGTTCCTAATGATGCTACTACATTAGTAATACCATATTGATGTAAAGATATTAAATCCATATATCCTTCAACAATTACAAAATACCTTTCACTCATATTATGCTTTAACGCAAAATTTAAACCATATAAATTAGTTCCTTTTTGAAATACTAAAGTTTCTGGCGAATTTAAATATTTAGGTTTTGAATCATCTAGTACTCTTCCACCAAATCCAATTACTTTTCCTTGATAATCAAATACTGGAAACATCACTCTATTTCTAAACCTATCATATTTTCTACCTTTTTCTTTATTTACAGAAATAAGTCCAGCTTCTTCTAATAAAACATCATTAATACCTTTTTTTCTTAAATAAAACATTAAACTGTTCCAACTATCATTAGCAAATCCTAAACCAAACTTTTTAATTGTTTCTTCCTTAATGCCTCTATTTAAAAAATATTCTTTTGCATTTTGATTATTCATAAGATTTGAAAAGAAAAACTTTGCTGCTTCAACATTTACTCTATACAACAAATCTTTTTTCTTTGCTGATTTACTTTTCTCTCCATTATTAATTTCCAAAGGAATATTGGCTCTATTCGCCAAATATTTTACGGCTTCAATAAAAGGTAAGTTTTTGTCTTTCATCACAAAAGAAATAACATTTCCAGCTTCTCCACAACCAAAACACTTATAAATTTGTTTTTCTTGTGATACTGAAAAAGATGGTGTTTTTTCATTATGAAAAGGGCATAGTCCTGTGAAGTTTCTTCCTGCCTTCCTTAGCCTAACCCTCTCCGAAATTACATCGACAATATCATTTTGTGATTTTATTTTTTCTAAAATTTCCTCAGAAATCTGCAAGGAGATCCCTCCTTACTATAATAATATTTATCCACTCTATATAATTCGACATATTATTATAAATTCCTTCTTTCTTTTTAAATTAAATTTATTTTAACATGTCTTTATTAATTAGATTTCTATTTTAATTCTACCCTAATATTATTTATTCTATTTCTATTATTAAAATCCTTTTTATTCTACAAAATTTATTATTCCCAATTCTTTGTATTATACAACTTTTTTTACTAATAAATTACAAACTTTGGTACATATATTTTATTAAATGTTGAGAGACAATAATCATCTGTCATTCCAGCAATATAATCTGCAACTCCTCTTTTTAATCCTTCTTCATTTACTATCTTTTGATATAGCTCTGGTAACTCTTCACTATGTTTATAATAATATTCTATTACATGAGTTAGAATAAACTTTGCTTTTTCTCTCTCCTCTTTTAATACATTGCCTAAATATATATTAGAAAACATATATTTTCTTAACTCTATCATGGCTTCCTTAACTTCATCACTTTGTTTTATATCATATATTCCATTTTTTAAATTTTTTTGTGTTTCCTCTATCATATCTGTAACCAAAATTTGAATTCTTTCAGAGTGACTATTTCCTAAAACACTAATAGCCTCTTTAGGTAAACATTCTTCCCTTAAAAGCCCTGCTCTAATGGAATCATCAATATCATGATTTAAATATGCTATTTTATCACTATATTTAACTATTCTACCTTCTAATGTTTTTGAATTATTATCCTTACTTCCCAATCCACTATGATTTAATATTCCATCAATAACTTCTCTTGTTAAATTTAATCCCTTTCCATTCCTTTCTAGCTTTTCAACAATTCTTACACTTTGTTCATTATGCCTAAATCCATTATCTAAAAAGCTATCAAGTACTTCTTCTCCATTATGAGCAAAAGCTACATGCCCCAAATCATGCCCTAAAGCTATCGCTTCTATTAACATCTCATTTAATCCTATTCCTACCCCAATGGTTCTTGCTATCTGCGCTACTTCTAGAGTGTGAGTAAGTCTAGTTCTATAATGATCTCCAAAAGTACGTATGTATACTTGGGTCTTATGTTTAAGCCTCCTGAAAGATTTACAGTGGATTATCCTATCTCTATCGACCATAAAACAAGTTCTAATATTATCAGCTTCCTCATATCGTAATCTTCCACTACTTTTATTACTATGAATAGCTTCTGGAATTAATGTCAAGTCTTCGTTTTTTTCTATTCTTTCTCTTATATTCACTTAACTCACCTCCAAATAACTTATTCTATATTTTTCTCAAAAACCCTCTATTTTATATCCTAATAATAAATTATTATATGGTAATTCATTTCTATGATATGTATATTTATATATTTTCCATAATATTATTATAATAAGAAATTTATACAAGGAGTTTTACAATGAGTAACGATAATAAGGTTATAGATATTGATAATATAAAAAAATATATATTGCCTAAATTTCTTTTACAAGATGCCACTATTACTATGGTAAAATTTAAAGATACTGAAAAACAAAGAGCCGTTTTTAAAGTAACTTCTAATAATAAAAATTATTGTTTAAAAAAAGTTTACTATGATGAAGAAAATTTACTTTTTGTTTACTCTGCAATGGAGTGGCTCTATAGAAATAATATAATGGTTCCTAAATTATTACCTTCTATAGATAATAGTAGATATATATATTACGAAGATATGCTATTTATATTAACCCCTTGGGTTGAAGGTGAAAAATGCAATTTTGACTCCCTTACTGATATAAGGCTTTCAATTAAAACTCTAGCTAAATTACATAAATGCTCTAAAAACTTTACACCAATTCCAGGAAGTACAAATAGAGTTGGATTAGAAAACTACTATTTATCTATAAATAAACATTTTAATGATCTCCTTCAAACTGCGAATTTAGCTTCAACATACAAGGATAAGTTTTCAAAACTTTATCTAAATAATTTAGATAGCAACTTATCTTTAGCAAAACTTTCACTTGAAATAGCTTCCTCAATAGATACCTCTAATTTAAATATATCTTTATGTCATGGTGACTATGTAAATAAAAATATATTAATAAATAATAATGATGTTTGGATAATAGATTTTGATAAATGTAAAATAGACTATTGCGCTCATGATTTGGCTTATTTTTTACGAAGACTTTTAAAAAGAGCAACTACAAATTGGAATGCTGCTCTAACTATAGATATAATTAATACTTATCTAAAAGTTAATAATTTAAATGATTGTGATCTAAAATATATTTTAGCTTATTTAGCATTTCCTCAAAAATTTTGGAAAATCTCTAAAGATTATTATAAAAATATAAATAAATGTAATAAAAATTCTTTTATTGCCTTATTTACTAAAGGTCTTGATAGATCAGCTGATCAGCTTGAGTATATTACTAACATGATTGAAATATTCCAAACCTACTACAACATCAAATTTTACTAAAGCGTTAATGCCGTGATGACGAAAATTAATGATATAACCTCCAGTAAGTCATATAATTTCGCTAAGAATTTATATAATACTTCCTTCCGGTAATATCATTAATTTTTCTCTATCACTGGCTTTAAAGCTTAGATCTACAAATTTCTGCATACCCCCTTAAAAGTTAGCTATAAAGGGGCACGTTATAAGCAGATACATGTAGAAAAAAAGGAACGCTTTCGCGTTCCTTTTTTATTATCTTGGATTTTTTACTTGTGCTTGTGCAGCTGCAAGTCTTGCAACTGGTACTCTAAATGGTGAACAAGATACATAGTTTAATCCAACATTATGGCAGAACTCAACTGATGATGGATCTCCACCATGTTCTCCACAAATACCTAACTTAATGTTTGGTCTTGTAGATCTACCCTTTTCTGCTGCAATTTTAACTAATTGTCCTACACCTGTTTGATCAAGCTTAGCAAATGGATCTTGTTCATATATCTTTCTTTCATAATAATCTGACAAGAATTTAGCAGCATCATCTCTTGAGAATCCAAATGTCATTTGTGTTAAGTCATTTGTTCCAAATGAGAAGAATTCAGCTTCTTTTGCTATCTCATCAGCTGTTATAGCTGCTCTAGGAATTTCAATCATTGTACCAACATGGTAGTCTAATTTAACTCCTTTTTCCTTCATAACTTCTTCTGCTGTTTTAACAACTATATCTTTAACAAACTTTAATTCTTTAACTTCACCAACTAATGGAATCATAATTTCAGGAACTATATCATACCCCTTAGAAGTTTTTACTTCTATAGCAGCTTCTATTACCGCTCTAGTTTGCATCTCTGCAATTTCAGGATAAGAAACAGCTAATCTACATCCTCTATGACCCATCATTGGATTGAACTCATGTAAGCTTTCAACTGTAGATTTTAGCTCTTCAAAAGCTAATCCCATAGTATTTGCAAGTTCTGCTATCTCATCATCTGTATGAGGTAGGAACTCATGTAGTGGTGGATCTAAGAATCTTATTGTAGCTGGCATTCCTTGAAGTGCTTCATAGATTCCAATAAAATCTTTCTTTTGCATTGGAAGTAATTTTTCAAGTGCTGCTCTTCTTTCCTCTTCATTCTTAGCTACTATCATTTCTCTCATAGCCATAATTCTATCTTCTTCAAAGAACATATGCTCTGTTCTACAAAGTCCTATACCTTCTGCTCCAAACTCAACAGCTTGCTTAGTATCTCTTGGATTATCAGCATTAGTTCTAACATTAAGTTTTCTTATTTCATCTGCCCATCCCATGAATGTTGCAAAATGACCAGAAATCTCTGGAGTAACAGTCTTAATAGCTTCTCCATATACACTTCCTGTAGAACCATCTATTGAAATATAATCATTAGTTGTATAAATTTTACCATTTGCTTCTAATGTTTTTTCTTCTTCGTTAACCTTTAAATCTCCACATCCAGCTACACAACAAGTACCCATACCTCTTGCTACAACTGCAGCATGAGAAGTCATACCTCCTCTAACTGTTAAGATACCTTCAGCAGCTATCATACCTTCAATATCTTCTGGAGAAGTTTCAAGTCTTACTAAAACAACCTTTTCTCCTTTTTCTGCTCTTTCCTTAGCTTCTTCTGCAGTAAATGCAACTTTACCACAAGCAGCTCCTGGAGATGCTGGAAGTCCTTTTGCTATTACAGTAGCTTTTTTCATTTCAGTTGCATCAAATGTTGGGTGTAATAAAGAATCTAATTGCTTAGGTTCAACCTTAAGAATAGCTTCTTCCTTTGTCAACATTCCTTCTTCAACTAAATCAACAGCAATTTTTAAAGCAGCTTGAGCTGTTCTCTTACCATTTCTTGTTTGTAAGAAATATAACTTACCTTCTTCAATAGTAAACTCCATATCTTGCATATCTCTATAATGATTTTCAAGCGTATTAACTATATCCATAAATTGTTTGTATATAGCTGGATTTTGCTCTTCTAGCTTAGCTATTGGAAGTGGTGTTCTAATACCAGCAACAACGTCTTCACCTTGTGCATTCATTAGATATTCACCATATATTTCCTTTTCTCCAGTTGCGGCATTTCTTGAGAATGCAACACCTGTTCCAGAAGTATTTCCTTTATTACCAAATACCATTTGTTGAACATTAACAGCTGTTCCCCATTCGCCTGGAATATCATTTAATCTTCTATAAACAATAGCTCTTGGGTTATCCCATGATCTAAATACAGCTGTAATAGCTTCAATCAATTGTACTGTTGGATTTTGTGGGAATTCTTCACCTTTTTCTTTTTTGTATAATTCTTTATACTTTACAACTAATTCCTTTAAATCATTTTCATCTAAATCAGTGTCATATTTAACACCTTTTGCTTCTTTTGCTTCATCTATTAAATTTTCAAATAATCTCTTTTCTATTCCCATAACAACATCTGAGAACATTTGAATAAATCTTCTATATGAATCATAAGCAAATCTTGGATTTCCTGTTGCTGTTGCAACAGCTTCTACTGCAACATCATTCAAACCAAGATTTAATATTGTATCCATCATACCTGGCATTGAAACTCTTGCCCCAGATCTTACAGAAACTAATAATGGATTTGTGTTGCTTCCGAATTCTTTTCCTGTTATTCTTTCTAATTCTTTAATATTTGCATGGATTTCTTCTACAACTGAATTTGTAATTTGCTTTCCATCCTCATAATACTTGTTACAAGCCTCAGTTGTAACTATAAATCCTTGAGGAACAGGAATCCCTATTCTAGTCATTTCTGCTAAATTTGCCCCTTTACCTCCAAGAAGGTTTCTCATTGAACCATCACCTTCACTAAAAAGGTAAACATACTTTTTCTTCTCCATCTCAATACTCCTCCGTTCATACAATAAATATATACTAACAAGACTTAGTCTCGTAGTTACCCTAGTTACCCTTTAAATTACCCTTAATTTGCTTCTCCAAGATTAACAAATAGTTTTGTTATGTTCGTCTTAGAAATTTTGCCAACTATTTTTAAATTAACTTTTCCATTGTCTGATTCGTAGGATTTTTCTACTATTGGTATACTATCAATTTCATGTTCTATTATTTTTTTAGCTAGTGAATAAGCACTATCCTCTGGATAGCCATAAATTATATTAGGCATTCTTGTCATGATGACACCAACTGGAACTTTATGTATATCTGTTCCTCCAATTGCTATCTTAAGAAAATCCTTTCTTGAGGCTGCTCCAACTAAATTACCATTGTTTTCAACAAATAATGTTCCTACATCATGTAAAAATAAATGAACAATTGCATCATATACAGTAGTATCATCGTTAACGGTTACAGGCTTTGACATGATATCCCCAACCTTTATTTTGGATAAATTCTCCAATATCTCCCCGTCAATCTTTTTCCCTAAATACACATAACCTACTTTAGGTCTAGCATCTAAAGTACCAGTCATTGTAAGTATTGCTAGGTCTGCTCTTAAAGCAGCTCTTGTAACTCCAAGTTTTTCCGCTATGGATTCACTTGTAATTGGCTGCCCATCTTTAACTATCTTAATTATTGCCTCTTGTCTTTTTGTAAACTTCAATGCTATCCCTCTCTTCGACTATTTAAGGAATATTCAGACAATTAAGAATGTTTTTTATTTACAGTATAATTATAACATTTTCTCATTTTTTGACTATGCTTAATTTTCTGAAAAATCACTCATTTTAACTGAATATCCCTATCCTTCCTAATTATTCTAGACTATATCATTGTTTTTCTTTTAATTTCTATTTTTTGCCATCTTCATCATTAAAATTTACAGTGTAAGTAAAAGTATTGCTTTCATCTTCTTCTTTTTCTTTAAATTTATTTGGCATCTTTATTCCATCTAAATTTACATCTTGAACTTTTTCCTTAACCTTATCTGCAAAATCATTTGCTTTATCTTTCGCTTCATTAACAGCAGCTGATATATACTTATTAACAACCTCTACTGTACCATCTGCTTTTGTTATTTCAATTGTAACTTGAGTCACTACTGCTGCTACTACAACAAATGCTAATATAGGTGGAATTATTATTGCTATAACGCCTGCAGCTATTCCTGCATTAACTGGAACATCAACTAACTTTTTCCCATCTTTAGTTATTTTAATTCTAGTAACATTTCCTTTATTTATTAAATCTTTTAACCATATCTTAAACTCATCAATAGTTTCAGATTTATTAGATTCATTTACATTATTATATTTTGATTTTTCTTCAAGTAATATAATTGCATTTAAAACATCTCCATTTGATATTTCTAATGCATTTTTTGCTTCTGCATAGCTTACTCCAGTTCTTTCTCTTACTTGATCAACTTTTTCCAATGTAATATCCATATTGCTCCCTACTCCTTTATATAATTTAGCATTTCTAAACTTTTTGGCTTTCTTGAATAATTTGAATTTATTATAAATGTTGTTACTTTTTCTATTTGCTTTTTTACATCTTTATTTATATTTAACCTATAAATTTTATCCATAGGTATATTATTTAAAAATCTTAAAGCATTATATCCTGCTCTTGAGATATAAAGTCCATGCTCTTTATTGCACTCTGTACATATACCTCCAAAATGAGACAATGAAATATAGTCACTAGTCCCTATTGTTTTTTTACAAATACTACATTTATCAAACTGCAATCCATATCCTGTTGCATTCAATAATCTCAACTCAAAGGCTCTTATTAATAACTCATAATCCATTGCATCAGTATTTAATAAATATAAACAAGTAATAAATTCTTTAAATAATGCTCTATTTACTTCCCCTTCTTGCACACATATATCTATTAATTCACAAATATATGATGAATAGGTAAGTTTATCTAAATTGTTTAGTAATCCTTGAAATGAATTTATAATTCGTCCTTCCTGAAGATTATATAAATTTCTTCCCTTAAAAAATATATAATCCCCAAAGCATAAGGGTAAAGTTAAGCTTAAATTTTTACTTTTGCTTTTCTTTGCCCCTCTAGCTATAAATGTTATTTTCCCTATTTCTTCACAATATGCCCATATAAGCTTATCATTTTCTTTATAATCTATAGCCTTAATTATTATAGCTTTAGTTTTTTCAATAGACAGAATACTCAACTCCTATCTACTTTGTCTTTTTATATCCTAGTTCCTTAAGTAAAAGTCCGTTATCTCTCCATTCTTTTCTTACTTTTACCCATATCTTTAAATTAACTTTAGCTTTTAAAAACCTTTCTATTTCGTATCTTGCAGTCTCTCCAATTTTCTTTAAAGATGCACCATTTTTTCCAATTATTATTCCTTTATGTGAGTCCTTTTCACATATTAGATCTACTTCTATATGATATGTTCCATTCTCCTTTTGTTTCATTTGAATAATATCAACAGCTATTCCATGAGGAATTTCATCTCTTAAATTCTTTAATGTTTTTTCTCTTACTATCTCTGCAACAATAAATCTTTCATTAACATCTGTAATCATATCTTCTGGATAGTATTGAGGTCCTTCTGGCATTTTTTCTACCATTAATCTCACAAGAGTATCTACGTTTTTTCCTTTTAATGCCGATATTGGTACTATCTCTGCAAAATCATACTCTTTTGAATACATATCAAGTGTTTTAGCAACCTTTTCATGGCTATTTTCATCAACCTTATTAACAACTAAAAATACAGGTGCTTTTTGTTGCTTTAATGCTTCTAATATAAACTTATCTCCTCTTCCAATTTCATCGCAAGGATTAATAATGAATACAACTAAATCCACTTCTTTTATAGAGCTAGTTGCTGCATTAACCATATAGTCTCCTAGCTTATTCTTTGGTTTATGTATTCCTGGAGTATCAACAAACACTAATTGATAATCATCTCCAGTTAATATTGTCTGTATGTTATTTCTTGTAGTTTGCGGTTTATTTGAAACTATTGATAATTTTTCTCCCATTATTTGATTAGTTAATGTTGATTTTCCTACATTTGGTCTTCCTACTATTGTTACAAATCCTGATTTATACATATTAGCCTCCTAGCCCTTTAAGTCTTTTTTTGAAAAAACACCTGGTAATATTTCTTCAAAAGTTTTCATTATATAGTCATTTTCATTTTTTATTATTATTACTGGAATTTTTTCATCCACTACAAATTCCGCAATTACTTGTCTGCATATTCCACATGGATAAGTATATGCACTAGTGTCTCCAACTACAGCCACAGCCTTTATCTCTCTATTCCCTTCATGTACGCCTTTAAAAATAGCTGTTCTTTCTGCACAGTTAGTTGCTCCAAAAGATGCATTTTCTATATTAGATCCTGTATATATTTTTCCATCTTCAAATAATATAGCTGCTCCAACTTTAAAATTAGAATATGGACAATAAGCTTTCTCTCTTGCTTCTAAAGCACTGTGTATTAATTCTTTATATTTCATTCTTAATTCCTCCATCTAAATAGTATATCACATATAAGCAAAATTCTAAATCTTCATTTATCTGAAACTCTCCATTTCTATTTAATTAAATTACTTCTACAAAGATTTAAATTCTAACTTAAATTTATAATTTAAATATGGTAAATATCAATAAAGTTAATAATATTCCCAATACGCCCCCCACTATAACCTCAAATACAGTATGAACCTCTGAATCAACTCTGCTCTGAGCGGTAATAAAAGCCATTAAATAAGCTAATATTATACAAATAGGCTTCTCTGTTATCAAAGCTATTGCTGTAGAAATAGAAAAGGCTAATGCACTATGTCCACTAGGCATTCCACCTTTCAAAGGTGTACCTTCTCCAAAAATAGCTTTTATTATAACAACAGCTAAAACAACTATAACTAATGCTATTAATATCATATATGGTTCTGAATGTTTAATCTTATAGATTACTTCAAAAGAAAAATTAGAAAGTTTATCCCAAAATACAATATACCCTACTAGCAATGCATTTATCGCTGTCACAAGTACTGCACCAGCTGCTGTATTTTTTGCAACCTTAGCTAATGGATGATAATAATTCGTATTTAAGTCTACTGCCGCTTCTACAGCTGTATTAACTAATTCAGCACTAATAACCATTGTAATTGTTATTGCTAATGCTAAAAACTCTGCCTTTGATACATTAAAGAAAAAACAAGCAATTAAAACACCAATTGATGATATTATATGAATTTTCATATTTCTCTGAGTTCTTACAGCATCAACTACTCCATTAATTGCATGATTAAAGCTCTCTAATAATTTTTTCATCTCCATAAATTACTCACCCTACCCTATATTTATCTAGTTATATTTAAATTTCCTAGAATTTCTTCTTCTCTTTCTCTCATTCTTTTCTTTTCTTCATCCTCCATATGATCATATCCTAATAAATGAAGAATTGAATGTACTACTAAATAGCATACTTCTCTATTAAATGAATGATTATACTCTATACTTTGCTCTTTTGCTCTCTCTAAAGATAAAACCATATCACCTAATACTAGTTCATCACCATCTAAATATATTTCATTAAATTTAGTATCTTTATAAACATCTTTAAAAACTTTATCTTTAGGATACTCTAACATCGGAAATGATAGCACATCAGTGGCCTTATCCATTCCCCTTGTATCTCTATTTATCTCTCTTATTTCTTCATTATCCACAAATAAAAGTGATATTTGATAAGGAACATTCATCTCTTCAGCCTTTAAAGACTGCTCGCAAACTTCATTTATAATATTAATAAGTTCATCATTTACTTCTATTTTATCCTGTCTATTATCAGTATATAACATAAGTTCTCCTTTCAATTTTTTCATAATTTAAATTATGTATATTTTAAATTAGCGTTTTTTATTATAATGCTTTTTTGTAAACTTCGCAATTTAGATAAAAAAGGAGGTAATCCTCCTTTTTTATTCTTTACCATTTTCTTTAGGATACTCTATTCTATGATGATAAATTCCCTTTAAAACCTTTAAGAAACAAGTCTTTATAGTTTCTAAATCTTTAAAAGTTAAATCACACTCATTTAGTTGATCCGAATTCAATTTATCTTTCACTATATTATTGACCATATTCTCAATCTTATCGAATGTAGGCTCCTGAATTGATCTTACAGCCGCTTCAACACTATCCGCCATCATAATTATAGCAGCTTCCTTAGTTTGAGGTTTAGGCCCTGGATACCTAAAATCCTCTTCCTTTATACTATCTGGATCATCACTATTATTTTTTAATGTATAATAAAAATATTTAACTAATGTTGTTCCATGATGCTGTATCATCATATCACTTACTACACTAGGGATATCATATTCTTTTGCTAACTCTAATCCATCTTTAACATGAGATATTATTATAGAGGTACTTAAACCTGGTGAAATCTTATCATGCGGATTTACTCCCCCTATCTGATTTTCTCCAAAGAAAAGTGGTCTTTTTATCTTACCTACATCATGATAATAAGCTCCAACCCTAACTAACATTGGATTAGCTCCAACCTCTTCTGCTGCAACCTCCGCTAAATTTGCAACCATAACACTATGGTGATATGTTCCTGGTGCCTCCATTAATAATCTTTTTAATAATGGACTATTCGGATTAGAAAGTTCTAATAACTTCATATTCGTAACTAAACTAAAACTCGATTCTAAGAATGGCAATAATCCCATAGCCAATATTCCTGAAATAAAAGCTCCTAATGCAGCCAATGCCATATCAAATAATATCTTTTTTATATTATTTGATAAAAGTATTCCACTTGATAAAACAACAACAGAAACAGAAATTGCAACATAAACAGTAGAATACAATATATCATTTCTTTGACTAACCTTCTTTAATGAAGTGGATGCCACAATGGTTCCTACTATCCCTACTAAAATAATCTGAGGATCAAAACCTGCTATAACTGCAATAAGCATTAAATTTAAAAAATTTATTATAACTGAGACTTTATAATCTAAAAATACAGTAATAAGTATTGGCGAACATGCTATTGGAATTAAAAACAACGACACAACTGCAAAAACTCTTGTTGTTACTAATGATAATAAGTTTAATAATAGTATTAAAAATACAAGCTTAGTATTAAGAAGAACTTCTTTTCTTTCTTTTTTCAGATACATATATTGCAAAGTCAATACAAATAATACGTAAAACGCTATTATTATACAAGTATATATATAATCATTACTTATTCCTTCACCAACTAACCCTAATTCCGTAAGTATAGTTATTTGCCTTTGTGTAATTGGTTCTCCCTCTTTTACTATGATTTGATTTTTCTTTATCATGACTTTCGAAACACTTTTTAAGGCTTCTTTAACTGCTTCATCTGTCTTGGTCTGATCAAAAAAGTAATTAGGTTGTACTTGGCTATCACAAATTTCTTTTAAAATAGCTTCAATATTACTATCTAAATTCTGACTTTCTAAATAATCTTCAACAGTTTTTTTTGCTGCTTCTATTTCCTCATTATTTCCTTCTTCTATTTGGTTTTCATAAGCCTTATCAATTGCTGCTAACGCTATCCATTGCAATTCTGTATCTTTATCAACAGTCAAATCTAACAATGTTTTATATTGACTATCTGAAAGTTTAACTGCCTCTATCTTTTTTAACTCACTAATTTTATCTTTTTCTTCTATTTCACTACTTTTCAAATTTATTAGCTTATCAAAAAAAGTCTTTATATTTTGACTGGCTTCAATTTTGACTTCATTTTTTAAGGTAAATTTTTTCTCCACTTTCGCTGTTACTTCCTGCTCTTTTGCATTAGTAGCTTCCTCATCAATAATATCTCTAGGAGCTTTTATATCAACGCTAGCAATATCACCTTCAATAAAATTATATCTCTTAGGCGTTACAGCCGTCATTATTATAAAATAAACCAAAATTGCTGTAACAGTAAATAAGAATATTCTTTTCCATTTATCTTTATGTATATTTTTACCTACATTATTTTTATCTTTCATTTTGTTCACCTTCTCATCTTACCCTAATAATTAATAGTTTACTGTATCCTCGCTTACTATGTTTTGTTCTACAACAAATACAACATTCACCAACAAATTTTCTTCATCCTTCATTTCTTTATCTACTAATTTATCTACTATCTTTGCATCTCTACTCAATTCATTTAACAAGGATTTTTCTAATTGGTTCACAGCACTTTCTATTGCATCATTTTCTGATAAATTTATATCTTCTTCTATTCTTTCATAATATAACACCTTATTAAATATTTTACCACTCAATTCTATTTTATCATAATGTGTAAAGTCTTTTATAGCCTTTTTTAGATAAATTTTTTTACCAAAAATATTTATAAATATATCGCTATCCTTTTCTCCACTTCTCTCAAGTTGAGTTCCACTAACCTTTACATTCATAGATTTTTCATAAAATGTATTTGCTATAACTATTCCTCTTGGTGGTAAAATATATTCTCCTCCTTCATTTCCATCTATGCCTTCTATTACAACATCTCCAGCTTTAACTAATTGTCCACTTTTAACTTTTGCTCTACCCGCAAAAGTGTAAACTCTCTTTATTTCACCATCCATAGTAGCAACTAAATTTCCATATTCATAACTTTGCTCTTGTGGCGGATTTATCTTTTCTTCTACTAAAACCTTTAAAGTAGATCCCTCAATTCTAACTCTTAACCATAATATTTCAGAACTCATATTTTCTAATTGCTTCTCTATTTCTTTTACATCAATAGAACTTTTAGCAATTCCCGGTTTAATACCTATACTATTTAATTGCTTTCTTATTTCAAATGGCGGTATATTCTGTTGAACATCTACTTCTACAGCCCATATGTAAGTAGATAAATAATATATAATACATAAAAACATTAGCCCACCAATAACCAATGATAACTTCTTTTTAATATTGCCTAAAAAGAATACGAATCCTTCACTTTTTATAATATTTATTCTACCACCTAAACTTTCTACACATTCCCTTACTTCTGAATAATTCAAATAATCAATCTCTAATATTAAGGTTGCAAAATCTTTTTTCTTAACTTTATAGACTCTTATGTTTTTTCTCCAAAATAAATTTAATATCCTTTCAGTATTTAATACCTTAATCTCAACTAATATTTTTCCCTTTTTCATCTTATCTAAAGCCATTTTCTATTCACCTCACATACTCAATTGAATCAAAATAACCCTTAATAGTTATAGTTGATGCGGCTATATATAATATTTCAAACTCATGGCCTTTTATTTCTATTGGTGACATATTTGTATTTATTTTTATTTTTTCTCTCTCAAATACCATAATCCCTTTATGATTTTCTATAGTTACTTCATTTCTTCCTATAACAATAATCTTAGGTACATCTAATAATACATCTTTAGGGAGATCAAGCTTTTCAACTAAAACTTCTTTACCTCTTTTAATTTTATTTTCCATCGTTTCTCTCCTTTAAATAATACTCTCTCAATGTACTTTATGATTTTATTTTAAAGAAAATCACAAAAATAAAAAAAGAACTCAATTTACATTGAGTTCTTTTAATTATTTACTATTTAAATACTCTTTAACAATCTGACTAACAAGTTTTCCGTCTGCTTTACCTACAACCTTTGGTCTAACTGCTGACATAAGCTTACCCATGTCTTTCATGTTATTGGCACCCACTTCTGTAGCTGTTTCTTTTACAATTTGTAAAATTTCTTCTTCACTTAATTGCTGAGGAAGGTAACCTAGCAAGATTTCAATCTCAGATTTATTCTGATTAACTAAATCCTGTCTATTTCCCTTTTCAAATTCAAGCATCGTCTCTTTACGTTGCTTGACTTCTTTTGCTAATATTTCTATAACCTTATCGTCCTCAAGCGTAACACCATCGGTTTTTTCTACTAGCAATACAGCAGACTTAGCACTGCTTAACACATTAGCTCTAAATTTATCTTTAGATTTTAATGCTTCTTTCCAGTCCTCTTGTAGCCTTTCCTTTATTGTTGGCATACTTAAATACCTTCTTTCAAAAATTAAAAACTACTTGAATTTTCTCTTTCTTGCAGCTTCTGATTTTTTCTTTCTCTTTACGCTTGGCTTTTCGTAATGTTCTCTCTTTCTAACTTCTGAAAGAACCCCAGCTCTTGCGCATTTTCTCTTAAATCTTCTTAATGCACTTTCTAGTGTTTCGTTTTCTCCAACTTTGATTTCTGACATCTATTATCCCTCCCTCCGCTAGCTCAAATTAGTATCTTTAAATCAGCTACGGGCTTAATAACACATATTGTATTATACAATAATGCTCACAAAAATGTCAATATTATTTATACTATTTTTCTATTAACCTGGTGGCCATTTTAATTCTCTTGAGCCTAATATATGAAAATGTATATGATTTACTGTTTGACCGCCATCAGCCCCGCAGTTATTTACAATTCTATAACCTGAATCAGCAATACCTAGTTCCTTTACTATTTTATTTATTACCATGAAGATATGTGAAACTATTTCACAATTTTCTTTAGTTAATTCATTTGCGCTAGAAATGTGCTCCTTTGGTATTACTAAAAAATGAACTGGTGCTTCTGGACTTATATCATAAAATGCAAGTACCTTATCATCTTCATATATCTTCTTAGATGGAATTTCTCCAGCTATAATTTTACAAAAAATACAATCTCCCATAAATTCACCTCCTTTATCTAGTGACAAATGGCAAGTTTTCAGTGACAAATTAAGGTTAAAACCCTAATAAGTTTCTTTAAAATATTCTTTTAACTCAGTTTACTAAATTTATAGATTAACTTGCCACTTGTCACTTATCACTTGTCACTCTCTAAACCATGCTTGCTATAGCATAATCTTCTACTGCTTCTTCAATCTTTACCTCTACTATTTTACCAGTAATATCAGCCGACATGCAATGCACTATTACTTTTATATAATTTCTCGTATATCCTTCATAGAAATCTGGTTTATCCTTTATTTCTTTTTCTATTAAAACATCCATTACTCTTCCAATAAACTTTTCAGTAAATGCATGCTCATTTTTATCATTTAACTCTATTAATGCCTTACTTCTTATATCTTTTATAGTTCCATCTAATTGGTTTGGCATATCTGCTGCCTTAGTTCCCTTTCTTGGACTGTACTTAAATACATGAGTTTTAGTTAAATGAATTCTTTTTAAATATTCATAAGTTTCATTGAATTCTTCTTCCGTTTCCCCCGGGAATCCAACAATTACATCTGTAGAAATTGATACATCTGGCAATGTTTCTCTTAACATATTGACAGCTGCTTCATATTCTTCAGCTGTATATCTTCTATTCATTCTTTTTAATGTTGCATCACAACCACTTTGAAGTGATAAATGGAAGTGTGGACATAGCTTTTTAAATCCCTTGATCTTTTCAACAACTTCTTCTGTAAAGAATGCTGGCTCAATTGATCCTATTCTAATTCTCTCTATTCCATCTATCTTTTCTATTTCTTCTATTATATTTATTAAATTTATATTACCTTCTAAATCTAGTCCGTATGAAGCCGTATGTATTCCTGAAAGTATAACTTCCTTAAATCCATGAGCTGCTAATTCTTTAACTTCTTCTAAAACCTTATTTGGATCCTTTGAACAAACTGATCCTCTAGCATAAGGTATTGTGCAGTATGTACAAAATCTATTACATCCATCTTGAATCTTTAAAAATGCTCTAGTTTTATCTTGATAATCTTCTATTTTTAAATCTTCAAACTTTTTATTTTGTAGTACAGGTTGAACATGCACTTGTGGCTGACCTTCATCCTTAGCCTTATTAACATAATAAACTACATCACCTTTATTTCTTGTACCTAGGACTACATCTACCCCTGGTATTTCAGAAACCTCTTTAGGCGCCATTTGAGAATAACATCCAACTGCTGCAATTATAGCATCGGGATTAGCTCTTCTTGCTCTACTTATTATTTGTCTTGATTTTTTATCTCCCATATTAGTAACTGTACAAGTATTTATTACATATACATCAGAAAACTCATTAAAATCCACTACTTCATATCCTTCTCTAATGAATTTTTCCGCCATGGCTTCTGATTCATATACATTAACTCTACATCCTAATGTAGCAAATGCAACTTTCATTAATCATTTCCTCCTAAATCACTAAGCTCATATTGTATTAAAGATGTTGCAACAAACCCAGCTGTTTCAGTCCTTAATATTCTTTTTCCAAGAGTAACTATATGAGCACCTTTATCTTTAAGTCTTTCAATTTCGTATTCTTCAATTCCGCCCTCTGGACCTACAAATATTCCAATATTTTTAATATTATCAATAGTATTACCTTTTCTTAATTCATTAATCAATGTCTTTATACCAAAATTATTTGCATTTTCATATGGAACTATTAATAAATCTAAAGAATTCATTTTTTCCAAAACTTCATCAAATTCAATAGGCTCTAAAACTTTTGGAATTATACTTCTCTTACTTTGCTTTGCAGCTTCTAAAGCTATTCTATTTAATCTATCTAGCTTTTTAAACTCACCTTTCAATTTAACATCTACTCTATGAGTTATTGTTGGAATAAATTCAGTAATTCCAAGTTCTGTTCCCTTCTGAACTATTAAATCCATCTTTTGAGATTTTGGTAGACCTTGAAATAAATATATCTTAACATCACTTTCATTGTTTGATTCCAATTTTTCTAATATTTCTATTAAAACCTCTTGTTTAGAAACAGATGTAACTTTTCCTAAATATTCAACACCTTCACAATTGTTTAATGTTACTTTCTCACCTTCAGAAATTCTAAGAACCTTATATATATGTTTTACATCATCACCAATTATTTTAGCTACATCTCCATTAATTAATTCTTTTGGAGTAAAAAATTTATGCATTACTTCATTCTCTCCTAAAAATTATTTTAATTTTGCAACTATGCAGTTCCATTCACCATCTCTATTTTTTTCTATAACTTCAAACCCAGTAGCTTCAAGTTTTTCACAAACCATATCAACTCTATCATGAATTATTCCTGATGTTATGAAAACTCCACCATCTTTTAATACTCTCTTGACATCATCTGTTAATATACAAATTATTTCTGCTAATATATTTGCAACAACTATATCAGCCTTTCCATCAATAACTTCTACAAGATTTCCATGAAGTATTTCAATGTTATTTAAATTATTATATCCAACATTTTCTATTGAAGATTCAACTGCAACTGGGTCTAAATCTACACCAACAGCTAATTTTGCTCCAAGTTTTGCTGCAGCTATAGCTAATATACCTGATCCACATCCAACATCAAATACTGTACTTTCTTCTTTAACATATCTTTCTAAAGCTTGAATACACATTCTTGTAGTTTCATGTGTTCCTGTTCCAAAAGCCATACCTGGATCTAAATCCACAACTAATTCTCCATCTTTAGCTTCATATTCTTCCCATATTGGTTTTACAACAATCTTTTCACCAACTTTTGATGGTTTATAATATTGTTTCCATGTATTAGCCCAGTCCTCTTCATGCATTTTTTCATGCTCAACTTTAGCTTCCCCTAAATCAAGTCCCATTTCCTTTAATTCTGACAATCTTTCCTTAACATATGCTAATACATCTTCAATATTATCTTCTTCTGCAAAATAAGCCTTTACAACTGCAACTTTTCCTTTATGCTCTAAAACATTTATATCTGCAAAATCCCATGTTAATGGTCCTTGCTCTCTTCCTAAAATATCCTCAGGATCCTCTATTGCGACACCTTTACAGTCTAAACTATAAAAAATTCCTGATATTGGTTCTAACGCCTCGCTTTTAGTTATTACTCTAACTTCTATCCATGTTCCATCCATTACTGAATCATCCTTTCACTTCTTTTCTCTTTGACTAATACTATATTTTACACGTATGTTTACATAAAGTCTAGAATAATTTATATACAAAAAGGATAACTATATTTTATATCTAGTTATCCTCAAATAACAAATTTAAATTGCTATATCTTTATTATCATTTTCTTTTTTCTTGTATTTACTAAACCTAACTTTTCTAATCATTTTATTATTAGCCATATTATAAGTAATTGTTCCTATAAAAACAAATATTATACCCAACTGTGGAGCATACAAAGTACAATCTACAATTCCCTGAATAATTACCATTGTATTTATAGCTGCAATTAAAGGTAACATTTTATTATGTCTCTTATATAACTTTATCATATCTTTATATAAGTTAAACTTGATATATAAATATATTAAAAGTCCTATAACTCCTAAAGTTACTAAAAATGTTAACCATAAATTATGAGGATGAATTAAAAAAGTAATTATTTTATTATGTAAATTCGGCTCATCACTATAAACAAAATTTGATCCATGCTGCATCATACCCAACATTCCCCATCCAGTGATAGGTTTTTTTAACACCATGTTTATAGCCCCAATCCATATACGATATCTAGAATTGAAAGATGTTACTAACTCGCCGATAGGTGTTGTATTAGCAACTTTATTTTGAACTATAAAAAATAAAATAGAGCTTAATCCTACAGTAATAGAAATTGCTATTAGACCTTTTATATCTTTTTTTTCTTTTAATATATAATATATAAATATTGATCCTACTAAAGCAATAAATGCTCCTGTTGATTCTGTCAATAACAAGGCTACAATTACTAGTACAATTGAAAGATTATAAATTATATAGTCTTTTCTCCCTTTATCAATACATTTTAAATAAAAAATCATTAATATTATGTTACCGAACCAGGCTCCTGCCATATTAGGATTTCCAAAAAAACTAAAAACCCTATGTTGTGGCATTCCTATTAAAATAAATACTATCTTTTCTATTACTCCTCCAATGGCTGCAATTACACTTAAGTATACTATATACTTAATAACTATATTTATTCTGCTCATTTTAACAAAATAATTTTGTGAAAATACATTTAAGGCAAAATATAAAAACAATACAAAAGAGGATAATAAAGATAATAAATCTTTATTTACAATACTACTAAATACAGAATATATAAACAATAAAAATAAACCTATATTCCAGTAATTTTTTTCTATTTTTAATTTTTTTCTAAATAATAAGTTCACTGCATATACAGCTGGAATTACAGCTGTAAAAGGTGAAAAAACAATCATAATAATAAAATATATCATAATTTACCACCAATATTTTTTTATTTACACCCTTTGGTGTAACCGCCTTAGTATACACACAATAAAAACTTTATTCAAAAACTGTAACTATCTTTTTATTAAATTTAGCATAAATATTTTAATATATACTTAGTATCTCCAATAAATATTTTTATTTATCTAATAACAAGACGTTTACATATATATATATACTAATAATGTTGCTATAAATTATATATATTTCTAACTTTTCTTTTTATTTGATATTCTTTTAAGTTTTTTTGTATTTATAGGCATTTTTATCAATACATATATAAAAAGATTGCAGTATGCAATCTTTTTATACCTAATTATATATAGCAATTAAAAATTTAGTTTTTATTCCTTGAGCTGTAAACATTTCTTCATGCTCAGTTGTAACATTTCCCTCAAATCCGCTATTATGTAAATCATATGTAATATACTTAATTTCTAAGTTACTTTCCTTAAAATACTCAAGTGATTCTTCAAATAGTTCATCATCATCAGTCTTGAACCAAATTTCTGAACCCTTTTTTAAGAACTTCTTATATTTTTCAAGTTGTCTTGTATGAGTTAATCTTCTCTTTTTATGACGCTCCTTAGGCCATGGATTACAGAAATTAATATATATTCTCTCTATAACATCATCTTCACTTAACATATCATCTATTAATAATATCTCCTGAGACATAAGAGCAACATTATCCACTTCGTGGCCTACTTTCTTATATGCCTCTTCAATATTTCTTTTAGCTAAAACTAACACTTCATCCTTTATATCTACTGTTATATAGTTTATATTAGGATTTTCAGATCCATGAACAGCCATAAATGTTCCTTTTCCACATCCTAATTCCATGTATATTGGATTATCATTTCCAAAGAACTCTTTCCATCTACCTTTGTACTCACTTGGTTTTTGTATGAAAAATTTACAACTTTCTAATTCAGGTCTTGCCCACGGCTTTCTTCTCATTCTCATAACTTTTGTTCACTCCAAATCATTTCTTTAAGTTTATAGATTAATTATACTGATTATTTCTTTTATTTCAACTCTCTATAGAGCTTTCTATTAACTTTAAGTCTTATAATAATAAATCCACAATATACAATCTCTACTTCAAAAGATAGTATATTGTGGATAATATAAAGGATTATTAGTTATTATTAACAATTATATTTTTCAACTAAAGCCTTAAATTCACTTTCATTGTTCTTTATATAATCAATAAAGTTTTTATTAGCAGAATTTAACTTATTAGCTAATTCACAAATAAACATTGGAATATCTTTTCTAGCAATATCCCCATAGCACTTTCCTAATCTAGCCTCACCCTCTACAAAACTTCCATCAACATGAATTTCATAAGCTTCTTCTATAACATCATTAATTCTCTTTTTCTTTCCTGTAAATCCTATTTCAGCTATTTCATGTACACCACAAGAGTTACCACAGCCTGAGAAATATAATCTAGGTAATAAATCAATATTTGAAACATTTTCTTTAACATAATTTAATGTTTCTCTTAAAGCTTCTTGGCTTTCACATATACCTATTTGACATGTTGGAACCCCTATACATGCTACACTATAATCAAATGAAGTTGTTCCGCCCATTGCTTTTGTAACATCTAATAACTCTTCTGCTTCTTTTCCATTTAAGTTTCTAAAGTATACACCTTCTGTCATTGATAATCTAATTTCAGGATCATCAAATTTTTCTAATGTTGATATAATAACTTTTAAATCACTTAGCTTCATTTGGCCACCTACTGGATGTACATAAACACTATATAATCCTAGTTGCTTTTGTGCTACTAATCTTGAATTAATTATATTTGTTTCTATACCAGCTTTAGTATACTTTTTAGGCTCAACTGACAATTTATAATTTTCTTCATTTTTAACTATTTCAACATATTTTTTATATTCATTTATAAAGCCTTCTTCTCCTAATTTATCAACTATATATCTTATACGAGCTTTAGCTTTATTTTCATAATTTCCTTCAGCCTTAAATAATCTAACCATTGCTTCAACATAGTTTAATACTTCACTAGGTTCAATAAGTTCTGGATATATTAATGCAAGCTTAGGATTTCTTCCTAATCCTCCACCAATATATACTTTAAAGTATTCTTTACCATCTTTATTTACTGCTAAGAACCCTAAATCTTGAACTGTACAATGTGCTGTATCACTTGAAGCATTAGAGAAAGATACCTTTAATTTTCTTGGCAATTTGTACGTAGTTATTCTCTCCATAAAATACTCACCAGTAGCTAATGCATATGGTGTTGGATCAAATGCTTCTTCTTTATCAACACCTGATAATGGTGATAAAGCAACATTTCTTGGAAAGTTACCACCTGCTCCTCTTGTATATATATCCTTATCTAAAGCTTCCTTCATCAAATCACATACTTCATCTATTGATAATCCATGATATTGAATTGCTTGACGAGTAGTAAAGTGTACTCTTTCTAATTTATATTTTTCTGTCCAATCACATATCATCTTTAGTTGTGGCATAGTTATTATACCTGAAGGTATTCTAAGTCTTAACATAAACTCTTTTCCACCACGATGAGCATATAATCCCATGCCACCTGATGCATGTTTAAAATCAGCAACAGATATTTCCCCATTCATAAATTTATGTCCAACTTTTCTAAACTCTTCGATTTCTGGTAAAAGTATTTCTTTTAAATTTTCCATCTTATCACCTCATATTATTGCTACTCTTTTTAATATTCCTACTTATCATAACAAATATTCACTTCTCTATTATATCTACAATCCACTCCCTTTTCTATTATTTAACTATTTAAATATTTAATTATAACCATTAACTTCTTAAATGTTTACTAATTTTTAAAATTTATATCAATTGCTTTTTTCAGTTTTTTCTATAAAATGAACATAAATATACATAGTTATAAGAAGTCATTATATTTATGTATAGCCATTAATTTAAATAGACATGAAGAAGTTACTAAAGTATTAAATGAACTTAATTAAGAAAAAAAGATGTTGCAAATTTGCAACATCTTTTTTATTTCTTATTAAATAAATCCTTTAAGCCTTTCTTATGTGTTACTTCTCCATCAACACTTTCTCCACAGGCTTCCATAAACGCTTCTAAAGCTTCTTTTTGTTTAGAATTTAAATTCTTAGGAATATCAACTATTACCTTTACGTATTGATCTCCTCTAGCGTTTGAGTGAACTTTAGGCACACCTTTCCCCTTTAATCTGAACATAGTTCCTGATTGAGTTCCAGCTGGAATAGTATACTTAACATCTCCATCTACTGTTGGAACTGTTATTTCAACACCTAAAGCTGCTCTACCCATTGATATATGAGTTTCTATATAAATATCATTTCCTCTTCTATCAAACTGTTTAGACTTAGCCACATTTATTCTAATATATAAATCTCCTGGAGGCCCATCATTAGAACCATGTTCTCCTTGACCTCTAAGCGGCATTACATTACCTGTATCAACACCAGCTGGTACATTTACTTTAATCTTTCTAGTCTTTCTTACTTTACCTCTACCGCTACAGCTTGAACATGGAGTTTCAACTATTGTTCCTTTTCCTCCACATCTATCACATGTAGAAGTACTTACAAAGCTTCCAAGTGGAGTTTGTCTTTGAACTCTAACTTGCCCACTTCCATTACATGTTGGACATGTCTTTCTTGAAGTTCCCGGTTGTGCACCAGTTCCTCTACATGATTCACAATTTTCATGTCTGTTTATAGTGATTTCTTTTTCTACTCCAAATATAGCTTCTTCAAAAGTTAAATTTAAAGTATATTCTATATCTGAACCTTTTACTGGGCCATTTCTTCTTCTTGAAGAACCGCCACCACCGCCTCCAAAGAAGCTTTCAAATATATCTCCAAATCCTCCCATATCTGAGAAGTCAAAGCCACCAAATCCACCTGCTCCAAATCCACTTCCATCAAAGTCAGCAGTACCAAATTGATCATATCTAGCTTTCTTTTCTGGGTCAGAAAGTACTTGATATGCTTCATTTATATCTTTAAATTTTTCTTCTGCTTCCTTATTACCTTGATTTTTATCAGGATGGTATTTAATAGCTAGCTTTCTAAAGGCTCTTTTTATTTCATCATCACTTGCACCTTTTTCAAGACCAAGAACAGCATAATAGTCTTTATTTGCCATCTATATACTCACCACCTATTTATATTTAACTTAGTCTATATTAACATTTATAAAAATATTCGTAAACACCTAAACTTTTAAAAAGGGAAGACGACTTTTGTCTTCCCTATTCATATTAATTATATTATTTATCTTCTTTTACTTCAAAATCAGCATCTACTACATTATCATCATGAGCTGGTCCATGATTAGCATTTCCACCCATATTGTTTGGATCAAATCCTGCACCTTGCGCTCCTGCCGCACCTTGAGCATCAGCATACATCTTTGAAGATATAGCATAGAATTCTTGAGTTAATTCCTCTGTAGCCTTCTTAATAGCTTCTAAATCTTCTCCATCTTTAACAGCTTTTAATGCATCTAATTTAGCAGTTATTTTAGCTTTATCATCAGCAGAAATCTTATCACCAAGTTCTTCTAATTGTTTTTCAGTTTGGTAAGTTAATTGATCTGCATTATTCTTAGTTTCTATTGATTCTTTTCTCTTCTTATCTTCTTCAGCAAATCTTTCAGCTTCTTTTACAGCTCTATCTACTTCTTCATCACTTAAGTTAGTTGAAGCAGTAATTGTGATGTTTGCTTCTTTACCAGTTCCTTTATCCATAGCAGATACTTTAACAATACCATTAGCATCTATATCAAAAGTAACTTCGATTTGTGGAATTCCTCTTGGAGCTGGAGCAATACCTGATAAAGTAAATCTACCTAAAGTCTTGTTATCAGCTGCCATTTGTCTTTCACCTTGTACTACGTGAATTTCAACTGATGTTTGACCATCTGCTGCAGTTGAGAATACTTGGCTCTTCTTAGCTGGTATAGTTGTATTTCTTTCGATTAATGGAGTAGCAACTCCTCCTAAAGTTTCAATACCTAATGTTAATGGTGTAACATCTAGTAATAATACGTCTTTAACTTCTCCAGTTAAAACACCTGCTTGAATTGCAGCACCCATAGCTACACATTCGTCTGGATTAACTCCCTTTGAAGGTTCTTTTCCAGTAAAGTTCTTAACAGCTTCTTGAACTGCTGGAATTCTTGTTGATCCACCAACTAATATAACTTTATCTATTTGACTAATTGAAAGTCCTGCATCAGATAATGCTTTCTTCATTGGTTCAATTGATCTTTGAACTAAATCATGAGTTAATTCGTTGAATTTTGCTCTAGTTAAGTTCATATCAATATGTTTTGGACCTGTTGCATCAGCTGTAATAAATGGTAAGTTGATGTTAGTTTGCATTGATGAAGATAATTCAATCTTAGCTTTTTCAGCAGCTTCTTTTAATCTTTGAACTGCACTCTTATCGTTTCTTAAATCAATTCCATATTGAGCTTTAAAGTCATTTGCTATATAATCGATAATCTTTTGGTCAAAGTCATCTCCACCTAAGTGAGTATCTCCATTTGTTGATAATACTTCGAATACTCCATCACCTAATTCAAGGATAGATACGTCGAATGTACCTCCACCTAAGTCATAAACAAATATCTTTTCGTTTTGTTCAGTTTTATCTAATCCATAAGCTAATGAAGCAGCTGTTGGTTCGTTTATTATTCTTAATACTTCTAATCCTGCTATTCTACCAGCATCTTTAGTTGCTTGTCTTTCAGCATCATTAAAGTAAGCTGGAACTGTAATAACAGCTTGAGTTACAGTTTCACCTAAGTAAGCTTCTGCATCAGCTTTTATCTTTTGAAGTATCATTGCTGATATTTCTTGTGGTGAATAAGTTTTATCATCAATCTTAGTTTTGTGATCTGTTCCCATTTCTCTCTTAATTGAGATTATAGTGTGTTCTGGATTTGTAATTGCTTGTCTTTTAGCTATTTGTCCTACTAATCTTTCACCGTTAGCTTGGAATGAAACTACTGATGGAGTAGTTCTAGCACCTTCTGAGTTAGTGATAACTACTGGTTCTCCACCTTCCATAACAGCTACACATGAATTTGTTGTACCTAAATCAATACCTATAATTTTTCCCATAATTTTTTCCTCCTCGAATCACATATCTATTTAAAGATTTTCCTTGATTTGCTATTTTGCTACTGTAACCATTGAGTATCTGATTACTTTTTCGCCTTTTTTGTATCCTTTTTGGTATACTTGAGCAACATCATTAGTATTTAAATTTGCATCTTCAACCACTGAAATTGCTTGATGTACATTAGGGTCAAAACCATTAGTTGTATCTATTTCTTCAACACCTAATTTTTCTAAAGCGTTTAAGAATCCTTTTATTGTCATCTCAACACCTTTTTTAATATCTTCTACATTACCATCTACAGCTAAAGCTCTTTCTAAGTTATCTGCTACAGGCAGCACTTCTTTTAATACATCTGTGCAAGCATCTGTATAAATACCTTCTTTTTCTTTTGCTGTTCTTTTTCTATAATTGTCATACTCAGCAGTTAATCTAAGTAATCTATCTTTTAATGCATCTAATTCATTAGAAAGTTTTTTATTTTCATCTTTTAACTTTCTTATCATTGATAAATCATCAGTTTCAGAATACTCTTCTATTATTTCTTCTACTTCTTCATTTTCTGTAGCCTCTGTATTCTCTTCTACTGTATTACCTTCTTCTAGTATTTCTTCATCTCTTAAATCCTTGTTTTCCTCCATCTTTACACCTCATCTCTATTTATTCAATACTCTTGGTCCTTAAGACTTTTATTTAATTCTTTCATTACTTGTGCCATTATAGAAATAACTTTCGAGTAGTTAATTCTCTGTGGACCAATAAGGCCGATACTTCCAATTGGTCTTCCTCCTAAGGAGTACTCTGCTGTTATTACTGAACAGTCCTTAGCTTCTGGAATATAATTTTCATCACCAATTTTAATTGAAATATCACCACTACCTTCTAGTAGCTCTATTACACAATCTTTATTACTTATTAATTGAAGTACTTCCTTAGCCTTTTCAATATCGTTATACTCAGGATAATTGAAAAGATTAGTGGCTCCCTCAACAACTAACTCTGATTTTGAACTATTATTTAGACTTTCATATAAAGCTGGAAGCATTGCATTAAATAAATCATCAAATCCTACTAAGTCATTTTTAAGCCTATTAATAACTTCTAAATTAATAGCTTCAATTGTTAAGTTTTTAAGTTTAGAATTTAATACCTCATTAATTCTAATAAGTTCCTCATTACTTGGTACAGCCTTAACTTTAATTCTATGATTTTTTATAACACCACTATCTGTAACTATTAAAGCAATTAAATTCAATTCATCTATTTTTATTAATTGCAATGATCTTATATAACTTCTTTTCATAGAAGGCGTTTGAACTATACAAGTTAAATTTGTTAATTCAGATAATAAAACACAAGCTTCCTTTAAGATAGTATCAACTTCATGCATTGCTGAATTAATTAAATACTCTTTAATTCTTAGTTCTTCATCTTTACTTAGCTTTGGTGTTTCCATTAACTTATCAACATATAATCTGTATCCCTTACTAGATGGTATTCTACCTGCTGATGTGTGAGGCTGTTCTAAATATCCCATTTCCTCTAAATCTGCCATTTCATTTCTTATAGTTGCAGATCCCACACCTAAATCATACTTCTTAGCTATTGTTCTTGAACCAACAGGTTCTCCTGTTACTATATAGTCATTAATAATGGCTTGAAGTATTCTTATTTTTCTTTCATCAATAGCCATTTCATCACCCCTATTGTTAGCACTCATTAAAGTCGAGTGCTAATGACTACATTATCAATATATTCTTATTTGTTTTTTTTGTCAATTTCATATTTCTTTAAATTTTCAACTATTTTTTTATATAATTTGATTCTTTCAGGATTATCTCTTTGCATCTCTAAATTTCTCCTTATTACTTTACTTTTCATTTTTATGATTTATCTAATATAAAATCTGACATTACACTGTTTGATAACTCCATCCCTTTAGCTGTTAAAAACATTTTATTTTCCTCAACAACAAGTAATCCATCCTTTATATTCTTCTCAATGACTTCTTTATATATACTATTTATATCTACACCAAATTTTTTCTTAAACTTTAATAAATCTATGCCTGAAACCATTCTTAATCCCATAAAAACAAACTCTTCCATTTCATCCTCAATGGTATTTTCATACTTATCTATTACTACACTTATATTATTATTTATCTTTTCTATATAATCATTTATATTACTTGTATTTACCAATCTATATCCATCAATATAAGAGCTACTTGCACTTCCAACACCAATATATTCTTCTAATGACCAGTAAACCTTATTATGCTCACATTCCTTTCCAGGCAAAGCAAAATTAGAAATTTCATACTGATGATATCCATTAGATTTTAATATATCCTTAGTTAATTTATCCATTACTCTTTCATCATCTTCACTTGGAAGTTCAAGCTTATCTTTTTCGTATAATTTATAAAAAGCGGTCCCTTCTTCAATTATTAGACTATATGCTGAAATATGCTCTGGTCTTAATTCAGATATTTTTTCTAAAGTATCCTTCCAGTCCTGTATAGTTAAATTTGGAAGACCATACATTAAATCTATATTGATATTGTTGAATCCTATTTTTCTTGCTAAGTTGTAGTTTTCTAAAAACTCTTTAAATGTATGTATACGACCAATTTTTTTTAATAACTGATTATTACAAGATTGAAGCCCAAAGCTTATTCTATTTATTCCGTATTTCTTCATTATTTTTAATTTATCTTCATTTACCGTCCCTGGATTACACTCTATAGAATATTCTAACTTATCTGATAAATTCAATTTAGATACTGCTATAAGAAGTTTTTCAAGCTCCTTTTCTTCAAGATATGAAGGTGTTCCACCTCCAATAAAAATAGTTTTTATTAAATAATTAGAACATTTATCTTCTATTTCCTTAATTAAAGCCTCAACATAATCTTCTCTGAATCTTTCTTTTCCTGCGAATGTTGGGAAATCACAATAAAAACATCTTTGCTTACAAAATGGTATATGTATATATAAACTAACTTCTTTCATTATTTTTCCTCCAAGTTTATTTTTTAATTATGAAAAAAGACATTGCAAAAGCAATGTCTTTTTATTAGTCTACTTTAAGAACAGCCATGAATGCTTCTTGTGGTACTTCTACAGATCCCACTTGTCTCATTCTCTTCTTACCTTCTTTTTGCTTTTCAAGAAGCTTCTTCTTTCTTGAAATATCTCCACCGTAACACTTAGCAAGTACGTCTTTTCTCATAGCCTTAACTGTTTCTCTAGCTATAACTTTAGATCCTACTGCTGCTTGAATTGGAACTTCAAACATTTGTCTTGGAATAATTTCTTTAAGCTTTTCAGCAATTCCTCTACCTTTATGGTAAGCTCTTTCCTTAGGAACTATCATTGATAAAGCATCAACTACATCTCCATTTAATAATATATCAAGCTTAACAAGTTCAGTCTTAGTATATCCTTTAAATTCATAATCAAAAGATGCATATCCTCTTGTTCTTGATTTTAAAGTATCAAAGAAGTCATATACAATTTCATTTAATGGCATATCATAGTTAATACAAACTCTTGTAGTTTCTAGATATTCCATATCGATAAATGTTCCTCTTCTCTCTTGGCATAAATCCATTATAGCTCCAACATAATCAGTTGGTGAAATAATAGAAGCTTTAACGACTGGCTCTTCCATATAATCTATTTCAGTTGCTTCTGGTAAATTTGTTGGATTTGTTAAATCTAAAACTTCTCCATTAGTCTTTGTTACTTTATATACAACCGAAGGAGCTGTTGTTATAATATCTAAATTAAATTCTCTTTCTATTCTTTCTTGAATTATTTCCATGTGAAGTAATCCTAAGAATCCACATCTGAAACCAAATCCTAAAGCTATAGATGTTTCAGGTTCAAAATCTAAAGCTGCATCATTTATTTGTAATTTTTCTAATGCTTCTTTTAATTCATCATATTTAGCTCCATCTACTGGATAAATACCTGAGTAAACCATCGGTACTGCCTTTTTGTATCCTGGAAGCGCCTCTGCTGTTGGTCTATCAGACTCTGTTATAGTATCACCAACTCTAGCATCTGCAACATTTTTTATAGATGCAGTTATATATCCAACATCACCAGCTCTTAATTCACTTATAGGCATTAATTTTGGTGTGAAAACTCCAACTTCTGTTACATCATACACTTTATTTGTTGCCATAAGCTTAATTTTAGTTCCTGGCTTAACAATACCATCTTTAATTCTTACATAACAAACAACACCTTTATAACTATCGTAGTAAGAATCAAATATTAAAGCTTTTAACGGAGCTTCTTCATCTCCAGTTGGAGCAGGAACCCTTTCCACTATAGTTTCTAACACTTGTTCTACATTCAATCCAGTTTTAGCTGATATCATAGGTGCATCTTCAGCCTCTATTCCTATAACATCTTCAATTTCTTGTTTTACTTCATCTGGTCTTGCTGAAGCTAAATCTACTTTATTAATTACTGGAGCGATTTCTAAATCGTTATCTAATGCTAAATAACAGTTTGCTAAAGTTTGAGCTTGAATACCTTGTGTAGCATCAACTACTAGTAATGCACCTTCACAAGCAGCTAAACTTCTTGATACCTCATATGTAAAGTCTACGTGTCCTGGTGTATCAATTAAGTTTAATATATATTCTTCTCCATCTTGGCGTCTATATATTAATCTAGCAGCCTGAGACTTAATTGTTATACCTCTTTCTTTTTCGATCTCCATATTATCAAGAACTTGCTCTTCCATTTCTCTTTGTGTAAGAGTCCCTGTAATTTCTAATAATCTATCCGCTAGGGTTGACTTACCGTGGTCTATATGTGCTACGATTGAAAAGTTTCTAATCTTTGATTGTCTATTACTTTGCATATATCTTAACTGCTATTTTATTAAGCAGCTTCTTCACCCCCATATTGTTAAATCAAGCTAAATTATAACATAGAGTATAGAGTAAGTGTCAAGAATATTAACATGGAAATCACATTAAGATTACTAGGATTTTATTAATTATTAATATTTTCAATAAAATCATCTACACTTTTATCAAAATCATTCTTGTCATCCTCATCTGTTTTTACGCTATCTTCATTATATTCACTATTAGTTTTTGTACTTTTATTTATTTTATCCTTTATATTTATAAAAGCATTATTTATATATTCTCCAGCAGTCTTTATAGTATTCATAAATAAATTATCACTAGTCAATTTAATTTCCTTATTATATATCTTTACAGTTGCTAAACCATCCTTCTTTTCTCCAACATAAATTTTCACTGTACTATTATCTTTAATGAATTCTTGAAAATCTTCTCCAAACTCCTCACTTACAACTTTAAAGTTATCATCAGTATTCCCCAATGGTGATAAAGATTCTGTATTTATTATATTTATCTTTACAAAGCCTACAATAAGTAAAATCACTGCAAATATAGGTATAAGAATTTTTTTAATAATTTTCAACCTAAAACCTCCTTCTTAGCTAACTTTATAACATATATAGTAATAAAAAAATGAGCTCCTTAGTTATTAGCTATAAGGATGCTCACTTTTCAAACTTTTATTCAATTATTCTTTACCATTTAAATGTTCTGCAATTAACCTAGCTAAATATTTTGCACTTAACTTTGCTTCTTGCGCTGTATTAAGATCTGTTCCAAACTCTGTCAATATACATGCTGGACTTAAATCTTGATTAAAGTTGTTTGATCCACGATTGTATTCATAAAGACCAACTCCATTATTTCCATCTGCAAGCAATCCTGGGAAAAGCTCTTCTGAAGTAGAAATCATGTCACTTACTGCCTCCATCATTTCCGTATAATATGGTGAAGCCTTTGAAGTAACAAACATAATTCTTGCTAAACTTTGCCCATTAATTTCTACCGTGGTTCTATCCTTACTAGGACCACTATTTCTATGCAAATCTATTACTAATTTTAAATTAGGAAATTGATTTAAATAACTTTGCACCGTTGGTCCTGATCTATAATAAGATTGATTATAAGGACTAGTATCGTGTATTGTTTTATCATGAACTGCTGATATTCCATATCCTTCTTCTAACTCTTGTGCCAATACATCACCTACACCAACAACACTAAAATCTTCTTCTTCAGTATCTGCTCCAGCTTCCGCATAGCCTTCATGAGTATGAGTATGATAAATTAATACTTCTACATTTGAAGCATCTAATGTTTTCTTAAGTGAAGGATCATAAGCAGCACTAGTTTTATTAAGCTCTGCTAAATCTTCTTCTGTAACTCTAGCAATACTTTCTTCCTTAACAACGTAGGGCTCAAATAAATTAAAGGTTGATTTTGCGCTATTATCTAAATTACCGTTACTATTAACGTTATTTATATTGCTAAAAAAAGCTACTTCATTACCTATTATTCCATAAGTAGTTATCTTATTTAATCCTAAAGCTTCAACTATTACTCTTTTAATAGTAACTTTATTTTCTCTATATGCTGTACTATCATATATTTGTGTTTCAACCACTGGCATGGAGTAATTAAGCAATTGTACATACGCCAATCCACCACGCTCTCTATAATTATTAAGAATACTACCAGCTCTTATAAAAAATATAATCATAAGAGCTAATAGAACTATATATCCTATGCTAATACCACTTTTCTTTCTCTTAACATTATTAGTTTCATTAATCCACTGCATTTTATATACCTCCTCATTCTTTATAAATATATGGGAGGTTTTACATAATTATTAATAAATAATTTTAATTCATAAATTTATTTATCTCTTCCATATCCATATTAGGCTGAACTGCGATATTAATTCCGTTTGCTATTATTTTTGATAAAGATTCAATAACTGTATCAACATCTTTTGGAGTAACCATTAAATCTCCAAATGATGGATTTAATATTTCTCTAATAAGCATATTCTTCTCATTTCTATCTACGCTTTTTAGCATATTATAAAAGTCTTTTCCTTGTTGTGCTTTACTACATAAATCATCTAATAACAAATCCATAGTATCATTTGCTATAGTTGCAGCATCAACAACAGTTGGAACTCCTACAGCTAATACTTTAACCCCTAAACTTTTTTCATTTATTTGCATTCTATGATTTCCAACTCCAGCACCTGGTGAAATTCCTGTATCTCCAATTTGAATAGTTCTGTTTACTCTTTCTAATCTTCTAGATCCTAATGCATCTACGCATATTACTAAATCTGGTTTAATTTTATCAACTAATGATTTTATAACTTCTCCAGTCTCTATTCCTGTAATACCTAAAACTCCAGGTGCTATTGCACATACTGGTCTTACAGAATCATCTATTGCCTCTGGCATTACTTGTTTTAAATGCCTTGTTATCATAATTTTCTCTGTGACCTTTGGTCCAAGTGCATCTGGCGTAACATTCCAATTTCCAAGTCCTACAACTAATACAAGTTTATCCTCAGAAATATCTACAAGTTTTTTCATAACTCTTCCTACTACTAATGATAATTCATCCATTGATTCGCCATCATAAGGGGTAAATTCAGGAAAATCTATAGTTATATAATGACCTTTTGGCTTACCCAATTCTTTTCCGGCCTCATCACTTTCAATAGTTACAGTAGTAATTTTAACCTCGCCTTCCATTTCTTCATCAACTTTAACACCATCAAGCTCTCTTTTATTCTCCTCTGTATATGCCTGCTTTGCTTCAATTGCAAGGTCTGTTCTAACACTTATCATAATATTCCTCCTAAAATTTATTACTCCTCAAATGTATTTTCCCAAATAAGTTTTAATTTCATACTTGAACTTAAAAACTTTAGGTGTTATAATATGATTTGTTGAAAATGAACTCGTACGCAGATTTCCCCAAAAACTGCAGAGGCCCTATAAAATATCAAGGGGGTGAATTGAATGGCAAATATTAAATCAGCACAAAAAAGAATTAAAGTTACTGAAAAGAAAACTTTACAAAACAAAATGGTTAAATCAGCTTTAAAAACTGCTATAAAGAAGTTTGAAGCTGCTGTAGCTGCTAACAATGCTGAAGAAGCTAAAGCTTTATTCGTTAAAGCTACTAAGTCTTTAGACATGGCTGCTCAAAAAGGTGTAGTTCACCAAAACATGGCTGCTAGAAAGAAATCAAGATTAGCTGCAAAATTAAACGCTATGGCGTAATAAATAAGAAGCCGGTGATTTTTCACCGGCTATTATTTTACACTTTTTAAATTATGAAATATTGTTATATTTTTTTATCTATTTTTATTTAATTAAACTTTATTTAAAAATATATCTATTTAACCATAAATGTTTTAAATAACATAAGCTCCATTTCCATTTGCTTTTCTGAAGCAGAAGATTTTAACTTTAATTCAGTCTCTACACAAACTCGAATAAGTTCACTTAATTGTTTCACAGTAAATTTAGCTGCTTGATTCATTAATTTTTCACAAACAAATTGAGGTAATCTATATTTAGACATAAAAAAATCTATTCTTTTTCCTTGTACTAAATATACTTTAATTTCATATAATCGTCTAAAATGATTTCCTATAGATGATATTATCAACATATGCTGATCCGCTTTAAACAATAATTCATCTAGCAAATCTAATGCCTTTTCAACCTTTCTAATAGAAATATATTCTACAAGGTCAAATATATCATCTTCACTTTTATTTTGAATTAATTTATCAATATCTTCCTTAGTTATTTCTCTTCCAAGAGCATAACAATCTAATTTATCAATTTCTCTTTTTATAATATCAAAATTATTTTGTACCTTATCTGCAAAGTATCTTAATTGTATCTTTCCTATAGTTCTACCCTTCTCTTTAAATAAATCATCAATCTTCTTATAATATCTATCCTTCTTTAATTTATCACAATGAACTACTTTAACATACTTATCTAGAGTTGTTAACTTTTTATTTTTCTTAGGAGTATCTCTCTTATCATTAAACAAATAATACATAATAAGAATTGTATAAGATGGTAAATCCTTGATATATTTTAAGATTTCAGTATAAGTTTTAGTTCCTTCTTTATCTGGTTTTTCTTTTAAGAAATTAGCTCTATATACTACTACAACTTTTTTATCTCCAAAAAAAGGTAATGTTTCACAAGCATTTTCTATCTCATCAAATGTGGTTGTTAGTCCATCTAATTTGATAAGATTTAAATCTAAAAAGTCCCTTTCAACAACCTTATTTATTATAGAGTTAACACTTATTTTTATAAGTTCCTCATCTAAACCACAAAATATATAGCCATTTGCTATATTATTGTTCTTTATTTCACCCTCTAGTATATCTATATTAATCAATTGTTTTATTCACTCCTAGCTAATTGTTTATTATTTTATCATTAAAAAACATAACTTCTTTTATATCACCTTTTCTAAAATCTATTATATCATATTCATTATTTAGATTTTCATAATTTACAAATAATAAATATTTATTATTTTTTGTATGTAAAATATAGTTTTCACCGTATTTTTTTATCTTAATTTTTCCTTTAATATTAACTTCATTAAAGTCTTCATATATATTATTTGCTAAAGAAACTGCCATAAGCTTTTCCTCATCAATTTCATCTTTTGTTTGAATAAGCACTCTATCTCCCTTATAGCTTATTAAAAGTCCTCCTTCGTTATAATACCTTATTTTAGGCAATGGTGAATATATTAATACTAGTATATAGAAAAATATAATTAAAGGGTAATATATAAATCTTTTAAATCCTTTTTTATAAAAATAATATGTTATTAATAAAGATATATAAAAATACGCTACAGTATAATGAAAATATATCAAATCAAATGACATATTATCTATTTTATACATAATTATATCAATATATTTAATTATATAATGGCATACATACATAATGTAATTAAAGACACTTGAAATCTCTACTATGAATATTAATATATTTCCTAAAACCACTAGAACATTTATAAAAGGAATTACAACGATATTTCCTACTATAAAATTCAATGATACTTCATTGAAATATAATATTATAATGGGTAATGTTAATATTTGTGCACTTAATGAAATTGCAATAGTATTTCTAATAGAATTCGGTAATTTATATAATTTTTTATTCAAATCTTTATTAAATAATATTATTCCTAAAGTAGCTAAAAATGAAAGTACATATCCAATATTATAAATATAATATGGTTTAATCAGTAGTAATATTATCCCTGCTAAAGATAATGATGCTAAAGGGTTATAATTACGCTTGACAATTTTTCCAAAGGTTAATATAACTATCATTATATATGCCCTTACAGCAGGCGCTGAGGCACCAGAAAACAATACATATACCAATGCCAATATTAAACTCAGTTTTACTCCTAATAACTTGCGTAATACGTTATATACTAAAACTAAATGTAGACCTGAAATTGAAATAACATGTGATATACCTAAACTCTTCATTAACTCCTTATGATCATCATTTAATTCACCTTTATATCCAAATGATACTGATGTTATTAAAGCAGCTTTTCTTTCTCCTAACTTACTTTCAATACTTTCAAATACATATTTTCTTCTTTTATAAAGCTTATCAATAAAATCAGATTTTAAAACTTTATAATCTTCTATTTTATAATCTCCAATTACTCCATTGCTTATATTCTTATTTTCAGTAAATTTACCTTTAACTAATATTTTATTTCCTACTTCTATATTTTCATTAATATTGGATAAGCTAACTATTCTTCCATTAACTTCTCCTTTCCCATAATAATTTTTAACTTCAGTTATTCTTACCTCTTCAACTTCTTTGGGAGTATAATTATAAAAACATATAGTATTATTTAATGCTGCAACAAAAAATAAAACTAATATGAACATTATATACTTACCTTTAAAATACATTATAAAAATAAAAAAACTGACAACATAAAAACTTGCCAGAATAATATTTTTGCTATATATTTCATAACTGAAATATGATAATATAAACACAATAAATATATATGGTAATGGGTTATTAAAGCCCTTATTATTCATACTATCCACCTTGGCAACACCTCATTAAATAAGCATTACCAAATTTCTAATATATAAATCACAAACATAAAAAAAAGACTTTACTTAGTTAGTAAAGCCTACAATAACTTATTATATTTTATATAATTAATTATAAAAATTTAATAGCTATAGGTAAATATACAAAAAATCCTATAGTGAATATAATATGAAGCTTCCTATAAAGCTTATAATCTTTCTTCATTATCATTCCAGTTATTGCAATAGCTATCATAATAACTGAAAAACCTATATACTTTATAAGTCCTTCTTGTCCAATTCTATTAATTAATTCTCCTATCATTGCTACTACTGAGATAGATCCTAAAATTATATGTGTTTTTAGATACACTTTCCTTTTTACCTTTAATAATTTTAATACATAATAAACTATTAATGATAAACAAAAAAACATAGATGATATTCTTTCCATTATAATTTCCTCCTACTTTATCTTTTGTAAATTAATAATTTTCATTAAGCCATTTCTCTTCTGGCAGTTTCCATGGCTCTCTTTTCTTCTGGAGTAATTGTCTTAACTCTAAATATAAAATAATATAATTTAATTATTATTAATACTATAATAGTTATTCTCATAGGTAATACATCAACTAATATTAAAGGAAAAGCTAACATAAAATTAACGAAACTTAGTAATACAACTTTTTGTTTTAGTGTCATAGCCCTTTCTTTAACAAAGCTCTCTAAGTGCTTTTTATAAATATTTGTGTTTGTAAACCAGCTATGAAATCTCTCAGATCCCTTTGCAAAACAAAATGATGTCACTAATAAAAATGGTGTTGTTGGTAATATAGGCAATATTACTCCTATAAGGCCTAATCCAAGTGTTATAAAGCCTAAAGTTATATAAAAATATTTTTTTACTTTATTCATGTTTTACTCCCCTTTTAATTAATACTTTTTATATTTCCTAATATCTATCCCTTATTTATTTAACGCATGTCTAACAAGTTCAACTGGATTATAAATAATAAGTCTTGGCCCAGAAAACTTCATTACTTCCTTTACCTTTTCCTTCATATCCTTTTTGTAACAATGAATTGGACATCTTGAACAAGTGGATTTATTTTCGCCGAACTTACAAAAACTAAGTCTTTTATGTGCATATTCTAATAGTTCTGCACACTCTTCACATAGTTCCCCCTTATTATTACCATGCTTTTTGCGACAATATATATCTATCATTAGTTTTATAGTCTTTTTTTCCCTATCTATTCTTCCCATCCTAATTTCCTTTTCAATCTATCAATGATAATCATTATCATATATTTTTTCTTATAAAAGACTGTATCAAAATTCATAATTATATTATGATACAGCCTTTAATTAATTAATTTAACACTAACTTGCTATTTTCAAGCTTATAAGTTTTATTGCAAACAGCTGTTGTTGACTTTCTATGTGAAATAAGTACTATTGTCTTATCTTCACAATTCTCTTTTATTGATTTTAGTATTTCACCTTCATTTAATGTATCTAAATTACTTGTAGGCTCATCTAAAATTAAAACATCTCCATTACTTAAGAAGGCTCTTGCTAATCCTATTCTTTGCTTTTCTCCAGAAGAAAGATTGCCTCCAAGTTCTCCAACCTTTGTATCGTATCCTTTAGGTAAAGTTTCTATAAACTCATGTATAGATGCCATCTTAGCAGCCTTTATTACCTCTTCTTTAGTTGCATTTGCATTACCTATTTTTATATTATCCATTATAGTTTCATTGAATAAATATGTTTCCTGACTAACTAAAGTTTGGCTATTTCTAAGAGATGCAGTATTAACCTCTTTAATATTTTTATTATCTAAGTTAATTTTACCTTCATTTACATCCCAAAATCTCATCATAAGCTTAACAAATGTACTCTTACCAATTCCACTTTCACCTATAAGGGCTATCTTATCCCCTCTTTTTATATGAACTGATGTATTATCAAAAATCTTTTCTTTTCTATTTGGGTAAGAGAATGTTACATTATCATACGCTATTGATTCACCATTTACTAAGTGTCCATCTGAAACTTCCTCTACATGTGGCTCTTCATCAATTAAATCAAATAATCTTTCTGCACAAGCAAAAGTTTGAAGTAATGTATTTGAAAGGTTACTTAAAGCAACTACTGGTCCAAAAGATGAAGCAATTATTACTATAGCTACAAGCATCCATGTAAATGAAATATTCCCTATTGAATATTGTGCAAATCCAACTCCAACAAAAGTTAATATAGCAATCATTATGGTTAAATCTGTGATAGCTCTTATTATACCTTCATGCTCTTTAATTTTATCAAGACTTTCATTTATTCTATGTGACTTTGAGTTAATTTCATTTAATCTCTCATCACCTGATTTAAATAATAATACTTCCTTAAGTCCTCTTAAAGAATCAAGTATATAGTTGTTACATTCACCAAACATATTTCTATAAGCAACCCCTGCTTCTTTACCTAAACTAGAAGAAGCATAAGGAATTACAAATCCAACTATTAAGAAGAATATTACTGATAAAACTCCAAACCAAGGATTTATTATAAATAATATTATAGAAATAATGCTATTAGTTATTATTGCAATTGATATTGGAGCTATTGTATGAGCATAAAATACCTCTAAAAGCTCAATATCTGAAGTTATTAACGAAATAAGATTTCCCTTTTCTTGCCCCTCTAATTTAGCAGGTGCTAATTTTCTAAGCTTAGCAAATATCTTATCTCTTAATATATATAGTATTTTAAAAGCAATATAGTGGCCAGATAATTGTTCACCATATCTTAGAAATCCTCTTAAAAGTGCACTTATAGCCATAACTATCATTGCACCAGTAAAGCTAATAAATGTAATATCACCTATAAATGCGCCTATAGCTATTGCTCCAAAACTAGCTATAGCTATTGCAGCTAAAAATCCTATAACACCCATACTTATAGTAATTGCCATAATTGGAGCTAATGGCTTTAGCTCTACTATTAATCTCTTCATTATTTGGAAGCCTGATCTTCTTTTCATACTAGCAAACCTCCCTTATCATTTCTAATTCATTTTGCTTATTAACCATATCATAATAATACTTTTCTTTACTCATTAACTCATCATGAGATCCACTTTCTACTAAATGACCTTTATTCATAACATAAATCTTCTTAGCATCTTTTACATTAGCTAATCTATGAGAAATTACTAATATAGTCTTATTTTTAGAAAGTTCATAAATTGCTTCCCAAATACTTTCTTCACTTTCAACATCTATATTTGAAGTTGCTTCATCAAAAATTATCATTGATCTATCTGCCAATATAACTCTAGCTAAAGCTAATCTTTGCTTTTGCCCCCCTGATAATGCACTACCTGCTTGACCAACATCAGTTAATAGTCCATCTTTTAATTCCTTAACAAAATCATATAATCTTGCAGTTTTTAATGCCTCATTAATTTCTTCCTCTGATGCATCTCTCTTGGCCATTAGTAAATTATCTAGAATAGTTCCATTAAATATATAACTATTAGTAGAAACTAAAGCTATATTTCCATAAATATTATCTAAAGATATATTTTCTATATTAGTATTATTTACTTTTATTTCACCTTTAGTAACTTTATTATTATTTAATATAAGTGATGCAATTGTACTCTTACCTGAACCACTTTCCCCTACTATGGCAACTAATCCACCTGGTGTAATTTCCATACTTATGTTATTTAATACTTTTCTTTCACCATCATAACTAAAATCAACATTTTCTAATGTTACATTTATATCACTAAATTTAATTTCTTCTTTAGTTATTACATCTTTCTCTCTTTCTTCAGCATCTAAAATACCAAACATTCTATCACTTGCTGCCATACCATTCATAGCTATATGGAAGTAAGAACCTAAAAGTCTAAGTGGTATAAAGAATTCTGATGAAAGTAATATTATAATAAGTAGACTTCCTACAGGAATCTCTCCGTTTTTAAATTGAATTAATGCAACAATTGTACCTGCTGCAGCACCACCAAAAGCTACTAAATCCATTATTGTTATTGAATTTAGCTGCATACTTAAAACCTTCATAGTTATTTTTCTGAATTTTTCAGCTTCTTTATTCATTTTCTCATGTCTTTTTTCATCAATGTTAAATACTTTTAATGTAGTTAATCCTTGAAGGTTTTCTAAGAAAGTTCCACCTAAATCTGAATAAGACTTCCAATAATCCTTTAATATTCTTTTAGCAATTTTCATAATTGCAATTATTGATATAGGTATAAGAGGTACACAAAGTATAAATACAAGTGCTGCTTTAAATGAAATAAAACTCATAAAAGCAAATAATGTAACTGGAACTAAAAGTGCATAGAAAAATTGTGATAAATATTTTCCAAAATAAATCTCTAACTGCTCTATTCCCTCAACAGATACTTGAACCACCGCTGATGTACTTTCAACATTAGTATATCCAGTACCTAATTTTAATAGTTTTTTGTAAATAAGTTCTCTTAATGTCACCCTTGCATTTGCAGAAGCTGCATTTGAAAATTTAGCATATAAAATATTGCATAAATATCTCGTAGCTAATAAAATTGCTATAATTATAATTCCTGATAATAACGAAATATTTCCCCATATTTTAAAATTCATCATAGCTCCAAAAACACTTTGTCCATCAAGGTCTAATGTTTTACCTATATAAATCTTATTAATAAATTGACCAATTAGTATTATAGTAACTATATTACATAAAACTGCAATCCAATTAACCAATATAGTTAATGCTATGTACTTTTTAGAATCTTTACATAGGTTTATTAACCTTTTATTTATCATCATAATATATATTCCTCCTTTGAATCTTTTAATCATTTGAAATAAACTCTCAATTGATATTTATTATTGCTTAATATAATATACCCTAATTGATAATTATTTTCAATACTTTCATTAATAAATTTTCTATTTTTGTATTATAATTAACTTATAGTACATATTTTAGGAGTAATATATGAGTAAATTTTCAAGTAAAAATAAGTTAATTGAAAAACAATTAAAACAACTTAATAAAAAGGAAGAAAAATTAATACTTGAAAAAGAGCCTGGTATTATAAAAAATAAATTAGACCCTTTAAAAATAAAAATTGAGGAGAAAATTCCTGAAAAACTTCAATCTACTTTAAATATAGCTTTTGAAATGGGATTTAAAACAGTATTTGATAAAGCTCTAGGTATAATCGAGAAAACTTATAATAAGGATAATATAAGCATGGAATTTGATATAAACTCTTATGCAATAAATAAATATCCAACAAAAAGAAATCTAAAAAAAATTGATAAATCTGCAAATAAAAAAACATTGATAAATAAGTCTGTTAGTGCTATTGAAGGTGGTGCTCTAGGACTATTAGGAGTAGGTCTTCCTGATATACCTATATATATTGGGATAATTTTAAAGTCTATTTATGAAATTAGCTTAAGCTATGGATTTGATTATAATTCTCCTGAAGAGAGAATTTATATTTTAAATATAATTTCTGCTTCAGTTACTTCTGGCATTGAAAGAAAAATGTATTTTTATAGACTAGATACTATAGCTAATGAAATAAATAATAATAAATATCCTAATTATAATATTGATGAAACCTTAAAGGAAACTTCTGATAAAATTTCTACTTATATGTTAACTTCAAAATTTATACAAGGTCTTCCCCTAGTGGGAGTTATTGGTGGAATCACTAACTTTAAAACATTACAAGATATAAGTACTATAGCTAAGCTCAAATATAAACAAAGATATTTAAATAAACTTTTACTATAATAACAAAAGCGTCTAGATATAATCCTAAATTATAACTAGCCGCTTTTTTAACTTTAACTTTTTCATATACTCACACTTTTAGTTTAATACTATTTCCTTAATAAGTGATTCAACTGCATTTAATGTACTTTTATGATTTCTTATAACTCTTATATTTTTCTTATCTGCTTCTCTCTTAGCTGTCAATACAAGCTTATGAGATACTACATCTGTTAATAATATAACTGCATCTGGCATTCCAATCTTATCCTTTAATCCTGTTTCCATTTGGGTAAAAACTTTTGCCTTACAATTATATTTTTTACATACTCTAATATAATCTTTAGTCATTTTATCATGGCCACCAACTATTACTACACTCATTTATTTTCTCTCCTTTTAATCACTTGTTGTCCTTAATTCTTATTAATTAGAATTATTCTTTTATGCACTAGCCCCTTTATATTCTTCAAATAAATTTCTTATAGAGCATGCCACATTATGAGATGAATCTCCTTTTAAAATATAATTTACAGTATGCTCCTTAACTTTATCGTATCTACTGAAAGTTTCTTTTGCTTCTTTTAAATTATTATATACAAGCCAATATCCACAACTTAAACATTTCTTATTTTTACAATTCATAAAATCCATAACATCATTTAATGGAAAACCTAAAAATATACCTAATTCATGTGGACAATTAAATTCCTTATATCTATTCTTTAGCATATATAAATAATTATTTATATCATTCTTATCTGAATATCCTAATTGCATTAAGAATTTCTTGTTTTCTTTTCTAAATATGTAGTTTGATAATTGCTTCTCATTATATATCAATATAATTAATGCATTACTACATTCTCTTAAATCTATATATTGAATATCAATAGTTTCTAAAAAATCGATTCCGTACTTTATCCATTTGTCATATAAATTTTCTTTATCTTTTTTTATTGTAATGGTTGCTGATGGTTTAACGCCTGAAATTACCAGAGAGGCATTGTAAATTAAAAACTTTTCAATGCACTCTCTTTCCTCCATATTAGCAAGACTTTTATAAAATTCAACTTGCTTCAATTTACTTCTATGCCTTTGCTATAGTCATTCCTAATTCAATACACTCTGGTGAGTTATCCTCAGGCTCATTTTGAATTATTAATCCATCAGCAATTAAAGTACAACCTAAAGACTCCATTCTTTCTTGCCAATCTCTTATCCATTGACCATCTCCCCATCCATATGATCCAAATAAAGCAACTTTTTTTCCTGAAATTTTAGATGATATTTCTTCTACAAAAGGTTCAAATTCATTTTCCTCTAATACTTCATCTCCCATAGCTGGACACCCAAGTATAACTATTTCTTCATTATCAAAAATATCAGCATTTGCATTTGATACATTAATTACCTCTGCAGTTTTTCCTCCATTAGCTATTCCCTCTGCAATTAAATTCGCCATTTTTTCAGTATTACCTGAAGCTGAATAATAAACTATTTTCATATTCTCTCCTCCTAAACAATATTGATATTCATTCTCAATTACTTATTATAATATAATATTACCTTAACCCTGTCAATATATAACTTGAATTTTTTTGAAATTTTTTGAAATTATTTTATGCTTATTCATATTCTCATTAAAAAAATAGAAGATACTAAAATTTCTCCTAGTATCTCCTAAAATATAAAAGTATTTACTTGTGCTTAAATTTAATTTCACTATTGCATGATTTTTTGCTGGAGCAACCAGAACAGCCACATCCACAACCACCCTTATTATTTTTACTCTTCTTAAACATACTAAATACAGCTAAAAATAGCAAGCCAAATACTATAGCTCCAATAATAAATGTTGCCATTTATATCACTTCCTCGCTCATTACAATAATTTTATGCACTTATTTCTCTACTTTCTTTATTAGTCTTTATATTTCTTCCTGATCCGATAGCTATTAAAATTGCTAGTATTGCAATTAATATTGAGCCTACAGCTCCAATTACACTACCTTCACCTAATAATAAACTACCTACTTGATTTATTATTAATGCTACTATATAAGCAGTTAATGTTTGGAAGCCAATTGTTATCCACATCCATTTCCAAGATCCCATTTCTCTTCTAATTGCACCTATAGCTGCAAAACAAGGTGCGTTAAGCATATTAAAGGCTATGAATGCTAATCCACTTGCTGATGTAAACATTGTTCCAATTTGAGTTAATAATGCTGGTGTATCTTCTGCTGCTTCCGCTATACCAAATAATACTCCAAATGTTCCTACAACATTTTCTTTAGCTACTAATCCACTTACTGTTGCTACTGCTGATTGCCAATTACCAAATCCAAGTGGTGCAAATATCGGTGCTATTACTTTACCTATACTTGCTAATATACTATCTTGAGCATCAACCATTTGTAATGTCCAATTAAATGAGCTAGTAAACCAAATTACAGCACAAGCAACAAATATAATAGTTCCAGCTTTTATAATAAATGCTTTTCCTCTATCCCACATATGAATCAAAACACCTTTCATACTTGGAATATGGTATTGTGGAAGTTCCATAACAAATGGTGCTGCTTCCCCTTTAAATGCCTTAGTTTTATTTAAAATAATTCCACAAATTATAATCATAAAAATTCCTAAGAAATAAATCACTGGTGCTACCCAAGATGCTCCACCAAAAATAGCTCCTGCAAACAATGCTATTATAGGTAATTTAGCTCCACAAGGAATAAATGTAGTAATCATTATTGTAAGTTTTCTATCTTTATCATTTTCCATAGTACGTGTTGCCATTATGCCAGGAACCCCACACCCTGAACTTATAAGTACAGGTATAAATGATTTTCCTGATAATCCAAATTTGCGTAGAATTCTATCCATAATAAATGCTATTCTAGCCATGTATCCACAGTCCTCTAATAATGCTAATAAAAAGAATAATAACATTATTTGTGGGACAAATCCTAAAACAGCTCCAACACCACCAATTATTCCATCATTTATCAATCCTTGTAACCATGGAGCTGTACCCACACTTTCTAAAAATACGGCAACATTTTCTCCAATTATTTCTCCAAATAAAGTGTCATTTGTCCAATCTCTTAATATTGAACCTAATGAACTAACAGCTATATAGTATACCCCCCACATAATTAAAGCAAATATAGGTAATGCTAATATACGGTTAGTAACTATTTTATCAATCTTATCTGATAATGTATGTTTTGAAGTATTTTTTTTCTTAATAACTTTTGAAACTATACTGCCAATAAATTCATATCTTTCTCCAGTAATTATTCCTTCTGCATCATCATCAAATTCTTTTTCACATTTTGTAATAATAGCCTCTACTTTTTCCTTAACATTATTATCCAAAGATACTTTTTCCATGAATTTACTATCACGTTCAAAAATCTTAATAGCCATCCATTGTTCACTTAAACCTATATTAGTAATATTATCACTCTTAATTAAATTTTTGATATCTTCCAACGCATCCTTTACTTCAGATGAGAAGTTCATATTGAAATTAGTATCCTTTTTACTTTTAGCTATTTCGATTGCCTTCATAGCAACATCTTTAGTTCCATTTCCTTTTAAGGCACTTGTCTTAACTACTGGGCATCCAAGAATCTTAGATAACTTGTCAATATCAATGACATCGCCCCTTTTTTCTACAATATCAATCATATTTAATGCTATTACCGTTGGAATACCTAGTTCTAATATTTGAGTTGTTAAATAAAGATTTCTTTCAATATTGGATGCATCAATTATATTAATGATTGCATCTGGTTTATCATCTATCATAAAATTTCTAGTTACGACCTCTTCCAATGTATATGGTGATAAGGAATATACTCCTGGCAAATCAACTAATTCAACATCTTTATATCCTTTAATTTTCCCACTTTTTTTCTCTACAGTTACTCCTGGCCAATTTCCAACATATTGCTTTGCACCTGTAAGGTTGTTAAACATAGTTGTCTTACCACTATTTGGGTTTCCTGCTAACCCTATTTTTATTGCCATCTTTCTCTCCTCCTATCTATTTTTAACTTATCTTCACTCAACTACTATCATTTCAGCATCATATTTACGTAATGTTAATTCATAGCCCCTTATATTTATTTCTATAGGATCACCTAGTGGAGCTACCTTACGAACGTAAATTTCACTACCTTTAGTAATTCCCATGTCCATTATTCTTCTACGAATAGCACCAGTACCTTCTACTTTTTTAACCTTCACAGTTTGTCCACATTTTATTTCTTTTAAGGTTGCCATTTATTTACTCTCCTTACACCATTATTCTACTTGCCATACTTTTATCTAAGGCTATTCTAGTACCTTTAATATTTACTATTAAATTTCCACCTAAATCTGAAACTATTGTAATTCCTTCACCAATAACAAATCCTAAACTATTTAAAAATTTCTTTGTTTCAGTATTTCCTGTTATTTTTTTAATTTTAACCTCTTCTCCTACTTGTGATAATATTAATGACATTTCTTTCACCTCTCATACTGATAATGATTATCATTATTTATATTTTCATTATACTCCTTTATTTGCAAAAGTAAATATTTTTTTCTATTAATTCTTTATTTTGTATAAATTAAAAATTTATTTTAAAATGTTTTTTATAATAAAAAATAAGTAACTTAGTATAGAAAATATTTTTCTTTACTAAGTTACTTACTAATTTTTACTTTAAATTTAGCCTATTTTAACACAAATGATTGGCAATCTGTACATTCAACAACTGTTGGATTAGCTTCATGAGTACCAACTTGTATTGCATCTAAAGTACAATAATTTTCAGAACAGGCATGGTGTTTACATTGTTGTACACTACATTTAATACTTGAATTCTTTTGCATAACTTTCACCTCCACATCTTTAGTACTCTATTATTTTGCCCATAAGAGGTGTTATTATTCTAAATATCAATACGAAAACTTTACCTATTTTCTTTGTATATTAAGATTTTTATATTTTTCTTAATTATTCATTATATTATTGTTTTGTTTTTGGATTAAAAATAAGAGCCATTAAATATCCGAAAAATATTGATGCTGTAATTCCTCCTGCAGCACCTTCGATTCCCCCTATAAATACTCCTATTAATCCATTTTCTTTTACTCCTTTTATAGCTGCTTTAGCCAGACCGTTACCAAAACTAGGTAGAGGGATTGTTGCTCCTGCACCTCCGATTTCAACTAGTTTATCATAAAGCCCAAAACCTCCAAGAATTGCTCCAAGAGTAACAAACATAACTAATATTCTAGCTGGAGTTAATTTTGTTGTGTCCATTAATATTTGTGCAACAACACATATTAATCCACCAACAATAAATGCACTTACATAATCCATAATAAACTCTCACCAACTTTCTATTTATATTCAATAGCCACTGCATGTGCTATTCCTGGTATACTTTCTCCTTGAAGAGATGAGGTTGTGCTCATTAATGCCCCAGTAGAAACTAATAATAAACTCTTTATTTCTTTTTTCATTAACTTTTTATAAAAGTATCCACAGGTAACAACTGCAGAACATCCACAACCACTACCACCTGAATCAGTCTTTTGCCTTTCATCATCAAATATTAAATCACCGCAATCAACATAATTATCCTTTACATCATATCCATAATCTAATAATAATTTAGTTGTTATTTCTTTTCCTACCTTCCCCAAATCTCCAGTTGCAATTACATCATAATCCTTAGGTGTTCTTCCTGTATCCTTAAAATGATTATATATTGTATCTACTGCTGCCGGAGCCATTGCTGCTCCCATATTATTAGGATCTTTAATTCCATAATCCTTAACTAATCCTGTAGTAACGTATGTTACTTTAGGAAAATCTCCACTTTTACCTAAAACCATTGCTCCTGATCCTGTAACTGTCCATTGACATGTTGGACATCTTTGACATCCATATTCTAATGGAAATCTAAATTGTCTTTCTGCTGAACTAAAATGAGAGGAAGTAGATGCTACAACATAATTACCAAATCCTCCATCTAGAAATAATGATGCCATACTTAAAGACTCTGACATTGTAGAACAAGCTCCATACAATCCTATAAATGGTATATTTAACTCTCTTGCAGCAAAACTAGATGATGTTATTTGATTTAATAAGTCACCTGCAAATAAGTAATCTATATTTTCTTCTCTTAAATTTGCATTGCTTATAGCACTTTTTATTGCCGTATACATCATTTCAGACTCAGCTTTTTCAAAACTGTCCTTACCTAAAGTATCATCATTTAATATTTGATGAAAATAATCCTTTAAAGGCCCATCACCTTCCTTAGGTCCAACTATAGAATAAGTTGAAATTATTTTAGGAGGATTTTCAAGTTTAATAGTTTGCTTTCCTACCTTTTTATTTTTTACACTCATCTATACTCACTCTCCCATTTAGACAATTCCCATAAGTCCTAAAACATAATATACTAATCCTATTATTACTGATGTTCCTATTCCATAAACTAATACTGGGCCTGCAATAGTAAACATTTTAGCCGCCACACCAAAAACAAAGCCTTCTTTTTTAAACTCTATTGCTGGAGATACCACTGCATTAGAAAATCCTGTAATAGGAACTATAGTACCAGCACCGGCAAAACTTGCTATCTTATCATAAATTCCTATTCCTGTTAATAATGCTCCAATAAATATCATTATTATTGGCAACCACAGTTTAGCAGCTTCTTCATCTATACCAAATTTTATCAACATATTTAATATAAACTGCCCTATAGTACATATAGCTCCACCAACTAGAAAGGCTAATAAAATATTCTTAAAATATTTTGGTTTAGGAACCATTTCTTTTGAAATATTTTCAAAGTCTTTAATTATTTTCTTTTCTTCTTTAGCCATTTTTCCCATATATTTGTGTCTCCTTTCTTTCATAAATTTATTATTCCTCTTAATTTAAAATTAACTCATATTATTACAATTTTAATAACTATTTTACTTTTATAAAAAAATCTGCTCCGCAGACTATGTGTTTCTGATATTTTTAAAGGTTATCCACAATTATTTAGAAAATATAATTTCCTAAATAATAAATAAATCTACATTAAATAATCTTTATTATTTAATGTAGATTTATTTAAAAAATTTATTATTTTTTAATTTATACATTTTCTTATGTTCATCCCTCATCTAATTGTTTTCTCATCTCAGAAAGTACTTTCTTTTCTATTCTAGATACTTGCACTTGGCTTATACCTAACATTTTAGCAACCTGTATCTGTGTTTTATCTTTAAAATATCTTAAAACAATGATTTGTCTAGATTTAACATCTAAACTATTTAACGCTTCTTTTAAAGCTATCTTTTCAGTTAAATTCTTATCTTCTGCTGCATTTTCACTTAACTTATCAATAAGCAATACTGGTGCACCATCATCTTGGTGAATTACCTCATAAAGATACTGCATACTTGCAGAGGATTCTAAAGCAAATAATATTTCTTCTTTATCTATTCCTGAAAATTCAGCTAATTCTTCTATACTTGGATCTCTATTTAACTTTTTAGTTAATGCCTCTTTATCAAAATGAAGTTTTTTAGCTAAGCTCTTAACATTTCTACTTACCTTTATAATTCCATCATCTCTAAGGAATCTTTTTATTTCTCCAATTATCATTGGAACAGCATAAGTTGAGAACTTAACATTATAATTATCATCAAAATTATTAATTGCCTTAACAAGACCCATACATCCTATTTGATAAATATCTTCATAATCATACCCTCTATTTATAAACTTTTTACTTATAGAAGTTACTAAAGGTAAATTTGCTTCTATGAGCCTGTTCATAGCCTCTGCATCACCAGCTTTAGCTAGGGGTAATAATTGTGAGTTATCCTCATAGCTTAACTTTTCTTTTTTTACTTTACCCTTTTCCATAAATCTCCCCTAACACGTTAACTAAATTTCTTTGTCATAATAATTCTGGTACCTTTATCTTTTTGACTTTCTACTTCTAAACTATCCATAAAACTTTCCATAACTGTAAATCCCATTCCTGATCTTTCAAGGTCTGGTCTTGAAGTATAAAGAGGCTCTCTAGCTTTATTAACATCATCTATTCCCTTACCATAATCTGTGATAATAATTGACACCTCTTTTCCACAAATTGTAGATTCTATTTTAATTATACCCTTTTCATAATTTTCATAACCATGAATTATAGAATTTGTTACTGCTTCAGAAACAGCCGTTTTAACATCTGCAATCTCTTCAATAGTTGGATCTAGTTGAGAAACAAAAGCTGAAACTGCAACTCTAGCAAATCCTTCATTTTGAGATCTACTTTCAAATTCTATACATATTCTATTTTCTTCCATGTTATTAATCCCTCCATTAAATGTTTGCAAGTGCTTCATTAACATTATTATAAACAGTAATTATTTTATAAAGTCCTGATAATGTAAATACTTTATCTACTCTTTTATTAATATTAGTAATACAAACTTTTCCCTCTCTGTTTTTAACCTTCTTCAATCTTCCTATAACAACACCTATTCCTGAACTGTCCATAAATGTTACTTCTTTGAAATCCATTATAACTTTTTTTATATTATCTCGTTCTATTCTATCATCTATTTTGACTCTAACTTCTTCTGCGCTATGATGATCTAATTCTCCAACAAGAGTAACAACTAATTTATCATCAACTTTATTAAACTTCAAAAACATAATAATCAACTCTAAAACAAATAATTAGAGCACCCTCCTATCTTCCTTCTTTTTCCATAATTTTAACATAACATTTATTTTGTAGTCAATGTATTTTTACCTTTTTATGGATATTGTTTTAATTCAGCTACTTTTTAATATAAAATAATGAAGATGCTGCATCTTTTATTTTTACTACAACATCTTCATCAAACTTTTCTTTTAATTTTAACTCTCTATATTTTATGATACTAAGATTTAATTTCCTTTGGTTTTTCTTTATATTTGTCTAGTTCATTTTGTAGATTTTTATAAAAATCATCTATATTATTTTCTTCCTCCAATAAAAGTACTTCAATAGCATCATTCAGACTATTCATTGTATAGATATGAAATTTACCTTCTTCAATTGCTTTTTCTACCTCTGCCTTTAATATTATTTCATCCTTATTTCCTTCAGGTATTAATACACCCTTTCCTTCTATAGTATCTAACATACTACAAACTTTGAAAAATCCTTCAATCTTTTCATTTACTCCTCCAATAGGCTGAACATCGCCAAATTGATTAATAGATCCAGTTACTGCAATATTTTGATTTATTCCCTTCTTGCTTAAAGCTGAAAGAACACATATAATCTCTGCTACTGAAGCACTATCTCCCTCTACTATTCCATAAGTCTGCTCAAAACTTAAATGAAAATCTACAGGTATATTCTCATAAGGATTTAATAGATTTGTCAATAATCCTCTAAGTATACTTATTGATTTTTCATGAATTTTTCCACTTAAATTGCTTTCCTTTTGTATATCAACTATTCTGCCTGACCCCTTGCATGCAACACAACTAATTCTCATTGGCTTTCCAAAAGTACAATATCCACTATCAAGTACGGCTAATGCATTTATTGCGCCTACTTTTCTGCCTTTAACACTAATTAATATTTTATTTTCTTCATACATGTTCATTATTTCACTTTCTATTAATTCTTCTTCATAGGCAACTTCTAAAATATCTTGTTCGGTTATTATCATACTCTTTCTTTCTTTAGCTGAATTATTAGCCAATACTAATAATTTATCTATAGTATCTTCTTCTGCAAGTATTCTATTTCTACTACTACTTTTCCTACATAAGTATTTTAAAATTTCACTCATGGCTTCATTATTAATATTAAATAATTCATTCTTTTTAATTCTATTTTCAATCTTATTTTTTAATTCCACTACTGAATCATTATTAACCTTTACTACAGATGAAAATTCCGCTCTTAAAGGAAATAACTTTTTAAAGTCTTCATCAGAATTATATAAAAAATCATAAGTTTCATAATCACCTATTAATATTACCTTAAATTTTACAGGAATAGGCTTTGGCTTTAATCCATTTATATTTATAAACTCTAAATAACTTTTATTAGTATCAAAAGAAACCACATTAGAAAGTAAAATCTTCTTTAAATAATAATAACTTAATGTATTTGCAGCTAAAGAGCTTAATCTTAAAATAAGACATCCTTCATTTGCCTTTAAAATTGATCCTGCACTTATCAATGAAATGTTAGTTGTATACATTCCATTATGATTTTCATATTCTATTAATCCTATTAAATTATTTAAATTAGGATCTTCCTCAAATATTACAGGTGGTGAAGAATTATTTGTATTATCTACAATTACTCTAACATCATATTTATTTAATACTTCATATATTTCACTTTCATCATCTTCTATACTCATTGTATAACACTCTATTAAATCCTCTTCTATACAGGTAAATAATCTTTCTAAATATTCATAGGAATCATCATCTGTTATAAATTCTAAAAGAGCACTATCTTTTTCTTCTTCCATTTGAGTTGCTAAAAATTTTGAGTATATTTTTTTTAATTTCTTTATAGATTTAACTTCAATATCCTTTAATTCTTCTAAAATGGTTTCAGCCTTCTTTTTCAAAGTTCCTGCTTTTGCTACTATAACATTTTTGTTTTCATCTTCTAAATCATCATACTCCTTTTCTGTCATAGCCTCATTACCACTCAAAGGTATAAATGCAAATCCTTTACTAGTTGCTTTGACTTCAAATCCTTCCTCTTTTGCCATTTTAGTTAATTCATTTATATAACTATTTCTTTTATTTTGAATATCTTCTACTAGATAATCCTTTTCAGCATTGCTAGAATCTCCATAAAAATCATCTACTGCTTCCAAATAGCAATTTTTTATGTCATCAACAGTTTCTTTTAATTTTTTTCCTTTTCCATTAGCAACAAAAATTGCTTCTGGTCTGTTAACATCCTCTAATGTTACATAACATATATCCCTTGGTGCTTCTAAATCTTTGTACTTTTTTTCTATGAAAGTAGTTAGTTCCTTTAATTTATCCTTTGAGAAGGTATCTATTAAATAAAGATTATAGCCTTCTTTATCTATATTGATCGCCCTCTCAACTTTTTTATAGGCATCATTAAACTCTTTAATACCATTTGTACCCCTGTCGACATCAGTATCTGTTACCTCTAGTTTAAACGTTATTTCTGATGGAGTTAACTCTCTTTTCATAACCCTCCTATCTAAGGCTAGAAACTACTAATGTAATTCGTCTCCCCTTTTTTACAATCATATATATTATATTAATATTCTTATATTATGAATTTAGGCAATATTTTTTTAAAATATGATATATTATTAAATATAATAAAAAGGAAGCACATATATGCTTCCTTTTAGTATATTTATTTTAATAATTTGAATTAGATTTAGTTCCTTCACAAATAGCAATTGAAGCTGATGCTCCTATTCTAGTTGCTCCATTTTCAATCATAGCTAAAGCATCTTCTCTACTTCTAACCCCACCTGATGCTTTTACTCCCATATCTGGACCAACAGTTTCTCTCATTAATTTAATATCAGCTGCCGTTGCCCCACCTGTTGAGAACCCAGTTGATGTCTTAACAAAATCAGCACCAGCTTCTTTTGATAATTGGCAAGCTATAACTTTTTCTTCATATGTTAGAAGACAAGTTTCTATTATTACTTTTGTTAAAGCTTTATTTTTAGCTGCTTCAACAACTGCTTTTATATCATTTTTAACGTATTCTAAGTCTCTTTCCTTTAACTTACCTACATTAATAACCATATCAACTTCTGTAGCGCCCTTTTCAATAACATCTTTTGTTTCAAAGGCTTTAACTTCCGTAGTAGTTGCTCCTAAAGGAAATCCTATTACAGTACAAACTTCAACATTAGTTCCTTCTAATGCAGTAGCTGCAACTGGAACCATTGATGGATTTATGCAAACTGAGGCAAAGTTATATTCTACAGCTTCTTTACAAAGCTTTAAAATTTCCTTCTCAGTTGCTTCTGGTTTTAATATTGTGTGGTCAATCATTTTAGCTATTTGTGCCTTATCCATTATAATACCTCCATTTATTTTTAAAATTTTTCTTAAGTAGTCCTTATTCATTATAATTGATGTCTCATATATTAGAAAGGTTTTTCTAAACTATTTCATATATTATATTTTAATTTTTTATCTAAAATAATTTTAATTGTTCTACTCTTTCTTCCTTTATACTAGATACAGTAATTCCAATTAACCTTATAGGTCCTATAAAATTCTCATCATTAACGATTTCTTCAGCTACCTTATAGATAGTTGTAAAATCATTAGTATAATAATTTAAACTTCTACTTCTAGTATGATTTTCAAAATTACTAGTTTTATATTTAAAAGTTATAGTTTTTATATACACATTTTTTCTTTTTAAATCTTCACATATCTCTAAGCAAAAGTTCTTTACATAATAAAGAATATCTTCAATATCTTCAGTATCAAACTTTAATGTATTTTCTCTACCATAGGATTTTCTATCTCTATTAACTGTAACTTCTCTATTGTCAATTCCTCGTATTCTTTCATATATATCTATTCCATACTTTCCAAAATACTCTATAAAAAACTCCCTTGACAATTCATATAAGTCTTCTATTTTAAACATTCCCATGTTATTTAACTTTCTAACAGACTTTTCTCCTAACCCATAAATTTTAGATATTGGTAATGGCTTTAATATGTCTGGAATCATGTTCTCTGTAATTATCATTATTCCATTTGGCTTATTCCAATCAGATGCTAATTTTGCTAAAAACTTATTATAAGATATACCAATAGATAAAGTTAATCCAACTTCTTCAAAAACTCTCTTTTTTATATAATTTGCAGCTTCCAAACCATCATTAAACCTTCCTTCAGTTAAATCTAAATATGCTTCATCTATGGAAAGTGGTTCAATAATTGGAGTAACCTCTCTGAAAATCTCAAAGACTCTATTGGAAATTTCCTTATATCTATAATATCTTACTTTTAAGTATATTCCATGTGGACAAAGTCTTTGTGCAATAAAAATAGGCATTGCTGATCTAACTCCAAATTTTCTAGCCTCATAAGAACAAGTTGATACAACACCTCTTTCACTAACTCCACCAACAATTACAGGCTTTCCTTTAAACTTTGGATTATCCGCTTGTTCAACTGATGCAAAAAATGCATCCATATCCACATGTAAAATTATTTTTTTCATTATTTCACCTAATATAATACTTCCTCAAAAATACCTTTGTTCTTACTATTAATAAAAGATAGTATTCCTTGAGCTAATAGCTCATCAATATATCTTTTCTTATCAGTCATTGTACAAAAAGCTATAATTACTATAGCAATTATAGTTCTAAAACCTTTATCTATATAATATTCATATTCTCCCTCTTCATCACATAAATATTCAATAACGCCTTCAACTATATCTACATTTCTTCTTGGATTATAATTCGTAACCACTCCAAGTAATGGTAAAAACTGATTGGCTATTTTTATATTTCTTTTTTGAAGCTGTAGCATAAATTCCATGGTCCTGTACATTTCTCCAGAGGAACCATTTAATATAATTGCATTAGCTAATCCTTGTACACCATTCTTAGATCTTATATGAGAGTCTGCAATATGGTCAAATATATTTTCTATAAAATCATCTATAGTATCTGCTTGAATATTATTAATAACCCACAACGTACAAAGTAAATAATCATCATCACTAGTTATATTACTATACTTTTCTTTAAGTATTATATATAATTCTTTTATTTTTTTTATTATTTCTTTCTTATCTTTATATTTACAATATTTACTGATTGTAAATGCTGTTAAAGCTAAATATGAACCTGATAAAAAACCTTGTTCTTCTAACATTTCCATAGTTTCATACATATCTTCTATCAGTTCTTGTTCATTATCATTATCAACTGTTCCTATTAATAATGAAAGTATATTTAGAGTATCACCCCTAAAAGGTGACATCATTGTTGTTGCTGATTTAATATTTTTCCTAATTTCTTTAATTCTTTCAACTGGTATTTCCTTTTCATAATGCGAAAAAACTAATGCTGCAAAATGATTTATTATATCACCATCATTTCTTAGCTCTTCTTTTGCTAATCTGTAGTTGTCAACTGTCATTTGTATTCTGTCAACCAGAAACTTGTCCATTTATTTACCTCTCCCCATAAATTTTAAATATATTTAAAATTGTGTATTAAAATTTAACTATAAATAATTAAAAGTTATCTCAAAGCAACTCTTCTCTTTATTTTTACATAGCTAAATAATTATATAATTTAGTTAATTATTAATACTAAATTATAATTCTACACACTTATTATACTATGAATTTATGTCATTTTAATAACATTTTATATGTTATTTTCTAGTAAATATCCCTTTTATATTCCACTATACAGTTGAGTTTTTTGTCAATTCTTGCTAATATAATTATTAAGGTTAATTTTTAACTTTTACATTAAGGGGGCAAAAAAATGAAAACTATTGTAACAAAATTTGGTGGTAGTTCTTTAGCGGACTCTATACACTTCAAAAAAGTAAAAAATATTATAGAAAGTGATTCTGATAGAAAATATGTGATTCCATCAGCACCTGGAAAAAGATTTTCTAAAGACTTTAAAGTAACAGATTTACTTTATCTATGTCATGCACACGTAAATTCAAGTATTCCTTTAGATGATGTATTTAAATTAATATCAGATAGATATCATTCTATAGTTACTGAATTAAACTTAAATTTAGATTTGGATTATTATTTAAACATAATAAAGAATGATATAGAAAATGGGGCATCTGCAGATTATACTGCAAGTAGAGGAGAATATCTTAACGGGATAATTCTTGCTAATTATCTAGATATTGATTTTATTGATGCAAAAGATGTAATTAAATTTAATAAATATGGAACTTTAAATATTGAAGAAACTTATAGCTTACTTAAAGACAAGCTTTCTCAACATGAGCGTGCTGTTATTCCTGGATTCTACGGTTCTGATGAAAACGGGGAAGTGGTAACTTTTTCTAGAGGTGGCTCTGACGTAACAGGCGCATTAGTTGCTGCAAGTATAAATGCAAATCTTTATGAAAATTGGACTGATGTTTCAGGTTTCTTAATGGCAGATCCTAGAATCGTTAATAATCCAAAAAAAATTAAAACTATAACCTATGGGGAGCTTAGAGAGTTATCTTATATGGGAGCTTCGGTTTTACATGAAGAGGCTGTTTTCCCTGTAAGAACTTCTGGAATTCCAATTAATATTAGAAATACTAATGAACCTGAAGATGAAGGAACATTAATAGTAAAAAATGAGACTAAACATGAAAATACTATTACTGGTGTTGCTGGTAAGCAAAACTTTACTGTTTTATCTATAGAAAAGTCTATGATGAACTCAGAACTTGGTTTCTGCAGAAAAGTTCTTACTGTCTTAGAACAACATGGTGTTTCTTTTGAAAATATGCCATCTGGTATTGATACTGTAAGTGTTGTTATTTCTGATGCTAACTTAAAAAATAAAACTGAAGTTATTGTTGAAGAAATTAAGAGATCTTGTAATCCTGACTCTGTAGTTGTGTATCCAAACATGGCTTTAATTGCAACTGTAGGAACTGGTATGGCTTATAGTAAAGGGGTAGCTGCTAAAATATTCACTGCTCTTGCTGAAGCTAATATAAACATAAGAATGATTGATCAAGGTTCTAGTGAAATAAATGTATTAGTCGGAATTGAAAATGATGACTTTGAAAAAGGAATTAATGCAATTTATAATGCATTTAACTAAAAAGCTGGGAGTTCTTACTCCCAGCTCTTCCATATTTCTGGTTGGTTTCCAACTGTAGCTTCTTTACCATTTCTAACAATTGGTGTAACGTAAAGTGAAGGATTTTTTAATAGCATATCTTCTCTAATTTCTGCACCTCTTATTTTATCCATATTTAATTTTTTGTAATCTTTTGAGTTTTTATTTATTAAATTTTCTAGTCCTATCGCCTTTTTAACACTTTGAAGCTCACCTTTACTTAAGGCCTTTTCTTTTAAATCTATAAATTGATATTGTATTCTTCTTTCTTTGAAAAATCTTTCTGCTTTCTTTGTATCATTACATTTTTTTGTTCCAAATATTTGTATATTCATTTTCATTTCCTTCCCTATTCTAAATAATAATTATTATATCATAAAAACTCTAGATATTATTTTTAATTCTCTATAACTTTCCATTCATATAAAAATAAAAAGCCTCATGCATAACTCTTAAAAGTTATACATGAAGCTCTATTTTATAAAATCTATTTATCTAATTATAAATAACTAAGATTTTATTATTTTGCGTTTTCTTCTACAGCAACAGCAACTGCAACTGTCATACCAACCATTGGGTTGTTTCCAGCACCGATTAATCCCATCATTTCAACGTGAGCAGGAACTGATGAAGAACCAGCGAATTGAGCATCTGAGTGCATTCTTCCCATAGTATCTGTCATACCGTAAGAAGCTGGACCTGCAGCCATGTTATCTGGGTGAAGAGTTCTTCCAGTACCACCACCTGATGCAACTGAGAAGTATTTCTTACCTAATTCGATACATTCCTTCTTGTATGTTCCAGCAACTGGGTGTTGGAATCTTGTTGGGTTAGTTGAGTTACCAGTGATTGATACGTCAACACCTTCATGATGCATTATAGCAACACCTTCTCTAACGTCGTTTGAACCGTAGCAGTTAACCTTAGCTCTTGGTCCGTTAGAGTAAGCTTTTGAATTAACTACTTCTAATTTACCAGTGAAGAAATCAAATTTAGTTTCAACATAAGTAAATCCGTTAATTCTTGAAATTATCTTAGCAGCATCTTTTCCAAGACCGTTTAAGATAACTCTTAATGGTTCTTTTCTTACTTTGTTAGCTTTTTCAGCTATTTTAATAGCACCTTCAGCAGCAGCGAAAGATTCGTGACCTGCTAAGAATGCGAAACATTTAGTTTCTTCTCTTAAAAGCATAGCTCCTAAGTTACCATGTCCTAAACCAACTTTTCTATCGTCAGCAACAGAACCTGGGATACAGAAAGCTTGTAACCCTTCTCCGATAGCTTCAGCAGCGTCAGCAGCCTTTGTGCAACCTTTCTTTATAGCGATTGCAGCACCTAAAACGTATGCCCAAGCAGCATTTTCGAATGCGATTGGTTGAGTTTCTTTAACGATTTTATATGGATCGATTCCATACTCATCACATACAGCTTTAGCATCTTCTAATGTTTTCATTCCGTACTTTTCTAAAACTGGAGTGATTTGTCCTATTCTTCTTTCATAACTTTCAAATAATGCCATGTTAAAATTCCTCCTTACAAATTATTCGTGTCTTGGATCGATTAATTTAACAGCGTCAGCAACTCTTCCGTATTGACCTGCAGCCTTTTCTAATGCTTCGTTAGCATCCATTCCCTTACCGATCATTTCCATCATTTTTCCTAGGTGAACGAACTTGTAACCGATGATTTCATTATCTTCATCTAATGCGATTTTAGTAATGTATCCTTCAGCCATTTCTAAGTATCTTGGACCCTTTTCTAAAGTTCCGTAAGTTGTACCTACTTGAGATCTTAATCCCTTACCTAAGTCTTCTAAACCAGCTCCGATTGGTAATCCACCTTCAGAGAAAGCAGTTTGAGATCTTCCGTATACTATTTGTAAGAATAATTCTCTCATTGCTGTATTTATAGCATCACAAACTAAGTCTGTGTTTAAAGCTTCTAATATAGTTCTTCCTGGTAATATTTCTGAAGCCATAGCAGCAGAGTGAGTCATTCCTGAACATCCAACTGTTTCAACTAATGCTTCTTGGATAACTCCACCTTTAACGTTTAAAGTTAATTTACAAGCTCCTTGTTGAGGTGCACACCAACCTATTCCGTGAGTTAACCCTGAAATATCTGATATTTGTGTAGCTTGTACCCATTTTCCTTCAACTGGAATTGGAGCACATGCATGATTAGCGCCTTTAGCAACAACGCACATTTCTTCAACTTCTTTTGAATACATCATTATATTGATTCCTCCCTAATTAATATTAGTTATAGCTTGTCCTAAATACTATGTAATAAATAGGCTGTACTTAACTGGGTCAAGATTTACCCCGCTGGGGATAAATCTATCCTACCTTTATATAATAACAGATGAATCAATCTCTAACAATAAGAAAATAATAATTTTTTAACATATTGCTAAAATTTCTTATAATTTTTTCAAAATATTGACTAAAGTAAACATTTTAAAAATGAAATTGATAATTATTATCAATTAACTTGCCATTTATTTATATATTTTGTTATAATTAAGCAAAGTATTGATAATGATTTTCAATTAATACATTGTTTCATTTATCTTTATTTTTATTTTCTATTTTTAGGAGGATTTTAAATGAAAAACGTTGTTGAAATAATTAATGTTGTTGCAAGACAAATATTAGATTCAAGATGCTTCCCAACTGTTGAAGTTGAAGTTATTCTTGAAGATGGAACTGTAGGAAGAGCTGCTGTACCATCTGGTGCTTCTACTGGTATATATGAAGCAGTAGAATTAAGAGATGGAAATAAAGATTACTTTATGGGTAAGGGTGTACAAACTGCTGTTAAAAATGTAAATGAAGTAATTGCAAAAGAATTAATAGGATTTAATGTATTTGATCAAACTGCTATAGATAAGAAATTAATAGAGTTAGATGGAACTGATAACAAAGGTTCTCTAGGTGCTAATGCTATATTAGGAGTTTCTTTAGCTGTAGCTCAAGCCGCTTCTAACTTCTTAGGCCTTCCACTATATCAATATGTTGGTGGTGTAAATGCTAAAGTCTTACCTGTTCCAATGATGAATATAATTAACGGTGGTTCTCATGCTGATAACTCTGTTGATTTACAAGAGTTTATGGTTATGCCTGTAGGATTTGATTCATTTGATAAAGCTATACAAGCTTGTGCAGAAGTTTACCATTCTTTAAAGAAAACTCTAAATAATAAAGGTTATTCAACTGGTGTTGGTGATGAAGGTGGATTTGCTCCAAACTTAAAATCAAATGAAGAAGCTATCGAAGTTATCTTAGAAGCTATAACTAACGCTGGATATGAACCTGGTAAAGAAATGTTTATAGCTATAGATGCTGCATCTTCTGAATACTATAAAGATGGTAAATACGTTTTAGAACATGAAGGAAAAACTTTAACTGCGGCTGAAATGGTTGATTTCTTAGAAGAATGGGTTAATAAATATCCAATTATCTCTATTGAAGATGGTATGGCTGAAGAAGACTGGGAAGGTTGGAAACTATTAACTGAAAGGCTTGGAGATAAGGTTCAATTAGTTGGAGATGACTTATTTGTTACTAACACTACTAGATTAGAAGATGGTATCCAAAAAGGTGTTGCTAACTCAATATTAATTAAGTTAAATCAAATCGGTACTTTAACAGAAACTTTAAATGCTATTGAAATGGCTAATAGAGCTGGATATACTGCAGTTATTTCTCATAGATCTGGAGAAACTGAAGATACTACTATAGCAGATTTAGTTGTAGCTGTTAATGCTGGTCAAATTAAGACTGGTGCACCTGCAAGATCTGAAAGAGTTGCTAAGTATAATCAACTTATTAGAATTTCAGAAGAATTAGGTGAAGTTGCTGAATATAGAGGAAAAAAGGCTTTCTTTAATATAAAATAATTTTTTTCAATTAACCTATGTAATTAGGATGATACACATTTGCTAGTGTCATCCTTTTTCTATTTGATCTTATTTTATTATCCTAATGCTACATCTAAAATCATCATAGTTATAAATCCAAGTATTAAACCTATTGTAGTTAAAGCTTTATTTTCAATAGATGCCTCTGGTAATAATTCTGATCCTACAACTGAGACCATAGCTCCTGCTGAAAAAGCCAAGAAAAACGGAAGCATACTCCTAATACTTATAGCTGCTATTGCCCCCAAAACTCCTGCTATCGGTTCCACTATGCCTGATGCTTGACCATAAAAAAAACTCTTTCCTCTTGATAGCCCCTCTCTTCTTAATGGCAAAGAAACTGCCGCTCCTTCTGGAAAGTTTTGAAGTCCTATTCCTAAAGCTAAACTCATAGCTGCTCCTATTGATGCAGATGGTATTCCAGCTGCTACTCCTCCAAAAGCAACCCCCACTGCTAATCCCTCTGGTATGTTATGAAGAGTAACTGCAACTACTAATAATATACTCTTCTTATACTTTTGTACTATTGAGTCTTTTGCTATTTCGTTATTTTCAGTTATTACACCATAAGAATATTTATCCATCATTTTATCCGCTAATATTATAAATATTCCACCAGCAAAAAATCCTATAGCTGGTAGCATAATTTGACTATATCCTAGTTCCGAACATAACTCTATTGCCGGATTTAATAATGACCAAAAGCTTGCTGCTACCATAACCCCAGCTCCAAAGCCTAGCATACAATTTAAAAATTTTTTATCAACAGTCTTAAAGAAAAATACTAAACATGCCCCAAGTGCTGTTATAGCCCATGTAAATATTGTAGCCACTAAGCCCTGCACTACAGGGTTTAATCCCATAAACCATTCCATATCCTTACGTTCCTTTCCTTCTACGTAATTTTATAATTATATAAGCAATATATGATAAATTCCTACAAATTGTTCTATAATACATTTTTCCAAAAAATACTATTATTTATAGTGATTTTTTATTGACATAAGAACTGGTATATGTTAACATTATAAATATATTAATTATGTCGGCATGGCGGAACTGGCAGACGCACATGACTCAAAATCATGCGGGAAACCGTGTGGGTTCGATTCCCACTGCCGGCACCAATTATATATCTAACAAGTTAAAAGCCTTGATATTACCCGTTTCCGTAATATCAAGGCTTTTAACTTTTATTTTACTTCATATACTCTTTATGATACTTTCCTACACATATAAATTCATATCTATTATAGACTTAGTTCTTCTAAACATCTTTATTTAAATTTATATAGCTGTTCCCTTTGTGGGTGCAAAAAACTTAGACATATCTACACCTTCATGCTCAAGTAATTTTATTTTTTTATCAATTCCACCTGCATATCCAGTAAGATTTCCATTTGCACCTACAACTCTGTGACATGGAATAATAATAGATATAGGATTATGACCTACAGCTCCACCCACAGCTTGACTTGACATACTTTTTTTATTCATCTTAAAGGCTACCTTCTTTGCTATTTCCCCATAAGTAATAGTTTCTCCATATGGAATTTCACATAATTAATTTATCTCCATCACTTGCCATTGTGATTACTCCTAATGCTGATGAGTAACTTGTTGAATAATACATATTTAATATCCTTATTTTTATATTTATCTCCCTAAATTTTACTTTGATATCCAAATAAATTCTGATAAAATATATAAAAACTATCAGATAAAATTTAAGGAGAAATACTATGTTTAACATTTTAAAAGGAAAAAGTCCAATAATTAAAATTACACAAATTATTTTATTTATTACTACTGCATTATACTTATTGGAATCTATTTTTTTAGCAGGATTATTTACTAATATTATATTAGCTGCTATTAATATTGTAGTTAGTATCATTTGTATAATAATATCACTTATTAAAAATGAATATAAACTAGCTATTATTGATTTAGTTCTTGCAGCAATTACCCTAGCTATATTTATTTATTTTTATTTATATCTTTAATATCTTTATAATAAGTTTACCCCTATTTTTATAAAAATAGGGGTATTTTATCATTAATTAATATCTGACTTAAATACTATTCCAGCCTTTTTTCTAGCAATAGTTTGAACTTCACTTACTATTAAACTATGGTTTAACATTTTATAACATCTTTCTAAATCATTATTATTAATAGCATTTACAAACTCTATAAACTCACTAACCATACGGTTATCATATTTATTTTCATTAAATAAAGTAGTAGTTCCATCATTCATTATAACTTTAAAGTTTTCACAACTATTAACTGGCGTATCTACATATATACATCCATTATTTCCTTGAATATTATTTACACTTAGTGCTTTACAATCCTTTGCCCCAACACAAATACATTTAAATTTATCATAATCTAATATTAGAATTCCTGATGTATCTATTTTTCTTTCTATATTAGGATAATATTCAACACTTTTAGGTTTTCCAAATAATCCAACTACATAGTGAATATTATAAATATTTATATCCATTAATGCTCCACCAGAAAATGCTGGATCAAAGGCTGGCAATACTTTTCCCTCTTTAAAGCTATTATATCTACTTGAATATTGAGAATAATTACATTGAACTATTTTTATATCTCCTAATGTAGGAATTAATTCTTTTATTTTTAAATAATTAGGCAAGTATTCAGTAGTAATTGCTTCAAAAATAAATAGCTTTCTCTCTCTTGCTAAATGACTTAATATTTTAGCCTCTTTATAATTTGATGTTATTGGCTTTTCAACTATAACATTTTTATTTGCTTCTAAAGCTTTTTTTGAAAATTCAAAGTGAAGATTGTTTGGCAATGCTATATATACTGTATCTATATCACTTTTAAGTAATTCTTCATAATCATAAAAAATTTCTTTAATATTATTTTCATTCTTTAATTTATTTAATTTTTCTTCACTACTCTTTCTACCATAAATCCCTCTTAACTCTACTCCATTTAAATATGGCATTATTTCTAAAAAATCTTTTACTATCATCCCTGACCCAATAATCCCTAACTTCATCTCATATATTCTCCTTTATATCCTTTATTTATATGGATTATTTACTTAATTATAACATAAATAAACTGTTGAAAACTTGAATTAACTCAGTTCCCAACAGTTATTATTTATATAATCATAATAATACTCTAAATCTAAAGTTCTTTTTCCATTCTTTCTACTTTTAATTTATTTCTTGTAGAAAAATAACTTCGTTTTTATTTGTAATGTTTTCTATAAAATCATTATGACAAATATCCCCTGATATCCTAAGACCAAGTAGAATTCCAATTAAATCATTAGATGATACATTATTATTACTTATTTCTATATCACTAATCTTTACATTTGTACTTTGTATATCCTTTAATAATTTAGATGCTGCTTTAGTTGAATTAACTAAAATATATATAGTTATATTTCTAGAATTTATATTAATTCTTTTATCAAGCTTAGATAGAACCGCAGTAACTGATGCTATAAATAAACATCCAATAATTGCTCCAGAGTAAAATCCTGCACCAATAGCTAGTCCCATACATGCACATGCCCAAAGTCCAGCAGCTGTTGTTAATCCTCTTACTTTATTTTTTCCTGTCACTATAATAGTACCAGCCCCTAAAAAACCAATACCACTTATAACTTGAGCTCCAAGCCTTGTTGGATCACTTGATGAATTATATACTTCATATATATAAATATTAGTTATCATTGCAAGGGTTGATCCAATAGATACAAGTATATGAGTTCTAAGTCCAGCCGGCCTTCTTTCCCTTTCTCTTCCATATCCAATTATCCCACCAAAAATTATTGCCATAAGAATTCTCAGAAATATTGAAATAAAATTTAGGTCTTCTAAATATATTACTATATCAGTTATCCCATAAAAACACCCCCTACTTTATAAATATTATTTTAATCAAGAGATATTTACATATATGGTTTATTAATTTTAATATAAATAGTAAAATTATATAAAACTTATATCTTGGAGGTACTTTCATGTGTATTTTAAAAAAGGATGATCATATTGGTATTGTAGCTTGTTCTAATGGACAGCCATTGTGTAATAAAAATAAAATTGAAAATTTATTAGAAACATTAAAAACTTTAGATTTAAATCCTATTTGCAGTGAATATATTTATGAAATTAACTCACCTTTTAACGGCTCTGCTAAAGAAAAAGGAAAAGCTTTTATGGATTTATATAAAAATGATGAGGTAAAAGCAATTTTTGATATTTCAGGTGGTGATTTAGCCAATGAAGTCTTAGAATATTTAGATTATGATTATATAGCTAAAAATCCTAAACCATTCTTTGGCTATAGTGATTTAACTACTGTATTAAATGCTATTTATGCTCAAACTAATAATCCAGTTTATCTTTATCAAATAAGAAATCTTATTTATTCTCATAGTGAAAATCAGAAGTCTAATTTTATTAATAGCTTATTTAATGATAAAAATGATTTATTCGATTTTTCTTATAAATTTATTCAAGGTAAAAAAATAGAAGGAACTGTTGTAGGTGGAAATATTCGCTGTCTTTTAAAATTAGCTGGTACTAAATATATGCCTGACTTTACAGATAAAGTTCTATTTTTAGAAAGCATGGGTGGTGAGGCTGGACTTATGTCAGCTTTTTTAAATCAACTTAAGCAAATGGGGGCTTTTGATAAAATTCAAGGTTTAATACTAGGTACATTTAGCAAAATGCAAGAAAATAATATATCTCCTACTATTGAAGAATTAGTAGTAAAAATAATAAATAACCCTGATTTACCTATTGCTAAAACAGAAGAAATTGGTCATAGGGCTAATTCTAAATGTATTGTTATAGGTAAAAATATTATTCTTAAGTAATTTAGAAGCTACAATTGTGGCTTCTTTTTTTGTAATTTATTTGAAAATACTATTGACTCTTAATAACAAAATTGATATCATATGTATATAGACAATATATACACTTATATACGGAGGTAAACGCTTGAATATATTAATTAGTAATTCCTCACCAGTGGCACTTTATGAACAAATAGAAACTCAAATTAAAAATCAAATATTAAATGGGAGTTTAAAGCCAGGAGATCCACTTCCTTCAATAAGATCATTAGCAAAAGAGCTTAAAGTAAGTATTATAACTTCTAAAAGAGCTTATGAAGAGCTAGAAAAAGAAGGCTTTATTGAAACAGTTGTTGGAAAAGGTACTTTTGTTTCTGGTTCTAATTCAGAAAGATTAAGAGAAGCTGCCATGGCTGAAATGGAAGATAAACTTGAAGCTGTAATAATATCTGCTAAATCTCTAGGATTAACACTAGATGAATGTATTGAAATTTTTAAAAGTATTTATGAGGAGGTATAAATATGAACTCTATTGAAATTCGTAATTTACAAAAGAATTATAAGAACTTTTCTTTAACTATAGATAACCTTGATATACCAGAAGGATATATTACTGGATTTATTGGACCCAATGGTTCTGGTAAAACTACTACTATTAAATCTTTACTTGGAATGGTTAAACCTGATTCTGGTGAAATTAAAATATTAAATGCCGATATTAATAAAGATACTAAAACAAAAGAAGATATTGCTTATGTTGGTGACGAATCTGGCTTCCTAGAAGAAAGTAAGCTATCTAATCTTCATAAAATAATATCTAAATTTTATTCTAATTGGGATGAAGAATTATATAAAAAATATATAAATAAATTTCAAATAAATGAATCTAAAAACTATAAAGATTTATCTAAAGGTCAAAAAAAGCAATTTGAACTTATAATGGCTTTATCTCATCATCCAAAACTATTAATAATGGATGAACCAACCTCCAGCTTAGATCCTATAATAAGAAATGAATTTTTAGAGCTTATGCAAGATCATATGGAAATGGATAATATGACTGTTTTCTATTCTACTCATATAACTACAGATTTAGATAAGTCTGCTGATTATATAGTAATGGTGTATAACGGGAAAATACTACTTAAAGGTGAAAAGGACGAAATTTTAGATAATCATATAATTGTTAAAAGCAAAAAAGATTTAATGGATATTAGTATAAAAAAAGATTTTATTTCATTAAAAGAATATGCTTTTGGATTCGAAGGTTTAATGTCTAATAGAAGAAAAGCTTATGAACTTTTTGGTGATGAGGCAATTTATGAAAAATGTACTCTTGAAGATATTTTATTATATTACACTAGGAGGGACTAATTTATGAATAATATTGGTAATCTACTAAAACTTCAATTTAATTCATTACTATCTATAAAGAAAAATTTACTTATTATATTAGCACTTGCAATATTCTTTACTGCTGTACAACCAACTATGATTGTTTTTACTGGTGCTATGTATTTAATGATGGCTACTTATTCAATTACTTTTTATGAAGAAAGAAGCAAAATGAATTATTTAATATATTCTTTACCAGTTAAAACAAATGAATATATTTTCTCTAAATATATATATTGCTTATTAAATACAGTTATTGCTGTAATAATCTCTACAATTTTATCTGTAATTGTAAAAATATTAGGAACAAATGACTTAATTTCTTCTATGCCTTTATATGCAGTACCTTTAATTATTGTTGGCGTGGGTGTATTTTTTACATCAATATTAATGCCTACTACTCTTTTACTAGGTTTCGAAAATGGACGATATGTTCTTATGTTTATTGCAATTCTTCCAATAGTATTTTCTACTGCATTACTAGAAATAATATCTGAAATCGATATAACTTTAAACCCTACAATGTTAAGTATTTTAGGAGTATTAATTACTATTACCTTATTACTTGTTTCTTATTTTATTACATGTAATAGATTTGCTGAAAAGGAAGTTCAATAAAATATATAAAGGTTGGAAATTACACATCTATAATTTCCAACCTTTATGTTAATTATTCTTTAAATACAAATAAAAATTAGCTTCTGTTAATTGTTTATATGGTGATACCCATAATCCAGCTATTCCACATGTTATAAGTGTCAATAGCCCCCAACCAATAAATGTTAATTCAAGCCAAAACAACTCCCATTTATGTCCTTTCATCATATCAACACTTTCTTTTATACATTGAGTTATTGATTTACTTGGATCCTCTGCTAAAATAAAAAATACTTGTGAAAACATAAGTGATACAATTATTCCTGGCACTATAAATAAAAGTGTTCCAACTAAAATACATAAATTAGTCAATATATATAGTCCTAAAGTTTTACCATAAATATTAAATTGTGAAAATAATGTTGCGAATTTCGGCTCTTTACTTCCAGTAGCCATATCTAACAAAAACCTTTTTAATCCTGCTGATACAGTTCCTGCTAATAAGAATAGCGCTAAACCAATAATAGTTGCTATTACGAAGAATACAAAAGCTATCTCTTCATTTCCTTTTGTATTAGATATTGAAGTACTATTTCCAGATAAGAAAATATTAGCAACTAGAACAGTTCCAATAGCAACTCCCCACCTACCTTTTAATTGTTCTTTTGCTTTACTTTTTAATTCTGCTGTATTCACAGCATCACCCCCCTATATTTTTATTATGACAATATAGGGATATTTATTCATATTATTTTTCATATTCATACATATAATAATTGCATTTATACATTCCTAGATTAGAATAAGTATTTTGCGCCACATAATTTTCCTTTTCAACATATAATCTTATTCCACATATATTTTTATCTTTATCACACATATCCTTTATATAATTATATAATGCTTTAAAGACTCCTATTCCTCTATTTTCCTTATTTACATAAACACTTTGTATCCATAAAAAAGTTCCATTTCTCCAATCACTCCACTCATAAGTATACATAATTTGTCCAACAATCTTACCATCTATTTCGCAAACATGATAAACGCCCTTACTTTCATCTTCAATTAATCTTTTAACTCCATTAGTTAAAATATTCATATCAAGTTTTTTATCCTCTGTCTCAAGTGCAAGATTATAATTATATTTAGCTATAATATTTACATCATCTAATGTTGCTCTTCTTATTTTCACCTTAATCTCTCCTAGCTATATTTTATTTTTTGTAGTTGTAATTAGCGTTAATGTATTCTTCCGCATTACTTGTACTAACCTTTAATTTATCTATAACAAACTCTTTATCTTCTAGATTTTCTAATGTAATATCTCCATTTGATGTATCTAATACCACTTCTCTTCCATAACATTCAAAGGCTTTAATTTCAGCATTAGATGTATTTAATTCTATTTCTTCCCCCCAACACTGATTTACATTTATTCTTCCATTAGATGTATCCACATTAATGTCTTTTCCATCAATATTTTCTAATAATACTTCCCCATTACTTGAATCAAATTCAATATTATTAGCAACTAAAGTATTAACATTTATTCTGCCATTTGAAGATTCAATGATAATATCATTATTTACATTTAAGTTTTCAATATCTACATTTCCATTACTTGTTTCTATATCTATATCTTCAATATCAATGTTAGATATACTTACTTGCCCATTACTCATATCAGCATAATATGATGATAATATTCCCGTTGGAATTAATATCTTAACCTTTCCACCTTTTTCATTCCAATTAAATATTGAAAGATCTTCATCTTTTTGAATTACTACATTATTTCCATTTTGCTTTATATAATACTTACTTTCTCCATAAGAAATACATTCTATCTTTACATTTTTTTCTGTTGTACTTATCACCTCTAAAGATGTATTTGGTATATCCAAGTTAAATTTAACTACACCATCATTAGGAGTAAATTCCTTAATGGTTTCTTCATTCTTGCTACTGACTGTATTATTCCAATTAAATAAACTTCTATCGCTTTTCAATGTCCCTCTTCTTCCAGCAAATATTAAAGCACCTATAATAATTATTACTACTAAAATACTTGTAATAATCTCATATTTTCTCTTCATTTTTCCCTCCTTGAAAACTTATTATCCACATTATACAAATATATTTATATAGTAACATAGACTTTAAAAATTGTTAATATTTTCTAATAAATACCTTGAAATATTTAACTTACACCAACAAAAAGGTATAAAGAAATTACTTAAAATTTCTTTATACCTTTTTACTTTTTCTATTTCATTTTCTTTAATGAAGTCTTCATATTTTCTAAAGCATCTTTAAATTTTTCTTTAGCTTCTCCCCCAAGATCTTCAATTTCATTAATTACACTACTAATTTCATCACCTATTTCTTGTGAAAGTCTTCCTTGCTTAATCTTTTTACTAATTTGGTTAACTTTTTTCTCTAGCTTTTCAAAAGCCATAATTAAAACCTCCAATGTTTATAAATAATTCTGTATAGTTATTTTATCCATCTTATATTTTTAAATACCTTACCCTTTCCTGATAACCTTTACATTGGTTGTAAATTTTTAAGTCAACTCTCTAAGTAAATCCATTCTGACTTCATATAATTCCATTGAATCTTCCTTTAAATACTTCCAATAGTTCTTATTTCTTTTTAACTCTTTTAATAACTTGTTTATTTTGCTATTACTAATGTCATTTTCTTTAGCTAATAAACCTATAGTTAATATAAAAGTTCCACACTCTTCTTCTTCTTCAAGTAAATCCTCATTATTTAAAATCACTTCATTCATTGCCTCATTTTCATCCATTCCTTCATCTAAATATCCTTGAAACTCATCTCTTATATCAGCTGCTAAATCATCATCATAAATATCTAATCCCCATACACCCATAAAAAACAAAGCCTCCACATTTTTATATTTTTTAAATATTATATGAAGTTATGTTTTATAGTATTATTAAAATTTATATTTTTTTATTCTTTTACCCATGTTGCTATATATTTATAATTATTTGGCATACCACTAATATTAGGATTACTTACCTTAAAACTCCCTTTTATACCCTGCTCTTTACAAGTTAACTCAAAATGGCACATTGCAATTCCCATATCAATTCTTTTAATATCACAAATAGATTCCTTTTTTTCTTCCTTGTCTTCATTTACATAAAAATAAAATTCGTTACCTCGTTTAACTATTCTCCAAGGTTGCTTATTAACTGCAGATGGTGCTAATCTTACATTTTCAAACATATCCTTAAATCCATCCAAAGTACAATGCTGAGTTAATGGACATGAAAAATCTCTAAAATAAAATATTTCATTCCATTGTTTTCTTTTATCACATTTTGATATAAATCTCATAGTTTTATCAATAAGGCTCTTTTTTTCTTTTGCATATCCTATAGGCACCACTATTGGTAATATTTCTCCTTCTTTTACTTCCATAGCCTTTGCGAACTGTCCCTTCTTAAAGGTTCCACCTACCCAGCATGTACCTAATCCTATAGATGTTGCATATAAAACTAATGATTCCATTTCATAACCTAACTCTTCTAAAGAATACTGTCCCTCTTTTACCTTTGCTACTACAAATTTGGTTGCCCCCTTAATTACTCCATAAGTTCCAAGCCTCGCTCCATTTATATGTTCTTTAGAATCTAGTATTTTAAATATTATATTTTCTTTAAATGGTCCCTTTATTTCATTTATATACTCATTAAGTTTTCCAACTATTTCACTTGATATTTCTTCAGTATTAAAAGTTCTTATAGACTTTCTCTTTCTAACTATATCATTTATAGGTTCATTAAATATAAACTTTTTACCCATAACACCCTCCTATCCTTTTAATTTCTAATATTATAAAAAAACTCACATTTATTAATATTTATTATTACCTCTGTTTTTATTCATTTATATTTCTATTTATAAATAAGAAATACCATCGTAAATAGAATTGATGGTATTTTCATATTAAAGCTTATATATTAAAATCTTTTTTATTATATATAGTGTAAGTTGCCACTATTGAAACTACTATTATAATTAATCCTATTACTATAAATTTTGCTTCAAATCCATTTTTTATTATTTCAGCTGGCGGTGCATAATCGAAAGGCGATAAGTAAATAAATCCACTTAATCTATCTTGTAACTTAGAAAAGATTCCTATTACATAACTTGAAAAAAATATACCTAAAGCTATTGGAGTTGCTTTCTTTGAAGATTTCACAAATACAGATATTAAAAATCCAATACCCATAAATATATATCCTATTAAGGCCATACCAATATATAGCTTTTTAATATCCATAATCATTGACATCATTTCTATATCATCTGGCTTAACTATTGTAGATACAATCATAGTTACAGTAGCAACTATAATTATAAATATAAAAAATATAACTGTACTTGCTAAAATTTTTGCTGTAACTATATTATTTCTAGTTACTGGTTTAGAATATAAAAATTCAATAGTTCCCTCACTTTCTTCCTTTACTAAAGCTGATACTCCAAGTATAGCTGCGTATACTCCTCCAGCCATAATTATATATTGAAGCACATAAGCAGAGAAATCAGAAATATTACTTAAATCAGTAGTACCACTTATATTAAAAGCTTCTAAAAAGGCCTCCGGAAGTGATTCTAATTTTGTTCCAACTAATTCCTTCATCCCCATATCCTTCATACTTGGAAAGAATAACATAAACATTACAACTAAAGCACTACATACTAAAGCCCAAATAATCGAACCTTTTAATAATCTATTAAATTCAAATTTAAATATATTCATATTATTTTCCATCCTTTCCTTCATAATAATTCATAAATGTATCCTCAAGTGTTTGTTCACTAATTAATAATTTTTCTATTTTATACTTTGAAAGTTCTTTAACCAAAGCATCAACACCATTATTATAGTGAAAAATAAACTCATTTTTTTCTTTAGAAATTACTTGTCCATTAATTTCATTTATTTTATCTTCATTTATTTCATTTGATTTTATTACTATCCTTAAACCTAGTTTTTTAGCTAACTTTTCTATAACAATAGTATCAATTATTTTTCCATCTTTAATAACAGCAACTCTATCACACAGGCTTTCTACCTCAACTAAATTATGAGATGATAAGAATACTGTAGTTCCATTTTTCCTAGCTTCCTCTAATAATTCAAATAACTTTTTTTGAATCAATGGATCTAATCCATTGGTAGGCTCATCTAATATTAATAACTTTGGCTTATGAATTAACGCTTGTACTATAGCAACCTTTTTCTTGTTTCCTAGTGAAAGTTCCGACATTTTTTTATTAACATCAACATCTAATATTTTATAAAGCTTATCTATTTCTTCTTTATTTACGTTATTATAAAAACTTGCTGAATATTTTATTATATCTTTCACCTTAACTTCATCATAAAATTTAACTTCACTTGGAACATATCCAATATACTTTTTAATCTCACTACTTTCCTTAACCATATCTTTCCCTAATATTCTTGCTGAACCTGAAGTGGGAAAAATAAAGTTTAAAAGAGTTCTAATAGTAGTTGATTTTCCTGCACCATTTGGTCCTACAAATCCAAATATCTCTCCCTCTTTTATCTTTAAATTTACATCTATTATTCCTCTGCTTTTACCATAAGATTTACATAAATTATTAGTCTCTATAACATACATTTTCATTCCTCCTATTTTTTATATTTAAAAATAGAGACGTATTTTTCACGTCTCTACTCTACTAATTATCGCTTAAATATATATGCCTTTATTACTCCAAAGAACTCTCTTACATAAAATACTAATGCTGAAGCCTTATGCGATGGTGCTGGGTAACCATAAGTGCTAAATCCAACTTCTTTTGCTAAAAACTTAGCCCTATACATATGAAAATTATTAGATATTATAGTTATTGTGAAACCCTCTTTGCCAGTCTCTTCTTCTAAAACCTCTTTAGTATATAAAAAATTCTCATAAGTATCTGTTGATTTATTTTCCATTATAATTAAACTTGGATCAACACCATTATCAACTAAAAAATTTCTCATTGCTAAAGCTTCTGCCATATTTTCACCCTTTCCCTGTCCACCAGATACTACTATTCTAACATCTGGATACATCTCATGAAAATCTAGTGTTGTTTCTAATCTATATAATAATGACGCACTTATGCTGTTTCCTCTTAATCCGGCTCCTAAAACAACTAAATAGTCCGGCCTTTCAGCATCATGATGATATCCATTATAAATTATAATACTCTCAATACTTATAAATATTACTAATCCTATAGTAAATAAAGTTGTAATTATTATTCTAAATATTTTAGGAATATGTCCCCAAATATCTATATTAAATTTTAACTCAACATACCCATAAACAAGTAAAGCTATTCCTAGCATACAAAACACACTAGAAAAAGCTACAAATCCAAACATTAGTTTCAATATTAAATAGTACAAAATTAATAATATTCCTATAATCTCAAAAGAAGTATATACATACTTTTTTCTCTTTGACAGATACTTATTCATAAATATTTCCCTTTCAAACTCTTTTAATTATATTATAGAATATAAAATTACTAATATAAAATATTATTTCACTTTTTATATATTAAAATAATTAATTATATTAATAGTTTTCATTTTTATTAATAAAGTACTATAATGAAAGTATACAAATAGATACAAGGAGATAAGAACATGAATCTTAATAGAAATGACCACTGCTGGTGTGGTAGCAATAAAAAATACAAAAATTGTCATTTACAATTTGATGAAAAAATAAACTCATATAAACTTAAAGGTCACATAGTACCACCTAGAAGTATAATTAAAACACCTGAACAAATTGAAAAAATAAAAGAAAGCTGTGCTATTAATACTGCAGTTTTAGATTTAGTAAGCAAAAACATTAAAGCTGGAATGTCAACTGAAGAAATCAATACTATAGTTCATGACTTTACAGTATCACAAGGTGCAATTCCAGCTCCACTTAACTTCCAAGGATATCCTAAAAGTGTTTGTACTTCTGTAAATGATGAAGTATGCCATGGTATTCCTAGTAAAGATGTTATCTTAGAGGAAGGTGACATTGTTAATGTAGATGTTTCTACTATATATAATGGATATTTCTCAGATGCATCTAGAATGTTTAAGATTGGGAATGTACATCCTGATTTAGAAAAACTAGTAAAAGTATCAAAAGAGTGTTTAGATAAAGGATTAGAAGCAGCAAAACCATGGGGGTACTTAGGTGATATAGCTGAGGCTGTTCAAAAACATGCTGAAGCTAATGGCTACTCAGTTGTTAGAGAATTTGGTGGTCACGGTATAGGATTGGAGTTCCACGAAACACCTTTTGTTTCTCATGTAGGTAAAAAAGGTACTGGAATGCTATTAGTTCCTGGTATGGTATTTACTATTGAACCTATGATAAACATGGGTAGTCCTGATATATTTATTGATGATGCTGATGGCTGGACAGTTTTAACTGAAGATGGTTATCCTTCAGCTCAATGGGAATATACAGTTTTAGTAACTGAAACTGGTGTTGAAATATTAACTTACTAAAATAATAAATGGCGAAAATTTATATGTTTATATAAATTTTCACCATTTTTATTATTGAACATAAATATCTATAAATGCTTCGTATCCATATGATTCTATTTCATTAATCATATCCTTAGCATTATCCCTATTTATAAAACTGCCCGCTATAACTCTATAAAATACTTCTTCATTTATATTAGTTGTACTAATATAACAATCTATTCCTTTATCTTTTAATTTTTTCACTCTAATTTTAGCATTATCTATTTTCTTAAAACTACCTGCTATTACCACATAATATTTTGTTTCACTAGATTCTTTCAGAACAGATGAATCATTAACATCATGAATTGCTATAAATGCTTCATATCCTAATTTATTCAATTCTTTTACTCTTTTATTTGCATTTTCTTTATTCTTAAAGCTACCTACTATTACTCTATTAAATATTTCTCCATTTATTGGCTCAGTACTTATAAATGAGTCATATCCTATACTCTTCATTGTATTTACCATATTTTCTGCATTAGATTTAATTTTAAAACTTCCTACTACTACCCTATAATATATTTCTCCTTGTATTTTACTACCTAAATAAACATTCTGTACTTGTAAAGTTTTTTCCTTTGACATAACTTTTAAGTTATCTATATATATGTTTCTTATATATAGAATAAATATTATACTAAAAATAATTGATAATATTTTATAGATTTTTCTCATATAATCTATCCTTTTAAAAAATTATATTCTGTATAATTCTATGTAATTAAACTTTTCTTTGTTCCATTGATAATTAACTTAATATATAAAAATATCTCTCTTAATTAAATCTATAAATAAATTATAATATGATCATATTTTGTCATTTTTATTAATTTGATTTATTTTATGAATTAAATATAATAATTTATCAATAAAATTATGGTTTAATATGTAAAACTTATTATATTATTATTTTTATTTTTTCTATTCCAATTTTTATAATTCTGTTATAAAATTAGTAATTGCAAGAAATATTTCAGTGTTCATTCACTTTGAAGGGAGACATTCATATTGAATACAGAATTAACAAAAGATAATTTGAGAAAAATTTATGGAAAAGTAAGTCCTTTTGAATTTAAAGACAAATTATTACAATTAGCTAGCTTAAGCAATAATATAATACTAGATGCTGGTAGAGGTAATCCTAACTGGACAGCTGCCACTCCTAGACAAGCTTTCTTTACATTTGGCCAATTTGCCATATTAGAAACACAAAGATCATTAAATATTGATGGCTTAGCTGGAATGGTTCAAAAAAATGGAATAGCTAAAAGATTATTAAGTTTTATAAATGACAATCCTTCATTACCTGGAATAAATTTAATAAGTAAAATTTATGATTATGGAGTAAATACTCTTGGATTTAATGAAGATGAATGGATTTTTGAACTAGCAGATGGAATAATAGGTGATAACTATCCAGTACCGGATAGAATGCTTATAAATATAGAAAAAGTAGTAAATAAATACCTTATAAAAGAATTATGTGGTGATACAAAATTTAAAAGTAATTTTGATGTTTTTGGAGTTGAAGGTGGTACTGCAGCAATGTGCTACATTTTTGATTCATTAGAAAAAAATCATCTTTTAAATAGGGGAGATAAAATTGCTCTTATGACTCCAATTTTTACTCCATATTTAGAAATTCCTCATTTACCTCATTATGATTTTGATGTAATTAATATTCATGCAAATGAAGTTGATGAAAATGGAATACCTACATATCAATATACTGAAGAAGATTTAAATAAATTAAAAGATACAAGCATAAAAGCTGTATTTATAGTAAATCCAAACAACCCTGCTTCTATAGCCTTAAATGATAAATGTAGAGAAACATTAAAAGATATAGTAAATAACTACAATCCAAATTTAATGATTATTACCGATGATGTTTATTGTACTTTTGTTGATAATTTTAAATCAGTAATTAGTGATTTACCTTATAATACTATTGGTGTTTATTCTTTATCAAAATACTTTGGTGTAACGGGTTGGAGACTTGGTGCAATAATTCTTAATGAAGACAATATTTATAATAAACTTATTTCAGAGTTACCTGAAATACATAAAGCAAATTTAAATTTAAGATATTGTCATTTATCTTGTAATCCTGAAAAAATATCTTTTATTGATAGAATTGTAGCTGATAGTAGACAAGTTGCCTTAAATCATACAGCTGGTCTTTCAACACCTCAACAAGTACAAATGGCATTTTTCTGCGCTTTTGCTTTAATTGACTCTGATGATAACTATAAAAATTTAACTAAGTCAATTTGTCAAAAGCGTAAACAACTATTATGCCATGGACTGAATGTTGAAATATTTAATGATCCACACTATGCTTCATACTATACTGAAATAAATATTTTAGATTGGGCTAGAGTTGAATATGGAATTGAAGCAAGTGAGTATATAGAAAATAACTATACTCCTTTTGATATACTTTATAGTTTAGCTAAAAATTATTCTACTGTATTATTAAATGGAGATGGTTTTGCATCATCAAGATGGGGCCTTAGAGTTTCGCTTGCAAATTTAAATTCTGAAGCATACTTTAAGATAGGACAAACTCTTAGAAGTATATTTAATGATATTATGAATGATTTTAAATCTTCTTCTAATTTAGAAGTAATATCTTAATAAATAATTATAATATATAAAAAAGATATAGGAGCTAGTATTAAATTATACTAACTCCTATATCTGTAATAAAACATTTATACTTCTTTTAATTTTTTCTTTAAAATCTATATCTGTCTATTTTAAATCAAACTCAATATAGTTAAATAAGCCTAATAATTATATTTTTATATAGAATTATATTTTTTCTCAAAATTTACAATGTTAGCAATTAATATCATAATTGTTAATATTGGAATTATTAATAAAGCAAACTTAAAATTCACATTATAATTATCATATAAAATTGCTAAATCTCCTTGAAGTAAACTTGATATATTAAAATATGCAAATGGATTTACGTGTGCTATTTTATTAATTAGTCCACTACTTGAAATCATATATGCTCCAATGGTGATAATTATCATTACAGCAATGGAATTGCTTGTACTTTTATTTAAGGATGAAATCGCTAATGATAAGACACAAGTAAAAGTACTTATAATTCCAAGTATTACGAACTCTAACAATATAAATTTCCCTATTCCTATTAATTCAGTAATTCCGTTATTATAAAACTTAACGGGATAATTCATATTCCCAAAACCATTAATAATACCAAGAATACCAAAAAGTACACCTATAATTGTAAAAATAATAACATTTATAATAATTATTGTAGCTAAAACTTTACTTAATAAAATCTTTTTTCTACTTATAGGCTGAATGAATAATAATTTATATGTATTAGAATCAAATTCACTTGACATTATATCTGCACTTAAAATAATTATCAGTATTATTAAGATTATTGAAATGGGGTTATTTAGAAATACCCTTATAAAATTAAAGCCTTGCATTGATACTTGGTCAAAAATTGGTTCTATATTATTTTCAATCAAATAAGTATTTATTTGTATAGATTCTTCAATTTCTTTTATACTTTTAGAAGATATTGTATTTTCACTTTCTATCCCTTTCAATAATAACTTATCCATTTTAATTTTATTTTCTAAAACTCTATGGTACTCTTTATTTGCTAAAGCAACTTTTGTATCTTTAAGTAAATCCAATTCTTCTTCATAATCTGACTTTATTACTTTTAGGTTATCATTTTCAGGTAATCTTGATATTTCACTTTCTACTTTACTTAAGCTTTCTTTTAAAGAATCTATCTGAAAATCTATAGAAGTTACTTCACTTCTTTTATACTGTTCTTCTAAACTTAAATTTAAGAATACAAAAACTATAACTAGTACCAAAAACAATGCAATAGAAAATATATTCTTTTTTCTATTAAAAAATTTTTTAGTTTCAAATATAATTAAATTAATCATATTTACCTCCAAGATAGATTTCATTATATGCTTTTTCTATATTATTATTATTCACTATTTCAATATTATTGTAATTAATCTTATTATTTACTAAACTATTCATTAAACTTGATGTATCTTCAGCTTTAATTTTAATAATTATTCTATTATTAATAATTTTTACTTCATTAACTATTTCAATTTTCTCAACTTGATGAAATACTTTTTTGGCATTATCAACTGTTAATATAATAGTTTGATAGCTTTGTATTTTATCATAATTATCATTAATTAATTCTCCATCTTTTATAAATAAAATTTTTGAACAAACCTTCTCTAATTCTGATAATATATGAGATGAAATTAATATGCTCATCTTATTTTCACTTGCAAGTTTTTTAATCATTTCCCTAAACTCTATAACTCCTTGAGGGTCTAGTCCATTAATAGGTTCATCTAATATTAATAATTTAGGCTCTGTCATTAATTGAATTCCTAATGCTAACCTTTGTTTCATTCCTAAGGAATAATTTTTAACTTTATCATTTATTGAATTACCAATATTAATAAATGATAAAATATTATTCATTTTTTCTTCTGAAATATTATTAATCTTTCTTATAAAGTTAATATTATCATATCCACTTAGCATCTCATATAAAGAAGGTGTTTCAATTACACTAGAAAACTTAGATAAATATTCAATAAGATTATCTTTAGCTGAAATTCCTTCAATTTTTACTATTCCAGAATCTTGTTTTAATAAATTGGAAATTATCTTCATTATAGTAGTTTTTCCAGCTCCATTAGGACCTATTAATGCTACTATTTCACCTTCATTTATTGAAAAGCTAATATTTTTTAGAACTTGCTTCTCTTTATATGATTTATTTAAATCGCTAACTTCTAAAATTTTCATTTATTTCACCTTTATTTATAAATTTTTAAAATAGGGGAAAATTTTATTTTTTATTCTATTTTTTAATATGTTCTAAAAGTTCTAGTATATCTTATTCTCGTACTATTGCTTATCATATCAAACCAAGATGATATATCTTTATTTGATGTAGTATACGTATATCCATTTCTAAAAGTAATATCTTTATATAATTTATTTGTTGTAGTAACATTCTTATACCATCCATTAACATATGAAGTAACTTCATCCCATCTATACATAACAGTATCTATATATGCAGCATTAGCTATATTATTTATTGATAATATACTATTAACTACTAAAATTGTAGCAATTATTATATTTATTTTTTCTTCATAAATCCCATCCTTTCATCATTCCCCTATTAAATACAATTTTACAATTTAATCCTCTTTATGTCAACTTTTTACTTAAATGTTGTATTATAGATATGCGATAAATCTATATAGTATTCATATAAATTTTACACTTATTATTATTTATAATTTTATTTTTCCACTTATTTTTGTAATAATGAAACATAAAATAAATATGGAGATGATTTAATGAAAAATAAAATAGAACAATTAACTCAAATACTAAAAGAAAGTAACAATATAGTCTTCTTCGGAGGTGCAGGGGTATCCACTAATTCTATACACAAAATCCTTATTTAAAAATAGCTTGTCTCTAGACTATTTAAATATTATTAATTAAGATTTCCAACTCTAGACATTTCCAACATTCATTTAAGACATTATAATATTCTGAATGTTGCATTATAACATCTTTAAATCCAACAGACTTATAGCAGTAATAAGCAGGCAGATTATTTTCAAAAACACCCAATGTTACCTTTTCAACTTTTAATATTTCAAAAGAATATTTTAGAGCCAAACTAAGCATTTCTTTTCCATAACCTTTTCCACGCTTACTATCATCTACTATTACAAAACCAAATCTCAAAACTTTCTTTTCTTCATCAGTAAAACGCATAATTAAATGACCAACTACACCACTATGATCAAATGCTGTCATTTCAAAAAAATTATCATCATCCTTAAATGAATCATAATGATTATTTATATCTTCTGAAGATATTGGATACTTATCATATCTATCAGCACACCACTTACGAAAACTTACTTCATCTTTAATCCATTTAACTATATATTCTGCATCACAATTTTTATATGGTCTTAATCTCACAATAGCTTCCTCCTTATATATTATTTATTTTATCACCACGCCCACCCCTATTACAATAAATGGATATTAACTCATACTTAAAAAAGTGCCTGCTATCACAGACACCTTCAAAACTTCTATTTTAATATTAAATTATTTACTCTATACTGTTTCTTCTTCATTAAAATAATAGATATATATGAACTAACTACTAATAAACCTGCTATTAAACAGCTCTGTACAATATTTACCTTATCTAAAAATAAAAAGCAAGCATTTAAAGAGTTTATTAAAGTATGGCAAAGTATACATAACCATAGACTTTTAGTTATATGATAAATTGCACCTAGCATAAATGAAAATCCTACAACTAAAATTGAGAAAGTCCAAAAATCTAACATCTGCTGCTGAGATGTTCCAACTATATAAAATAGAGGTAAATGCCATACTGCCCATACAATACTTACAATTATAGTAGATACTATAAAGGAATACTTCTTTTCAAGTTCATGTTGTAAAATATATCTCCATCCTAATTCTTCTAAACCACCACCAATTATATTGGATATTAGTAAAATCGGTAACAGATATATTGGTGTTGAATAAGTAACTATTCCCATAGTAAATGGTAAAATAAAATATAAAGTAAGCAAAACTAGAATCAATATATAATATTGCCAAGGTTGCTTAATAGAAAAAGACTTTTTAAAAAAATCCTTTATTCCATCTACCCTATTACATTTTTTTAAATAAAAATATGCAACTATTGTTGGTGATAATCCTCCTGTAAGATATATAATCATACTAATAGGTGTACCATATACCAAATATTCAAATTGATTTGCTAATATAATTGCCCCCCAACATCCAAATGTTAATAAAAATGTGAATACTAAAAACTTAATTACTCTTTTATCCATATTTCCCCCTTAAAATAATAGAAATTTTAACCTTAGTCTCTTTTCATCTTTAATTTATTGATATAATTATATATCAACATATTAATACATTTAATTACAATATTCCCTATAATTTCTTTTAAATTATTATTAATTATATTTCATTAATGTAATATTCCATAGTTATAAAATTATCATTCTTAATTTTACAATATATGTATATAATCATTTTGTTATTAATTTTACTATGCTATAATTAACCTAAATAATATTGGAGATGATTTAATGGAAAATAAAATTGAACAATTAACTAAAATCCTTAAAGAAAGTAACAACATAGTATTCTTTGGAGGAGCTGGCGTTTCAACTGAGATACGAATATAAACCCTCTTTATTAATAATAAACATAAAAAAGTTATCTTATTAGCCTAAATATCAAAGACTAATAAAATAACCTTTTTTAATTTCTATGATTATTATGCTATATAATAATTAGCTTGTCCATTAAGATAATTACTATTCACATACCTTCAATTCTATTTTTTATCTTTTTCTAATTCTTCAAGCATTTTAGCATATAACTCGTCTATTTTAGTAAATGGTATTATTATTTTTCTTTTCTTCATCTGCATAATTTGCTTAAACTTCTTATCTATTTCTATTTTTATATTTTTATGGACTTTTAGAGGTTTACCATTTGCCGTATGTACATGATCTATATACTTTGGTAATATCGGAAACATATTTTGTAATAAGAAAACACTTCTCTTTCCACCATATTCAGAAATGACCATATTCAAACACTTACCATGTTTCTTCATTTTTTTATTATACTCTTTTTCATACTTATCTATCTGTGAACTTAATGGTATCATCCACATTATATCAGTACCTACTTCTTTTACTGCATAATAATTAGGCCTATAACCACCATTCTCTTTATTAGACATTACCTTAGAATTTTTAATATCCCTAATGACTTCAAAATACTCATCTTTTATATGATAAGTATATAATTCATTATTATATTCAAACTTCATATTATATACCTCTCAAATAAAAATAAAATCCCTATTAAAAATAGGGATTCATTTTCATATCGGATTATTTATTCTTCGCACCACCGACAAGCGAATACATTTAACGAGTTGAGATATTTATCTTCCGCACTCTCAACAAGCGAATACATTTTCTATAAAAATTTAATTTTTAACTTTTTAAATATATCTTTATACTATAAATTATACTCAGCTATTTATATTTGTCAACATCTTTTGTAAATTTTTCTAATTTATTTTTAAACGCTAATTTCATTAAATAGAATGGTGTTAGTATAAAGTAGTGGGTGTTAGTATAAAGTAGTGGACACATTAAGTCGAACTAAGTAAAATAATATTTAGTTAAGAAAGGATGTGTCCATTATGGGAAAGGGCAGAAGATACGATCAAGAAT
>NZ_JADNLK010000020.1 GCF_015555905.1 Clostridium sp. D43t1_170807_H7
CTACTATTAGCTCTATGCTTTTTGGCATACTATAAATTAAATTCCCGAAGGGAGCGTGGCGAAAGCCACTTTTTTTATTTATATAATAAAATAAATAAGAGGTATTGCTTTTAATGCTTTAACGTGTTAAAGTATTAAATAAGAAAAGTTTTAAATAAGGGGGATATATTTGTGAATTTTTGTAAATTAATAAAAAGTATAATTTTAGGGGGAAGTATTTTAGCTTTATCAATTGCCTATGTTGGTTGTTCAAATGAATCTTCTGAAAGCACATTAGATAAAGATACACTTATTGTTGGAATGGATGATGCATTTGCTCCAATGGGGTTTAAAGATGAATCCGGGGAGATAACTGGTTTTGATGTTGATTTAGCAAAAGAATTAGGTAAAAGGTTAAATAAAGAAATTATTTTTCAACCAATTGATTGGACAATGAAAGAGTCTGAACTGAAATCAGGTAATATCGATTTAATATGGAATGGATATACAATAACAGAAGAAAGAAAAAATAAAGTAGACTTCTCAGTTCCATATTTAAAAAATAAGCAAGTTATAGTAACACTAGCTGCTAGCAATATTAATTCAAAATCAGATTTAGCTAATAAAAAAGTTGGTGCACAAAGTGAATCTTCAGCTGTTACTGCAATGGAAAAAGAAGAAGAATTATATAGTAGTTTTAATGGTGGAAGTGCTATTACTTTTGAAGATAATAACCAAGCTTTAATGGATTTAGAAGCTGGTAGAATTGATGCTGTAGTAGCAGATGAAATTCTTGTAAGATACTATTTAAGCTTAAAAGGTGAAGAAAAATTTAAAATATTAGATGATAACTTTGGTGAAGAAGAATACGGTGTTGGTATTAGAAAAGGTGATACAGAAATGGTAGATGACTTTAACAAAGCTTATAAAGAAATGCAAGAAGATGGCACATTACAAGAAATATCTGAAAAATGGTTTAATGAGGATATTACAATAAAATCTGAATAAATAAAAAAAGGGGAGTAACTAAATTGGAAAATATAATAGCTGCACTTAATACACTTATAAATTATTTTTTTACCTTATTGCCACAAGTTTTAGAGGGATTAAAGGTAACACTTGAACTATTTATTTTAACATTAATATTATCTATTCCTTTAGGAATTGTTGTAGCATTAGGTAGGTTGTCTAAAATAAAAATTATTAATAAAATAACAAGTTGTTATATTTTAATAATGAGAGGAACTCCTCTTCTTTTACAAATAGTATTTATATTTTTTGGACTTCCTAATTTAAATATTGTAATTAATAGATTTCCAGCGGCTATAATTGCATTTACATTAAACTACGGTGCTTACTTTGGAGAAATATTTAGAGCAGGAATATCATCAGTAGAAATTGGACAGTATGAAGCTGCTCATGTATTAGGTTTATCAAAAAAAGATACATTTTTTAGAATAATACTTCCACAAGCTTTTAAAACTGTATTACCGCCTGTAGCAAATGAAATAGTAACTTTAGTAAAAGATACAGCTTTAGTATATGTTATAGGCCTAGATGAACTATTAAGAGTGGGTAAAATAGCATGTAATAGAGATTCATCTTTATTACCTTTAGTGATTATAGGAATAGTTTATTTAATTCTTATAGGAGTTTTAACTAAAATATTAGACAAACTTGAAAAAAAATATCAATACTATAATTAAGAGGTGAATTATGTTAAAGATTAGAGGTTTAAAGAAATCTTTTGGTAAGACTACAGTATTAAAAGGTGTAGATTTAGATATAATGGAAGGTGAAATTGTTGTAATTGTAGGTCCATCTGGTGGCGGAAAAACAACTTTACTTAGAACAATAACAGGTTTAGAAACATGTGAAGAAGGTACTATAGAAATTGCTGGAGAAGTTCTTTGTAAAAATGGAAAGTATGCAGATAAAAAATCAATTAATGCTATTAGAAAAAATATAGGACTTGTTTTTCAAGGATTTAACCTTTTTCCACATAAGTCTGTATTAGAAAATATTATTGAAGCTCCTATTAGAGTATTAGGCGAAAACAAAGATACTGCAATACAAAATGCAAATGAAATTTTAAGATTCTTAGGATTATCAGATAAAGCTAATAACTATCCTTGTGAATTATCTGGGGGGCAGAAACAAAGAGTAGCTATTGGTAGGGCATTAGCGTTAAATCCAAAATTAATGTGTTTTGATGAACCAACTTCAGCTCTAGATCCATCATTAACAAAAGATGTTGCTGCATTAATTAAAAGTTTAAGTAAAAAAGGTATGTCTATGCTTATAATTACTCATGATATGGAGTTTGCAAAACTTGTTTCTAATAAAATTGTATCAATGGATTCTGGAGTAATTATTGATAAACACATATATAACGACAAAACCGAAATATCAGAAAACGCCATTCAATATAATTAAATTATTAATTTTATATATATTTAATTAATAATTTAATACAAAAATGACACTTTTGTTGATAGCAAACATTTGTTCCGTTAGTTGTTTTTATAAATTTCTATAATAATTTCCTCTTCTTTTTATAATACTAATATTATTAATGTTATAAGGAGAGATTAAAATGTCTGAAAAAACTATGAAATTTACAGATGATGCAGGAAATAAGGTTGAATATGCTATATTAGAGCAAAAACTAATTAATAAAACCGAATATGTTGCAATGGCTCCAGTAAATAATAAGAGTGATGTAGAAATATTCAAAATTGCTTTTGATAAAGATTGGAATGAAACATTAATTCAAGTTGAATCTGAAAATGAGTTAAATATGGTTAGACAAGTATCTAGTATTAAATTTTAAAAAAAGTAAAAAAGATCTATTAAATAGGTCTTTTTTTATTTAAAGTATTATTAATAATATTTGTTTATTTAAATTTACGTTGAAATTGATAATTACATATAGATGATAATTATTATTTGTGGTAATCTATAAAAAGAAAAATTTTTTTAGGAGGATATATGAAAAATATAACATTAAGTAATAGAACAAAAGGTGTTTTATTTATAATAATGTCTGCATTTGGATTTGCTATGATGTCTGCATTTGTTAAACTTTCAGGAGATTTACCATCATTCCAAAAGACATTTTTTAGAAATATAACATCTTGTATAATTGCATTTATATTAATACTTATTAATAAAGAAAGTTTCTTTGGAAAATTAGAAAATCAGAAAATTTTAATTTTACGTTCAGTATTTGGTACACTAGGAATAGTTTTTAACTTTTATGCAATAGATAAATTAGTATTATCTGATGCTAATATGTTAAATAAATTAAGTCCATTCTTCGTAATAATATTCAGCGCTCTTTTCTTAAAGGAAAAAATAAATATAAAACAAGGACTAGCTATTATTGTAGCTTTTATAGGGGCATTATTTATAATTAAACCACAATTTAATTTTGATATCATTCCATCATTAATTGGTATATTGGGTGCTATATGTGCAGCTGTAGCTTATACTTGCTTAAGGGTTTTAGGTGGAAAAGAAAAATACTATACTATTGTATTTTACTTCTCATTCTTTTCTACAATAGCTATATTACCATTTATGCTAATAGTATATAAAGAAATGTCAATGTTACAGTTTGTTTATTTAATCTTAGCAGGTATCTTTGCTAGTATTGGACAATTTGGTATTACTATAGCTTATAAATATGCAAAAGCAAAAGAAATATCTATATTTGACTATAGTAACATCCTTTTCTCAGCAATAATAAGTATAGTTTTATTTGGTGTTATTCCAGATTACCTAAGTGTAATTGGATACATAATTATATTTGCTGTATCATTATATATGTTTTTATACAATAAAAAATTAGATAAAATTGAAAGAAAGTAATAGAAAAAAGTTGTACTATATGTAGTGCAACTTTTTCTATTGTTGATACTTCTAAATACTTATTTATCTATGCTATAATTAAAACTTGTAAAGGAGGAGTAATATGTATAATAATAAAACTTCAAGTGTGTTAGATATCCTTCTTAATAATAAAAATAAAGAAGAATTAAAAATAGAACTGTATTTAAATAAAATAGATTATAAAGGTCAACTTTCTATAGAATTTAAAATTGGTTTAAAAAATAAGCCATCTAATAAATTAAATATAATAAGAGATATAAGACAATTTTTGGTGTATTATGAAAATAGCATATCTCTAAAATATAGTAATGATTTCACATTTGATATAAATAAGCAATACTTCTCAAGTAATGATCTTGCTTTAATTGACTTTATTTATGAACTTCTAGAGATAGAAGGTAGTAAATCTAAATATCTAAAATCTAATGATAGATTAATTGAAGGTAAATACATATATCCACCTAAATATTTAATTAGGGAATTATTTTATATTGTAAAGGATCATCATATTTATTTTAATGAAGGCTTCTTTAATAGACCTGTTGACTGTGAGATCCTATTAGGAAACCCATATATAGAAATGAATCTAGAATATATAGATAAAGAGTATAAGTTACAACTTCTATCTGATTTACCAATAATATTAAATAACAATTATAATGTCTTATTTAAAGGTACTACTATATATTTACCTGAAAAAAACTTTATTAATAAAATAAGACCTTATTTTGAAATCTTCAAAAAAGATAATAATGTTATTATTCCAAAAAGTGAAGAAGAAAGAGTTTTAAAAGAACTTATTCCAACTCTTAATAATATAAGTGATAATTTAATATTATCATCAAACATTAAAGAAAAAGTTATTTTAGCTAAGCCAAAATTCAACTTCTATTTTAATAAGGAAAATAACTTTGTTCTAATGACTTTAAAAGTTCAATATGATAAATTTGAATTTAATATATTTAATGAATTCGATGAAAAAATAATATATAGAGATTTTAATAAAGAACAAGAAGTTATGTCTGCTTTAAAAGCCCTTGGATTTGATCATATTAATGATAAATATTACTTAACATTAGGTGATGATTATATATATAATTTCTTTAAAAATAAGATTCATGAGTTACAAAAATTTGGTGAAGTTTATTATTCAGAAAATTTTAAAGGAATACGTAAGATAGATTCTAAGGGGATAATAGGACATATATCTGTTGGAAAATATGATTATTTTGAATTAAAATTTGATATAAAAGATATACCTCAATTTGAAATAAGTAATGTTTTAAGAGCTTTTAGGGATAATTTAAAATATTATAAACTTGAAAATGGTGAGTATCTAGATTTAGAGTCCTTAGAATTAAATAACTTTTTAAAATTAATAGATAATCTTAACTCTTGTAATGATATAAAAAATAACACAATTGAATTTCATAAAAGTAAAGGATTATACGCAAATGAATTTATAAAAGAAAATAATATCAAATTCATGAAAGGAATTGGATATCTAAGAAATCTTAAATCTCAATTTAATAATATAAATAAATTAAAATATGAACTTCCAAGAGAATTTGTTGGAGAGCTTAGACAATATCAATATACGGGATATTGTTTTTTTAAAACTTTATATAATCTAGGATTTGGTGGAATATTAGGAGATGAGATGGGATTAGGTAAAACTATACAAGCTATTGCATTTATATCATCTATTAAAGAAAAAACTTCTTTGATTATAGCTCCCTCTTCATTAGTCTTTAATTGGAAACAAGAATTCACTAAATTTGCTCCTGAATTAAATGTTAAAGTAGTTACAGGAGTAAAAGATGATAGGAGTAAAACTTTAGATAATACTGAGGAATATGATGTTTTAATAACTACATATTCATTATTAAAAAATGATATAGATAAATACTTAAATATTGATTTTAATTGTGTAATATTAGATGAAGCACAAAATATAAAAAATCATACATCACAAAATGCAATGTATGTAAAGCAACTTAATAGTAAAAGTAAATTTGCCCTTACAGGAACACCTATTGAAAATTCTTTATTAGAACTATGGTCTATCTTTGATTTTATAATGCCTGGATACTTATTTGATAGAGATACTTTTATCGTTAAATATTATAGAAGATTCATGGATAATAATGAATTATCTATTGAGTTTAAAAACTTAATAAAGCCATTTATATTAAGAAGGCTAAAAAAAGATGTTCTTAAAGAGCTTCCATCAAAAATTGAAAAAATTATTGAAGTAGAGCTTCCCAAATCTCAACAAAAAGTTTATAGCATTTATAATAATAAAGTTATAGATTTAATTGAAAAGAAAATACGTGATGATGACTTTTCTAATGGTAAGATAGAAATACTATCATATATAACAAAATTAAGGCAAATAGCATTAGATCCAAGTGTCGTACTAGAAAATTATCAAGGTGAAAGTGGTAAAATAGATGCTTTAATAGAATTATTACATCAAGCTAATGATGAAGGACATAAAATATTAGTTTTTTCTCAATTTACTTCTGTTTTACACAGTATAAAAAGAAGATTAGAAATAGAAAATTTGAAATATTGTTATTTAGATGGTACACTGTCACATAAGAAGAGAAATGAGGCAGTAGATACCTTTAATGAAGGTAATATCCCAATATTCCTAATAAGTTTAAAGGCTGGTGGTACTGGTCTAAATCTTCAAAGCGCAGATGTTGTTATACACTTTGATCCATGGTGGAACCCATCTGTAGAAGCCCAAGCAAGTGATAGAGCTCATAGAATAGGTCAGAAAAATATTGTTGAAGTAATAAAGCTTATATCAAAAGATACAGTAGAGGAAAAAGTTATTAAACTACAAAATGAGAAAAAGCAATTAATAAATAAAATTTTAGATGATAACTCTCTAGATACTAATAATATTTTTGAACTATCAAAGGATGAAATATTAAGGTTATTTGAATAATTTAAATAACTTTACTAAAATACAATAAAAAGAGGTATTATAATGGAATTAAATAAAGACTTTTTAGAAAAATACAATGATTTAATGAATAAAGATGTTGAATTAGCTCTTGAATTTTCATTAAATGCATTAAAAGAAAGTAATAATGTAGATTTCTATGCATATATTGCTGATTGCTATATGTCATTAGATGAATTTGATAAAGCTGTAAGCGCTTTAAAAACAGGCTTAGATAATAATTGTACTAATGGTACATATGCTAAAAGTTTATTAGGAGAATCTTTATTTTACTTAAACAAATTTGAAGAAAGTAAGGCTGTATTCGAAGATTTAAGATTAGAAAATCCTAATAGTTTTTTTGTTACAGCTTACTTAATTGATGTTAATATTAATTTAAATAAATATGAAGAGGCTATTAAATTAGGTGAAGATATATTAAACTGTAATGTACTAGATTCTAATGATACTGCATATATATTAGTTAATCTAGGATGGATTAACTTAAAATACCTAAACAATAAAGATAAAGCCTTGGAATATTTTAATAAAGCATTAGAACTTGATAAAAATATCGGTAGAGCCTATATCGGGTTAGCTGAATACTATTTTAGTATTGGAGATTATAATAGCTCATTAGTAAATTATGAAAAAGCAATAGATTTACAAGAAGGAACAATTGATGTCTATTTTGGCATTGCAATGTGCTATAAAGCATTAAAACAATATGATGATGCTTTAAGTTATTTACATATAGTCCATGATGCAGATAACACTAATGAAACATATATAAAAGAAATCAATGAAATAGAAAAATTATAATTTTGAATTAAGTTTAAAAAAAGTGATTATACTAAGGTTGAGGTGATACTTATGTACCAAAGTATAGGGATAAACTTAAGCAAAAATTTAGATGCAGCTACAAAAAGAATAAAAGTTCCTGCTATTACTCAAAGATCATATTACAAAGACTCAAATAATTGGGAAGAAGAATTCATTAATTTTTATAAATCTGATTCTGATTCTGATTATAATAATATGGATTATGATGATAATATTAACTATTTAGATGATGATTATGACGAATCTATAAATGATGATTCAGAATGTTCATGTGGATGCTGTAATACTGGTTCATTAATGGATAAAATGAAAAATATAGATTCTAAGGTTGCAGTTATGGCTGGAATAGGTGCTTTAATAGGATTAATTGGTTTGTATAAGTTGCTTAAAAGAAGATAAAGTATTTATAAATATTTTAAAATAAGCGTCGTAAATTACTAGCGACGCTTATTTTATCTAAATATCTCAATTCTATAAAAGCTTATTTAATTATAAAAAATTATTAAGGAGAATTTTGAAATGAAGGAAATTATAATTTGCGTTGATGAAAATGACAAGGAACTGGGGTATATTGAGAAAATGGATGCTCATATTAAAGGTGTGCTTCATAGAGCATTATCAATATTTATTTTTAATGATAAAAATGAACTACTTTTACAAAAAAGATATAGTGGAAAATATCATTCACCTAGTCTTTGGACAAATACTTGTTGTACACACCCTAATAAAAACGAAAGTACAGATTCTGCTGCTAAAAGACGTTTGCAAGAAGAAATGGGATTTTCTTGTGATTTAAAAGAAGTATTTTCTTTTATGTACTATATTAAGTTTGATAACAATCTTATAGAACATGAATTCGATCATGTATACTTTGGTAGATATTCAGATAAAGTTTATATAAATCCATTAGAAGTTGAAGATTATAAATGGATATCAATAAATGAAATAAAAACTGATTTACAAAATAATCCCCAAAAATATACTTATTGGTTTAGATATATAATGGAAAATCATATAAAAGAAATTGAAGAAAACTTAGATTTTTAGATTAATATAATATATTAAAAACTATTGTAAGTAAATTAATAGTAATATAAAATATTTTATATAAAAATCTAATTATTTTACAAATGAAAGGAAATAACTAAATATGGATAATAAAAAGCCACAAGAATATATAGCTAATATAGCAAAGGCATCATCTTACTTTGCATTTAAGAATGGTCCAATTAAGGATTTATGTAAAGAAGGGAAAATCTCAGAAGAAGAAATGAATAATATACAATCATATATGCAAAATCACTTAGCTTATCTTTATACAGTGTTACTTGAAGAAAATAATCTTAAAAAATTTGATTTAGTAATTAGCACTATGAATAAATTTTATGTTAATGATAAAGTAGAAGTGTTATTAGCTGATGATGGCTTTGATAAGTTTTATGAAAACTTATTTCCACAAGTATCAAATATATCAATAAATAATATAAAAAAATAGCATTGACTTGCATCTATTTTATGGATATAATGGTATTAACAATAAAATTTAAATTCTTAGACAAGGGATAGTAGTATATCTTAGTTTCATTAAAGAGAGTTAAGGATGGTGAGATCTTAACAAGAAGGAGTTATATGAATGGGCCTTAGAGAAGTAAAGGGAAAAGGTTTCTTAGTACCGGATACCGTAACCTACACGTTATAGTAGGACAAGTATGTTAGTACTTGGTTTTAAGTGATGAAATTTATTATTTATTTTTCATAAATTAGGTGGTACCGCGGATTATTTACTCCGTCCTATGTTTATAGGACGGAGTTTTTTTATAAATTCAAGGAGGTGATTAATATGGTATGAACAATGGCTAAATCAAATTTTACTTTTAAAATTTATGATTATTATTTAAATTTAAGGGGAATAAAAATGAAAACAAATATGAATACAAAAAAATGGTTATTAACGCTCTTCTTTTAGCTATAGGTGCTATATTACATCAAATAACTCCAGCTCTAGGTTTACCAATGCAACCTGATTTTGCTTTAGCAATGCTTTTTATTATAATGATAATTAATAATAATAACTATAAAACATCACTTATTGCTGCAATAATTACAGGTATATTTACTGCCTTAACAACTAAATTTCCTGGTGGGCAACTACCTAATATTATAGATAAAATAGTTACTATAAATTTAATGTATAATATTTTATTATTTTTAAATAAAATATTAGAATATATAAATATTAATAATAATATCAAACAAAACTTATTAGTAATAATAAGCTTTCCATTAGGAACATTAATAAGCGGAACTACTTTCTTATTATCAGCACAATATATTGTTGGATTACCAGCTGAATTTTCAATACTTTTTGTTACTATCGTAATTCCAGCACTTTTAATAAACACAATAGGCGGATTTATTCTTTATCAAGCAATAAATATATCATTAAAGAGAGTTATAAGAGCATGAAAGCTCAAAACACCAAATACTAATAATATTATTAATATTTGTTGTTGATATTTATACTTTATTTTGTTAAATTATAAATAAGATTTTTTTGATATAATACCTTTTACAAAAAGTGATATCACATTTTGTAAAAGGTAAATTAAAACCTAGGAGGAAAAATAATAATGTACATAGCATTTGGAAATAGAGTTTTAGATAGTAAGGACATAAAAAATATAATTGAAGAAAATACTGAATTTAAAGTAATAAAAGACATGAGTAAAGGTTCTAAAAGAGAAGATATAGTTGCCTTTAATTTAAGTGTAAGTATCGATATATTAAATGAAGAAATTGAGGAAAGTATTAATATTAATGAATTAGACGAAGATTCTTTATTTGACGAATATATGGCTTCTACAGAGGAATTAGGTTTTGAACTTGAAGAATACTTACCTGAAGACTCTATAATAGATTTTAAAGCATATAAATGGGAACCTTCTGATAATGATATAAAGGCTGTTTTAGTCATGGCTAATGAAGAGTTAGGATATAATAAACTTAAAGATGTTATGAGAAGATTATTAACACAAGTTGAATAAATTTAAAATTAAATTTCTAATATATTAATTTATTAAGTGAAATAAAAGATATAGAAATTCAAAATAAACGCATATTTCTTAAGCTTATAAAAAAATATTTTAAATATAAAACAAGATAAAACATTCTATTAAATGTCTTATCTTGTTTTTTTATGAATTTTTATATGAAAAATAACAAAAAAATGTTACAATTATTGTATACTATGGTTAAAATATATATTTTTGCTTATTTTTAATGTATTTCTAATTAAATTTTAGGCTAGAATTATATAGCGGGGTGTTTATATGAAAAGTTCAGATTATATTGAAAAATTCGAAATAAATGATAATGAAAGAGGAAGCTACTCAGTAGACTTATGTCCTCTTTCTAATACAATAAGATTCACAGCAAAATATGATGGTTGTATATATGCCTACGTGGTAGGTGATTTTAATGCTTGGGAAAAGTCAGAAGATTATAAATTAAACTGGCAAGTAGATACAAATGATGGTGTACTTAAAATGATTAGAGAAATAAATTTTCCAAAAGGTCTTAAGCCAGGTAAATATAGATATAAATATATATTAATTGATTGTAATGGAAATGAAATCTGGATAGATTCTGAAGGAAGCGAAAAAAATAGTTTTAGTTTTGTATGGGAAAAAATTACTGATACAATAAAAATTTATTCATCTAATAATATAGTAACTTATAAAAGACCAATCGAACTAATTGGTGTGTGCACTGGTTTATATGGAAGAATATCCCTTCCCGAAATGATATGGTATTTAGATACAGAGATTGATGGCGTAAAAATAGAAAATGGATACTTGATAGTAAACGATAATGTAAAAGAAGGAACTGAAATTGTTGTTTGTGGAAAAACTATTGAGAAAGATTTAATTGCTACTAAAAAAATACTTGTTGAAGACAACAAATATAGTGGTACATTAGTACATTTTTATTTAGAAGATAGTAATTATCAAGGTCATGATTATATATGGAATTGTTGGTCATTTGATGAAACTTGTAATGGTGAAGAAAGAGATTTTAGCTTTAATACTGATTATGGCTTTGCTTTATATATAAAAGAAGATTACTTAATTATTAGAAAGAAACAATGGGGTAATAATTGGATAAATTATTGGGCTGAACAAACTAACACTTATGATTTAAAAGGAAACTATAAAGACATATATATAGTTTATGGAGATGCAAGGAGATATACTTCTCTAAGAGAGGCCATAATAGCAACTCAAACTAATATAAAATCTGCTATTATGGATGATCATAATAAAGTAAAAGTATATCTATCAAGTGAACCATTATTAGGACTTGATTTTGAATTATATTTAAATGGTGAAAAAGTCGAAGGAACCTCTTCTATAATAAGAGGAAAAGAAGTTATTATAACTAACCTTCCTAAACATATACGTGCTAATGATTTACTTTTAGTTTCCGCCTCTAATGCTTATAAGCCATATAAAGTACTATTTAGAAATTTTTTAGACAAATTCTACTATTCAAAAGAAGATTTAGGAGTAGTTTATTTAAACAATGCGATTTCCTTTAAACTTTGGGCTCCAACAAGTTATAAGGTTGAATTATTACTATATAAGGAATGGTATATTAATCAAGAAGAGGCCTCAATTAAATATCCTATGATATATGATTATAAAACGGGGGTATATACAACTGTTATAAATAAATCTGATGCAAATGAAATGTATTATTTATACAAACTTTACTTCAAGGATGTAGATGCAAATGGAGAATTATATGATAAAATTACATATGCAGTAGATCCATATGCAACTTCTGTTTGTGTAAATGGTGATAAAGGATATGTGCTAGACATAAATGATAAAAATACAAAACCTTATGGTTTTACCAATCATAATATTCCTGAATTAAAAAGAAAAGATGATTCTATTATTTATGAAATGCATATAAGAGATTTTACAATTGATGAGAGCTCTGGTGTAAGTGATAGCCTAAAAGGAACTTATTTAGGAGCAGTACAAGAAAATACAATATATAAAGATATTTATAGTGAAAAAACCGTAAAAACTGGATTAGATCATTTAGTAGAATTAGGAATAACTCATGTTCATTTGATGCCAGTTTTTGATTTTGGTTCAGTAGATGAACGTTTTCCAAGCTCTAATAATAGAAATTGGGGATATGACCCTAAAAACTTTAATGCTCCAGAAGGGAGTTACTCAACAAATCCCTATAATCCAGTAACAAGAATTATTGAATTAAGAGAAATGATTATGAAATTCCATGCAAAAGGTATCAGAGTTGTCATGGACATGGTTTATAATCACATGATGGGCACTATGAATATGGATAATATTGTTCCTGGATATTACTTTAGAACTGATTCTCTTGGAAGATTTACAAATGGCTCTGGTTGTGGAAATGAACTTGCAACCGAAAGACCAATGGTTAGAAAATTTGTAGTTGATTCATGTATGCATTGGATAAAAAATTATAAAATTGATGGAATTAGATTTGATCTAATGGAATTAATTGATATAAATACAACCAAAGAAATAGTTCGTAAATCTCGTAAATTTGATCAAAACTTTTTAATTTACGGTGAACCTTGGAAAGGTGGAAGCTCACCTTTAATGAATGGTACCTTTAAAGGATCACAAAGAAACGAAAACTTTTCTGTCTTTAATGATACTTTTAGAGATGCAATAAGAGGTAATAATAATCCATCAAATGGCTTTATAAATGGAGATCAGCATAATAATATTTGTAATTGGAATATAATCGAAGGATTGAAGGGTTCTATTTATACATTAACATCCAATCCAAATGAGAGTATAAACTATGCAGATGCACATGATAATTATACTCTTTGGGATCAAATAGAAAAAAGTCAAAATTTATATTTATCTCAAGGTGACTATAGAAAAAATATAAGTATTTATCCATTAGATAATACTCTTGTACGACAGTATTTATTAGGTTTATCAATATTATTTACTGCTCAAGGAATTCCATTTATTCAATATGGCTCTGAATTTTTAAGAACAAAACAAGGTGATCATAATAGTTATAAAAGTAGTGATGAAATCAATTCAATTAAGTGGAGTGATAAAAATAGATTTATAGATATATTTAACTATACTAAAGGATTAATAGATATAAGAAAAAAATTACCATATTTTAATATAGATAATGCTGATATTATAAAAAACAAAGCAAAGTTTATATTTGCCAATAATAATGAAAATAGTGGAGTTATAATTAATCATATTGATTTAAGTGAATATGATAAGGGCGAAGTTGTAGTTATTTATAATGCCACAAGCATCGATAATTATGATGTAAATTCCTATATTCCTATTTCTAAAACTGGATATTGGAACATTATTGCCAATGATAAAATAGCAGGGTTAAATATATTAAAAAAAGTTAATTTCAATGAAATTCCAAAGTTGAAGTCATTTTCGATAATGATTCTATGTAATAAAATTAATAAATAATATCTTAATTTATAACACTATAAAATATCTTAATTTATAACTAGATATTTTATAGTGTTATTTTCTGTATAATGTTCTCTTGTATAAATAATATAGATTAAACAAAAAATAATTATACAAGCATTAGAAAGGATAGATAATGATGGTGAATACCAATAAGCCGATTATAGTTATAAGTAGCTGTCTAGGTTTTGAGAATTGTAGATATAACGGAAGTATTGAACAAAATGAATTTATAGATAAACTAAGAAAATATGTTGAAGTTATACCAGTTTGCCCAGAAGTAGAGTGTGGATTAACCATTCCAAGAAATTCTATTAGGATAGTTGAAATAGATAATAAAAAGGAACTTGTTCAGCCTAAAGAAAATAAAGTTATTACAGAAGATATGATAAACTTCTCTGAAGAGTTTTTAAAAAAGCTAAATGCTGTTGATGGATTCATATTAAAATGTAAATCACCCTGTTGTGGAGTTAAAGATGCAAAAATATATACAACATTTGAAAAGGGGAGAGCTATAAGAAGGGAAAAAGGATTTTTTGCTGAGTCTGTTTTTAAACATTTTCCTTATACGCCTATTGAAGATGATGGCAGATTAACAAATTTTAAAATACGTGAACATTTTCTTGCTAGAATTTTTATATTATGTGATTTTAGAAATGCTAAAAATAGTCTTGATTTCGAAAAGCTTAAAAAATTCCATTTGAAGAACACACTATTATTTTTATCATATAGCCAAAAGTACTCTAGAATACTTGATGAATTTATTTATAAAGATAAAATTGAAAATTTAGAATCATTATTTAAAGAATATGAATTCTATCTTCATAGGTTATTAGAAAAAGCTCCTAGATATACATCTAATATTAACGTACTATTAAAATCACTAGATCAATTTAGTGATAAAATAACTCCTGATGAAATGAAATTCATTTGGAATACCATCGATAAATACAAAAACGGATATGTGCCATTTTCTGTTCCTTTATACTTAGTTAAAAGCTATATTATTAGATTTGCTCTTAATCATTTGATGGATCAAACATTTTTTATGCCATATCCAGAAGATTTAATTCTAGTTAATGATTCCGGAAAACTAATTCACTAATATTAATTTAGTAGTAAGATTAAATTTAAAATTTAATCTTACTTTTTTATTCTCCTTAACTATAAATAAATTTATATATTAAATCATATAATTATTCTGTGAATTAATTTAATATAAGGAGAAGTATTTTGAGAGCAAGAAGTGCATTAAGAAATTTTGTAATGTGGGCAAGCCTTGCCTTTGTAGTTAATGTATTTATTTATTTTATTTTCGGAGCAGATTATGGACTTGAATTTTTAGGTGGATACATAATTGAATTAAGTTTAAGTGTAGATAATTTATTTTTATTTTTGATTATATTTACCTCATTTAACATTCCAATTTCATATCAAAAAAGAGTACTTACTTATGGAATTATAGGTGCTGTAATATTAAGGTTTATATTTATTTTTTTAGGTGTTGCAATAATTAACAAATTTAATTGGGTTTTATATATTTTCGGGTTTTTCTTATTTTGTAGTGGGCTAAAAATATTATTAAATAAAGAAGAAGAGACTGATTTTTCTAAAAGTAAAGTTTTAAATATTATGAAGTATTTAATTCCAGTTACAAATGAATTACATCATGAAAATTTCTTTGTTAGAATTAATGGAGTATTACATGCCACTCCATTATTATTAATTTTAGTATTAATTGAGAGTTCCGATATTATATTTGCATTAGATTCTATTCCAGCAATTTTTTCAATTACCACTAATCCATATATAGTATATGCCTCTAATATATTTGCTATCTTAGGTTTAAGAAGCCTTTATTTCCTATTAGCAAAATTAAATAGTATGTTTAGTTATATAAAATATGGAGTTGCATTTATTCTAATGTTTACAGGTATAAAATTATTTGTTGCATTTTGGGGAATTAATATATCAACAGTAGTGTCATTATTAGTTATTGCAATTATTTTATTAAGCAGTATTTTATTTTCATTAATAAGAAGTAATTAATTATCATATTTAGAATACTATATATAAGCCTCTTATATTTAAATATTATAGATCTAAAAAATAATAAACTTTAAAATATAAATCATTATGATATTGTATAAAACTCTATAAGGAGGTAATATCTTTTGAGTGATGCTCTTGACTTACTTATTTATCTTGATGAGGCCTTAACTAAGAATTTAAATTCTCTAGTTATAGATGGATTTATTGAAAAAAGGACCTCTAGATTTATAGAAGATAGAACCTTAAACGCAAAAACAGGAACTGAAGGCAGTAACCAACATTATGGTGAAGATAGATGCGTAAGAGATGAACGTGATGGATATAAAGGAAAAAACTTCACTGAAGCTGATACCGTAACAACAGTAAATAGGGATAATCAATCATTGGAAGGTAGAAGATTTGTTAGACGTGAAGAAGAGTTAACTCGAATATTTACAACATTTGAGATACATCACCAATTACTTGAAGGCTTAAATCAATCAAATTTAATTAAAGAATTGGATAGCAGTAGTTATTCGACATCTAATATAAGTTCAGGTGATTATGTTAAATTAAGTGGACAAATATCTAGCGAATCTATGGTATCTTATATAGATAGTTTATCTAATTTATTATCCTGTATTGGAACAGATAATCTAAATTCATATTGTCAAACTTTAAAAAGTACTAATAGCTCATTTGTAAACTATGATACCATGTACAAACAAGTTAATTACTTAAAATCACTTTTAACTACTAATAACAGTCAAGATATGATTGTAAAGTGTGGCAATATGGATGTTGTATTAACAGTTAATAATAGTAATTTCATTAGTACTTATGCAAATACTTACGATAGTGCAGATTGCCCCTGTACTATAGTTGGAAAGGTTATTAGAAAATGTAACTCAAATCAATATATTCATTTATTAAGAAAATCCGGGCAACCTAACTTTTATGAAAACTTTTTAAGCTGTTGTTCGCCACTTATGGAAAATCTATCAAGTGCGGGTATTTATTTACCCGAGCAACCTCGATTTAAAGTTCCGGGAGAATCTTTACTTTTAATACCAATTAGTATGCTAATTTAAAATTACATCAAAAATAGTAATCAATAGTTACTAATTATAATTTATAAATAATATATTAAAATATATTGATTATAAAAGGATGATAAAAATGATTAAACCTAAACCATTACAACAAGGTGATAGTGTAGCTATAATAGCACCTGCAAGCCCTACCGATAAAAATTTAATTGATAAATGTGTAGATTCATTAAATCAGTTAGGATTAAAGGTAGTAGTAGGAGAGAGCTGCCTATCAGAGCATGGATTTTTATCTGGAACTGATGATATAAGAGCAAATGATATAAATTGTATGTTTGCAGATAAAAATATAAAAGGAATTTTTGCACTTCGAGGTGGTTACGGTTGTGCTAGATTATTAAACCTTATAGATTTTAAACTAATCAAAAAAAATCCTAAAATTTTTGTTGGTTACAGTGATATTACTGCACTTCACATTGCTATAAATCAAAAAAGTAAACTTATAACATATCATGGTCCCATGATATCAACTGAACTAATAAAAGGATTAGATGAATATAGCGCTAATTACTACAAAAAATTTATTTTTGAGAATGATAAAGTAGAAGAACTATTTAATCCTGAAGAAGATAATCTTGAAATTATTAATAATGGTATAAGTAGTGGCCAGCTTATCGGTGGAAATTTATCATTAATTTGCTCTTCATTAGGAACTAAATATGAAATAAATACGAAAAATAAGATATTGTTTTTAGAAGAGGTAGAAGAAGTACCATATAAAATAGATAGAATGCTTACTCAGTTAAAACAATCTGGAAAATTAAAAGATGCAAATGGAATAATTTTAGGATCCTTTACTAATTGTATTGCTCCAAATAATAAAAAAAGTTTATCATTACAAGAAGTTTTTAATGAAATTATTTCACCATTAAAAAAGCCAACCATAAGCAACTTAGTTTGTGGCCATTGTCTTCCAACTTTAACACTACCTTTAGGATCAAAAATACTTCTTGATGCTAATAATAAAAAAATAAAAATCCTTGAATAATATTGCGCACCACATGGGGCGAAAAAATGAAATATTTATTTTCCGGGAACTGTGAAATTCTACGGTTCAATTTCAATGTTCCCTCTAAATTAATATTTCATTTTTTCTTTATCCATGTATCTGCTTATGACACTCCACTTTATATTTAATTAGTTTCACTTAATATATAATCAACAATTTTCATATATAAATTTAGAGCTTCAGTGTTTGATAAGTTTTCTAGATAGTGAGTGCAATTTTGCAATGTATATAACTCAAAATTATTATTATACTCTGATGCAGTTTCATATAATTCTACAGAAGTTTCATAGGGTACAATATTATCCTTTAAACTATGAATTATAAGCGTATCAGGTAAATCCTCTCTTACATATTCAATGGGACTAAATTCTTTAGATAATTTTTCTATATCATTTTCAGTAAACTTTTCAACAACCTCTTCTGGACCAACTGATAAATTTACTTCACTTAATCTAGCTGGACCAAATAAATCAATTATGTACTTTACTTTAGATGAATATGATTTTAACGATTGATCCCCTATGAATTCATCATCCTGTGAGAAAGCAGCCATCATTGAAAGTTGAGCCCCAGCAGATGGTCCTATAATTCCTATATTATTTACATCCAAATTATATTTATCTTTATTTTTATATACCCATCTAATTGTATCTTTAACATCTGATATCTGATCTTCTAAAATAACTTCATCATCCATTAACTCATATGATGTACTAATTACTGCATAACCTTCATCCTTAAATAAATCAATAATAGATTCTATAGCAGAAGGTATTACTTTATCACCATACATCCACCCATTTCCAAATACATATATAATTACTGGCGTTGGCTCTTTAGCTTCTTTATTTGTATAAATATCTAATGTAAGCTCTTTATTACCTCTTTTTTTATATACTATATCTTTATAGGTTATATCTTTAATTGGCTCATTATAAAAATCACTTGATATGGTAGGTAAGCTATTACTTAATTTTATAATTTCAAATAAAAATTTTAATCTTTTTACTTGAATAGCTGAAATAATAACTATTATTAAAATAATAATTGTAATAAATAGTGATCTTTTTTTTATCTTCATATCTACCTCCTAAAAATAAAATACTACTTATACCTTCTCCCTAGTAACTTTCACCTTTTAATTATTGACATCTTCAAAATATACTAACCATAAATATACATTTATTTATTTTAAATATTTATTGGCTTTTTTACCGAATAATGTTACAATATTTAAGAAAAATATACATATTAGAGGAGTTGTTTTCTATGCAAAAATACAAACAAGAATTTATAGAATTTATGGTAAGAAGTAATGTTTTAAGATTTGGAGAATTTGTTACAAAAAGCGGACGTCAAACACCATTCTTTATTAATACAGGAAACTATACTACAGGAGAACAACTTGAAAAATTAGGTGAATTTTATGCTAAAACTATTAATGAGCATATTGGTTCTGATGTAGATGTATTATTCGGACCAGCTTATAAAGGAATTCCATTAACTGTTACTACTGCTATATCTATGAACAAACTATATGGAGCAAATGTTGAATATTGTTCAAACAGAAAAGAAGTTAAAGATCATGGCGAAGGTGGAATATTACTTGGTGCTAAACTAGATAGCACAAAAAAAGTAGTTATAGTTGAAGATGTTATGACTGCAGGAACTTCAATTTATGAAACAGCACCAATATTAAAAGCTCAAGGTGATGTAGAAATTGCTGGTTTAGTAATATCTGTTGATAGAATGGAAAAGGGTAAAGGAGAACAATCAGCTCAAGCTGAAATCAAAGAAGCATTTGGAATTACAACCTATCCTATAGTTACAATGGCTGAAGTTGTTGAATACTTATATAATAGAGAAATTGATGGAACTGTCTATATTGATGATAAAATAAAAGCTGCTATAGCTGAATATTACAAAAAATACGGAGTTTAGAATTTACACATAATAAAATATAAGTCTGCAATTTAAATTGCAGACTTATATTATTTTTATTAACTTTTTATAGGTTGCTTAATACATAACCTTAATAGAATATTTTTCTCTTTCAAATGAATTAATAATCTTCTCAATATGCTCATGTCCATTAGTTTCTACAGTAACTTCTAATAATACATTGTGAATTCTATTAATAGCCTTAAATTGATTATGTTCAAGTTTTACCACATTTGCATTTTCCTTTGCTAAAACTTCAGATATTTTTAATAACTCTCCTGGTACATTTTTAAGCTCCACAGAGAAGCAAAATAGTCTACCCTTTGAAACAAGTCCATTATTTATTAATTTTGATATTGTAAGCATATCAATATTTCCACCACTTAATATACAACATACTTTTTTATTTTTTGCTTTTAATTTCTTTAATGCAGCTAAAGTTACAACACCAGATGCTTCAGCTACTAATTTATGCTTTTCAACTAATAAAAGGAATGAATCTACAATATCACTCTCTGAAACTGTTATAATTTCATCGACATATTCTCTAACAATTTCAAAAGTCTTACTTCCAGGTGTCTTTACTGAAATACCATCAGCAATGGTATTAACACTATCTAATGTGCAAATTTTATCATTTTGTATACTTAAAGCCATTGAAGGTGCCCCTTCAGCTTGTACCCCAACTATTTTTATATTTGGATTTAAGGATTTAGCAGCAAGGCTTACACCTGAGATTAAACCACCTCCACCTATTGGAACAAGTATATAATCTAAATTATTAATATCTTCAAATATTTCTAATGCAATTGTACCTTGTCCATAAATTACATCCATATCATTAAAAGGATGTATAAAAACTTTCCCTTCCTCTTCTTCAATAGTTTTTGCCTTAATAAAAGCATCATCATAACATTTTCCATGAAGCACTATATTACCACCATAATTTTTAGTTGATTCAACCTTTAAGTATGGAGTAGTTTCAGGCATTACTATGCTAGATTTTACTCCCAGTAATGATGATGCATAAGCAACTCCTTGAGCATGATTTCCTGCAGATGAACAAATAACCCCTTTAGCTTTTTCCTCTTCAGTTAAAGATATAATTTTATTTAATGCACCTCTAATTTTATATGCCCCTGTTAATTGAAGATTTTCACACTTCATGTATACATCATTATTACTACCTTTACTAAATACATTACTATACAATAATGGCGTTTTAGTAACCACACCCTTTATATTTTCCCTAGCTTCTTTAATTTTTTCCAAATACATAACATAGCCTCCCTTTTCATATGTAACATTAAGTAATTTTTCTAATATATATATATTATCACATAAATATACAATTATCGAATATAATTTGATAATTTATACATAAAATATAAAATTAAGTAACTATTGCATACTTATAAATATTAATCAAAATTATTTTATGTTTATAATATAAACCTATAAAGATTTAGTTGTATTAATTAACTATAAACTATATAATTACTTTGAATATTAAGAGACGGAGTGAATAAAATGGAAGAAAGATTACAAAAGTACATGGCTAGATGTGGTATCGCTTCAAGAAGAAAGTGTGAAGAAATAATTTTAGATGGAAAAATTAAGGTAAATGGTATCGTTATAACAGAAGTCGGAACTAAAATTGATCCTGAAAAAGATATTGTTGAATATAATAATAACATTATAAAAGTAGAAGAGAAAAAAGTTTACATAATGCTTAATAAGCCAGAAGGATACATAACTTCTGTTAAAGATGAAAAGGGTAGAAAAACTGTTTTAGATATAGTTAATGTTGAAGAAAGAATATATCCTATAGGTAGATTAGACTACGATAGTTCTGGATTATTGATATTAACAAATGATGGTAGTATTTATAATAATATAATACACCCTAGAGTATCTATAAAGAAAAATTATATTGCTGTATGTAGAGGTAAATTTAGTGAAAATGATATCAAACGCTTTAAAAAAGGAATAGATATTGGCGGTTATGTTACTGCTGAAGCAGATATTGAAGTGATATCTGAAGAGAAAAGATTCAATAAAAGAAAAAATTGTGATGAAATATTATCAACTGTTGAAATTTCAATACACGAAGGTAAAAACAGACAAATAAGAAGAATGTGTTCTTCTTTAAATCATGAAGTTATAAGCCTTAAAAGAGTTTCAATAGGAGATATAAAATTAGGTTATCTAAAAAAAGGGGAGTGGAGACCCTTAACTGATAGTGAATTAAATTATATTAAAGGTTTGTAGAGGTTAGATTATGTTTAAATATGTTTCTGATGTCAGTATATTAGCACATAATATTATTAATGAATATGTAGAAAATAAAAATGTCGCAGTTGATGCAACATTAGGAAATGGATATGACTGTGATTTTTTATCTTCATGCTTTAACAAAGTATATGCTTTTGAAATTCAAAAAGAGGCTTGTGAAAAATACATAGATAAAAATAATAACGTAATAATAATAAATGAATCGCACCATAAAATAGATGAATTTGTTAATGAAGAAATTAATTGTATATGTTACAATCTTGGATATTTACCAGGTGGCAATAAGGAAGTAACAACTTTAGCAGAAACTAGTCTTAAAAGTATACAAATTTCTTTAAATTTATTATCTAGTAATGGAATAATGACCATAGCTATTTATAGAGGTCATAATGAAGGTAAAGAAGAGGAAAGTTGCATTATTCAATATTTAAGAAACTTACCTAAAAATAAGTTTGGAGTTATGCTACACGAATGTATAAATAGATCTGACAAGTCCCCGTTACTAGTAATAGTGGAGAAAAAATAGTTTTTTTTGAATTATTATTTATAAATCTTGCAATTTTTAATATGCTAACATTGATTAAATTTATAAATAATGCTAAAATAATTGAAGTTAATTAAATTAGGAGCGTACAATAATGGAACGAAGTATTAATGATGAATCAAAGGATTTAATGAAGTTAATTCAAATGAGATTTCCTAGATTAAGTAAGGGGCAAAAGCTAATTGCTGAATACATATTAAAAAATTATGATAAGGCAGCATTTATGACAGCCGCTAAACTTGGAACTTCAGTTGGAGTCTCAGAATCAACTGTAGTAAGATTTGCAATAGAATTAGGTTTTTCAGGATATCCTAAACTTCAAAAATCTCTTCAAGAATTAATAAAAAATAAATTAACAACAGTACAAAGATTGGAGTTATCTAGTGACTATATAACTGAAGGTCATGCTTTAAAAGGTGTTTTAAAAGCAGATATGGAAAACATTCGATCTACAATGGAAAAAATCGATTATAATACATTTGAAGATGTTGTTAATAATATTTTTACGGCTAAGAGAATTTATATAATAGGTCTTAGAAGCTCAATGGCATTAGCTGAATTTTTAGGTTTCTATTTAAATATTATTTTACAAAATGTAAAAACTGTTGGCTATGGCATTTCTGATATCTTTGAACAAATGATAAATGTTGGTGAAGGAGATTTAGTAATAGGAATTGGTTTCCCACGTTATGCTAGTAGAACAATAGATGCTTTAGCATTTGCTCAAGATAGGGGTGCAACAGTTGTAGCTGTAACAGATAGCTTTTTATCTCCATTAGCAACAAGAGCTGATTATGCATTAATTGCTCAAAGTAATATGGCGTCTTTTGTTGACTCTTTAGTAGCCCCATTATCAGTAATAAATGCTTTAATAATAGCTGTTGGAATGAGAGAAAAAGAAAACATTTCTTCTACATTTAATAGTCTTGAAGAAATATGGCAAGAATACAATGTCTACTCCTATAATAATAGAAATGTCGGAGATGATTAAGATATTTTATTCTAAAAGAGGAGGAATTAACAAATGTTAATTCCTCTAGTTATTATAAATAAAATTTTAGGAGGATTTTAAATGGCAAAAGTCATTGTAATAGGCGCTGGCCCTGCAGGAATAATGGCCGCAATTACTGCCTCTAAAAATCATGAAGTTATTCTTTTAGACGGAAATGATAGAGTTGGTAAAAAACTATTTATAACAGGTAAAGGTAGATGTAATGTTACAAATGCTAAAGATATAAGTGAATTTTTTGATTATATCTATGGAAACCCTCATTTCCTATATAGTTCACTTTATTCCTTTACAAATGAAGATACTATAAACTTTTTTGAAAACCAAGGAATTAAATTAAAAACAGAACGTGGTGGAAGGATATTCCCATCATCTGATAAGTCATCTGATATTATAAAAGGACTTTCTAATGGATTAAAAGACAATAATGTTCAAGTTAAACTAAACTCTAAAGTAACTAATATTTTATCTAAAAACGATAGAATATTAGGTGTTGAAATAAATAACTCTCAAAAAATAATGGGTGATCATTTCATTATAGCTACCGGTGGAGCTTCTTACCCACTTACAGGATCTAGAGGTGAAGGGCATGAGTTTGCAAAAAAACTTGGGCATAGCATAATTGATTTAAAGCCTTCATTAGTTCCTATTGAATTAAATGAAAAATGGCTGAAGGAATTAATGGGATTATCCCTTAAAAATATTTCATTAAGTATTTTAAAAAATAATAAGGTTTTATATAAAGAGCAAGGTGAAATGCTATTCACAAGCTTTGGTATGTCTGGTCCATTAGTATTAAAAGGTTCAAGATTTATAAAAAATGATTCAAGTTATATAGCTTTACTTGATTTAAAGCCGGCATTAGAAACTAAGGAGCTTGACAAAAGAATTCAAAAGGATTTTTTAAAATATCAAAACAAAGAATTTAAAAATTCTTTAAATGATTTATTACCTCAAAAGATAATTCCTTTAATAATTAAATTAAGTGGCATTCCAGAGGATAAAAAAGTAAATGTTATAACTAAAGAGGAAAGAAAAAATCTTGTACATATAATTAAAAATATCAAAATGGATATTAAAGGATTAAGACCTATTGAAGAGGCAATAGTAACAGCTGGTGGTGTTAATACATTAGAAATTGATCCATCTACTATGAAATCAAAGTTAATTACAAACTTATCATTTGCAGGTGAAGTTATAGATGTAGATGCATTTACTGGCGGTTATAATGTACAAATAGCATTATCAACTGGATATATTGCTGGAAGCAATATTTAATAATATTCTAAAGTAAAATTTCGTTATGAAAGCCATAAAGAATTTATTCTTACAACTATTAGTTTAAATATCAAGTTTTCTTTAACGATTGTTATATTTTAATTTTAATTATATAATTAATAAGAACATAAGATAGAGGTTTTATTTGAAAGGTGGAAAAATTATTATGAGAATATCAGTAGCAATAGATGGACCAGCTGGTGCGGGAAAAAGTACAATAGCTAAGTTAGTAGGCAAAAAATTTAATTTGATGTATATAAATACTGGAGCAATGTATAGAGCTGTAGCTTTATTAGCTAAAAGAAATGATATCGCTACTACTAATATTGATGCATTAATGACAATGATAGATAACATGGAAATGCATTTTGAAAATGATGATTTAATATTAGATGGTGTTAACATTCAAAATGAAATAACAATGCCTGAAATAAGTGAAATAGTTTCTAATTATGCTTCTATTCCTGAAGTAAGAAGTAAGCTTGTTACTTTACAAAGAAAAATGTCAGAAAAATATAATGTAATTATGGATGGTAGAGATATTGGAACAGTAGTACTAAAAAATTCTAAATTTAAGTTTTTCCTAACAGCATCACCAGAAGAAAGAGCAAGAAGAAGATACACAGAGCTTTTAAACAGAGGCTTAGATGTTAATTATGATAAACTTTTAGAAGATATAATAAAAAGAGACCACATTGATAGTACTCGTGCTGTTGATCCATTAAAAAAGGCTGATGATGCTATAGAAATTGATAGTTCTAATTATAATATTACTGAAGTGACTGAAATAATTTGTAATTTTATAGAAAATGCTTTACAATAGATTAAGAGATATCATTTAAAAACTAAAGATATAGGAGAAAATTTATGAAGGTATTATTAGCTGAAAATGCTGGTTTTTGTTTTGGAGTTAAAAGGGCAGTAGATGAAGCAATAAAAACTCAAAAACAATTTAATAAAAAAATATATACATTGGGCCCATTAATACATAATGGTGATGTAGTACGATACTTAGAAGAAAATAGTATATATGCAATAGACCTAAATGACATAGATACTCTAAGTAAAGGAGATGTTATCTTAATAAGATCTCATGGTGTATCAAAACAAACATTTGATTATTTAAATGAAAAAGGATTAATTGTTATAAATGCAACATGCCCATTTGTAACTAATATTCAACAAAAGGTTAATAAATTCTCACGTGAAGGATATAAAATTGTTATTCTTGGTGATGAAAAACATCCTGAGGTTGTTGGTATTAATGGTTGGTGTAATAATGATGCCATAATTACTAATGATGGTAGCTTTAAAGATCATATTCCTAATAAGGTCTGTGTAGTTTCTCAAACTACAGAAAAAGAAGAAAATTGGGATAAAACAATGGCTAATTTATCTAAAGAATCAATTAAAGAATTAAAATCTTTTAATACAATTTGTGCAGCAACTGAAGAAAGACAAAAAAGTGTATATGATTTATCAAAAAATGTTGACTTCATGATTGTTATAGGTGGTAAGCATAGCTCAAACACAACTAAGCTATATCAAATAGCTAAAGCAAACTGTGATAACACAATTCATATTGAAAATGCTAGTGAATTACCTAAAGATTTATTAGAAAATAAGAATATTAAAAATGTTGGTATAACAGCTGGAGCTTCAACTCCAGATTGGATTATAAAGGAAGTAATCAAAATTATGGAGGGATTATAAAAATGGAAGAACAATTATTATTAATGAATGAAATGGACAGAAGATTTAAGATCGGTGATGAAATTGAAGGAGAAATACTTTCAATAAAGGATGGTCAATTACAAATATCATTAGTTGGATATAAGTCTGATGGAGTAATTCCTTTTAAAGAATTAACATCTGAAGATAGACTTGATTCAGTATTAGAAACTTTAAAAGTTGGAGATACAATAAAAGCTAAGGTAATAAAATTAAAAAATGAAGATAATTATGTAGTTTTATCTAGATTAGAATATGAAAAAGAAGAAACATTATCTAAATTAGAAGATTTATTCAATAGTAAATCTGAATTTGATGTTATTATTAAAGATGCTAAAGAAAAAGGGTTAGTAGCATACTATAATGGTGTTAGAATATTCATCCCTGCATCTCAAATAGATATAAAATATGTTGAAAATAAAGAAAGCCTAGTTGGAACTTCTTTAACTGTAAGATTAATTGATTTTTCAAGAGATAATCTTTCAAAAATAGTTGCATCAAGAAGAATAATATTAGAAGAAGCTAAAGTTGAAAAAGAAAAGTTAGCTTGGGATTCATTACATGAAGGTGATATTGTAAAAGCTGAAATTAAAAGATTCACTAAATTTGGTGCTTTTGCAGAAATTAATGGTATTGATGGTTTAATCCACTTATCTCAACTTTCATGGAAACATGTTAATTCTTGCGAAGAAATATTAAAAATAGGTGAAATAGTTGATGTTAAGATTTTAAGCTTAGATAAAGAACAAAAGAAATTATCTTTAAGTATAAAAGCTTTAACTCCAGAACCATGGAGCGTAGTAGATGAAAAATATGCTATTAATTCAGCTGTTTTAGGTAAAGTAGTTAGAATTAATGATTTTGGTGCTTTTGTAGAATTAGAACCTGGAATCGATGGATTAGTTCACATTTCTAAAATAAGCCATGATCACATTAAACATCCTTCTGAAGTATTAAAAATAGATGAAGAGGTTAAATGTATAATTTTAAGTATTGATAAAGAAAATAAAAGAATTGCATTAAGTATAAAAGATGCACAATAATTTTTAGCAATAAAAAAAAGATTACACATATATATATAAGTGTAATCTTTTTATATATTAAAGGTTATGAGAAAATAAAAAAATAGAGGTTAAGTATGGTATTGTTGGAAAGGTTGTCTAGTAATAATTTTGAGAATTTTAAAACTTTAAATTTAGAGAGATTCAGTAAAGAAAACTACGATAAAAACTTTTTTGAATACTATGAAAATGAAAAATTCTTTTTAAAAATTTTTTTAAAAAAGTTTGTTAAACTATTTATTTATAATAAAAATGTTATAGGTTATATATGGTATGAAGTTCCAGTAGAAATTCCAGTTCGTGTATGGTCATTATATGTTAAACCAGAATATTTATCTCTATTATCACCCAACATCCTAAATAACTTTAATAACACTATTCTCTCTTATGAAACTTGTGATGATAAAACTAATAATGAAATGCTTTCAAAGTTAGGTTTTAAGAAAGTAAAGCCTTCAATTTTGATGAGTATTAATTTAAAAAATTATAATAAAACACAACAAATAGCTAATCTAATATCTTCATTAAAAGATAATAAAGATTTGTTAAAGAAAATAAATATATTATATAATTCTAATATAAATAAAGTAAAAATCTCTATAGAAAAAGTTGTTTTAAAAAAAGATGAAGAGCTGCGATGCAAATTGCAAAATTCTATTTTTTCTGCCTCTACTAGAGTTCCTTTAGAGATTCAGGATATAGAAAATGATATAGAGCAAGATTATTATATTGAAGATTTATCACTTTTTATTAAAGTTAATAATATAGCTATTGGATATGGGCAAATAATTTATAATAGAGATATGTATACTGTTGTTAATTTTGGCATAATAAAGGAATTTAGGAATTATGGGTTTGGTAAAATTTTATTAAACCATTTAATTCAAACAGCTAAGAATATGAACATTGATGACTTATTTATAAGAGTTGAGGAAACTAATTATAGTGCATTAAAATTATATAATTGGATTGGATTTACTCCTAAATCTATAATTAATAGATGGGAAAGATAAAAAATATATTTTATCATTTTCAATTATTTTTATTTACACATATTAGAATTTTTATTTTATAAAAAAATTTATATTTTAAATTTTTATAAGTGATAGTTAAATCTATCCTTATTTTTTTACACAAAAAAGGGTGAAAGAAAAAAATACTAAGTGCTTTAGTATTTATTTTTTACAAAATATTATGTTATAATACATTAAGAATTGAATATATAAGTAACAATGGAGGAAATTTTTTATGGTTAACGAAATAAATGATAACTTATTAAAATACTATATAGAAACTTGGGGCTGCCAAATGAATGAAGAGGATTCGGAGAAGCTTTCAGGTATGCTGAAAAGACTTGGATATACAAGAACAGAAGATAAAAATGAAGCAGGAATAATTTTATATAATACTTGTTGTGTTAGAGAAAATGCTGAAAATAAAGTATTTGGTAACTTAGGTCAATTAAAAAAATTAAAAGAAAAAAATCCTGATTTAATAATTGGTATATGTGGTTGTATGATGCAACAAGAAGGTATGGCTGATAAAATATTAAAGCAATTCCCATATGTTAATATTATATTTGGAACTCACAATGCATATAAATTCCCTGAATACTTAAACAGAGTAAGAACAGAAGGAGTTCAAATAAAAGAAATATTCAATAAAGAAGAGGAAATTGTTGAAGGTTTACCAATAGATAGACAAAGTGATGTAAAAGCATTTGTAACTATTATGTATGGATGTAACAACTTCTGTACTTATTGTATAGTACCATTTGTAAGAGGTAGAGAAAGATCAAGAAAGCCTGAAGATATAATAAATGAAATAAAGGATTTAGTTTCAAAAGGATACAAAGAAGTTACTTTACTTGGTCAAAATGTTAACTCTTATGGAAAAGGACTAGAAAATGAAGTTTCATTTGCAGAACTTTTAAGAATGATAAATGAAATTGATGGCTTAGAAAGAGTTAGATTTATGACATCTCATCCAAAAGATTTAAATGAAGATGTTATTAAAGCAATTAAAGAATGTGGTAAGTTATGTGAGCAAATTCACTTACCTGTACAAAGCGGATCTGATAGAATATTAAAGAAAATGAATAGACATTATACAAGAGAGTATTATATGTCTTTAATAAATAAAATTAAACAAGAAATACCAGATGTTGCTATAACAACAGATATAATTGTTGGATTCCCTGGTGAAACTGAAGAGGACTTCTTAGATACTTTAAACTTAGTAAAAGAAGTACAATATGATTCAGCATTTACATTTATATATTCTAGAAGAAATAATACACCTGCTGATATGATGTTAGATCAAGTTTCTGAAGAAGATAAACACCATAGATTCAACAAATTAGTCGAAGTCGTAAATAATGGTGTTATAGCTAAGAATAAAGCTTATGATGGAAAAGTTGTTGAAGTATTAGTTGAAGGTACTAGTAAAAATGATGAAAGTAAGCTTTCAGGTAGAACTAGAAATGGTAGATTAGTTAACTTCTCTGGAGAAGATGTAAAAGTTGGTGATATAGTAAATGTTAAAATTACTAAAGCTCAAAACTTCTCTTTAATCGGTGAAGCTATAAAATAGTTTTTTAGGATAACTTCTGTATAGAAGTTATCCTTTTTTATATTAATTATTCGCTAAAACACCATATACCATATAGTATACGGATTATATTTTATTACTTTCTATTAATTTAGAAATGTTGTATAATTGTTGATAAACGGCTAAGATATTGAATTTAGCATACAAACTATAACAGAGGTGATTAACATGGGTTTAACTCCAATGATGAGACAATATATGGAGATAAAGAATAAGTATCAAGACTGTATTCTTTTCTATAGATTAGGTGACTTTTATGAAATGTTCTTTGAAGATGCAAAAATAGCATCTAAAGAGCTTGAACTAGTTTTAACTGGTAGAGAGTGTGGACTAGAAGAAAGGGCCCCTATGTGTGGTATTCCTTTTCATGCAGCTTCAAACTATATTTCTAGATTAATTGCTAAAGGATATAAAGTTGGAATATGTGAACAAGTAGAAGATCCAGCTCAAGCTAAAGGAATTGTTAAAAGAGATGTAATAAAAGTTATTACACCAGGAACATTCTCTGAGGCAAATGGAGAAGAAGAATATAAAAATACATATATAATGGCTATATATAATCAAGATGGCTATTACGGAGTCGCATCATCAGATATTTCTACTGGTGAATTCAAAACTACTTTCTTTAAAGAGCTAAAAACAACTCTTTTAGATGAAGTATCTAAGATTTCACCTAAAGAAGTGATTGTAGATATAAACTTTGATGAAGACTTAATAAATGAGATTCATAATATAAGTAATGCATTAATAACAAAGAAAGATATACTTCATTTTAATTGTACTGACGATGAGCTTATAAATCAATTTAGTGAAGTAGAAATTGCTGGATTAGATTTAAGAAGTAAAATAGCCTCTTCTATCTTATTAAAATATATATTAGATACTCAAAAAATGAGCCTTTCTAATATCAATATTCTTGAAACATACAGTATAGTTAATTATATGACTATAGATAGTAGTTCTAGAAGAAACTTAGAATTAACAGAAAATCTTAAGGAAAAATCAAAAAAAGGTAGTTTAATTTGGGTTTTAGATAAAACATCTACAACAATGGGTGGAAGAGCATTAAGAAAATGGATAGAGGAACCATTAATTAATATAGATGAAATTAATAATAGACTAAATTCTGTAGATGAATTATTTAATAATATTTATTTTACAGAAGAACTACGTGAAGCTTTAAGAGATATCTATGATATTGAAAGAATAGTAGGTAAGATTTCTAATAAAAATGTAAATGCAAAAGATTTAATATCTTTAAATATATCACTAAAAAAATTACCTGAAATAAAAGAAAGACTATCTGTGTGTAAAGCAGATCTATTAAATAAATGGTATAAAAACTTAGATGTATTAGAAGATATAAGTACATTGCTTTCAAAGGCCTTATTGGAGGATCCTGCAACATCTATTAAAGAAGGTAATATAATAAGGGCTGGTTATTCTGAGAAAGTAGATGAGTTAAGAGAGGCAAAATTAAACGGTAAACAATGGATAGCTTCACTAGAAAGTAAAGAAAGAGAGTTTACTGGAATTAAGTCATTAAAGATAGGCTACAATAAAGTTTTTGGATATTATATAGAAATTTCTAAAGCTAACTATAACCTAATACCTGAAGGAAGATATATAAGAAAACAAACTTTAGCAAATGCTGAGCGTTATATTACAGAAGAACTTAAAGTAGTTGAGGAAAAGATCCTTGGTGCTGACGAACATCTAATGGCTCTTGAATATGAACTATTTGTAGAATTAAGAGATAAAGTAGAAGCTCAAATTCCTAGATTAAAGAATAGCGCTAATATAATATCATCTTTAGATGCTCTTACTACTTTAGCTAAAGTTGCTGTTGACAATGATTATATTAGACCTAATATAAATAATGAAGGAATAATCGAGATAGAGGATGGTAGACATCCAGTAGTAGAAAAGGTAATAGGTAACGGTGAATTTGTCTCTAATAATACATGTATTAACAAACATGATAATAGATTACTTTTAATAACTGGACCTAATATGGCTGGTAAATCAACTTATATGAGACAGGTTGCATTAATTACTCTTATGGCTCAAATAGGCTCATTTGTACCTGCTAAAAAAGCTAATATATCTGTTTGCGATAAAATATTTACAAGAATTGGTGCATCAGATGATTTAGCTGGTGGTAAATCAACATTCATGGTAGAAATGTGGGAAGTATCAAATATATTAAAAAATGCTACCCCTAATAGTTTAGTATTATTAGATGAAGTAGGAAGAGGAACATCAACTTATGATGGATTAAGTATTGCATGGTCTGTTATAGAGTATATCTCTAAAAATAATAACTTAAAGTGCAAAACACTATTTGCTACTCACTATCATGAACTAACTAAACTAGAAGGAATAATTGATGGTGTTAAAAACTATTCAGTTGCTGTTAAAGAAACTGATGGGCAAGTTATCTTTTTAAGAAAGATAGTTGAGGGTGGAGCAGATCAATCTTATGGTATTGAAGTTGCTAAACTTGCTGGATTACCTTTAGAAGTAATAGATAGAGCAAAACATATATTAGCTAAATTAGAAAATGAAAAATCAATAGAAATAGATAAACTATTTAATAATTATAAAGAAAACCCAATAAAATCTGAAAATATTAATGAAAAGGAAGTAGCTATAGAAAAAGAAGAAATTATTATAGAAACTCCTATAGAAGAAAAGCCTAAAGAAGAAATTAAAAAAGTTAATGAAACTACTATAGCTAAAGAAAGAGATGAAGTATTACAAATAGACTTCACTATGCTTGAAAAAGAATCTTTATTATCAGAAATTGCAAATATAGAGGTTATGACTATGACACCTTTAGATGCAATGAATACTTTATTTAAAATAGTTCAGGATGCTAAAAAATTAAAGTAGGAGGTGCTCTATGAAAAGAATTAATCTATTAGATGAACATACTTCTAATAAGATAGCTGCAGGGGAAGTTGTAGAGCGTCCTGCCTCTGTAGTTAAAGAGCTTGTAGAAAACTCTATAGATGCTGACTCTAAGAATATAACTATTGAGATAGAAGAGGGTGGAATAGCACTTATAAGAGTTATTGATGATGGATCAGGAGTTCATAATTTAGATATAGAAAAGGCCTTCTTACCACATGCTACATCTAAAATCAAAACTGTTGAAGATATATATTCTATAAATACTTTAGGTTTTAGAGGAGAAGCTTTACCATCTATAGCATCTGTATCTAAGCTAACCTTTAGAAGTAAACCTTCTGAATGTGACTTTGGTAAGGAAATAATTTTAGAAGCTGGAGAAAAATTATCATTAACTGATATAGGGATGAATAACGGCTCTGTAATGGAAGTTAAAGATTTATTTTTTAATGTTCCTGCTAGAAGAAAGTTTTTAAAATCTACTTCAAGAGAAGGTAGTTTGATAAATGATATTATTTTAAGAATAGCTTTATCTAACCCTGATATATCTTTTAAACTATTTAACAATGGTAAAAAGACATTGCATACATACGGAGATGGTAACTTAAACAATGTTATACGAACTATTTACGGGAAAAATATATCTGAGCATGTATTACCTTTTGACTACGAAGATGAAACTCTAAAAGTTCATGGTTATATAGGCAAAGAAATAATCGCTAGAGGTTCTAGAAACAACGAAAGTATATTTGTTAATAATAGATATATAAAAAATAAAACAATCGTAGCAGCGGTAGAAAATGCATTTAAATCATTCTCAACTGTCAACAAATTCCCTTTCTTTGTACTTTTTATAGATTTATCACCAGACTCTATAGATGTTAATATACATCCTACAAAAGCTGAAATAAAGTTTAAAGATGAAAGAGTTATTTATAAAAGAGTATTTGATGCAGTTCATACTGCTTTAAAAGAAGATATATTTAATTCATTTGCGGTAGAAGATAAATTTGTAAATGAAGAAGTTATTGAAGAACTTAAATTAGATTTAGATACAGCATCTAAAAGTAACCATATAGATGAACCAATTGTTTCTAATAAAGTTGAACCTTCTATAAAGGATATATATAATAACGTTACTATACATGATGTTGCTAAAGAAGAGGATTTATATAATAAATTAAAGGAATTAAATAAAAATAAAACTATTAATTCGTATAATGATAATCTAAATAATAATTCTAAATCATTAAATAATACAACTATAAATGAAAATACTAATAATAATGATTATTATACTACAAATAATTTTACCTCTTCAAAAACTAATTTATCTGAAGTGGAAAAAGTTAATAATTTAAATTTGTCTACAGCCTCTGTAGAAATAAATAAAGAAGTAGTAACGGAAAAAGAGGTAAATAAGGCCAAATTTCCGGATCTACGAGTTATTGGTCAGTTTAATAAAACTTATATATTAGCTGAATATTTAGATACGCTTTATATAATAGATCAACATGCTGCTCATGAAAAAATATTGTATGAAAAGTATGTAAAAGATATAGAAAGTAAAGAAATTGTAGTGCAGCAATTACTAATTCCTTGCATAATAGATTTATCTTTAGATGACTATGAATGTTATAAGGAAAACATGGAGATATTTACTAATTCAGGATTTGTTATAGAAGAGTTTGGCGGTAATACAATTGCATTAAAAGAAGTTCCTTATTTTTTAGGAAAACTAGATGCCAAAAATTTCTTATTAAGTATAATTGATAATTTAAAAAATTTGGGTAGTGGTAAAACAGTAGAAGTTAAGTTAAATAAAATTGCTACTATGGCATGTAAGGCTGCAGTTAAGGCAAATGATTATTTAACACAAATAGAAATGGAGAAACTTATTTCTGATTTAAGATATATAGATAATCCCTTTAACTGTCCACATGGAAGGCCTATAATAATTAAATTTACAGAATATGAATTAGATAAAAAGTTTAGAAGGATAGTATAGAAAGGTTTATAATATGAAAAATAAAATATTAGTTTTAGCTGGTCCAACAGCAGTAGGAAAAACAGCTTTATCTATAGAGTTAGCTAAGAAATTAAATGGAGAAATAGTATCAACAGATTCTATGCAAATATATAAGTACATGGATATCGGTTCAGCAAAAATAACCCCTTCTGAAATGGATGGTATAAAACATCATATGCTAGATGTAACAACTCCAGATAAACCATTTTCAGTTGTAGATTTTAAAACTTTAGCAGAACCAATAATTTCTGATTTACTAACAGAAAATAAACTTCCTATTTTAACTGGAGGTACAGGACTTTATATAAATGCATTAACTTGTAATATGAACTTCACTGATGCGCCAAGTGATGAAGCATATAGAAAAGAATTAGAAGAACTTGCGATAGCTAATGGTGATAGTTATATTCACGAAATGTTAAAAGAAATTGATCCTATAAGCTATAAGTCCATTCATCCTAATAACAGGAAGAGGGTAATAAGAGCATTAGAAGTATATAAAGTAACTAATAAACCTTTTAGTTCATTTAATGCTGGTGAAGACTTCTATAAAAGCAAATACGACATTCATTATTTTGTATTAGATATGAATAGAGAAAGGCTTTATGAAAGAATAAATAGAAGAGTAGATATAATGTTTGAAAATGGACTTCTAGAAGAATGTATTAAATTAAAGGAAAATGGGTATAATTCATCTATGCAGGCAATGCAAGGAATAGGATATAAAGAGGTGCTTTTATACCTTGAAAATTCCATAACCTTAGAAGAGGCTATAGGAATGATTAAACAAGGTTCTAGAAACTATGCTAAACGTCAATTAACTTGGTTTAGAAAGGATCCAAGAGCTAAATTCTTAAATAAAGATCTATTATCTGATGATGAAATACTTCAAATAATAATAGATGATTTAAACAATTAATAAGTTTATAATTATATAAAAATAAATGCTTAGCCATGGAGGTGGTTATTATGAATAAACAAAGTAATAATATTCAAGATATTTTCTTAAATAACGCAAGAAAAAGTAAAACTTTAGTGTCTATTTATTTAGTTAACGGTTTTCAACTAAGAGGATTCGTTAAAGGATTCGATAACTTTACTGTTATTTTAGATTGCGAAGGAAAGCAAATGCTAGTATATAAGCATTCAATTACAACAATAACCCCATCAAAACCTCTACCTTTTTTAGATAATGAAAACTTATAGGAACTGCTTATAGCAGTTCTTTTCTATAATTATATTAATTTTATAACTTTTAAATATAAAAAAACTTTATATTTAACATATTATTATATATAATTATTATGAAATAATATATAATGGAGGAACTTTAATGTTAAGAGAAACAGAAAAGTTAATGATGGAATCTTACAACATAAAGCCACATGTATTTGAATTATATAAAAAGGCTTTAAGTGATGTAGAAGAACAATTTAAAATTTATGATGAAATAAGAGAGTATAATCAACTAAAGGTACTTAATGCATTCCAAGAAGAAAGAATAAGTGATATGCATTTTACAAATTCATCAGGATATGGATATGATGACATTGGTAGAGATACTTTAGATAAAGTATATGCAAGAATATTTAATACTGAAAGTGCTTTAGTTAGACCACACTTTGTAAATGGTACTCATGCTATTGGTTGTGCATTAATGGGTAATTTAAAAACAGGAGATACCATGGTATGTATTACTGGCGCTCCTTATGATACTTTACATAACATAATTGGCATAAGTGGAAAAGAAAATATAGGTTCATTAAAAGAGTATGGAGTTAACTACAAACAAGTAGATTTAAAGGATGGTACTTTCGATACTGAAAAGATTATAGAAGTCCTTAAAGAAGATTCTACAATTAAATTAGTACATATACAAAGAAGTACAGGATATGGATGGAGAAAATCATTCTTAGTTTCTGAAATAGGAGAAATAATTTCAAAAATAAAGGAAATCAGAAGTGATGTTTGCGTTTTTGTAGATAACTGTTATGGAGAATTAATAGACAAAATTGAACCTACAGATGTTGGGGCAGATTTAGTTGCTGGATCACTTATAAAAAATCTAGGTGGTGGAATAGCACCAACAGGTGGATATGTGGCTGGTAAAGCAAAATACGTAGAACAAGCAGCTTATAGATTAACAACTCCTGGAATAGGAGGGGAGTGTGGTTCTACATTTGGCATTATGAGACAACTTTATCAAGGGTTATTCTTAGCACCTCATATAGTTATGGAAGCTCTTAAAGGAGCTGTATTCTGTTCTAGAATAATGGAAATTGCAGGATTTGAAGTTTTACCTAAGTATAACGATAAGAGAAGTGATATTATTCAAGCTATTAAATTTAACGATAGAGAGAACTTAATAAAATTCTGTAAGGGTATTCAAAAAGGATCTCCAATCGATTCTTATGTTGAATGTGAACCATGGGCAATGCCTGGATATAATGATGAAGTTATAATGGCAGCTGGTGCATTTATTCAAGGTTCATCTATTGAATTATCTGCAGATGCGCCTATAAGAGAACCTTATATAGCATATCTACAAGGTGGATTAACATTTGACCATGCTAAAATAGGTATATTAATTTCACTAAATAACATAATTTAATCATTAAAAGAGGCTATATTTAATTATATAGTCTCTTTTTTTAAATATAATTTTATCCATGTATAATATCGTTAATATCAGTGATATGATCATTAAACTCTAATTCTACTTCATTGACATTGGAATCAACATCAATTTTTTCAATTTTATCTATATTTGTATCTTTTATTTCTTCATTAATCTCTATATTGATATCTTCTATTTTTTTATTACTATCAATATTAAGCTCTTCTGTCTCATTTTTATATAAAACTTCTAATTCATTATTATTAATATCGCTACTCAATTCTTCTTTATCTTCTTTATTATCAAAATCACTTTCTACAGTACTTTCTGCAAAGGTTTCTTCAATAACTTCAATATTATCACTTTTTATATAATTACTTTCTAATAAATCTTCACTCTCAATCAAATAATCATAATTATTAGGTATAATAAACAACTTCTTATATCCACCTTCATTAGGTTTGACAAAAAATTGTAAAACTATATTAAGTAAGTCATCTGAAGATAGTATAGCATTAGAAAAAGAAAGAGAGTATAAGTATAAATCGAATTCTCCTAAACATTCAATTGCTATTAATGGTAAAACAGAAAATAATATAAATGGCATAATTAAATTAAAGCATAATAGAGCAGGGTGTATTTCTTCATTTAATTCACTAGTAACAATTCGTTTCTTGTTAAAAAACACTAAACTATTATTGGTATTTTTAAAAGGTTTCCTATAAAACAAAGCATGAATAAATTCATGTGGAATTTGAATTAAATAGAAACTAACAATATAAAAGATTATAAAATTTACAATCGTTATTTCAATATCCTGAACCGTTGTAGAATAGCTAGCTAGTATATATCCAAACCCATAGCCATATAAAAGAATGAATAGTATTCTTATAAAAATTCGTCTATTTAGATACTTATCTCTATTATAATCTTCTATAGGGCATATTATATTTTCACTATCATAATCTCCAGTTTTCTTAATAAACCTACCTAAAGCTATTCTCATTATTAATCACACACCTTCACATTTAAAATAAAAAGAGTCATACAATATTGTATGACTCCTTAAGTATTAATATGTCCTAAATAGCCCAACTAATTTGCCTAAAATTATACAATCATCAACTATAATAGCATCCATATTATCATTTTCCGGTTGTAATCTAATATGATTTTTTTCTTTATAAAATCTTTTTATAGTAGCTTCATTTTCTATTAATGCAACAACTATCTCACCGTTATTTGCTGTTTTACATTCTTCTATTATAGCTAAATCTCCATCGAATATACCTGCATTAATCATGCTATCTCCACTTATATTAAGCATAAATAACTCTTTATTATGACTAACATAATCAAGTGGAATAGGGAATATATCCTCTACATTTTCATTTGCTAATATTGGTAAACCAGCAGTTACCTTTCCTATTATAGGAATATTAACCATCTCTCTTTTCACTGAATTATCTATTATTTCTAACGCTCTTGGTTTAGTAGGATCTCTTTTTATTAACCCCTTACTTTCTAAACGTTTAAGATGACCATGAACTGATGATGTAGATTTTAATCCTACAGCTTCGCAAATTTCTCTTACTGAAGGAGGGTATCCTTTGTTATCGGTGTAAGTTTTTAAGAATTCATATATTTCATTTTGTTTTTCGCTTACTTCACGCATTTTCAACACCTCACTTATTTAAATCTATTATAACATATACCAATTACAATATCAAACTTATGTTCTTTATAATAATAAATAATATTTAAACATTATTTATTATTGAAATATAATAAAATAACTGATAGAATGATAAGGTTAATAGAACTAGGTGGTGATTTTATGACTTATAAATATACTGAAGATGATTATTGTGATTTATTTTCTAAAAAAATCTGTGATAATTGTGGAAAATGCTTAGAAGAAGATGGTATTGACATTAGAGCCATTAATATTGATGATATAGCTAAAACCGTTGAAGAAAATGCATTTATTGAAGAGGAGCTAAAGAACGCTTTAGATGCATTAAAAGAAGAAGAAAAAGACTGTGAAAATGATTCTGAAGAGGAACTTACATTAGAAAATTACAATGACATTTTAAATAACTTAGATAATAATGAAGATTATGTTGATGCTTTTGATAATATTGTTTACTTCGATGAACTTGGAGTAGATAACGATACAGAATTAGAAGAATTAACTGAAGAAATTTATCCAGGTATAAGAAAAATGAAAAAATAGAAAATATTAAAATTAAAAGAAACTCTTATTGTTTTTGAGTTTCTTTTAATTTATAAAGCGTTTTTTTATCTATTTAATACAAAAATGGATTTTTCATGAGCACAGAACATATGTTCTGTTATCTATTTTTTATATTCGCAAGAGGATTTGAATTAGCTGCTTCTCTTAAAATTTCTTCATCTACATGAGTATAAATTTGTGTTGTAGATATATTTTCATGACCTAATATGCTTTGTAAACTTCTAATATCAACATTACCATGCTTATACATTAAAGTAGCTGCAGTATGCCTAAGTTTATGCGGAGTATACTTAGCATTTGTTAATCCCGCATTCTTAACATGTTTTTTCACCAACAACTCTACAGTCCTTTTATTTATTGGAGTATTTCTAGATGATAAAAATAAATATTTTTTATTTTCATCTGTAGCTTTGGAATCATTTCTTTTAGAAAGATAATTATTTATAGCTGATATACATGCATCATTCAAATAAACAGTACGCTCTTTGTTACCTTTTCCTATTATAATTAGGGTATCTCCCTTTATCTTATCTATTTTTATTGAACACAATTCTGATAAACGCATTCCGCAATTAAGAAATAAAGTTAATATACAATAATCTCTTAAATAATTACAATTATTAGTATCTAAAGAAGAGAGTAGTGAAACACTTTCATCCAATGTAAGATATATTGGATGCCTTTTATTTATTTTAGGAGATTCCAATTCTGTTGCTGGATTAGAATTTATTATCTTAGCTTTCCCTTGTAGATAATTAAAAAAAGATTTAAAGGTAGCTACTTTTCTAGCTCTAGCATAAGCTCCATTACCCCTTTGCTTTTCTACAAAAGATAAAAAGGCATAAAGATCTGTTAAAACAATGCTTCTTACAAAATCTTCTCCTAAATCATTTATAGGTATATCTTCAAATTCTATATCGTCTGGTATGTAATAGCCTTTATATACCTTTAAATATTTGAATAATAAACATAAATCTATTTTATAAGCTTCAATAGTATTTTGCGACTTACCTTTAATAGTTTCTAAATAATTTAAAAAATCCATAATAACCTTAGGAAGTTTATTTACTTCTTGAACCTCAATACCAAATCTATTCTTTATATTATTAATATACTTTTCATCATCTTTTATAATTGAATTTATATCAATTTTACTTTTGATCCTTTTTGCATCTGAGCCTTGTATTTCAGTCATTTAAATCCTCCTTATATGCAATTTAGCATTAATTTCATTATATCATAGGAATTTTATGCTAACAATAATATTTATTTCGCTAAATGGTTATTTAGCGAAATTATTTTTAGAGTTTTTTCTACGTTTTTTTAATTTTTTAGAGTTATTTTTCTTGTATTAGCTATTTATTTTTTAAACATTCATGTTCCCTCTAGATTTATCATAAAATATCCTTAAAATATTTATTATTTATTTTTTTATACCTAATCACTTTAATTTTTTATCAATTCTCAACTTCGATTCTATCATTTTTAAAATTTCAACTTTTTCTTCATATTATATAATTTATATTTTATAAAAATATAAATTTAAAATTTTATTCAAATCTAAAACCATTCTTATGAACAAAAAAAATAAAACGCATATAAAAATACGTCTTATTTTTCAACTTCTACAATTTTAATAACTAAATCAGATTTTAATAATTCTGATTTAGAAAATCCTTTTCTAAAATATCGTATTTGTTTATACATTTCTCCATTCATTTCAAAATCAAGAACATCAATACGATCTCCTCTATATATTATTGGTTCCTTTTGTCCTTTAATAGTAATCTTAATTTTCATATCTTACTCCTTTGTGTAATTATACCTTTAGTATACATCATCAAATTAAATTTATAAAGTAAAAAAAGGAAAAGTTTATACAAACTTTTCCTCAATTCTATAAATATATTTTTACTTCTTGAAAATTCCGAAAGGCTTTCCAACTGGTAAAAATACTCTTCCAAAATGTTTATTTAATACAGCAGCTGCTGAACCATAGAATGACATTATTGCAATTAATAATTCAGACCATGCAGCTAATCCGTGTGAAATTTCTGGCATAATACCAAATGAATTTAATGATAATCCTATGAATAAGAAATCAATTAAAACAAATATTGTAAATAATACTTTATGAGTTTCCATAGCACCTATTGTCATAAATGCAGTAAATATTAAATAACCTAAGAAAGCAAATCCTAATTGCTTAGTATCTGTAGCTTGAGCTAATTTTTCTCCAAATACTCCATTTTGGATTAACCAAGTGAATCCCATTGAATACCAGAAGAATGCATAAGCACCAAATGCTGTTGCTCCAAAAGTATTATCATGTTTAAAATCATTTATACATGCAAATAATTGAGCTGTTGCACCTAAGAATATAGCCCATGGTAATACTAAAGATACTCCTGATGTTAATCCTAATTTTTGAGATGAAGCAACTAACGTTATTATAGCTAGTCCAAATAATCCTAATGCTGACGGATCAGCAGTAACAATTTTTACCTTTTGTGTGTTTTCCATTTTTTCCTCCTAAGTAATGTTTATCGTTTATTATGACCTAATCAAGATTATCAGAAACTCAATATCTTGTCAATATTTTATGACTTATTGTTATTATATTCCTCTATCTTTCTAGCTATATCCTCTAAGTATTCTTGACGTTCATACTTTTCCAACAATTCTTCTTCCAGCTTTGTTTTCTCTTGATCTAATTTATTTAACAAACCATAACTACTAGAGTTCTTATTCATTTCCTCTTCTATCTCGGCTATTTTCATCTCTATAGTTTCAATATCATTATAAATATTTTCAAACTCCTTTTGTTCTTTAAAAGTAAATTTAGGTCTTTCATCCTTATTCTTTACATATTCCTTTTTCTTAGTGTTCTCTCCTTTAGAAATTTGTTCCTCTTTTTCTCTCAAAAACTTAATTTCTTTATTTATTAAATAGTCACTATAATTCCCGTTATAGATATTAATTAAGCCTTTATTTTCAAAAGAAAAAATCTTATTACAAATTCTATCTAAAAAATACCTATCATGAGAAACAACTATTACAACTCCTACAAATTCATCAATAAAATCTTCTAATATCTTTAACGTTTCTATATCAAGATCATTTGTAGGCTCATCTAATATAAGAACATTTGGAGCTTCCATTAACACTCTTAACAAATGTAATCTTCTTCTCTCTCCACCTGATAGCTTTTTAATCATTGTATACTGCATAGTTCCATCAAACAAGAATCTTTCTGCTAATTGAGATGCACTTATTTTACTTCCATCTTCAGTAGGAATCCATTCCCCACCTTCTTTTATATAATCTATAGCCTTCATTGATAAATCCATATGAGAATCATCTTGTGTAAAAGTAGCTATTTTTACAGTCTCTCCTACTTCTATATCACCATTGTCTGGCATAATGGAACCTTTTATTATATTTAATAATGTTGTCTTACCAACTCCATTATCTCCTATTATTCCAATTCTATCTTCCTTTAAAATAGTATAACTAAATTTGTTTATAAGATTCTTTTCACCATAACTTTTGCTTATATCATGTAACTCAATAATTTTTTTACCTAATCTAGTTCCTATAAATGACATTTCAAGACTTGGTTTTGGTGCTATGTACTCTTGATTAACTAAATCATCAAATCTTTGAAGTCTAGCTTTTTGCTTTGTTGTTCTAGCCTTAGCTCCTCTTCTTACCCATTGCAATTCTTTTATAATTAACTTTTGTCTTTTTTCTTCAGATGCAGCTTCTATTTCTAATCTTTCAGCTTTCTTCTCTAAAAAATCACTATAATTACCTGCATATTGATATATGTTTCCTCTATCTAATTCTAATATCTTATTAGATACTCTATCTAAGAAATATCTATCATGTGTAATCATTAATAAAGCCCCTTTACGGCTATTTAAATATTCTTCTAACCATTCTATAGAATCAGAATCTAAATGATTTGTAGGCTCATCTAGAACTAATAGTTCACAAGGTTTAATTAAAGCTGAAGCTAAAAATACTCTTTTCTTTTGTCCACCAGATAAAGAACCCATTTTCATTGCATAATCTGTTATTCCAAGTTTGTTTAATATTACCTTTACTTCACTTTCTAAATTCCATAAATTTAATGTATCTATTTTTTCTTGTATTTTTATTAACTTATTATTATCTTCTTCATTAAAGCCATTATTACTTATTTTTTCAAGTAATTCTTCATATTCCATTAGCAACTTCATCTCAGGCGTATCACCTTTAAATATCTGTTGAAGTACCGTTGCATCAGCATCAAATTCAGAATTTTGCTCTAGATATTCTACTCTCACACCTTTTCCCTTAGTTATAACTCCATCAAAGAACTCATCCCTACCAGTAACAATCTTTAATAAAGTAGACTTTCCACTACCATTAAGACCAATAATTCCAATTTTATCTCCTTCATTAATACCAAAAGATACATTATTTAATAATATTTTTTCGCTATAAGTTTTACTAATATTTTCAACATTTAATAAATTCATTTCTTTCTCCTTTGATTATTCATTTCATTCACTAATTTTATCATATTTTAATAATACAGTTCAAATTTAATACAAAATTAATGGCATCCTTTATAGATGCCATTTCAATAAATTTAATTATTCATTTAATAATTTGTGTATTTTCTGAACCTCTTCATTTTTATTCATCCACCAGTTTCTATACCATACAAAAATCACTTTACAACCTGAATTGATTAAATCTATTATTTTAATCAATTCTTTAAAATCAAAAAACTCTTTATTATTTATATATATAACTTTATTTTCTGCTTTTCCAAAATCAACATATATAATTGAAATATCATCTTCTTTTTGAAAAATAGTATATCCTAAATTATTAAGCATTTTAAATATACTTCGATCTAAATTTTCATTACAAACTTCATTACACTTTATCTCTTTATTATCTGATATCTCCATTAAATCCGATTGCTGAACAGTCAAACTAAAGAGTTCATCTATCTTTTCTTTATTTTCCATATATTGCTTTTCATCAAAAATTGCTATTGGAAATATCTTTAATAAAAACTCTATATTTTCTTCGGTATACCTTCCATTAATTAATTTATCAATATCTAGTGTATCCAAATTCATATTATTTTCTTTAGCAAATCTATTAGCTTCTTTATTACAATTTTCTCTTAAAGCTTTTAATAATATTTTATGATATGATTTCAATGCTCCATTTAATCTAGTTATTTTTTCATATACCTTATTATAAGAATTTATTGTATCTATCTTATCATTTTCTATAGCTTCTATTTGCTTATAGTGATAATAATTAGGTATAAATTCTAATATACTATTCAAATCATTCTTATTAGTTAATTTTTCATATATATAATTTAAAAGCTCCTTCGAAATTTCACTCAACATTTCAATATCGCTTTCCACTTCTAAGTAATCTTTATATATAGATAATGTTTCCTTAATATATTTTATATAATTATATAATTCATCTTCATTTGCAATTCTCTTATTTATTTCATCTAAAACTCCATCTTCATAAACCTCATTCACAAAAGAAAATGATTTTGAAAACATATTTAAATTCTCTATATTTTCAATATATTGATTATATATAGATTTTTCTTTTTCTTTATATTCCTCGTATAATTCTTTTTTCTTAATAGTCATTTCTTTATATTTTTTTATTCCAAAACATTTATACCATTTAAAGCTTTCTGCCTCATCAAGAATTTCTTTATTATGTTTATAATTTATATTCTTTGCTAACTCCTTAATTTTATCATTACTATAATTTTGATAATATACTTTTTCACTTTGAAAATCATTTGTATATTCATTAAAATAAATTGGTGGTATAAACGCAAAGTTGTTATTTAAAATTCCACCTAATTTGCTTATAACCTTATCAATATCAGTTTTATTAATATTATTCCTTATTATATGAAATTTTCTATTATTCTTAAATTTTTTATATTTAATAAAACTATTTACATATTTATTTTTTATTAAATAATCAACTTCTTTAATTATTTTTGAACTATCACCTTCTATAACTATTGGAGATTTACTCAATATAGAATAATACTCAAACTCCTTATCTTTGAATTCAATACTTTTATTGGTAATTGAATATAAATCATTTAAAGAGTAGTTTATTTGATTTCTATCAATAAATGCAGAAAATATTTTTATAATATTTTCTGCATTATTATTTATTTGTCTTCTTAAAACTGTCATTTTTTTAATCTCTAAATCTTTATCATTATCACCTTGTTTTAGCTCATTAATAATTTCATATAATCTTTTCTTATCAAACTCATTTATTATAAAATCATTAAAATACTTAATAATCTCATTAAGGTCTTCATCTCTCTTTATTATCGCAACATTCTTTTTATTTATTAAATTTTCAATAATATCATTAAAAGCTTTATTATTTAACATAAGTTTATAAATGCTATTCATAATAAATTTCCCCTTATACTGTTATTACTATAAGATATGATTTTCCTATTAATTACATTACTCTCATTGATAATTTAATATAAAAACTCGCTTCAAGCATAATACTATGCCTAAAGCGAGTTCTTCTAAGAATAATTAAACATTAATTTCACTTTTTATATCTAAAGCATCTTTATTTTCTTTTATAATAGGTTCAACATACTCTTCTATAAATTCAACAACTTGACTTGGAGCTCTTCCAACAAATTTTTGTGGATCTATAATAGCTAAGATTTCTTCTTTACTTAAATTAAATGATTCATCTGCTATAATTCTCTCGATTAAGTCATTGTTTAATCCTTCACCTTTAACTCTTTGAGATGCAGCCATAGAATGTACTCTTACTCTCTCATGTAATTCTTGTCTATCTCCGCCTTTTTTAACAGATTCCATCATTATATTTTCTGTAGCCATAAATGGTAACTCATTATTAACATGACTAGCAATTACCTTTTCATATACAACCATATTTTCAGCTATATTAATATATAAATTTAATACACCATCTAATGCTAGAAAGGCTTCTGCAACAGATATTCTCTTATTAGCAGAATCATCTAATGTTCTTTCAAACCACTGTGTAGATGCTGTTATTGCAGGATTTAATGCATTTACAATTACGGTTCTTGCTAAAGCACCAATTCTTTCACTTCTCATAGGGTTTCTCTTATAAGCCATTGCAGAAGATCCTATTTGATGTTTTTCAAATGGTTCCTCTATCTCCTTCATACTTTGCAATAATCTTAAATCATTACTAAATTTATAAGCGCTTTGAGCTACCTCAGATAATGTATTTAATACTATTGAATCAACTTTTCTTGGATATGTTTGACCAGTTACTCCATAACTTTTATCAAATCCCATTTTTTCAGCAACATATGTATCTAATGCCTTAACCTTACTTTCATCACCTTCGAATAAATTCATAAAGCTAGCTTGAGTACCAGTTGTTCCTTTTACCCCTCTTAATTTTAGTTTAGTTAATAAAAAGTCTATATTTTCTATATCTAAAACTAAATCTTGCATCCATAACGAAGCTCTCTTACCTACAGTTGTTAATTGAGCTGGTTGAAAATGTGTAAATCCTAAAGTAGGCATATCTTTATATTTCATTGCAAAATTAGAAAGGTGATATAATACAGTAACTATCTTCTTTTTAGTTAATAATAAAGCATCTCTCATTATTATTATATCAGTATTATCTCCAACATAGCAGCTAGTAGCCCCTAAATGTATTATTCCTTTCGCATTCGGGCATTGTAATCCATAAGCGTAAACATGACTCATAACATCATGTCTTACTTCTTTTTCCTTTTTTATTGCTTCTTCATAATTTATGTTATCTATATTAGATTTTAATTCATTTATTTGCTCATCTGTAATATTTAATCCTAATTCTTTTTCCCCTTCGGCTAAAGCAACCCAAAGCTTTCTCCAAGTTGAAAATTTCATATCATCAGAAAATATATAACTCATTTCCTTTGATGCATATCTTGAGTTTAATGGCGAATTGTATAGATTTGTCATTTAAATACCTCCGAATGTTATCTGTTATTAATATAATATAATTCGTATTATATCATATTTTTATTTATTTTGTTAGTTATATTTCAAAAAAAATTTTCATATTATTTTATATGAATAATACAATACGGAGGATTTATTATGTGTAAGTTAAACTTCTTTGATAAACTATCTGCTATACTTGTTTTATTAGGAGCAATTAACTGTGGTGGTATAGGCCTTTTTACTACTAATATTATAGCTTCTTTAGTAGGTAATAATGTTATTATATTTAGGATAATATATGTATTAATTCTAATAGGCGCTATAGACCTAATTTCTCTTCTATTTAGATGTAATATCTTTAAAACAACAAACAATAATTAACTTTACTACATAAAAAATAGCAAAATAAAAAAAGTGCATAAAGCACTTTTTTTATTTTAGTCTTCTAAAGTTTCGATTAATTTAGCAATTTCTTCAGCTGCTAAAGTTTCATCATCACCAGTAGCTGTTACTGTGATGTTAGCCCCTTTAGTAACTCCTAATGATAAAACACCGATTAAGCTTTTAACATTAGCTTTCTTTCCGTTAAATTCAATGCTTACATCTGATTTGAAAGATGAAGCTTTCTTAACTAATAAAGTCGCTGGTCTTGCGTGTAAACCAGTTCCATTGTTCACTATTACTTCTTTAGATACCATTAAACACACCTCTTTACGTATAATATATTATATATCTAACGATTACATTATATACTGTCTTTTAAAGAATTTCAATACCAAAATACTTTTTAATAAAAAAGTTAAGCATTTTTTATTCTCAAATATGTTTTTTATTTACTTATCTAGGTTGAACAATTAATTTTATTGCAGTTCTTTCCTCTCCATCAATTTCAATATCTGTAAAGGCAGGCACACATATTATATCCCTTCCACTTGGTGCTACAAAACCCCTTGCAATTGCTATAGCCTTTACCGCTTGATTTATTGCACCTGCACCTACAGCTTGTATTTCTACAATATTCTTTTCTTTAATTATTGCTGCTAGAGCACCTGCCACTGAATTTGGGTTAGATTTTGTTGATACTTTTAATACTTCCATTTGTATTTCTACCTCCTAATTTAAAATCGTTTACATGTAATAACGTATAGTTACTTATATGATAATATATTCTACAAAATACTTAAATTTCCTTCTTTTATTTAAAATATAAAAAAAATTTTTATAAATAATAAATATCCACCAGCTAAGCTGGTGGTTTTTCATGAGCCCTATAAGGGCAAATTACTAGCTTGCGTCTTAAGACG
>NZ_JADNLK010000021.1 GCF_015555905.1 Clostridium sp. D43t1_170807_H7
ACAAAAAATGGCTGAAAGCTAGATTTTATCTAACTTTCAGCCATTGAAATTTTTATACTTTCCTATACATTAAAAAAATGATGAATATTAATTCATCATTTTTCATTTTTACAATATTTAAAATTAGCCTAAAATATCAGTTAAATATTTTCTTAGTTCCATATCTAAAGAGTTATCTCTTAAGTACATTAATTTACTATTTATTTCTTCATCTTTATTATGTAAAGAATAAAAACTTAAAGCGGCCTTAAGTCTTAAATCTTCTGCTACAGATGATAAATCAAATTCACCATTTTCATTCTTTAAAATTAAAGATAATTCTAATACTTCATCGCTAAGTGCAACCGCTTTTAAAAATATTAATTGTTCTCTTGTAAATGTTCCAACATTATTTATTATGCTTAATGTAACATCGTATGCTGATTCGATATTATTATCATAAATATATTTTTTAAAATATATTTCTAGAGTTCTTAAAACTTTTGGATTATTTTTTACTTGTGATAAAAATCCTAATGTTGAAATTATATTTTCAGCACTAAAGTTCTCCATTATATAAATGATGGAATCTATAATTTTATCTTCTTCAATTCCTTTAGCAGCCATTTTACATAATAAGTTCACGGCCTTTATGCTACTACTAGATTTTTCATTAGCAATTTTTAATAGTTCATCAACACTATTTTCATTAAATGAATATAATATAGTTAATACGGCATTTTTTACAGCATTAGGCCAGGCTCCTAACCCATTATATCTTCCTTTTAATGCATTTGGTTTAGAAATACCACCATATAAATACTCTGTTAAAGGTTGTATGTTTTCTATGCCTATTGCTTTTGCAGCTTCCTTTGCATATGCTTCCATTGAATCAAAACTTTGAGACTTATCAACTACTCTTAATATTTCACCAGTTATTAAAGATTTTAATTCTTCTGGTGTAAGTTCATTTCTATTGTGAAATTCTTCTATATTATCTATTACAAAGTTATAATTAAAACTATCAGTTTCAGTATTTGTAGTATTTATATTAGTATTGTCTTCCTCTTTTATTTCTTTTATATTTAAAGCTTCTTCTAAATCAATATCATCTTCGATATCTTTTTTTCTTTTAAAAAAATCAAATATCCCCATTTATGTTACCTCCTAATTCAAGTTCACTTATTACATCTATAGATGATTCTTTTAATAATTGTGCTGTTAGGCCCATGCCTTTTATTTTAGTTCCATTAAATTTACCATCATATATATAATTAACACCACATGATGGGCTACCATCCTTTAGTATAGCTTTTTTAATGTTTAGTTTTTTTGCAATTTGTAATGTTTCTTGTGCGCCTTTTATAAATTGTGATGTTACATCATTACCATTTTTATCGATTACTACTCTATTATTATTTAATATATTTAAAGACTCTCCTATAATCTCACTTGGTATTCGAGGTGTAGGTAATCCTCCTAATTGTTCTGGACAAACTAAAATTGCATTTCCAGAAGTAAATAATTTATCACATATTTCATTATAATTATTCAATCCATTGTATTTACAATTTACTCCACACAAACATGCGCTTATTAAATACATAAAACCCCTCCTTAGTATGCTTTAATTATAGCATACTAAGAAAGGGTTTCAAATGAATTTCATTTATTAATTTAACTCTATTTTAGCTCTACGATGGTTACACCATCTCCACCTTCACCATATACTCCTAGTCTATATGATTTTACATGTGGATGTCTTTTTAACATATCATTAATAGCTTTTCTTAATATTCCTGTTCCTTTTCCGTGAACTATAGTAACTTCACCTAAGTTTCCTAAGTATGCTTCATCTAAATATTTATCTGTTCTGTAACAAGCTTCTTCAGAATCCATTCCTCTTAAGTCTATTCTACTATCAACAGATTTCATATTTAGTTTAACTTCTCTTTTCTTTTTTTCTTTTTTCTTTGGCTCTTCTGGAACCTTTCTTAAATCTTTTAGTTTAACACTAATTTTCATTATTCCTGCTTCTACCTGTACATCACCTTTGTTATCAGGAGTTGATACAATTATTACTCTTTGATTTAAAGATGGTAAGAATGCTTCCATACCAAGAGTAACTTTAGTAATAGCTTCACCAGTATTTTCTCTAGACTTAATTATAGCTGCTTCCTTTTCTTCAAGACTAGCTTTAAGTTTTCTTCTTTCTTCTTCAAGTCTATTTCTACCACCTTCAGCTATTCCCATTTTTTCAAGCTCTCTCATTGCTTTAACTATTTCATCAGCCTCATCTTTTGCATTAGAAATAATTTGCTTAGCTTCTTGACGAGCTTCATCATAAACTTTATCTCTAACTGTATCTAGCTTTTTAAGCTTTTCATCATACTTCTTTTTTAGGTTTTCTGCTTCATCTTTGATTCTTTTCGCTTCTCTTGCATCACGATTAGCTATTATACTCTTTTCTTGAAGATCTCTAATTAAATCCTCAAATTGTAGATTTTCTTCAGACATAAAATCTTTAGCCTTTATTATAACATCTTCACTTAATCCAAGCCTTTTTGATATTTCAAAAGCATTAGATTTACCAGGAACACCTATTAATAATCTATATGTAGGTCTCAATGTTTCTACATCAAATTCAACAGAAGCATTTTCAACACCGACTGTTCTTAAAGCGTATCCTTTTAATTCACTATAATGTGTTGTAGCTATAATTCTACATCCTCTTTTATTTAAAGTTTCGATAATTGCAACAGCTAATGCAGCACCTTCAGTTGGATCAGTTCCTGAACCTAATTCATCAAATAGTACCAACGAATCAAAAGAAGCAGCTTCTAAAATTGTTACTATATTAGTCATATGTGATGAAAAAGTTGATAAAGATTGTTCTATACTTTGTTCATCACCTATATCTGCAAAAATATCTTTGAAGAAACCAATTGATGAACCATCTTTTGCTGGTATTAATAATCCACTTAGTGCCATTAGATGTAATAAACCAACAGTTTTTAATGTTACAGTTTTACCTCCTGTATTAGGACCTGTAATCATAAGTGTAGTAAACTCTTCACCTAAATATATATCAGAAGGAACCACTACTTTAGGATCAATTAAAGGATGTTTTCCACCTAAGATATCGAAACTTCTGTCGTTTCTAACAGTTGGCTTTATTGCATTTAATGAAGAAGCATATTTTCCTTTAGCAAATATAAAATCTAGCTCTCTTAGAATGTTAGAGTTACTTTTTAAAGCGTCAATATTATCATGAACCTTTGCAGAAAGCTCACTTAATATTCGTTCTATTTCAGCTTTTTCTTTAAGCATTAATTCCTTGATTTCATTATTTAAATTAACTAAACTAATTGGTTCAATAAAAAGTGTTGCACCAGTAGAACTTTGATCATGCACAAGGCCAGGTACTGCACCTTTATACTCTGATTTAACAGGAATTACATATCTATCTCCTCTCATTGTGTAAAGAGAATCTTGTAAATATTTTGAGTTAGCCCTAACAATAGAATTAATTTTTTCTCTAACAGATGAATTTTTTTCTTTTAGACTTCTTCTTATATTATATAAAGTTCCACTTGCTTTATCACTTATTTCATCTTCAGAAATAATAGCAGAATCAATCTCATTTTCAAGATTTTTAAGTGGTACTAAAATATAAGCTAAATCTTCAAGATGTTTATAGCCTATTTCTTCCTCCTTTCTTGAAACATATTCTTTGAATCTTCTAGAACATCTAAGCATTGATCCAATTTTCATTAATTGTCCTGGATTTAATGTACCACCTTTACTAGCTCTTTCAAGTTCTTCTTTTGTTTCATGTAAGCCTTCAAATGGTGGAGTCCCTTTTTTTATTAATATATCTAAAGCTTCATTAGTCTCTTCTAGTTTATTTTCAACTTCATAAATTGAATTATATGGAGAAAGAGCATCTATTAACTCTTTCCCACCACTAGTTACAGCATAGCTTCTAAGCTTATTTTTCACTTTGTTAAATTCTAAAATTCGTAAAGTTCTTTCCTTCATAAATTTCTCCTATATAAACGCTATTTTTTTATATCTTTTGATAATTTTTGGTTATTAACAATTAACAATATTGTTACTATAATATTTATAATTAAAATTGATATATTAATTATATTCTCATAATAATGAGTTTTTCCAATAAAAGAAGAAATTAAAATTAGCATTGCACAAACTATTATAGCAAGTAAAATAATACTTGTTTTCCAATTATCTTTTATTTCAGCTGTTATTGTAAGCTTTTCATTATAAGATAAATTTTTGAACCAATCTGTTCTAATTATAGATGATGATTTTCTCATTTGAATAATACCAAATATAAATACAGAAACTAATAATAATATATTTATTATTTTCATAGCTCCCCCTCCTATTCTATTCCTCTTCTAAACAGCCCTTTAGTATAATTACTCTTATCATAAGATTCATTATTTTTATACATATTAATTACTTTTTTTACTTCTTCATAATTTTCATCTCTAAAATCAAATCTAAATGTCTTAATTCCCATTTCCTTCAGCATACTAATTTCATCAAATAAATTTAGTGGTACTGGATTCAAGATATAACTTCTGCAGAATAAATCAGTCATTACTCTATTTTTTTCATTTACTCTATCTATAAGAGTAAATTTATCTCTGGTACAAATAGCATTACATTCTACATTAGTTTTTCTACCTCCAAAAGTACTTCCTATTGGACAATATTCACTAATCATAAGCTCTGGTTTACCATAAATAACATAGGCATTATTTCCTTTATTTTTACGAGTTATTTCTTTAATTTCTGTCCTATTTAATTCCATGCTTAATGTAGGAATTGAAATTTCTCTTTGATAAAATTCTAAACTCTGAGAGTTCATTATATTAAGTTTATAATCACCAATTATAATAAGTGAATCTTTATATATGTTAATTAATCCTATATTAGAAGTTATTATTCCTTTTATGTAAGGTTTAGCCTTATCTATAAATTTACATACCTTATCAAATTCACCTTTTATTATAGAAGATGTTTTTATGTATAAATTTATATCTCCATTTACCCTATCAAATGTATCAATTAAGTCAGATATTCTAAGAGCACCTAATTCCCTACTAAATATGTCAAAAGCTATATGTTTAACTTTACAATCTAATAATGCATTAAGTTGGTCTTTTGTAATACAACTATATATTTCAGAAATATTAATATCATTATTTATTGAATCAGATAAATTTTTATCCTCTTTCTTTGGACGTTTTCTTCTATATTTCTTACAAATGCTTTTAGTGATACCCTCTAAAGCATCTCTTCTTAAATTATTTAAATCAGCAATACGTAAGAATCCATCTTCGAATTCAGTAAACTCAATAAAATCTAATTTAAATGGGATATCACCAGATTTTTTTAGTGCTTCTTCAATTCTTTCTTTATCTAAAGGTCTTTTTTCTGCTTTTTGTACAATTTCACCACTAAATCTATATTCTTTATTATTATGTATTATGTTTAGTTCAATTGGAGAATTAACAGCAAATTTAACTCTTGCATTTAAAGAAATTTTCTTATTATAAGGTTTAATATAATCTTCTAATTCATCAAAAAGTTGTTTATTTAAGCTCTTAAATAATTCATCACCTTTTTTATAATCTATAGGGAAAAGTTTAACGATATCTCCTCTTTTAGCATTGGAAACTTCTTTTCCATTCAATAAAATTTTACTTACTGAGAAGCCTTTATCTCTATATCTAACTCCATCGCCTAAAGATAAACTTTCTTTAAGTTTAATTTCACCTGATTTTTCTACTACTCCTAGTGGAACTCCAGCATTTTTTGGAGAGTTGAAACTCATCATATCCCTACCAGTATTACCTTTTAAATATGCGTTGGTAAATCCACTTCTATTAAAGAGTTGTAGTAACTGTCCTTTACCTTCTTGTACATTGTATTTTTTCTTAAATAATACCTTATCTACTGCTTTTCTATAGTTATCTACTACTCCAGCTACATATTCTGGTCTTTTCATTCTTCCTTCTATTTTTAAAGAATGAGTTCCACTTTCAACTATATCTTTAATATCATCTATAGTACACATATCTTTTGGACTTAATAAATGTCCTTTTTGCTCACCAGATTTTTCACCTTTTAATATATATTCCATTCTACAAGGTTGAGCACATCTTCCCCTATTACCGCTTCTTCCACCTATTATTGAACTCATTAGACATTGCCCAGAATAACTAACACAAATCGCCCCATGAACAAACATTTCAGTTTCTATCATTAAATCTGTAGATATATATTTAATTTCATCAATTGTCATTTCTCTAGACAAAACAACCCTATGAAAGCCTTTTTCTTTAAAATATATAGCAGCTTCTCCATTATGAATTGTCATTTGTGTAGAAGCATGAAGTTCAAAGTCAGGATAATCTTCTTTAATTCTTTTGAAAAGACCTAAGTCTTGAATTATTAGAGCATCGGCACCTATTTCATATAAATATCCAACATATCTAACAGCTTCTTCAATTTCATTTTCTTTTAGTATTGTATTTATAGTTACATAAATTTTCACACCATAACTATGGGCATAATCAATAGCTTTTTGCATGTTTTCATTATCAAAATTCGATGCATAAGCTCTAGCAGAAAATTTGTTTCCACCAAGGTAAACAGCATCAGCCCCCTTATTTATAGCAGCATACAAACTTTCCATACTTCCAGCTGGTGCTAGAACTTCTATTTTATTCATAAAAATCTCTCCTAAATTTAAAAAGTTAATGTAATCTTTCGTTTAAAATCTATAAGTATTTACTATTAATCTAGTATAACTACTTATTGTTATAACATAATTACTATTGTTTTTCTATACTAATTAAGATAAGTCCGCTCAATGATGAGCAGACTTATCTTAATAGTGGATTTTTATCTCTTTTTTCTACCGCTAGATTGAATTGAGTATCAATAAGTTTTTTTTCTAAATCTAAAACTTTGTACTTATAGTTTTGTAGTTGGAAGTTAATATCCTTATTACGTAACCTATAAGTTTCCTTCTTCTTTAAAGCATCTTGCAATTCTATTTCTAATGAATTAATCTTTTTTTCCATAGTGATTTTTTCTTCTAAACTTTGTTTTTCATTTAATTCCTTAAACTCTTCTAATTCAGCTTCTTTAAATTTTATTGTTTCTCTTAATTTATGTTCAGTTTCTTTTAATTCTGAATTTTCAATAGAATAATTATTAACTTGATTTTGATATGTTGATACTTTTTCTTTAAGATCATCATTTTCATCACTTAATATAAGATTAATTTTTTGTGTTTTTTCTAATTTTGTAATGGCTTCTTCAAATTCAGAAATTGATACTCTATTATTTATTTCATCAGTACAACTTTTAACCTTATCTTCAAGTTTTTGATTTGTACTTTGCAAGTCTAATAATTCTTTGTTTAACTCTGAAATTTGAGTTTCATTATTATTGTTTATTTCAGTTAATGTTTTTACTTTCTCTGTTAACTCTTCACTTAATAATTTATAGCTTTCTAACTCTTTTAACTTTGATTCCATATCAAAGATAACAGAATTTAGAGACTCAACTTCCGAGGCCCTTGCTTTTGCAGTTTCGTCTATTTCAACTTTAAGTTCTCTTAATCTTTCTTTTAATGTTAAATGACGTTCTTCAAGAGAATTTTTTTTCTTAGTAATATTTCCAATTTCTAAATCACATTTAAAAAGTTCATCAGCAATATTAACAGCAGTAAGAACTGCAGCAGAACTTGTACTTAATTTTTTATTGCTTCCTGAAATTTCTCTTATTTTAGTATCTACATAAGCGGCAACTTCAGACAAATATCTTTCATCTTCTTTTCCTCTCAAATTATATTCAATACCATTTATTACAACCGTTACCGTATTCATTATATTACACCTCTCGAATTTTCATTATGCCACAATTATACCACAGTTGACCTAAAATAACTATATGTTACCTTAAATTGATTAATGTAATATATACTGATATACTAATTTTTACGAGGTGTTTATATGGATTATATGAAATTATTAGAAAATTGTACTTTATGTATGAGAAATTGTAATGTAAATAGAAATAAAGGAATTAAAGGCGTATGCAATAGTACTAATAGTATAAGAATAGCAAGAGCTGCTCTACATTTTTGGGAAGAGCCATGCATTTCAGGGAAAAGTGGCTCAGGAACAGTATTCTTTTCTAATTGCAATTTAAAATGTGTTTTTTGTCAAAACTATAAAATATCAAGTGAAGGATTTGGAACAGAAATAACAATAGACAGATTAGCAGAAATATTCTTAGAATTACAAGATAAAGGAGCAAATAATATTAATTTAGTTACGCCAACGCACTTTGTGCCACAAATTATAGAATCATTAAAAATAGCAAAGAATAAAGGGCTTAATTTACCTATAATATATAATACGAATTCTATAGATACATTAGATACAATAAAAACTTTAAATGGATACATAGATGTTTATTTACCTGATTTTAAGTATTTTGAAGATAAATATGCCTTAAAATATTCAAAGATAAAAGGATACTCGAAAAATGTATTAGAAGTTATAGATGAAATGGTAAAACAAGTGGGGCATCCGAAATTTAATGAAGATGGAATTATTGTGAAAGGAGTTATTGTAAGACATTTATTATTGCCTGGATTATTATTTGATTCAAAAAAGATTATTGATGCAATTTATAAAAAATTTGAAGATAGTGTGTATATATCATTAATGAATCAATATACGCCAATGTACAATGCTAAAATGTATCCTGAAATTAATAAAAGCATTAATGAAAAAACATATGACTCTATTATTAATTATGCCCTTTCATTAGGAGTAAAAAATGGATTTATTCAAGAATCCGGAACTAATTCAGAAGAATTTGTACCAGATTTTAATAATAAAGGTGTATAAAATAAAAAGGATAGTTTAATACTAAACTATCCCCATTTTACTAATAACACTATCAATTATTTGCTTTCTTTTTTGACTTAAATATTCACTATAAAAAGCTTCTTGTTCTTCTAGACTTAATTTATCTAAAATTTCACTATTAATACTATTTAGTACTAATTTATTAATATCAAGTCTATAAGTTTTTTTAATTCTATTAGTAATTTCATTATATTCTTCTAATGATCTGCTTTTTTTATATTTTCTTATTAATGAGTCTAAAGATGTATCATATTTTTTAATTTTATAAATTATTGAGTTTAGAGTAGTTAATTTATTTTTTAGGAAATAAATTTCATAAGCTTGTTTACATTTAATTAACTCATTAATAGTATATTCAATATTGTTTATATTAAATTTAACGATTCCATCGTTAAAAGCCTTTTCTATGATATAGTTTAAAATTTCATTATTATCCTCTAATAGTAAATTAGATTTTCCGCCAACTATTTCCAAACCTTTTTTTAATTGATTAATTTTTTCATTTAATCCTCTATCCTTTATTTCCATGTATTTCCCTCCAATATCATTGATAAAAATTTTTTCTTTAGATTAACATAGAATAGTTAAATTATTTTAGCACTGTTGATTATACAGGATTTAATATATGTTTGTAAAATATATTTATAAAAATAATAGATTTTCTTACTAAAAAAAGGTGTTAAATTTATGTAATATTACTGAGCTTTCATTCCAATTAGAAAATGAATTTAAAGACATTAAAAATTTTTCAATTACAGAGAATTCAAAAGGCGAAATTAAAGAATTTTAAATTTATATATAATAAGGAATCCCCCATTTAATGTACTCATTACATTAGATGAGGGATTTAATAAAGTATTTAATAAATATTTTCTAGGAAATATTCGAAATTATTTCATTAATTTACAGATGTCGTTTGTGAATTCAACAGGATCTGATATTGATAATCCTTCTATTAACAATGCTTGATTGTATAAAAGATTAGTATATAAATTAAATTTATCTTTATCATTTTCATATGCATCCTTTAAAGCATTGAATACTTCATGATGAACATTAATTTCTAATACCTTTTGAGCCTTTATAGCTTGATTATTTGGCATTGAATTTAATACCTTTTCCATTTCAATAGATAAATCTCCTTCGTTTGATAAGCAAACAGGATGATTTTTTAATTTATTCGAAACTTTAACAGCACTTATTTTATCGCTTAGAATCTCTTTCATAGCATCAAATAATGATTTATTTTCTTCATTATTCTCTTCTGTTTTATTTTCTTCATCATTACTTTCTATACCTAAATCACTACTAGATACAGATTTAAATTCTTTTTCTTTATATTTCATTAACATTTTTATAGCAAACTCATCAATATCATCTGTAAAGTATAGAATTTCATATCCTTTATCTAGTAAAAGTTCAGTTTGTGGCATTTTTTCAATTCTATCAATAGATTCACCAACAGCATAGTAAATATATTTTTGTTCTTCGCTCATTCTTGTAATATATTCATCTAATGTAACCATCTTCTTTTCCTTTGATGAATAGAACATTAATAAATCTTGAAGTACTTCCTTTTCAGCTCCAAAATTATCATATACACCAAATTTTAAAGTTCTTCCAAATGCTTTATAGAATTTTTCATAATTTTCTCTTTCATTTCTAAGCATTTTTTCAAGTTCACTTTTGATTTTATTTTTAATATTTTTAGCAATGAATCTTAATTGTCTATCATGTTGAAGAATTTCTCTAGATATATTTAATGATAAATCTTCTGAATCAACAATTCCTTTAACAAATCCAAAATAGTCAGGAAGAAGGTCGGAGCATTTATTCATTATCATAACTCCATTAGAATATAACTCTAATCCCTTTTCATAATCTTTTGTATAGAAATCATAAGGCATATTTTCAGGAATATATAATATTGCATTATAGCTTACAGTTCCATCAACACTTAAATGAATATGTTTTAAAGGAGTATCAAATCCATAATGTTTTTCTTTATAAAAATTATTGTAATCTTCTTGAGTTAATTCATTTTTATTTTTTCTCCAAATTGGGACCATACTATTAACTACTTTTTCTTCTATATAGTGTTCATACTCATTTTCAGTTCCTTCTTTAAGTTTTCTTTCAGTAAGATCCATTTTGATTGGATATCTAATAAAATCTGAATATTTCTTTATTAAAGATTGAATTTTATATTCATTTAAATATTCATCAAAATTTTCATCCTCTGTGTTAGCTTTTACATGTAATATAATATCAGTACCAACTGTATCCTTAGTAGAAGGTTCTATTGTATATCCTTCAACACCAGTAGATTCCCATTTATATGCTTCGTCACTTCCAAAAGCTTTAGTAATTACAGTAACTTTATCAGCTATTAAGAATGAGGAATAAAAACCAACACCAAATTGTCCTATTATATCGCAACCATCTTTAATTTCATTTTCTTTTTTGAATTGAAGAGAACCACTTTTAGCAATAACACCTAAGTTATCATCTAATTCATCCTTACTCATACCAATTCCTGTATCAGAAATTTTTATAGTTCTATTTTCTTTATCTATAGAAACCTTAATAAAGAAATCTTCTTTATTGAAGTTTATATTATCATCACTTAAAGACTTATAATAAATTTTATCAATAGCATCACTAGCATTAGATATAAGCTCTCTTAGAAAGATCTCTCTATGTGTGTAAATTGAATTAATCATTAAATCTAAAAGTCTTTTAGATTCAGCTTTAAATTGTTTTGTTTCCATAAAACTCTCTCCTTTTAAGTTAACATATTATTGTTAGCACTCTACTGCGATGAGTGCTAACTCTATATTATTTATTTTACTCCTTTAAATTTTAATGTCAACATCTTGGAGGGATATTTTAGTAAAGTAGTTTTAGTGATAATGTTTTCATTGTCATTCTAGTTTGAAAAATTTATGAATATAATTAGGATATACTACTTGTAATATGGGGGAGTTATTACGAGAAGATACTGTAGAGAGAATAAAAGTTTAAATAATTATATCAATGAAAAATTTATAGTAATTTCACTTTATCAGTAATTTCAGCACCATTAATATTTATATCTACAGCTATTTTTATTTTATTATCAATAATTTTTATTATAGATAGCTATTCTTTTAAATAATTTAGATACTAAAGTATTAAATAGGTTTATTTATAACTCTCCTTGATATTTAAATAAGGAGAGTTATATTTTTATTAGACAGGTAATTAAATTTCTTTTAATATTTTACTGCTAAAAGGTTCCATTTTTATAATCATTTTATTATTTTCATTTATATATTTATTATTTTCATCTAACAAATTAGTAATAGTACTATTTTTAAATGGAGCATTAAGTTCAATTGATTCTTCTTTATCATCTAGATTTAATAATATTATTATCCAATTATCATTTAGGTATCTACCAAATGCAAATTGTTTATTTTTGACAACAAATTCTTTATATATACCTAAAGTAAGTTCTTTATTATTTTTCCTTATAGTAATTAACCTTGTAATAAAATCTTCAAGATTTTTTGATTTTTCATTATTATAGAAATCATCTATTGAAAGTTCTGGCCTTAGATTAAGATCAGTTATACTTCTATCGCCCTCTATTCCCCACTCACTACCATAATAAATTGATGGGATTCCTGGAATTGTGAATAATAAAGTGTATATATTTTTTAAATATCTTTTGTCATTTATTATAGTTGCTATTCTATTTACATCGTGATTATCAACAAAGTTATATAATGTTAAATTTTTATATATCCCATATTCACCGAATTGTCTATTAAGTGAATAAGCTATTTCAAAATAATTTTTATCATTATGACTTGAATATAATCCTTTATATAATTCATAATTTGTAGCAGAATGTAGCATTTCTGGTGAAACTATAGAATTATAATCGCCATGAATCATTTCTCCCATTAGCCAAAAATCATTTTTTAATTTATTAGTTGTAAATCTTAATTCTTTAATAAAGTCTTTATCTAATAAATATGCAACATCTAATCTTATACCATCAATATCAAATTCATTAATCCATTCTTCAACAACATGAAGTAAATAACATTTTACATCTTTATTATATAGATTTAATTTAACTAAATCATAGTGACCTTCCCAGCCTTCATAATAAAAGCCGTCATTATAGTTACTATTGCCATTAAAGTCAATGTTAAACCAAGAAGAATACTGCGAATTTGATTTGTTATTTTTAACATCTACAAATGCCCAAAACTCTCTTCCTACATGATTAAATACACCATCGATAATAACTCTTATATTATTAGCATGGAGTTTAGAAACTATATTTTTAAAATCACTATTTGTTCCTAAGCGCTCATCTATTTTTAGATAATCTATTGTATCATAACCATGATAGCTAGATTGAAATATAGGTCCAAAATAAATTGCATTTATGCCCATATTTTTTAAGTGATTTATCCATTTATCATCAAACTTATTAAATCCAGAAGCTGATGATATACTTTTTCTATTATTTATAACCCCACAAAAGCCTAATGGATAAATGTGATAAAATATTGCATTTTTTATTGACGTTAACATCTAATACCCTCCTGAAACATTTACTTTTTATCATAAATACAACTATTTACCATATAATATATAATATCGAAAAACTCATAATATTCTCCTATAAATAAAGACTTTTGGATTAAAAATTATTATCTGCAGATTTTATTCCTGTAAATCCATCTCCATAGTAAACAACATTAACATAAAGCTCTAGAATTTCTTTTTTTGAGTATAATTTTTCAAGTTCAAATGCTATAAATATCTCATTTATTTTTCTTTCTAAAGTTTGATCCATATTTAGAAATAAATTTTTTACTAACTGTTGAGTAATAGTACTTCCCCCCTCAACAATTTCTTTATTTTTTATGTTAATAAATGTTGCACGAGCTATAGATATTAAATCAATTGCACCATGTTTATAGAAACGGTGATCTTCAATTGCAACAATTGCATCTAAAAAAATTTGGCTAATATCTTCAGCTTGTACATAATTAGATCCAGATTGTATTTCATTAACTATATTTTGAATTTCTATATCATTAACAATAGAACGATAAATACTAGAAATTATCAACATAAAAGTGAAAAATATTAAGAGTATGGAAGTCAATAAAAATTTTACCAATTTAAATCTACCTTTTTTTGCCATACATATAAATTCCTTTTCTTTAATTTAATTATAAATATATTATACAATAAAAATTAAAAGCACACTCATATAAATATATTACATTTAAATTACAATTTTGTAATATATCAAGAAGAAAAAATATAAATATTGTGTATAAAATATAAAAAATGGTAATAATCTTTAATGTAGATACATTTTGTGTATTAAGCTACACATACCTCTGTATAATTACCTTAAAATAAATGAGCAGGTTTTAATATTACCTGCTCATTTTAATTCATTTAATTTTATTTATTAAAAATCTCTATAACGTAAATATCTTTGATTTAAAAGTTCTCTTACAGTTTTGTTTTGCAAAATTTTTATTTCATTTATTAAATTACTTTTAATTTCATTTGCAACAAAATTAATATCATTTTGAGCACCGCCATCAGGTTCCTTAATAATCTTTTCAATTATACCTTTTTCTAATAAGTCATAAGAAGTCATTCCCATTATTTCTGAAACTTCTTGAGCTTTTGATGAATCTTTTAATAATATAGAAGCAAATCCTTCAGGTGATAAAATAGAATATATAGAATTTTCTAGCGCCCACACTCTATCACCACAAGCTAGTGCTATGGCGCCACCACTCCCTCCTTCACCTATAATTATAGAAATAATAGGTACAGTAAGTTGAGATATTTCCAACAAGTTTCTAGCAATAGCTTCTCCTTGACCACGTTCTTCAGCTTCTACACCGCAATATGCTCCAGGAGTATTTATAAAACAAATAATTGGTCTTTTAAATTTTTCAGCTTGCTTCATTAACCTTAATGCTTTTCTGTATCCCTCAGGATAAGGTGAACCAAAATTTCTTTCCATATTCTCTTTTAAGTTTTTACCTTTTTGAATACCAACTATAGTAACTGGAATATCTTCTAATAACCCTATTCCTCCAATGATAGATTTATCATCTCTATAGTTTCTATCTCCGTGTAATTCAAAAAAATTATTAAAAATTAGTTTTATATAATCTTCAGCATTTGGTCTTTCAACCATTCTAGCAATTGTTAATCTATCCCATGCTTTAACCTTTTTATTCAACTGATGCACCTCCTTGAGGTTTGTGTAACTCTAATAATAGGGATAGTGTATTCTTTAATTCAGCTCTATCTACAATATTATCTACAAAGCCCTTTTCTAATAAGAATTCTGCACTTTGAAAATCATCAGGTAGCTTTTCTTTAATGGTTCCTTCAATAACCCTTCTTCCTGCAAATCCAATTAAAGCTTTTGGCTCTGCAATAATTATATCTCCTAACATTGCAAAGCTTGCAGTAACTCCACCTGTTGTAGGATCAGTTAAAACCGTAATATAAAGTAACCCTTTTTCACTATGCTTTGCCAGTGCTGCACTAATTTTAGCCATTTGCATTAATGAAAGAATTCCCTCTTGCATTCTTGCACCACCAGAAGCTGTAAAGATTATTATAGGAAGCTCTTCATTAATTGCTTTTTCAATAGCAAAGGTTATTTTTTCACCAACAACTGTACCCATACTTCCCATCATAAAGTTAGAATCCATTATACAAATAATAGATTCAGTTCCGTTTATTTTACATTTTCCAGTTACAACGGCTTCATTAATTTTAGAATTTTCTTTACTCATCTTTAATTTATTATCATAGCCAGGGAAGTTCATTGGATTTTTCGACTCTAGACATTTATTAAATTCAACAAATGTATCCTTATCACAAATTAAATCTAATCTTTCATGTGCACCTAATCTAAAATAATAATTACAATTAGGACACATTTTATAATTTTCTTCTAAATTTTTTTTATATAAAATCTTTCCACAATGATTACACTTTACCCATGCTCCATCAGGAACAATGGGAGTATCATTAGTATCAACAGGTGGCATATTTATTACACCATATTGTTTTTTCTTAAAAATACCCATAATTTCACCAACTTATAGATTATATTCTTTGCTTATAAAACTTGTATCAAAAGTTCCTAAGCGGAATATATCATTATTTAAAATATCAATTTGAAAATCTATATTGCTCTCTATTCCTTCAATAGTAAATTCATCTAGAGCCCTTAACATTTTATTGATTGCTTCTTCTCTAGTTTTTCCATGAGAAATAACCTTTGCTATCATAGAATCATAAGTTGGTGGAATAGTATAACCATTATAAACAGCTGTATCAACCCTAATACCATTACCTCCAGGTATATTTAAAAAGCTAATTTTGCCAGGGCAAGGAGCAAATGATTTCTTTGGATTTTCAGCATTTATTCTACACTCAATAGCATGACCTTCTATTTTTATATCATCCTGTGTAAGCTGTAATTCATTACCGTTAGCAATTTTTAATTGTTCTTTTACTATATCAACAGAAGTTATCATTTCAGTTACAGGATGTTCTACTTGAATTCTAGTATTCATTTCCATGAAATAAAAGTCACCATGTTTATCTACTAAAAATTCAATTGTACCAGCATTAACATACTTAACTGCTTTTGCGGCTTTAATTGCTGCCTCACCCATTTCTTTTCTTAATTCATCATTTAAGATATAAGATGGAGCTTCTTCAAGTACTTTTTGATTCCTTCTTTGGATAGTACAGTCTCTTTCACCAAGATGAATTATATTACCAAAGGTATCACCTAAAATTTGAAATTCTATATGCCTTGGATTTTCTATGAATTTCTCCATATATACTGAATCATCACCAAAGTTATTTTTTGCTTCTGTTCTTGCAGTAAAAAATGCATTTTCTAGTTCATCTTCATTAGCAACAATTCTTATACCTTTTCCTCCTCCACCTAAGGAAGCTTTAATCATTATTGGATATCCAATTCTTTTGGCTTCTATTTTAGCCTCTTCAATATTTTCAATAAGACCATCACTACCAGGAATAACTGGAACACCGGCATTTTTCATTATTTCTCTTGCTACTGATTTATTTCCCATAATATTTATTGTTTCGCTACTTGGGCCAATAAACTTAATATTACATTCTTCGCACATACTTGCAAAGCTAGCTTTCTCTGATAAAAATCCAAAGCCAGGATGAATTGCGTTACAACCTGTTACTACTGCTGCACTTATTATATTACTTTCATTAAGGTAAGAATCTTTAGATTTTGAAGTTCCAACACAAATAGCTTCATCTGCAAGTTCTGTATGCATGGCATCTTTATCAATTTCAGAATAAATAGCAACAGTTTTTAATCCAAGCTCTCTACAAGCTCTTATGATTCTTACAGCAATTTCACCTCTATTAGCTATTAAAACTTTTCTAATCATAAAACACCTCTTTTTATTAACCTACCATGAAGGTTAATTCTCCTTCACAAACCTTCTTATCTTCAACATAAGCAATTCCATATCCTACACCAGCTTTGCCACGTATTTTAGTAAGTTCAACTTCCAATCTTAATGTATCTCCTGGAACAACTTTTCTTCTAAATTTAGCATTATTTATTCCTGCAAAATATGCTATCTTACCTTTAAATTCATCTTTACTTAAAAGAGCCACAGCACCAGCCTGTGCTAAAGACTCAATTATTAATACCCCAGGCATAACAGGTTCAGTTGGAAAATGTCCTTGAAAGTAGTATTCGTTTGCTGTAACGTTTTTTATCGCAGTTATTTTATTTTCCTCAATTTTTATGACCTTATCTATTAAAAGAAAAGGATATCTATGAGGAATTATATCCATAATTTCCTTAATATCCATTTTAAAATCTCCTTAAATAATAGATATTTTAATAAGTGGTAGTAAAAATGTTTATTAGATTTTCACCACCACTAATATCTATATTATATTTATTATTAGGAACGAATCTTGAATAATTCCATTCCAAATTCAACAATTTCTTCATCACTTCTTAAAGCTTCAACAATTTCTCCATCAACTTCTGATGTTATTTCATTCATTATCTTCATAGCTTCAACTATACAAAGCACATCACCTTTTTTTACTTTAGATCCAACTTCAACATAGGGAGCTCCCCCTGGAGTTGAAGATGAATAATAAGTTCCAACTAATGGTGATTTAACTATATTTAAGTTTTCTTCTATTAATTTTTCATCTTCAACTAAAGTTTCTTCAGTTGTGGTTTTAGTTTCCTTTGTAAAGATTGTAGAATTTTCAGAAGATGTTGTGTTAATAACATTTTCTTTAGATGAAGTATTTTCTTCGTTTTTACTAAGCTTTAATTTTATATCACTATTTTCTAATTCAAAGACTCTTAGAGACGATGAATCTATCTCCTTAATAAGCTCTTTTATTTGGTTATAGTCTAACATCTTAACTACCTCCATTTTTTAAATATAAGAGTTCCGTTATGTCCACCAAATCCTAAAGAGTTTGACATTGTATATTCTACATTAGATTCTTTTCCTTCGTTGACAACAAGATTTAAATCACAATCCTCATCTTCATTTACATAATTAATTGTTGCTGGAACAAAATTATCTTGTAGTGCTTTTATTGAAACAATAGCTTCGATAGCACCTGCAGCACCTAATAAATGACCAGTCATTGATTTAGTAGAACTAACATATGCATTCATATAATTATCTCCTAAAGCTTTTTTGATAGCTAAGGTTTCAACTTTATCATTAATTTCTGTTGATGTACCATGTGCGTTTATATAAGATATTTTATCAGCAGTTATATCAGCATCAGTTAATGCATCTCTCATAGCTCTATATGCACCATCACCATCTAAGCAAGGTGATGTTATATGATAAGCATCACAAGTTGAACCATATCCAACTACCTCTGCATAGATTTTTGCACCTCTTTTTAAAGCACTGTCTAAATCTTCTAATATTAATGAACCTGCACCTTCTCCCATAACAAATCCATTTCTTTCTTTATCAAATGGAATTGATGCTCTATTTTTATCTTCACTTCTACTTAATGCAGTAAGTGATTGGAATCCTGCAATACCAAATTCACATATAGAAGATTCAGCTCCACCAGCTACAACAATATCAAGATAACCATCTTTAATGCTTCTATAAGCTTCACCAATACAATGAGTTGAAGTTGCACATGCAGAAGTTAAACTTAATGTGCTTCCTAAAATCCCATATTTTATAGCAATAGTACCTGAAGCAATATTTGATATAGCCATTGGAATAGTAAGTGGTGATACTCTATTAGGCCCCTTAGCAACTAAAGTTCTTATTTGGCTTTCAATAGTACAAAGTCCACCAATACCAGATCCAAACATCACTCCAACTCGTTCTCTATTTAATGTATTAAAATCAAGATTACTATCTTTAATAGATTCTTCTGCTGCTATAATAGCAAACTGAGTATATCTATCCATTCTTTTTGCTTCTTTTTTATCTATAAAGTTGTTAGGGTCAAAATCTTTAACCTCAGCAGCCATTTTTACCTTTAAATTTTCGGCATTAAATAAAGATATTTCATCTATTCCGTTTTTGCCTAATTTAACACCTTCCCAAAAACTATCTACATTATTTCCTATTGGAGTTATTGCTCCAAGTCCAGTGATTACCACTCTTCTTTTCAATTTAATGCCTCCTTTATGCCATTACCATTCCACCATCAACATTTATTACTTGACCTGTAATGTAGTCTGATAAATTTGATGATAAGAATAATACTAAATTAGCAACTTCTTTTGGATTACCTATTTTTTTCATAGGTATACTTTTAATTATTTCTTCTTTAACTTTATCAGGTAGATTCTTAGTCATATCAGTATTTATATATCCTGGAGCTACTACATTAACATTTATATTTCTTGAAGCAAGTTCTCTTGCTACCGATTTAGAAAATCCAATAACACCAGCTTTTGAAGCTGCATAATTACATTGTCCTGCATTACCAGCTATACCAACAACAGAAGAAATATTTATTATCTTTCCATATTTTTGTCTAACCATAATAGAAGATATTGATTTTGTAGTATTAAATGTACCCTTTAAATTAACATCTAGAACATCATCAAAATCTTCTTCTTTCATTCTAAGAATTAATCCATCTTTAGTTATACCTGCGTTATTAACTAAAACATCTATTGTATTATAATGAGCTTTCACTTCTTTTACGAAGTTCTCAACTTCATTAGTACTACTTACATCACATTTTATTGCTAAAGCATCTACACCAAAGCTTTTAATTTCATTGATTAAATCTTCTACTTCACTATTTAAGTTTCTATAATTCATAGCTATATTAGCTCCATTTTGCGCTAGAGTTAATGCAATTTCTCTACCGATTCCTCTTGTAGCCCCAGTTACTATTACATTTTTCCCTTTTAACATATAGCTTCCATCCCTTCTAGTGTCTTATTAAGTGATTTTAAATCTTCTACATTAAAGATTTTTACAGCAACTTTTTTTTCTTTGCTTATTTCACGTACAAAACTACTTAAAGTTTTTAAAGGTCCTATTTCAATAAATGTATCTATACCTTCATCAAGCATTTTTTCAATAGTTTCACTCCATCTTACAGAAGATTTAACTTGATTTATTAATAAATTTTTAATTTCATTTCCATTTTCAATAAAATCTGCTGTAACATTTGTTATTGTCTTTATTTTTGGATCATTAAAATGTATATTTTCAAATTCATTTTTTAACTTAATAGATGCTTCATTTAATAATGAAGTATGGAAAGGGCCAGATACTTTTAGGGGAATAACCCTTCTTGCACCACACTCTTTCAGTAATTCACTTGCGAATTCAACGGCTTCACTTTCTCCACCTATTACTATTTGATTATTAGTATTATAGTTAGCTATTTCTACTATTCCTCTTTCACTAGCTACTTTTAATACTTTTTTTATTTTATCTTCATCTAATCCAATGACTGCAACCATTGAACCAATACCTTGGGGTACTGCTTCTTGCATAAAACGCCCTCTTTTTTTTACTAAAGAAACTGCAGTTTCAAAGTCCAAAGCTTCACTAGCAACAAGTGCAGAATATTCTCCCAAGCTTAATCCTGCAACTATATCTGGATTGATACCTTTATCTTTTATAGCTTGTAGAATAGCTATAGAAGTTGTTAATATTGCAGGTTGTGTATTTTCAGTAATATTTAATTCTTCTTTATCACCATTAAATATTAATTCTTTCAAATCAAACCCTAAAGCTTCATTAGCTTTATCATATATTTTTTTACAGCTAGGAATATTATCATATAATTCTTTTCCCATTCCTATATATTGAGAACCTTGACCTGAGAAAATAAATGCTATCTTCATAATTCCTCCATTATCTATTAGTTATAGACTTCTTTTTACTTCTTCGTATTCATTAAACATTTCTTCAATTATTTCTTTAACACTTTGAACTTTTTTTACCATTCCAGATATTTGACCTGCCATTAGTGAACCATTTTCAATGTCACCATCTACTACGGCCTTTTTAAGAGCTCCTTTACCTAGTTCTTCAAGTTCTTCAATGCTTGCATTATCATTTTCAAGTTTTAAATATTCTTTTGCAAGTTTATTTTTTAGTACTTGAACAGGGTGTCCTGTAGATCTTCCAGTAATAACAGTATCAATATCTCTTGAGTTTATTACAGCATTTTTATAATTATCATGAATTTGACATTCTTCTGATGCTAAGAACCTAGTACCAACTTGAATGCCACTTGCTCCAAGAGCAAAAGCAGCGGTAATACCTCTTCCATCACCTATACCACCAGCACCTATAACAGGAATATTTACGGCATCAACTACTTGTGGTAATAATGCCATTGTAGTTAGCTTACCAACGTGACCACCTGATTCACAGCCTTCTGCTATAACAGCATCAGCTCCGTAACGTTCCATTCTTTTAGCTAATGCTACAGAAGCTACAACAGGAATAACTACAATACCTGCTTGTTTCCACTTATCCATAAATTTACCGGGATTACCTGCACCAGTAGTTATTACTTTAACCCCTTCTTCAATTGCAATATCTGATAATTCATCAGCATTATCTGATAAAAGCATTATATTAAGTCCAAAAGGCTTATTTGTAAGTTCTTTAGTCCTTCTTATTTCATCTCTTATATGGCTAGCAGGAGCATTTGCTCCTGCTATAATACCAAGTCCTCCAGCATTGGAAACTGCTGCAGCAAGAGTACTTTCTGAAACCCAAGCCATTCCACCTTGAAAAATAGGATACTTAATACCTAAAATACCGCATATATCCTTTTTCATATATTTACCTCCAATACTATTTTGCTGTTGCTTTTTCAATGAAATTTACAGCATCTGAAACTGTCTTTATGTTTTCAACTTCTTCAACTTTTACATCAAAAGCATCTTCAATTTCCATTATTACTTGGAATAAATCTAATGAATCAGCTTCTAAATCTTCTATAAATCTTGTTTCTAATTTAACATCCTCTTCATTCACACCTAATTGTTCTACTACTATTTCTCTAATTTTTTCAAATATCATTTCTATTTCCTCCTAAATCTTAACTTTTTTTATTTCTAAATTTTAATTTCATTTTATAAATTAATAAATATTACCATTCTAGTAATATTCCAGCCCAAGTTAATCCACCACCAAAAGCAACTAAAATAATTTTATCGCCTTTTTTAATTAAACCTTTCTCTATGACTTCACTAAAGGCAATAGGGACACTAGCCGCTGAAGTATTTCCATAAGAGTCCAAGTTGACATAGAACTTGTCCTTACTTATATTTAGTTTTTTAGCAGCATCATCTATTATTCTAAGATTTGCTTGATGTGGAATAATATATTTAATATTTGATATATCTTCGCATGAATCATCTAATAGTTTATTTACTACTTTAGGTATTATTGATATAGCAAATTTAAAAACCTCTCTACCATTCATTTGTATATATTCTTCTCTTTCTAAAGAGGCATCTGCAAATGGTGTTTTAATTGGAAATTGATTAGCAGTTAATGCTTTAGTACCTGTTTTTCCATCAGAGCCAAAATAAGTACTTATTATCCTACTATCATCAGTACTTACTTCTAGAATAGCAGCACCAGCACCATCACCAAATAATACGCAAGTATTTCTATCATTCCAATCTACTATTCTTGAAAGAACTTCGCTACCAATAACCAAAGCTTTACTTCCTTCTCCATTTTTTATTAATGAATTTGCAATTATGGATGCATATAAAAAACCTGAACAAGCAGCACTTATATCAAATGCAGCTGCATTTTTGCAACCTAATATGCTTTGGACACTACAAGCAGTAGATGGCATAATTCTATCTGGGGAAGTTGTTGCAACTATAATTAAATCAATATCTTCAGGTTTACATTTTGCCATTTCCATAGCATTAATTGATGCTTTAACAGCTAAATCTACTGTACCTTCACCTTTTGAAATCTTTCTTTCATATATTCCAGTTCTCTTAACTATCCATTCATGTGATGTATCAACTAAATTTGACAATTGATCATTACTTATAGCATTTTCTGGACAATAATGTCCAACGCCTACTATTTTTACTACACTCATTTTAGCACCTTTGTTTTAAAAATATAATTATTTGATAATCAAATAATACTCCTAAAAATATGAAATATTAAATTTCTTAATATTTCTCCTTAGTTAATCTCATAATAAATAATAAGTTACTGCCATCTTCAATCTAAAAAATAATATTAGATTATTGTATAAGTTTATATAAATAAAAATAATTCCAAAATAACAATAAATATGAATTTAATTTCTAATATAAAAATAATTCAAATAGCGACTTAACTTCTAAAATTATCCACTCTCCTTTCAAATATTTTGACTATCAAACATCTTTATAATAAGTCTACTTTTAAATTTTGTCAATCTTTTTTTATAATATTGCCTTTTCTTTCAGTATATATTATACTTTAAAATATATTTTGATAATCAAAGCATTTAGAATAAAGGAGAAAAATATGGAGTTAAAAATAGGGAATTTAATAGCAAAATTACCAATAATACAAGGTGGTATGGGAGTTGGAGTTTCACTTTCAAATTTAGCTGGAAATGTTGCAAAATATGGTGCTATAGGAGTTATTTCTGCTGCACATCCTGGATACCTTGAAAAGGATTTTGAAAAAAATACATTGCAAGCAAATATAAGAGCATTAAAAAATCATATAAGAAAAGCAAAAGAAATAAGTAATAATGGAATAATTGGTGTAAATATAATGGTAGCGATGAAAAATTATAAAGAATTAGTTCAAGCTAGTATTGAGGGTGGAGCTGATTTAATAATATCTGGAGCCGGCTTACCATTAAAATTACCTGAATATACAAAAAATAGTGAAATTAAAATACTACCAATAGTATCATCTTCCAAAGCAACAAGGCTTATATTGTCATATTGGAAAAAACATTATAATAGAATTGCTGATGGGATTATCGTAGAAGGCCCTGAGGCAGGAGGACATTTGGGCTTTAAAGCAGATGGTATAGAAAATGATATAAATAAATTTGAAAGCAATGTTAAAGATATATTAAAAACGGTCAAAGATTTGGAACGTGAATATAGTAAAGAAATACCTGTAATTGTTGCTGGTGGAGTTTTTGATTCTAATGATATAAAAAGATATATGGAATTAGGGGCTAATGGAGTTCAGATAGGAAGTAGATTTGTTACAACGTATGAATGCGATGTTGATATGAAATTTAAAGAAGCTTATTTAAATTGCAATAAAAGTGATATTAAAATTGTTAAAAGTCCTGTTGGTATGCCTGGAAGAGCAATAAATAATAATTTTTTAAGAAGGATTAATAATGAAAGTAATAAAATAAGTAAATGTTATAATTGTTTAGTTCCATGTAATCCCTCTACTACCCCATATTGCATAAGTGAAGCGTTAATAAATGCAGCACAAGGTGATATTGATAATGGATTAATATTTTGTGGGGCAAATGCATATAGAATTAATAAAATGATGTCAGTTAAAGAGTTATTAGATGAATTAATTATTTAGAAAAAAGAAAGTAGGATACTGTTATTTAGAAATCCTACTTTTTTTAATTATATTTTATAAATTAATATCAGACTTTTCAGTTGGTTCTAATTCACCTAAGATAAATGGTAATACTTCATCCACTTTAATATTAAGAACTAATGCAAATTCTTCATGTAATAGCCTTTGAGCTTCAGACATTATTTTCTCATCACCAACATATAGCTTTTTACCTTCATTTTTTTTCTTTTGTTTTTCAAGATATAAAGTTCGTATTAATTTAACTAGCTCTACCTTATCTCCTTTTTTTAGAATTTCATTATATTTTTCTTTACGAAGATTAATATCATCAATCCATATAGTTTTATTATCTGGCATTGCCATTATTAAATCATAAACTTCTTTTACAGTCATAATTTTTCTAATATTTATTATATTATTATCAACAGGAGCATAAATAGTTGAGTTAGGATCATAAGCTGGCTTAAGGATATAATATTCTCTTTCTGCACTGGTATTAAATTTCTTTTTTTCTATACCAGTTATTTTACATACTCCTGTTGTACCATAAATAATATAGTCATTTTTTGCAAACATTAGATTATTCCTCCTTAATAAAAAATGTGCAATTTATCGACAACTGGACTTACGTTTTATATCGACAAACTACACATTGTTTATTTTATAATTTACATATTAAAGAAATTTAATATTATTTCTATACCATTATTATACATCTAAAATAATAATTTTTCAAATGTTTATAGTTAAAATTAACAATTACTAAAAATATATATAAGAAAATATAAGATAATAATTTTTTATATTTTAATGTTATCTTTCCTTTTCTTTAATAAGTATTTATAATAGTATCATAATATATTATAGGAGAGATTTTTATTTTATGAGTAAGATATTAACAGAATCTAATATTAAAAAATTACAAGAAGAGCTAGATTACAGAATGACTGTAAGAAGAGCTGAGATTGCAAAAGAAAAATTAATTGCAGCAGCACATGGAGATAGATCAGAAAATGCTGAATATAAGGCTGCTTGTGAAGAGTATAGAGAAAATGATAATAGAATTCAACACTTATTAACGCTTATAACTACCGCTACAGTTATAGAGGATGAGAGTATTGATAAGTCTATTCTAGGGATAAATACTAAAGCTAGAATTGAATTTCTTGATGATGGTTTTGAAGATACTATTACCTTAGTAACAACTTTAGATGCTAAACCTGAGGAAATGCTAATAAGTATTGAATCTGAGCTTGGAAAAGCATTAGCAGGTAAAAAGGTTGGAGATATAGTTGAAGTTGAAGCCCCAGGAGAAAATTATTCTGTAAAAATTTTAGAAATACTTTAAAGAAAATGAGGCTAATATCATAATTTAATTTTGATATAGCCTCATTATTTAATTATAATAAGTTTATTTTTTATATCATTCTAATAAATAAAAGCTTTTATATTACATACTTATTTATATCATTAGAAAATAATTTAGAAACTTTTATCTTAATATTACTGTAATTCTCAATTGCATCCCTATTATTATTCAATTAATAGCTTTAATTATCGTCTCTTATAATAGAAACAAATCTCAATAAATCAATTAGTAAGTTTAAGAAACTTATAAAGATAGAAAATGCAAGGGCTACTACTTCTTCTTCAGACAAAATACCATATCTGCATCTATTTTGAACAGATTTCATAATTATTAAAGAATAAACAAAATAGATGATTATTCCAATAGTTGAAATAAATAAATCGAATGTTCCAAACTTAAAGAAAAATATGTTTATAAATTCTAAAATTAATAATACTAAAATACCTATAGTAACAATAGGCCCTAATTTAAATATATTTTCTTCATTTTGACTAGCTGCTACTAAATAAGATATACCAAATATTAATACTACTCCGATTATAACTGATATAAATGTTGCAGATCCTAGGCTATAAAAATAATATACATATGTTGAACCTGTAAGTATTCCTAAGATAAAAGCATATATGTTCATACTAGTTTTATTTCTGACAAATCCACCACGTCTACTAAAAGCAGAGATTAAAACTAATATAAAAAATGCTATATTTAAAAGATATCTAAAAGTTGCTGGTATAAAATTTACCCCTATAAATGATCCTATTGCCATAAATAATAAAGCTATAAAGAATGTTTTCAATATTTCAAGATAATTGTTTTTTATAATACTTTTCATAACATCACCTCTAATTGTCTTTATTTAATATTATACCCCTATAGTTTTAATTAATCTTATATATTTTGTTAATTTTTTATCAAAATTTTAGTGAAAAATAAACACACCTATTTATGTAGGTATGTTTATTTCTAATATGCTTTACTTTCAGTCTGTGAAACTATAGGATCAGAGATTCCTTTCATAGCTCTTCTAAATTGTATAAAGAATAATATTGCTGTAGTAGAAACTGCTAGTAAATCTGCTACAGGTTCTGCCATAAATACTGCTGTTGTTTTATCTGCCATAAACATAGGCATAATATAAATTAAAGGTATTAATAATATTATTTTTCTTAATAATGCTAAGAATAAGGATGCTTTTGCATTGCCTAAAGCAATAAAAGATTGCTGACAAGCAATTTGTATACCGAATACGCATGAAACAGCCATATATATTCTAAGAGCATGACTTGTAAAGTCAACAAGTTCTGGATCATTATTAAATATTAATACAAATGTTTCAGGTATTATCATTGCCAATGCCCATAATATAACTGAATAAGATATACAAGAAATAAGTAGTATTTTAAAAGCCTTTTTCACACGAGTTGGATTTTTAGCACCATAGTTATAACTTATTATTGGTTGTCCACCTTGTGTTAATCCTGTAAGAGGAAGCATTGAAAATTGCATTACGCTTGTAAGAATTGTCATTGCTCCTACTGCAATATCACCACCATATTTTAATAATGAAGAATTAAAACATACTGCTATTAAACTTTCTGTAGATTGCATTATAAATGGTGATAATCCTAATATTATTGAAGGTATAATAATCTCTTTTGATAAACGGAAATTTTTCTTTTTTAATTTCAAAGTTGATTTTTTACCAGTTAAGAAAAATAGTATCCAAATCATAGATAATGATTGAGATATAACTGTAGCTAAAGCTGCACCAGATACTCCCATATTAAATCCAAATATAAGTATAGGATCAAGAATAATATTACTTATAGCACCTATTAAAACAGTCATCATACTAGTTGTAGCAAAGCCTTGTGCGCTTATAAATGCATTAAGTCCAAGGGTTAGTTGAACGAATATAGTTCCTAGACTATATATTTTCATATAACTTACTGCATATTCTATTGTATTTTCACTTGCTCCAAATAATAAAAGTAAGTCTTTTGAAAAGAAAAAGAAAATTACTGTAATAGTAATAGATAATATTATTAACAGTGAAAATGAATTTCCTAATGTTTTTTCTGCATTTTCATGTTCACCTTTCCCTAAAAAAATCGAAGCTCTAGGGGCTGCACCCATACTTACAAGAGCGGCAAATGCTGAAATAAGCATAATAAGTGGTAAACATACTCCAACTCCAGTAAGCGCTAATTTACCAACATCAGCTATATGACCAATATACATACGGTCTACTAGATTATATAATAAATTAATAATTTGTGCTGCAATTGCAGGAACAGCTAATTTAAGAAGTAGCTTTCCTACACTACAACTTCCTAATTCATCTGTGTGATTTTGTTGCATAATATCTTTCTCCTTTAATAAAATTGACAAAAAATAATAATAACTATAAAATAGTTTACAAATAAACAGTTTCTTTGTCAACTATATTGGAGGGTAATGATGAAAACTAAATTTGATATTACAGAAATACTATACTCAATAAAAAATATAAATGATTTATATTATAACTTATCTGTAAAAGCAGCTTATGAATGTGGAATTAGTAAGCCTGAGGCAGATATACTAGCTTTTCTAAATAACAATCCATCTTGTGATACAGCAAGGGATATAGTTAAATTAAAAGGATTTTCTAAAGCATATGTTTCTAAAGCAGTAGAACCATTAATATTAAAGGGATTTATAGAAGTTGAAGTTGATAAAGATGATAGACGTTGCCAGCACTTAAAATTAACAGAAAAATCTAAACCTATAGTAATAAAATTATATAATATGCAAAGTAAATTTATAGATAAAATTACAGAAGGAATAGATCAAAAGGATATAGAAAAGTATCTTGATGTAATTCAACGCTTTTCAGAAAATGCTTTAAAAGGGACAGTGGATAATTATGTATAATTATCTATTGTCCCTCCTACTACTTACTTTGATTATATTATTATAAATTATATTTAGTTTGCTTTTGAAAACATAATATTATGCCTTAATAAAAAATGTGCAATTTATCAACAACTGGACTTGCGTCGTATATCTAAAAATTACCTGTTGTTTATTTTATATTTTGCATTATTAAACAAATGTTATTTCATCAAGATTAGGAAATTCATATTCATTTAATTGAATTCTTTGAAGTACTTTTATTACTTCATCGAAGTTATTAATTAAATTTATATTATTTTCTATTAATAGTGATTGTAAAGAAGAATTCTCCCACTCTATCCATCGTATATAATTATCACGTTCTTCAGTATATTTTTTAAATTCATTATTATTATATAAGTTTTCTACTATTTCATCACAAATAAAAAAGTTACAAACATAACTTCTATATTGACTATTCAAGGTACATCCTTTTCCAGAAATAACAAAAGGACATGATCTAAAGAACATAGATACATCTTTAATTACGCGTGGTTTTTTTATTTGTTTTCTTTCTATAAGATCTTGATTATCATATTCTTTATATATCTCGTATTCTTCATCTTCATATAAAATTTCTTCACGAATTTCTTTAACATCTTTCTCTATTGCAAATTCAAGAGAACACTTTCCTTTTGTATTAATATATTTATTATAGCTTTTTTCATCAAAAAAACCTTTAGCATGTATATAATAATTATATACTACTGTATTTGGCATATTTATAATCTTTTTTAGTATCTCTAATCCATCACTGCTTTTAGCCATTTTTTGAATTTCATATAAGTTAAATTTAGGAAAATACCAGCAACAACCCCTCTTTTTTACTTCACATAAACTTTTTCCAAAAATACTATTACATTCATAGCATGTACTACATCCAATCTGTGGAATTCCATTTGTATTAGATAAAAATATTTTTCCCATCAGTACCCACTCCTATAAATATATATAACAAATTTTCTATGGCTATTATATCATTTAAAATTAATCTATAAAATATTAAACCATTAATGCAATATATATATTCAATAAATAAAAACTTTATTTATTGAATTAATTCATTGTTATTATCATCAAAATATTTTACCTCTAAACGAATACCAGCACTTTCTTCTAAAGTTAAATTTTCTTTTATTAAAACCATAGATTCTTTTCCAATTTCTAAATTTGCATTATATTTATAAACATCATTTATTGTAATTTCAACTTTAGAAACCTTTTTACCATTAGATATTATAATGTAACCATATTTAGCATTAGTTATATCGTTATAATTTTGATAAATTATTCTGTAATTTGATATACCTAAGCCATTTGTATCTATGTCCAATTTATTAGCTTGGTTTAATATATAGTTTCCTTCACTATCCTTTTCATAAACAAAAACACCTTGTGTACTATCAGTTGAAAAGCCAACTATTTTTGTATCTGCAACATAAATTTCACCTATAGCGTAAAGACTATACTCATCAACTATATTTTCTAATTCTTCTTTATTAATACCTTTTAACTCTTCATTATTTTTATTTAAATAAACTTTAGATTCTACACATCCCATAGGAAATAAATTTAACAAAATAACTAAAATTAATAATATAATTTTTTTCATAGGTTTCCTCCCTTTTATTATAAGAAGATGCTTAAATTATATTTTATTATGTATAATTAAATTATACATTTAAATTTGTAATAAAATCCATATTTTATGATTATTCATATAAAAAAAGTACTAAATTCAAACACATCTCCTATTATAAAGATAAATAAAATAAGTTTATTTTTATTTATATAATTAATGAAGCTTTTATATGCTATAATAAGTAATAATTAATTTCTTAAATTTGAAAGGATACGAAAGATGGAAAAATATATTTCTAATATAAAAGTACCTAAGATAAGTATTGCACCAATGGTTGATAAATCACATAGACATTTTAGATATTTCTGTAGAATAATGAATAAAGAAGCTCTTATTTATTCAGAAATGATAACAGCACAAGCAATAATTAATGGTGATTTAGATAAAATTCTTTATTTTAGAGAAGATGAAGGAGATGTTGCTCTTCAAATAGCAGCATCAAATCCAGAAGATGCTTATAAAGCAGTTAGACTTGCCGAAAAATATAATTATTCAGAAATAAACTTAAATTGTGGATGTCCTTCTGATAGAGTATCAGGAAATCTTATGGGGGCAGCTTTAATGTCAGATAAGAATCTTGTGTATGAAATACTTGCAGCAATGAAAGAAGCAACAAATAAGCCAATAACAATAAAGCATAGAATTGGAATTGATGGTACTGGAGTAATTGATAATAAAAACAATAAAATTATAATGAGTGGTTATGAAGATCTACTAGAATTTTTAGATACAGTATCTAAGGCACACCCTGATAGATATACTGTTCATGCACGTTCAGCTATATTAAAAGGACTAAGTCCTAAAGATAACAGAGAAATACCACCTTTGGATTATCAGATGGTTTATAAATTAAAAAAAGACTTTAGTTATTTAAATATAGAGATAAATGGTGGATTTAAGAGTTTAGAAAGTGTTAAAGATGCATTAAAAAAAGTTGATGGAGTTATGATTGGAAGAGCTGCCTATGAAGATTGTTATCTTTTAGCTGATTTACATAAAGTTAATGAAGAAAATAAAAACATTAAATCAATTTCACGTGGAGAAATTATTAAAACATATATTCCATATGTTATTGAAGAACTTGAAAAAGGAAGTAATGTACATGCTTTAGCTGCTCCACTACAAAGTTTATTTCAAGGTCAAAAAGGAAGTAGAAAATTTAAGCAGTTGTTATCATCATCTAATGTAAAAAAAGAAACTTTAGTAGATGTATTAAATAATATATTAGAAGTTATGCCACAGGATATACTTTGGGATATATAAAAACAATATAATAAAAAGTACTTATACTTACTATAGGAATAATATAACTTACTATAGTAATATTAAGTACTTTTTATTATGATTTCTTAATTATTAAATATAAACTTTTTTATACCAACAGCAACACCATCATTATGAACTGTTTCTGTAACTTTATTAGCATATTTTTTTACTTCATCATCTGCATTTCCCATAGCTATTCCACAGCCTACAGTTGAAAGCATTTCTATATCATTTTTACCATCTCCAAAAGCATAGCTATTTTCAATATCCACATTAAGGTATTCTAAAGCTTTAAGTATTCCGGTTGCTTTTGTATTTTTCTTTGAATATAATTCAAAAGATTTTAAAGCAATACTATTAACATAATCGTATTCTTCATTTCTTTGAACTATTTTCAAACATAAATCAGCTATCTCATCATCAGGACACATCATTTCAATTTTAAAAGCTTTAACTTCATCTAAAGAAAATTCATCTTTAATTAATTCTTTTGAAACACCTACTGTGTCATAAAAATCATAAAATTCTTTGAATTTTTTATACATATATGAATAATGTTCGCCCTCTAATATATATTGAATATTGAGTTCATCTAATTCATTTATTAAATCATTTATAAATTCTCTATCTATATGCTCACTATGTATTGTCTCGTTATTTATAATTACGTGGGAACCATTTGCTAAAATATAACCATCAAAACCAAAATCTAGTATGGATTTACTTAAGAATGCATATGGTCTCCCAGTTGAAATAAATACATGATGTCCTTCTTTTTGAAGAGAGCGAATAGAATCTTTAACTATTGGAGTCATATCAGTTATTCCACCAAAGTAATCTAATAATGTCCCATCAATATCAAAAAATACAGCCTTTTTCATGAAATCCCCCACTTTTCTCTTTAAGCCTATTTTATTTTACACTTACCTAATTGTCAATTAACTAATACTTATAAGTAATTTTTTTTAATTGCTATGAATAACAATATAAGTATACATAATTAAATAAGGAGGCAAATATGTATATTGTTATAGCTATACTTGGTTTTAGTTTGTTAGTGATTATTCACGAACTTGGGCATTTTATTATGGCAAAAGCAAATGGAATAAAGGTTGAAGAATTTTCAGTAGGCATGGGACCAGAGGTATTTTCAAAAAAAGGTGAAGAAACTAGATATTCATTAAGGCTTTTGCCTATTGGAGGATTTGTTAGTTTATTAGGCGAAGAAGTAGTTATAGATGATGAAAGAAGTTTTTCAAGTACTTCTCCGGTAAGAAAGATTTCAATTATATTAGCTGGTGCCATAATGAATATTATTTTTGCAGTTATAGTATTCAGCATGATTATTTCATATAGAGGATTTAATGAATTAAAAATTAGTAAGTTATCTGAGAATTCACCTGCCATTAATTCAGGATTACAAATTAATGATGAGATTTTAAAGATAGATGGAGCTAAAGTATATACCCCTACAGATGTTACTATGAGCATACAACTTTCTAATGGTGATCCTATAAATTTATTAGTAAATAGGAATGGTGAAAAGATAGAAGTAAGTCTTACGCCTGAATTAATTGAAAATAATGGTAGCAAACTTTATCGCATTGGATTCTATTATAGTGCTATTAAAGAACCTACTATTGCTCAAGCAATAAAACAATCTTTTAGAGAAACATTTTCACTAATTAGTCAGACCTTTAAAAGCCTTAAACTTATAGTTTTAGGAAATGTAAATTTTAAAACTGATATAGGTGGACCTATTACTATAATTAGAATGTCAACTCAAGCAGCCCAAAATGGATTATTGTCTCTTGGTTATTTATTAGGTTTTATAAGCGTTAATTTAGCTATATTTAATTTGTTACCTTTTCCAGCATTAGATGGCGGATGGGCAGCTGTTACTATTATTGAGTTAATAATAAAAAGAAAACTTCCAGATAAATTTGTTGGGGCTGCAAATTATGTAGGATTTATTATTTTAATGGGAATTATGATTATAGTAACATTAAAAGATCTATTATTTCCTATTAAACTACAATAATTAAAAAGCTATCATCAAATACTACTAATTTGATGATAGCTTTTTAATCCAGCCATTCCATGTATTCAGATACATTTAGTTGCAAGGATCATTGAGTTTAGTTAAATATAACATTTCTATAAGTATTAATATTTGCCCATTTATTCCAAAACTCATTTGTATTATTCATATTTATTTCTTTATATTCAACCAACAGACTTTTTAAAGAATTTTCATCACAAATATTTAATTTGAATCCTCTTCCATTAACAACGGGTAAATTATTGAAATTATATTTATCCATGCTTTTAATATTAGTTATCACTTTATCTCTAATTTCAATTGCAATCCAATCTCTAAGAATTAGTATATCAAAGTCTTTTGGATATTCAAAAGTTTCTCCTTTTATATCTATCACATCCCCAATTGTATATACTTTCTTGTTTTTCTTATTTTTATAAATTGATAAGCTTTCAGTATTGTAATAATATTCTTCAAAAATATCTCCTCGTGCATTTAGATTTTCAAATCTAAATGTCACATCTTTTTTACTATCATTATAATCGATATTTTCAATAACACCACAAGCAGAAGTCATATTTGTAACTCTATCAATTAATATTAATTCTCCTAGAGTTTTATTTGAAGAAAATTTATCTACTACTATTTTTTCAGAAAGAAAAATATCGCATAATGCAATTTCATTTTTCTTTAATATAGTTGTTTTTAAATGTTCGCCTGAATTTACATCAATTTTATATTTTATATCTGTAATAATTGCAGGAATCATCTTTGTTCCTACTTTTATAAAATATTCTTCTCCTAGTTTTAAATTATTGTCATCCATCCATAAAATAGTTGAATTTATAAATCTACTAGTTGTTATTTTTTTATTTTTAGTAAGTACACAACCTCTTGATACGTCTACCTCTTTATTTAATTGTATTGTGACTGGTTGTCCTTTTTGTGCTATATCTACTTTATTATCTGTTACATAAATACTTTTAACAATAGCTTTTTCATTACTTGGTAGAATAATAACTTCGTCACCAACAGATATTTCTCCTTCTTCTATTTGACCTTGGAATCCTCGAAATTCATGATTTGGTCTGCAGACTCTTTGAATAGGAATATAAAATTCATTATTGCTTATAGTATCTGATATTTCAACATTTTCAAGATAAGTTAATATATCAGGTCCATCATACCAAGGAGTATTAAATGATTTTGTAGTTACATTATCACCTTCTGTAGCTGATATAGGTATTATTTTAATATTTTTTAATTTAAGTTCTTGCTGTAATTCTTTTATAGCTACTTCTATCTTTTCAAATTTATTCTTATCATATTGAATTAAATCCATCTTATTTATAGCAAATATAAAATACTTAATTCCCATTAAAGAACAAATTCTTGCATGTCTTCTTGTTTGAACTAAAACACCTTGTTTAGCATCAACTAAAATTATTGCTAAGTCTGCAAAGGAAGCTCCAACTGCCATGTTTCTAGTATATTCCTCATGTCCTGGTGTATCAGCAACTATAAAACTACGATTATCAGTAGTAAAATATCTGTAGGCAACATCAATAGTAATCCCTTGCTCACGTTCAGCCATAAGTCCATCTAATAGTAATGAATAATCTATTGCACCTTCTCTACTTCCAACTTTACTATCTAGTTCTAATGCTTTTTCTTGGTCAGCATATAATAATTTTGCATCATATAATATATGACCGATAAGAGTTGACTTACCATCATCAACACTTCCACATGTTATAAATTTAAGTAATCCTTTCATATTAAAAATACCCCTCTCTCTTTCTTCTTTCCATACTGCCAGCCGCTTCATTATCAATTACACGACTTGATCTTTCAGAAGATACAGCACTTAAGGTTTCTTCAATTATTTCATCTAAATTTACTGCATCAGATTCAACTGCACCAGTTAATGGATAACATCCTAAAGTCCTAAATCTAACCTTCTTATATTCAATCTTTTCACCTGGTAATAACTTCAATCTATCATCATCTACCATTATTAAGTTTCCATCTCTATATACAACAGGTCTTACAGCAGAAAAATATAAAGGTACAATATCTATATTTTCACGTTTAATATATTGCCAAATATCTTTTTCCGTCCAATTTGATAATGGAAAGACTCTCATACTTTCACCCTTATTGATTTTTGTATTATAAAGCTTCCACATTTCTGGCCTTTGATTTTTAGGATCCCAAGCTTGAGCCTGGTTACGGAAAGAGAGAATTCTTTCTTTTGCACGAGATTTTTCTTCATCACGACGTCCTCCACCAAAAGCTGCCGTGAAGCCATATTTATTTAATGCTTGTTTTAAAGCTTGTGTTTTCATAATATCAGTATAGGCAGAGCCATGATCAAATGGATTAATTCCTTGTTTTACTCCTTCTTCATTAGTATAAACAATCATATTAATTCCCAGCTCTTTTGCCTTTTTATCACGGAACTCAATCATCTCCTTAAATTTCCATGTAGTATCTATATGCATAAAATCAAATGGAGGCTTTTCAGGATAAAAAGCCTTCATTGCAAGGTGTAACATAACAGAACTATCTTTTCCTATAGAGTATAGCATAACAGGCTTTTCACACTCTGCAGCTACCTCTCGAATTATATATATAGCTTCCGCTTCTAATTTAGCTAAATGTGATAATTCACTCATACTATTAACCTCCTCATTGTTAGTACTTATTAGAATCCTTAGGATTTATATCTATATAGTGTTTATTTCCATTTGTTTCTTCTATAGTCCATCTAAGAATCCCATCATTATTTTTTACAGTCATCAGGCTTCCTCTTCCACCAATATCTGCTCCTAGATATAAAGCAATTGCAGAAGTACCACATTCCTTAATACAAGAACAGCATCCCCAGCAATCCGTTGGATATTTAATAAAAGCTTTAAGATCATCTCCTATTTTTATTAGATTTCCTGGACAAGCAAGTGTACATTTTTTACAGCTAACACATTTTTCTTTATTAATTGCAATGCTCATATCTATCACCTCTATTTACTAAATCTCTAAAAATAATGGTAAGTTTTCCATCAACAATCTTTGAGTTAACATATTTAAGATAATCATCATTTTTTTCTGGATAATCTAAATTTTCTGCAAAGCTATGCCATCTTGTTTCCTTTCGTGCTTGCAAATGTGCTATTAAAGATTTACAAATAATTAATCTATCTTTTAATTCATAAACAAACATTAATTCATGCATATCATTAGCTTTCAATTTATTACTTAATTCAATTATTTGATCAATTTTTTCATCAGCTAGTGCTAATTGCTTTTCATTATATTGATAATTACTTCCTATTCCTCCTGCATAAGCATCCATAACTTTTTGCATTGCTTCTTCTAGTTCTTCTATTGAAAATAAAGTATTATCAAAATTTAGTATGTCCTCAACCTCTTTTTTCTTTTTATTAACTAAAGAATAATATTCTTCATCACTTAGATCTAATCTATTTTCTTCTATATTAATAGTATTTATTGCATTTAAAGCTGCAATTTCACCTTCTACTAAAGCTCCAGTTACATATTTTTGTGGACATCCACCTGCAACATCTCCAGCTGCATAAAGTCCCTTAATCGTTGTTTCTCTATTTGTATCTATCCAATATCCACTAGCAGTATGTCCACCTACTATATATGGCTCTGTTCCTTCGATTTCAACATTTTGCTCACTAGGATTTTTTCCACTTTCAATCCACTTAAGTGTTTGACTTGGTGCCATATTTAAATATGCTTTTTTAACTCTTCATCTTGTGATGAAGTAATACCTTCAGTTCTAAGATAACAAGGTCCTCTACCATCAATTTTTTCCTTTACAGTTCCATAAAGTCTTTGAGAAGTAGTAAGTCCATATTTATCTTCATATATTTCATTTTTCGAATTTACTTGTTTTGCACCAACACCTTGTGCAATAGTACCAGTTGGAGCTATAGTATCTTTACATCTTAAAGCTATGAATCTCATTTCAAGAGTAGTCATTTCAGCACCAGCTCTTATACCCATAGCATAACCGGCACCAGTATTAAAAGGTGGATACCACATTTTATGTCTAGAGAATCCTGGATTATTAGGCTTGTATAAACCAGCTGCACCACCAGTAGTGCAAATTACTTTTTTTGCTTTGATATGATAAAATAATTCTTCTTCAACATTTGTTGCAAAAGCACCAAAAACAACATTATCCTTAACTATATAATCAATAACATTTACTTTATTTAATATAGAAACATTTTTTTGATTAGCAACTGCCCTTGCTAGAAGTGGCTTAATATTTTCACCATTTATCTTTATATTTCTATTTCCTCTTGCTACATACTCATTATTATCATCCTTTAATATTACAAGACCTAAGTCTTCTAATTTTTTAGTAACTTTATTTAAACCTTCACTCATTGTTAAAAGCAAATCTTCTCTTACAATATTATCAGCATCTTTTTTTGCATAATCTACATAGTCTTCAGGAGTTCTTCCTTTTACAATATAAGCATTTATTGCATTTACTCCTGCTGCTAAACAGCCACTTCTTTTTATATTAGCTTTTTCAACCACTAATACAGAAAGATCAGAGTTTTCTGCTATAGTTAGGGCGGCATAACATCCAGCCGTCCCACCTCCAACTATTAATATATCTGTTTCTATCTTTTGGGCCTTTAATTTCTTCATAATTTTATCCGCTCCTTTAAAGCTATAAATAAAGTTTTACTATTAAATAAATACAGAGTTCTTATCATTCATTGATGAATTTTCAACTATATATGATTTATCTTTATGAAATACATATAATCTATAAATAAGAACTCTTACTTTTTCACCAACATAAACAGCTTTATCTTCAGTACCTCTTGTTGTAGTTAAAATAATACCTTTTACATTAACCTTAATTTCTATATAGTTGCCTCTAAAAGATACATTTTCTATAATACCTTCCTCAGAAGCTATAATATATTGAGTTTCTTCATCTAATTTTGACACCTTGATAAATTCTGGTCTAATAATTACTTTATCTACATTGTCTATTTCCTCAAACCCTTTAAGTTTATTATAATAATCAATAACAGTTGAATGACCGATAAATTCTGCTACGAAAGGTGTCAATGGATTTTTATAGATTTCTAATGCAGAACCTTTTTGTTCTACTCTGCCAGCATTAGTAATTATTATTTCATCTGCTACTTCTATTGCTTCATCTTGATCGTGAGTAACGAAAATACTTGTAACTCCGACTTTAGTAATCATATCCTTAAGCCAATTTCTTAGTTCTTCTCTAACTTTAGCATCAATAGCAGCAAAAGGTTCATCTAACAATAAAAGATTTGGCTTTGGAGCTAATGCTCTTGCAAAAGCAACTCTTTGCCTTTGACCTCCAGATAATTCACTTGGATATCTTTTTTCTAATCCTTCTAATCCTATTAATTTAATTAAATCTATAACTCTTTCTTTAATCTCACTTTTATTCTTTTTTTGTACTTCAAGACCAAAAGCAATATTATCAAATACAGTCATATATTTAAATAAAGCATAGCTTTGAAAAACAAAGCCAATTCCTCTCTTATTAGCAGGAATATCATTTACACAAACACCATCTATAAATATTTCACCACTATCTGGTTGTTCAAGACCTGCTATCATCCTTAATATAGTTGTTTTACCACTACCACTTGGTCCTAATAATCCAATTAACTTACCTTTTTCTATTCCAAAGCTTATATTATTAGAAGCTTTATAATTACCAAAGTTCTTATTAATATTCTTTAATTCTACATACACTACATTTCACTATCCCTTTTTCCTTTATATTCAACAATATTTCTTATTATTAATATAATTATTGCTAAAATTACTAATATTGAAGATACTGCAAAAGCATCAACAAGTTTAAACTCGTTGTACAATATTTCCACATGTAAAGGTAATGTATTAGTTTTACCTCTTAAATGTCCAGAGACAACATGAACTCATAAGCCCAACCAATTCTTCCAAAAGCCAAAACAAATATAAGTCCTCCTATTACAGGAGATATTGCAAAAGGTATATCTATTAAAGTTGTTAATAGATTCTTTCCCTTAAAATTGAACTTTGTTATTGTCCATGCTGCAAAAACTCCAAATATAGTATTTATAAATACAGAAACTATAGTTGCTAACAAAGTAAGTTGTAAAGCTTTTATAGTATATTCATCTAATACTGCCTTTTTATAAGCTTCAAATCCATTTTTAAAACAGTAAGAAATAACTACAAAAATAGGAACTATAAGCATAACAAAAATAAATATAATACTAATTGTTAATAAAACAGTTTTAGTAATATTAGTAGTTTTATTATTCCTTTTTAAAGTTAAATTTGCCATATAGTTACCTCCTTAATTGAAAGCTCTTTTACTTACATATGATTGTATTATATTGATTAAAAGCAATATTATAAATGAAATTACTAACATGACAATTGCTATTGAAGTTGCATCAGTATATTTATATTGCTCTAGTTTAGTCATAATAATTAAAGGTACAACTTGAGTTTTAAAGGGTATATTACCTGCAATAAAAATGACACTTCCATATTCCCCTATCCCCCTTGCTAATGCTAAGCCAAAACCTGTAAGTATAGCTGGAAAGATTTCAGGTAAAATAACACGGAAGAATGTTTTACTTCTAGTAGCACCTAGCATAGTTGCTGCTTCTTCATATTGTTTATCCATTTTTTCTAAAACAGGTTGTATACATTTTACAACAAAAGGAATACCTATAAATATCATTGCAATAATTATACCTATTTGTGTATATGCAATTTTAATATTAAATTTATGAAAGATACTTCCTATCCATCCTTTATCTGAATATAAAGAAGTTAATGATATACCTGCTACTGCGGTAGGTAAAGCAAAAGGTAACTCTATTAATCCATCTAATATCCTTTTCCCGAAAAATTCATATTTCACTAAAACCCAAGCTAGTATAACTCCAAAAATTGAATTAATTAGTGCAGCAATTACAGCTGAAGATAAACTTACTTTATAAGCTGAAAGAACCTCTTTGGTAGTTACAATTTGAATAAATTCTTTAAATGTTATTCCTGATAAAGAAATTATTAATGATGCCATAGGAATTAAAACAATTATACTTAGTAGTGTTAATGTTATTCCTAGTGATACTCCAAATCCGGGAATTATTCTTTTTTTATTTTTTGCTCCCTTCTTATTCATAAAATATAACCCCTTCTTATTTATTGCTTATTACTAGCACTTATTTATATATTTGATCAAAAATTGCTCCATCTACAAAGAACTTTTCAGTAGCTTTTTCCCATCCTCCAAGATCATCAATAGTTACTAAATTAATATTTAAATCAAATACATCTGAATATTCTTGTAAAATTTCATTATTTGAAGGTCTATAATAATTATCTGCTGCTATTCTTTGAGCTACATCTGAGTATAAATATTGAAGATATTCCTTAGCAACATCTTCTGTTCCTCTACTTTCTGTAATTTTATCAACTACAGCTACAGATGGTTCTGCTAATACACTTATACTAGGTGTTATTATTTCAAATTCATCTGGATGTTCTTCAACTGAGAGATAAGCTTCATTTTCCCATGCTATTAATACATCACCTTGTCCATTTTCAACAAAGGTAGTTGTAGCAGCTCTAGCACCTGAATCAAGTACAATAACATTTTTATATAATGAGCCTACAAAATCTTTTATATTTGATTCATCACCTTCAAATTTTTTATTTGCATATTCCCAGGCAGCAATAAAGTTCCAACGAGCTCCACCTGAAGTTTTTGGATTTGGAGTAATAACTTCAACTCCTGGTTTAACTAAATCATCCCAATCTTTAATATCTTTTTCATTTCCTTTTCTTACAAGAAAAACAATAGTTGATGTATATGATGCACTATTATTATCAAACTCATCAATCCATCCTTCATCTATTAATCCTGAATCTTCAATAGCTGTAATATCTTGAGCTAATGCAAGTGTTACAACATCAGCATCATTACCTTCAATTACTGAACGGGCTTGACTCCCAGAGCCACCATGTGATTGAACAATAGTAACGTCTTGACCTGACTTTTCCTTCCAATAATTTTGAAACTCTTTATTATAAGATTCGTATAATTCTCGGGTTGGATCATAGGATACATTTATTAATTCTATTGAATTTTCATCTACACTTGTTTCTTTACCACATCCAACAAATAGTCCTATGGCTAAAATTAATGTTGAAGCTAATACTATTATTTTTTTACCTTTCATATCTTTCTCCTTTATGAATATTATTTTAATTCATAGTTCTTTTTTGATTTGCAAATATACCTCGCTTTTCCTATAGGATTACTATGAATTAACAAAAGTATACTTCCATATTATTCCATTGTCAATATTTTTTTTATAATTTTAGTTGAAATATTGATTTATGTTATAATAATGTGTAAAAAAGTAGTGGCTAAAAATGATTTATAATCATTTTTAGCCACTATTTTAATTGCTTTTGTTTTTATAATATAAATAACTTTCTATTTTCTAATCATCTCTCTAGAAATTTCACTAATTGAATATGCACCACACATAGTCATAGTATCTTCAAGTTCAGATGCTAATTTATTAATATATAGTTTTATACCTTCTTCTTCACCACCATAAAGTGCAGTAACAAAAGTTCTGCAAATAAGAACACCATCTGCACCTAATGCTAAAGCTTTAAATATATCTACACCAGATCTTATACCACCATCAACAAAGATCTTCATGGAGCCTCCAACTGCATCAACAATATCAGCAAGAACTTCGGCCGTGGATGGACATTGATCTAATACTCTTCCACCATGATTAGAAACTACTATTGCATCTGCTCCAGCTTTCTTAGCCTTTAAAGCTCCCTTTACTGTCATAATGCCTTTAACTATAAATGGAAGATTTGAAAGTTTAATGATTTCTTTAAGTTCTTCTACTGATTTTGCACCAGCTGGTGGATTCATATTCTTTAAAAATGGAAGGCCTGCAGCATCAATATCCATTGCAACTGCAATTGCACCACTATCTTTAACTAATTGTATTTTTTCTTTAATAGTGTCAATATTCCATGGCTTAATAGTTGGAACTCCTAATCCACCAACAGCTTTTATTGCAGTAGTAGCTGATTTCATAACTTCTGGATTTGTTCCATCTCCTGTAAAAGCTAGTATACCAGAATTAGCACATGCTGATACTAAGATATTATTATATGACATATCATTATATTTATCACCGTAATGCAAATTAACTGCTCCTACTGGACCTGCAAAGAAAGGATATTTAAATTTTTTACCAAATAAGTCTATACTTGTGTCTATAGGTTTGTTTTCAGTTAATGTATCCATATTGATACGTATTTCTTTCCATTTATCATAATTACGAATCGCTGTATCACCAACACCTTTAGCTCCTGGACCAGGAATTTGATTTCTACAGACTTTTCCGTTACACTCTACACAGGCCTTACAATAATCGCCAATATAATTTTTAGCGTTTTCTAAAACTTTATTATAATTCATAATTTAACATTACCTCCTAGATTTTTAATTTATATATATTTTAAAATAATAAAAAGACAAAACTATATTTTAAAATATAGATTGTCTTTATTATATAATATTTTAAATTAATAATCTTATAAATGTTATATAAAAAGAAATACCCAATGTAAAATAAGTATTTCTTTTTATTACTTTAATTTGTTTAATCTTTTTAAAAGTATTAATCAATATTTTCAGTTAATTCTTGAATTAACTCTTTAACAGTAAGAATTTTATCTAGTCTATAAGCATTTTCACCACAAAATACTAGTGAGTTTTCTACATCCCCTTTTACAGCACGAACTAATGCACCAGTTATGCAATATGGTATGGTAGACATATCACATTTCTTTAAGCACTTATAACATTTACTTATTTTTTCATTTGTTAACCTTCTTTCTTCCATAAACTTATTACTTATAGCACGTCCAGGCATACCAACAGGACTTTTTACAATCATTATATCTTCTTTTTTAGAATTTATATATGCCATTTTAAAATTTATATGTGCATCACATTCTTCAGTAGCAACAAATCTTGTTGCCATTTGAACTCCTGAACATCCTAAGCTAATATAATGATCTATATCATTTCTATCATAAACTCCACCAGCAAATACTACTGGAATCTTTTTATTATATTTTTTTTCATACTCTTTAACAATATCTATTATTTCAAGAACTTCTTTATCATAGCCCTTAGACACGTATTCTAATATGCTATCATTAGAAAATCCTAAATGTCCGCCCGCCTTTGGTCCTTCTATGATTACCATATCTGCAGTTTTTCCATAACGTCTATCCCACATTTTAAGAATAATACTGGCTGATTTTGGTGGTGATACTATTGGGGCTATCTTTATATTTGAGCCTTCTGTAAATTTTGGTAAATCAGTTGGTAGTCCTGCACCAGATATAATTAAATCTGCTCCATTATCTATAGCACATTTTACATAATCCTCATAATTTCGTGTTGCACACATAATATTAACACCTATTATTCCATTATTTGATATAGCCTTTGCTCTCTTAATATGTTTTCCTAATGCTCTTATATTAGCTTTTAAAGAATCTATTTCAAAATCATTCTCTAAATATCCAGGTTGTGCAGCAGATATAACTCCTATTGCACCTTCCTTTGCTACAGCTCCTGCAAGTGAAGATAAGCTTACACCTACTCCCATGCCGCCTTGTATTATTGGTACTTTTGCAACTAAATCTCCTATTTTTAATGTATTTAATTTCATATATTAATCCTCCTAGTAATCCAAACTGAAACAAGTAGTTTTAATAACCACTTGTTATATATAAGTATATCCTCGTTGCAAAAATATGTCAATATATAATAATCCAAGAAAATTTTTCTTAAATTTATTTATAAAAAAACACATATGTATAATGAAAACATTTCTATCAAATAATATTGGTTCTTCATTATACGTATGTGATTATCTTGTTTTATAGATTTATTTTTATACAAAAAGTAAACAATTAAATTAATAAAATTCTAATCATAGAAAAAGCTTATCATTCTTTCCTGAATTTTTTTAAGATAAATAAAATTTTATTCAAACTTAAGATATGTTGTATTCTCAGGTACTCCGCTTACTGATACATTATCACCTTCATTTACTGAATCGATAATACTCATATCATCATTAGAAAGTTCAAAATCAAAAATACTTAAGTTTTCTTTTATTCTTCCTTCATTTGATGATTTTGGTATAGGAATTATCCCTCTTTGTACATGCCATCTTAATATTATTTGAGCTATGGTTTTCTTATATTTTTCAGCTAACCCTAGTATTAATTCATTAGAAAATAATTTACCTCTCATTATAGGACTCCATGCAACAAGTTGAATATTATTCTCTTCACAATATCTTAACATATCATTTTTTGAGCTTTGAGGATGGATTTCAACTTGATTTACCATAGGCATTATTTCAGCTGTTTTCTTTAATTCTTCTAAATGTCCAATTTTAAAATTACAAACTCCAATGGATTTTACTTTACCTGTTTTATAAAGATGTTCAAATGCTTTCCAAGTTTCAGAGTTTAATTTATTTGGCCAATGTATAAGATATAAATCGATATAATCCACTTGTAATCTTTCTAAAGATTTATTAAATGCTTCAATAGTTTTATCATATCCATGATCATCATTCCAAAGCTTGGTAACAAGAAAAATATCTTCTCTATTGATTCCACTTTCCTTTATTCCATTTCCAATGCCAACCTCATTTACATAAAAAGAAGCAGTATCAATTTGCCTATACCCTATCTTTAAAGCATATTTTATAATCTTAGCAGTTTCTTCATCACTTCCAGATTTATATGTTCCAAATCCAATAGAAGGCATTTTTACCCCGTTACTTAATATCTTAAAATTCTTATTCATAATATACAACCTACCTTTTACTTTCTATTAATTTTACTCTATTTTAGCCAACTACTAGTGCTTTTGTAGCTATATTATAAAATAGTGAAGTATCTAGAATCCCTATTATTTTTTAGATTATTATTAAAATTAGAAATATCAACAATATTTTTTTATTAAATTCAACATCAATTTATATTTTTTCATCTGCAATAGATTGAGCATGTCTGCTTATATTAGCATAAACATCATCTTTTCCAACTGTTAAGAAAAGATATAATATTTCAATTACAGTCATAGCTGATATTCTAGAAAAATAATATTCGGATAAAAATAATTTTTCTCTAGTTGATGTTTTAATATGATAATTACAAATCTTTGCCAATGGAGAATTAGCACTATTAGTTATTCCTATAGTAGTGGCTCCCTTTTCTGAAGCTATTTCGACAACATCAATTAATTTCTTTGATGCACCGGAATTTGAAATAACTATAACAACATCATCTTTTGATAAATTATATGTATATGCAATTTGAGTTTCCCAAATAGTATTAGTGACAGCGGGAATTCCAATTTGATTTAACTTATAACATCCATCTAACGCAATAGGTATTGTATTTCCAACTGCTACAAATTGAACTATTTTTGCATTTTTTAATATGCTTAATATTTCTCTTAATTCTTCCTCATTAATCATTGAAATTGTTTGTTTTAACTCTTCAATTTTATTAGCTAAAATATTATTAAGAGAATCTTTAATATTATTTTCACTAACACTACCCGAAATGGTGAAACCTTCTTTTTCAGAGTCAACAATTTCTTGTGCTAATGTTATTTTTAAATGATGAAACCCTTTCATATTGCATTTTTTACAAAACCTTGTAATTGTTGCTTCACTAGTTCCAGCATTTTCAGCTAATTCAGAGATCGTCATTTCAATTACTTTTGTTTTATTAGCTAGAATATAATCAGCTATTTTTTTTTCTGCCTCAAAAAAGTTATTATATTCTGAACAAATTATATTCATAACTGACTTTAAATTTTCCACACTAACACATCCTTACATTAATATATCTCTTACTAAAAATATACCAATAAAAATTATTTTTGTAAATATAAATTTTATAAAAATAATTTTCGTTGTATAAACTTTATTTTCATAAAATTTTCACCTGGATTTAAATATATTAGCTTTAGTATAAGTAAAAAAGAGTAAGAAAATTTAACTCTTACTCTTTTTTACAATTTAATATTAATTTCTATAATAGTGCAAAAATACTTGAATAATTTTACAACTGAATAAAATAAAAAAACATTTATGATAAATCCTTGCTAT
>NZ_JADNLK010000022.1 GCF_015555905.1 Clostridium sp. D43t1_170807_H7
TTTGACTAAAATGTAAATTCTAATTATTGTACATAATTATTTTCCAATTTTTATACAAAAATATATTGACATTTACAAGTATTGATTATATGATAGTAAATAAGTTATAATTGAATCCATAATAACGACATCCTTTCAGGGTTAAATTTGTTTGGTTAGAGATTCAATTTTAACATGAAATTAGGGGGTCGTTGTTTTTTTATACAAAAAAACTTGCGAAACCTTGATATATAAAGATTTTAAAAGAAAAGTAGTGTAAAAAACTTTACACTAACTAATTTATTTTAGGAGGAAGATTATGAAAACACTTAATATAAGCAAACAAAACAAAGTGCATCATCATTACTAGAGACTTGGTCTGTTTAAAGACAGATACAAGTCTATCAGTGTAGGCTTGTATCTCTGGTAATGATAAATTAAGTGGAATCATAATTTATTTATAGCCATGTGGGATATATGCCTGCATGGCTTTTTTGTATAAAAATTATTTTAGGAGTGAATTAATTATGAAAAGAAATATTATAAAACCAAGTATATTACCAGGATTCATGGAGTTATTACCAAAGGAGCAGCAAATATTTAATGATATAGTATCTAAAATAACAAGGGTATACGAAGATAATGGATGTTTGGCTATAGATACACCAATAATAGAAAAATCAGAAGTATTACTTGCAAAAAGTGGAGGAGAAACAGAAAAACAAGTTTATAGTTTTCAAAAGGGAAAAAACAATTTAGCATTAAGATTTGATTTAACAGTGCCTTTTGCTAGATATGTGGCTCAATATTATAATGATTTAGTTTTTCCATTTAAAAGATATCAGATAGGAAAAGTATATAGAGGAGAACGAAATCAAAAAGGAAGATATAGAGAGTTTTATCAATGTGATATTGATGTTATTGGTAAAGGAAAATTAAGTATAGATAATGATGCATGGGTTATAAGCTTAGCATCTAAAGCGTTTAAAGCAATAGGATTAACTAATTATAAATTTCAAATAAGTAATAGAAAAATATTAAAAGGTATATTAAGTGAATTAAAAATAGAAAATGTTAATGAGGTAATGATACTAATTGATAAGTATGACAAAATAGGAAAAGAAGTATTTACTAGTGAGTTAGAAAATCTTATAGGTAGTGAAAAAAGTGAGTATCTTAATAATATATTAGATATTAGTGGTTCTAATGAAAAAGTATTAGAAAATCTTTTTAATCTTAATATTAAAAATGAATATTTCATTGAAGGATTAAGGGAACTAAAAAAAGTAAATTTAATGTTGGGAATATTAGGGGTAAATGATGATGAATTTAAAATAAATTTAAAGATTATAAGAGGTTTAGATTATTATACTGGAACTGTTTTTGAAACAATATTAGTAGGTAATGAAAGTTATGGCTCTATTTGCTCTGGAGGAAGATATGATAATTTAGCAGAGAAATATACTGATAATGTTTTACCAGGAGTAGGTATTTCCATTGGAGTTACTAGGTTATTTTTTGTATTAAAGGAAATTGGATTTATAGATAAATATAATATAGAAAATAAGATAGATTATTTAATATTACCTATTGGAGAGACAATAGAGTATTGTGGAGAAGTATTAAAGAATTTACAAGGGAAAGGTTATAAAGCAAATATATATTTTGAAGAGGATTCACTAAAGAAGAAAATGAATTATGCTAATAAATTAGGTGTTAGCAATGTAATTTTAATTGGTGAAGAGGAAGTTGGGAAAGGGGAAGTTAAGGTGAAGAATATGAATAGTGGAGATACTATAAGTATTGATTATAAGTTAATATAAGATATCATTAAAGTTAAATAAAGAAAAATATTTTTAATTATAAAATTAGATTTTTATTAAGATATTTAGGATTGCTTACAGTGAACCGTATCATAGATAATGATGCGGTTTTTTTGTTATTCTTATTAAAGGAATTAGAAATATTGATATATAAAAATAAGAAAATATAACTGCATACAGATTTATAAAAGTGAAACAATATAATGGAGGTGATATGATGAAATCAGTATGGAGTGAAAGTTGTAATTTTGGTAAAAGAGAAGAATTAAATGGAGATATAAAGGTAGATGTATTAGTTATTGGTGCTGGAATAGCAGGAATATTAACAGGTTATATTTTAAGTCAAAGGGGGAGGGATGTAGTATTAATAGAAAAAGATAAAATTACAAGCGGAAATACAAAAAATACTACTGCAAAAATAACATCACAACATTATCTAATATATGATAAGTTAATAAATGAGTTTGGAGAGGAAAAGGCTAGGCAATATGCAAAGGCAAATGAACTTGCTATAAAAAAATACAAGGAGATTATTGAAGAAAGAAGAATAGATTGTGATTTTGAAGAAGTTCCGGCTTTTGTTTACTCACTAAATGAAGTGGATTCAATTAAAAAAGAAGTAGAAGCAGCAAAGAGAGTAGGAATAGATGCAGAGTTTGTAGATAAGATAAATCTTCCTTTAGATATCAAAGGCGCTGTTAAGTTTAATAATCAAGCACAATTTAATCCATTAAAGTTTTTAGTAGATATTACAAAAGAATTAAAAATATATGAGAATACTAAGGCAATAAAGGTAGAAGATAATATTGTAGAAACAAATAAAGGAAAGATAGTAGCTAATGAGATAGTAGTAGCTACACATTATCCAATAATAAATGTACCAGGATTTTATTTTATGAAAATGCATCAAGAAAGATCCTATGTTATAGCTTTAGAAAATGCACAAAAAGTTGATGGAATGTATATAGATTATGAGAGTAATGGATATTCATTTAGAGATTATAATGGACTATTACTATTTGGAGGAGAAGGTCAAAGAACTGGAGAAAATGAAACTGGAGGAAGTTATGATAAATTAAGAAAAGCGGCTAAAAAGCTCTATCCAGAATCAGTAGAAAAATACTATTGGTCAGCTCAGGATTGCATTACTATAGATGGTATACCTTATATAGGACAGTACTCCGATAACACACCTAATATATATGTAGCTACAGGTTTTAATAAATGGGGAATGACTAGTTCAATGGTATCAGCTATGATAATATCTGACTTAATAACACAACAGGAAAATGATTTTTCAGAAATATTTTCGCCACATAGATTTGATTTATCATTATCTATTAAAAATGTTGCTAAAGATATGGCTACAACAGCTAAAAACTTTATTGCACAGAAGGTATATATTCCAAGTAGCGAAATTGAACATATTAAAAATGGACATGGAGGAATTGTTGAGTATGATGGACAAAAGGTAGGAGTATATAAAAATGATGGTGGACAGATATTTACAGTCTCAACAAAATGTTCCCATTTAGGTTGTGAACTTCATTGGAATGCGGATGAATTAACATGGGATTGTCCATGTCATGGATCAAGGTTTGATTATAAGGGAAATTTGATAGATAGTCCTGCGGTTAAGAATATTGTAGAAGATTAAAAAGGCCATAAGAATAGTATGATAGGAATCTTTACAATAAAAATATAATCTCCAATTATGTAAAAAAATAAAATGCATATACTAACTATATTGCAGTAATAAAACAAAGGAAGGAGATTATATTATGAAGAACAAATTATCTAAAGATGCTTATGGTGGTGTACACGGAAAAGATTATGTTCCATATATAACTGATAAATCAAAAAAAGGAACTAATATTGCTGTAATGATAATTGGAATAATATTAGCTGTTATATTTGCAGCATCAACTGCTTATTCAGGAATGAAGTCAGGATTGACAGTGGCAGCAGGAATACCAGGGGCAATAATTGGTTCAATGTTTATAGGAATATTTGCAAAGGATAAAGGTATACTTGGAAAAAATATAACACAAGGAATGTCAAGTGGTGGAGAATCAATAGCAAGTGGTATGATATATGTTTTACCTGCAATTATCTTAATAGGAAGTGATTTTACTTTCTTAGAAGGTATAAGTGTAGGAATAGGTGGAGCATTATTTGGAATAGGAGCTTTATCATTAGTTTATAACTATCTAATAGTTGAAGAACATGGAAAGCTAATGTATCCAGAATCAATGGCAATATCTGAAACATTAGTAGCATCAGAAGGTGGCGGAGATGCTATTAAGTTCATGGGTATAGGTTTTGGAATAAGTGGTATTATTAATGTCTTAACAGGATCATTTTTAAATATAATTAACAATACGATTACTTATGTAGGAAGTAAATTTTATAAATGGAAATTTTCTATTGAGGTAAATCCACTTTTATTAGGAATAGGATTTATAGTTGGATTAGAAGTTTCTATAACTATGCTTGCAGGATCAATATTATCTAATTTTGGTATTGCACCATTAATAGGTTATTTTACTGATATGGCAGAGAGCAATGTTAGGAGCTGGAATGATACATCAATTCTTATTCACCAAATGGATGTAAATGCTATAACAGGAAGTTATGTTAAATATATAGGCGCAGGTATGATGCTTTGTGGTGGTATAATAGGTGCACTTAAACTTATACCAACTATAGTTGTTTCTATAAGAGAAACATTAAAAGCAAAATCACGTAAAGAGGGAAATACAGAAAAAAGTTCAGGTGAAATGATAATACTTTTAGCAGGTGTTGTAATAGCATTCCTAGCAGGATTTTTTATTTCACAAAGTATTTTAATGGCAATAGTATCTGCAATAGTTTCATTAATATTATCATTATTATTTGTAATAGTTGCTGGGCGTTTAACAGGTACAATCGGAACATCAAATCTTCCTGTTTCAGGAATGACAATTGCTTCCTTAGTAATACTAACATTAGTATTTGTAATAATGGGATGGAAAGGGCAAGCAGATAATAAATCATTACTTTTATTTGCAGCATTTATGGTTGTAGCAATATCAGTAGCAGGTGGATATAGCCAATCACAAAAAGTAACTTATGTTATAGGTGGAAGTAAGAAAGAAATGCAAAATTATTTTGCAATAGCAAGTATTATAGGTGTTATTGTTACTACAGGAACAATATTAATACTTTCTAGTCAATTAAGAATTACTGGAGCAGATGCGCCGTTTGCATTACCACAAGCAAATTTAATGTCTACATTAACTTCAGGTATAATGTCAGGAAACTTACCATGGCCAATGATTATAGTTGGTATTGTTATGGCCTTATTTTTATTCTTGTTAGATTTACCAATAATGACAATTGCAATAGGATTTTACTTACCTATAGCTACAACTACAATTATTTTAGTTGGAGCATTAATACGTGTATTTATTGAAAAAATGAGTAAGAGTGAAGAAGAAAAGGAAGTTAAAGTTGCAAATGGAATAAGCCTTTCATCAGGACTTGTTGCAGGGGGTTCTATTATAGGATTAGTAGGAATTATATTACAAGTAACAGGATTAATAAAGCCAAGAGTTCCAAGTGGATTTGCCGCTAGCAACATGATGGGAATATTATTGTTAATAGTCTTAGTTATAGCTACTACAGTTCCTATTATGATGTCAAAGGTGAAGAATCATGAAAGATAATGAGGAGATTTTAAGTTTAAAATTTAGAATTTGTGATAATGTTGAGTATAAGGTTGACGATAATGGAATAGTTACAGTGCTTGAAAAACAGGATCATAAGATTCAAAAGTTTTTCAGAAAGTTAAAATTTAAAATTCCTTTATATAAGGAAATTACCCTTGATGAAATTAGTAGTGAAGTATTTTTACAAATAGATGGTGATAAAACTGTTAAAGAAATTGGTGATAATTTAGAGAAAAAGTATGGAGAGAAAGTAAATCCATTGTATGAAAGATTATTAATTTTCTTAAATCATATATATATAAATTGTGAATATATTGAAAAAATAGATTAGATTTTAAATCTGATAAAGAAGTGTTTTTGTATCATGATAGGAAATGGATAGAGGAAGCTTTAAGCAATATAATAAAAAATGCTATAGGGCATACAGATATCAATGGGAAAATTGAGATAGGATTAGATATATTTATTAGTATAAATCTACTTTGGAAGTAAGAGAGTACCTTACTTCCAAAGTAGATTTTTTTTCAATAAATAGGAAAGGATAAAATCAACTGTGAAAACTATTTCAGAAATTTGTTGACAAACATATACGTACAAGTTATTATTAAAGCATAACATGAGATGTACGTACAAGTTTTGAATAAGGAGGAAAAGCGATGGGAAAGTATATTGATGAATCAAAAAGATTGCTTGAATGTGTAGGAGGAAGAGAAAATATTGCTGCAGTTACACACTGTGTAACACGTATGAGATTTGTATTAAAAGATACAGCTAAAGCAAATAAAGAAGAGATTGAAAAAATAAAGTCTGTAAAAGGTACATTTATTCAAGCTGGACAATTCCAAGTAATTATAGGGAATACAGTAACAGATTTTTATAACGATTTTGTAAAGGTGTCTGGAGTAGAAGGAACGAGTAAAGAAGATGCAAAAGATGCAGCAAAATCAAATATGACTTTTATTCAAAGACTTATGGCAAATTTAGCAGAAATATTTTCACCACTTATTCCAGCAATTTTAGCAGGATTTGTATTAGTTTATTTAGAGAGATTCTTTAGAAAAATATCACCAGCAGCTATTTCTATGATAATAGTACCATTCTTTGCATTAGTACCATCAGTACTTATTGCACATACAGTACTTGGTCCTATAGGCTGGAAAATTGGGGATATGATTTCAACTGTAGTATATTCAGGGTTAACATCATCATTTAGTTGGTTATTTGCAGGTGTATTTGGATTTGTTTATGCACCATTAGTTATTACTGGTTTACATCATATGACAAATGCTATTGATCTTCAATTAATGTCACAAGTTGGTGGTACATTATTATGGCCGATGATTGCTTTATCAAATATTGCTCAAGGTTCAGCAGTACTTGCAATGATATACTTACATGGAGTGCTGTATTCTGGTGTAACCATGACCAACCTAGAGCAATATCAAGATTTGGAAATGATAAAAAATATCATAATGAAAGTGGTAAAATGTTAGCCACAACTATTCATATGATGAGAGGAACACCATATATTTATCAAGGTGAAGAATTTGGAATGACTAATCCTTACTTTGATACAATAGAAGAGTATAGAGATGTTGAGTCAATAAATTATTATAATATATTAAAAGAGCAAGGTGAATCAGAAGCTGATATTGTAGAAATTTTAAGATCAAAATCAAGAGATAATTCAAGAACTCCGATTCAATGGAATAGTGAAGAAAATGCCGGATTTACAACTGGAACACCATGGATACCAGTAGCAAAATCTTATAAAGAAATAAATGCAGAAAATGCTCTTAAAGACAAGGAATCTATATTCTATCATTATAAGAAATTAATATCATTAAGAAAAGAATATGATGTTATTTCAAAGGGTAATTTTAATATGATCTTAGAAGATAATAATAAAGTACTTGGATATACTAGAAATTATGAAAATAAGACATTAGTTGTTTTAAATAATTTCTATGGAGAAGAGGCAAAGATAGATATTCCATCTCAATTATTAGAAAATAATAATGTTAAGGTATTAATATCTAACTACTCTAATGAAGTTAAATTAAATAAGGAAATGACTCTTAGACCATATGAATCAATAGTTTATTATATTGAGAAATAGCATATTTATATGATAAAATTACTATGGTGATATAAATGGATAAAAAGTATTTAAATATATATAACATTATAGTAAATAAAATAGAAAGTAAAGAATATCAAAGTAATGATAAGTTACCATCAGAAAAGGAACTAATGGATCAATATAATGTATCTAGGGATACTGTTAGAAAATCTTTAAATATGTTAGAGCAAAATGGATATATACAAAAGACTAAAGGAAAAGGATCTTTTGTATTAGATATAAACAAATTTAACTTCCCAGTATCAGGTGTGGTTAGTTTTAAAGAAATTGCTCAAAAGTCTACTAGTAATATAGAAACTTTTGTTGAGTTTTTGGATTGCATATATCCCCAAAAAAATATAGCAAGAGGATTGGAAATTACTGAGGATGAAAAGGTGTGGAAGATTATTAGAACAAGATCCTTTGATGGAGAAAAGGTAATTTTAGATAAAGATTATATGATTAAAAGGTTTGTAGACAATCTTACATATGATGTATGTAAGAATTCCTTATATGAATATGTAGAAGATGTATTAGGATTAAAAATTGCATATGCTAAGAAGGAAATAACAGTGCAAAATGTAACTGAAGAAGATAAAAAATATCTAGATATGAAAGGCTTTGATATGATAGTAGTAGTAAAAAGCTACACATATTTAGATGATACAAGTTTATTTCAATATACGGAATCAAGGCACAGACCAGATAAATTTGTATTCGTAGACTTTGCACGAAGACATTAAATTTGATATTATGTAGATATAAAAAATTGCTATTTTATCTTTCACCAAAGGTAAAATAGCAATTTTTATTTAATGTACTAATTTTTAATAAGGTAAAGGTGTGTAGTAAGTATATGGTTTCCAGTTAGTAGTTATTTTTTCTTCTTTTATTGAATAGGTAACATCCAAATCATTTCTTTTATATTCATTAAATTCATTTAATAAGTTATTAAATTTAACAGAAAATTGAATGAGCGCTTCAGGTATTAATGAAACAGAAGCATTAAATTTTTCTAAAGGATTTAAATAAGAATCACTACTTCTAAATGAAGTGATAGTATTTATAGCAACATTACTTGCATTATTAGCCATTTCATTTATTTTAGACTTTAAAGATTCATTATAAGTATCTGGATAACTTATATCTAAAGTAATGCTATAGTTAGTATTTCTATATTTTAAGCATGGAATTCCTGATTCAAGTTTATCATCATCTATATATCCTATAGTTTCTATTATATAATCTTCTTTGACTTCGGGAATATCTATAGAGGCCAATGTTTTAGTATAAATATTTTTAGTTCCATTTATAGAATATTCTTTTTTACTACTTTCTAATGGCAAACTATTATCTCTTAAGTTTTCACACTCTTCACAAATATCATCCGATCTATAACATATAAATGAGTCTATTCTTCTTAAATCTAATCCAAAGTAAACCCAAGAAAAGCCAAGCCATCTAAAACCTGATACAGAGCGTCTATCTACATTAAGTAAGAATGTCCAATAGCTTCTACCACTAACTTCCCATATATAAGTATATTTAAAAAGACAAAATCTTATTGAATTAGGGCTAACTGCTTTTGTATCTTTAGATGATGAAAAGTTTTGAACTCCTTTATCCTTTTTACTAGGAATATAGTTAGGTGGAGGAGATTTTGGCATGTTAGGTTGACCTGGTGAACCGCCAGGGAAGTTGCTTCCGGGTAAATTAGGAAAGCCGGGTAAAACAGGAAAGCCTCCAGGGAAATTTCCGCCAGGTGGCAATTCAGAGCGTGAATTTAGAAATTCATAAGAAAAAGGAGAAAATTCATAATCTGAATAAGGAGAATTTAGATTGTTATTGTTATTTGTGAAATAATTATAATTATTTTTGCTCATTAAAAAAATGCTCCTAATTAAATTATTATAAAAATATTATATTCAATGTAAGAGAATAAGTTAATTTTTAAAATTTAAAAAATTTTATACTCAGATAAATAAAATGATGAATATTATAAAAAAGAAGGGTAGTAAATATGAGAATTTTATGAAGGGGGTAATATATGATAAAAGTAATGATTATTTGCGGATTAGTATTATTAATGTGTATAACTTCTACTAAAATATTATATAAGTTTGGGGTACCAATTCTTTTAGTATTTATAGTATTTGGAATGTTATTTGGATCTGATGGACTTGTTGGAATATACTTTAATGATTATCAATTGGCTAGTAAAATAAGTACCATAGCATTGATATTTATAATGTTTTATGGAGGATTTGGTACTAATTGGAGTATGGCTAAACCAGTTGCAATACAATCAATTTTTATGTCAACATTAGGGGTTGTTTTTACAGCACTATTAACAGGATTATTTTGTTTTTTTGTATTTAAAACAACATTGTTAGAAGGATTACTTATAGGATCAATTGTTGGGTCTACAGATGCAGCATCTGTATTTGCAATATTAAGATCTCAGCAGTTAAATTTGAGAGGATCAATTGCATCTATGTTAGAGTTAGAAAGTGGTAGTAATGATCCATGTGCATATATGCTTACAGTAATAATATTAGGGTTAATGGCTGGTGGGGGATATGGTAATATAATCCCAATGATAATAAAGCAAGTTATAGTAGGAATAGTAGTTTCAGTTGTTTTAGCTAAATTATCTATTTATTTATTGAGGCATGCTAAATTTGAAATAGAAGGGTTTTATCCAATCTTTGTAACTGCTATAGCAGTGTTATCTTATTCATTAAGTGAATATTTTTCAGGAAATGGATATTTAAGTGTCTATATTACAGGTATTATAATAGGAAATGCAAAGATACCACATAAGAAAAGTATATTTCAATTTTTTGATGGAATATCATGGATTATGCAAATTATGTTATTCTTTTTACTTGGATTAGTGGCATTTCCATCTAAGATACCATCAGTTATGGTTAAGGGAATATCAATTTCACTATTTATGATTTTTGTAGCAAGGCCAGTTGCAATATTTAGTATTTTATATTGGTTTAAGACACCTATAAAAGAAAAAGTTTTTGTATCATGGGTAGGGATAAGAGGTGCGGCATCAATAGTTTTTGCAATATTTGCTGAAACATATGGAGTTGCAATAAATAATGATATTTTTCATATAATATTTTTTATAGCATTATTTTCAGTGGCTGTACAAGGTACAGTTATTCCAAGATTAGCTAAAAAATTAGATTTAATAGATAATGAGGAGTCTGTTTTAAAGACTTTTAATGATTATAAAGAAGATAAGAGTACAAGGCTTATAGAGTTTACAATCGATGAGCATAATATTATAGCTAATAAAACAATAATGGATGCTAATATACCTGAAGATATTCTTGTGGTAATGATAAAGAGAAATGGCGATGTATTTGTACCAAATGGATCTACAGAAATTTTACCAGGAGATATATTGGTATTATCAGGAAATAAGCTTAAACATTTCAATGAATATAAAGAAGAAAAGAGTACCACATTAACAGAGGTTTCTGTTGAGAAAAAAAGTAGTTTAATTAATAGAGCCATAAAAGATGCCAATATTCCTGATGATGTTCTTATAGTTATGATAAAAAGAAGAGGGGAAGTAATAGTTCCTAATGGAAATACAGTAATTCTTCCAGATGATATATTAGTTATAACATCAAATAATATGGAAGAAATAGAAGATTTATTAACTGTATAATTTAGTGGAAATTCACCATAAAATTATGGTGAATTTTTGTATGAAGTAATATTTGATATTTATAGAATTAACATAACTTTGAAAAATTAACTTTTTATTTATTATATATTTATGTAAGATAGATATAAGAAAATTTTTACTAGAAAGAGGTACATAGTATGAATATGGAATTGATTATGTTAGGAACAGGTTCTGCAATGGTAACAAAATGTTATAATACTTGTTTTGCATTAAGAAATAATAACGAGTATTTCTTAGTAGATGCAGGTGGTGGAAACGGAATATTAGCCCAATTAGAAAAAGCTGAAATTGATTATAAAAATATTAAAGGTATGTTTGTTACACATGGACATACAGATCATATAATTGGAGCAATATGGATAATAAGAAAGTATGCATCATTAATGAATGAAGGAAAATATGAGGGTGAATTTAATATATACGGACATAATGAAGTTGTTAATATATTAAATACTTTAAGTAATATAATGTTAACTAAAAAATTATTAAAATTTGTTGGTAATGGTATTAATATTTGTGAAGTATGTCATGGAGATAAAATAGATGTTATAGGAATGAATATAGAATTTTTTGATATAGAATCAACTAAGGATAAACAATTTGGATTTAAGGCAGTTCTTCCAAATAAAAAGACATTAGTTTGTCTTGGTGATGAGCCTTATAAGGAGATTTCTAAAGTATATGTTGAAAACTGTAATTGGTTGCTTTCAGAAGCATTTTGTTTATACGCAGATAGAGAAATATTTAAGCCTTATGAAAAAAATCATAGTACGCCTATTGAGGCAGGAAAACTTGCAAAGGAACTTAATGTAGAAAATTTAGTTTTATATCATACAGAAGATAAGAAGCTTCCAGAGCGTAAAAAGCTTTATAGTGAAGAAGCAAAATCTGTTTATGATGGACAAGTATTTGTTCCCTATGATTTAGAAAGAATAGAACTAAAATAAAAATTTATATAATAAGATTATAAAATTTAAAATTAAGTTGTAAAATTATAGTGTTTTTAAATACTATAATTTTACAGTTGGATATGGACAAATTTAATATATTTAGATATACTTAGTTAGTTGTTAAATATAACGATAATAAAATAATATTGGTTAGAAATAGATATATAGAAATATCTATTTTTATTAAAAAGGAAGTTAGGTGAAAGTCCTACACAGTGCCGCTACTGTATTTAGGGAATGGTATTTCAAAGTAATCCATTGAGCATATATGCTTGAGAAGGAGAAATAACGTGATGATCTATAAGTCAGGAGACTTGCCAGTATTATAATATCGATACTCTTCGGTAAAAGAGTGATATTAATAAAAATTAAATATCAAACAAGTAAGAGTATCCTTATATCTTTATATTGAAATAAACAAATATAAACAGATAAAGGGAGACAAAGATGAAAAAATTCAAAAACTTAACAGCAATTCTATTAAGCACAATGCTTATCTTAGGACTTGTTTCTTGTGGGACAAGCAATCAAGAGTAAGGAGATGTAGATTCAAATTTACAGTCTCAAGAAAATAATGACTCACATTACCCAGTAACTATAACAACTTATAATTATTCGAAAGAACCTGTTGAAATAACTTTCGATAAGGCACCAGAAAAGGTAGTAGCTATTTATCAAAATTCAATTGAAACTATGCTAGCATTAGGACTAGAGGATAGAATAGTTGCAGCTGCAGTCCTTGATCATGACGTAAAAGATGAATACAAAGAAGCTTTTAGTAAGGTGAATTATTTAGAAGAGTTTACTGTTAATGAAGTTTCTTCAAAAGTAAGTAATGAAGAAAAACAAAGTGCTATGGTAATAGAGTTTTATGATGATGAAATATATACATATGGTTCTAAAACTTTAGCAGGGGATATGGTAACAAAATTAGGAGCAGAGGTTTTAAATCCTGAAGGTGGAAATATAGGAGCAGGAGATTTAATTAAGCTAAATCCAGATTGTATTTTTGTTTCTTATATGGACATGGGAGATGAAAATATTCCAGTTGAAGAGGTAAATATCTAATATAGGGGGAAGAAGTAACTCTATAAAGCTACTTTTGGCAGGAATGGCATTAAGCTCCGTTTGTAGTTCTTTTTCAAGTTTTTTAGTCTATATATCAGATGACTCACAAAAGCTGAAAACTGTAACTTTTTGGTTAATGGGGAGTTTAGCAGGAGCTAAATGGAATGAAATAATCATTATATTACCAGTTATAATTTTAGGAACAATATTTTTTATTACTCAATATAGGACATTAAATTTAATGTTATTAGGAGATGAAGTATCAATTACATTAGGTACAGATTTGCATAAATTTAGAATTATATATCTATTAATCTTGCAAGAGCTTTAGCACAACAGCCACAATGTTTAATATTAGATGAGCCAACAAATCATTTAGATATAAAATATCAACTGCAGAGTAAATTAAGAAGCTATATCTAAAATTAAATTTTAAATTTAGATATAGCTTTTTTTATTTATATTTTATTCAAAAGCTCTAACTCTTAGTTTTATTCCTAAATCATCACATACTCTTTGACTTGCTTTAATATCTTCCTCACCAATACAATCAACAACAGTGAATACAACATTAGGAATATAAGACTTACATGATACAGCGAATTTTTTCATGGCATCATAAGATTCAATTCCAAACTTACTCTTAGTTATTTCATAAAATTCTTTAGCTGTTGGTGCATTAAGGCTTATAGAAACTGTATCAATTAATCCTTTTAGTAAAGGTGCAATATCTTTTTTATTAATTAAATCTCCAAGACCATTAGTATTAATTCTAATTGGAATTTTTGGGTTTCTATCTTTTATATATTTAGAAACTTCAATTATTGCATCTAATCTTTCAGTTGGTTCTCCAAACCCACAGAATATAATTTCATCGTAAAGATTAATATCAATAGATTCAAACTCACTAATTACTTCATCTACTGTTGGTTCTTTTTCCAACCATAGACTATTAGATTCAAGCATTTTTTTAGTTTGTCTTAAACAAAATGTACATGCACATGGACAACGGTTAGTCAAATTTACATATATATTTTTCTTTATACCATTAGATTCCATTTCTTCGATTGTTATATTTTTTAAGCTTATAAAATTTCCATTATCACTAGTATATAGAATAACCATATTACCCCATCCTTTTATATTATTTTAATTCAGTTAAGAATTCTTCAAAGCAAACACCATAGTTATCTGGTAAGTTTAAATCAGTAGTAAATTTTAATGATTTACTAATAAAATCTGTTGCTTTTTTTACTGCATCTGCAAAATCTTCACCTTTAACAAGACTAGCAGATACAATAGAAGAGAAAACATCACCAGTTCCTGAACGGTCTTCCCCTATTTTTTCAACATCTATAATTTTATAAGGTTTATTAATTTCAAATATAAAATTTTCTATTGCTCCTTGTCTTTGTAAGCCAGTAATTACTATTTTACTTGGACCCTGAAGAGATAATCTTTCACATAATAAATATAATTCTTCGTGTGTCGGAGTATCAGCAGGATAAGATAAATCTAATAATCTACAAAGTTCAGTAAGGTTAGGTGTTAATACATCTGCATATTTAATTAGGTTTTGCATTTCTTTGCACATTTCATCTGTATAAGTAGAATAAAGCTTGCCATAGTCGCCCATAACAGGGTCTATTAAAACTATATTATTATCAGTTTTAAATTTATCTAAAAAGTCTATTACTATCTTAATTTGTTCTTTAGAACCTAAAAAGCCTGTGCATATTCCATCAAAGTTTAATCCAAGGATTTCCCAATTATTAATATATTCTTTCATTTTAGGAGTATAATCTTCAAAAAAGAAGTTATTAAATCCAGTGTGGTTTGAAAGTATAGCTGTTGGTATGAAACAACATTGAACTTTAAGTGCTGAAATAATAGGCAATGAAACGGCTATGGAACATCTACCAAAACCTGTTATATCATTTATAAGAGCTATTTTTTTTTGATTAAATCCCATCATTCTTTTCACATCCTTTAAATATTAATTATAAAAGAAGAATTTGGGAAAATCAATTTTAGAAGCTTTGTAACGATACAATATTGTATTTATAAAAATTAAGAAGGTATGTCATAATGAATTTAAAAATTTAAGGTAATATAATTTTTGATTTTGTTAAAATTTTTTAAATAAAAAAAACTAGACTATAGATGTCTTATTTAGAGAATACTATATAAATTAAAAGTGAATTAATTCATAAAAATAAATAAAATTTAAAGTTAATTTAAAAGTAAATGAGGTATGGATATGAATAAATTTATAGAACAAGCCAAATTAATAAAAGATGATATTATAAGTTATAGAAGAACTATTCACGAAAATCCTGAAGTAGGTGCAGAATTACCTAAAACAAAAGCTTATGTAATGGAGAAGCTAAGAGAGTTTGGATATGATCCAAAAGAAATATGTGAAAGTGGTATAGTTGCTACAATAGAAGGAAATAAAGTAGGAAAAACATTTTTATTAAGAGCTGATATGGATGCACTTCCAATGGAGGAAGCTACTGAATGCGATTTTAAATCAAATAATGGTTGTATGCACTCTTGTGGACATGATATGCATACAGCAATGCTTCTAGGAGCTGCAAAGTTACTTAAAGAAAATCAAGATGAAATAGAAGGAACTATTAAGTTAGTATTCCAACCAGATGAAGAAGGGTTTACTGGAGCAAAAAAAATGTTAGAAGCAGGAGTACTTGAAAATCCTAAAGTTGATGCAGCAATGGCAATGCATGTACATTCTGGAACACCTTCAAATCTTATATTATGTGGTTTAGGAACTAGTATAGCAGGCTGTAATAGATTTAGAATAGTTGTAAATGGAACAGGATGTCATGGAGCAATGCCTGAACTTGGAGTAGATCCAATTAATATAGCAGCTCATATATATATATCTTTACAAGAAATAATAGCTAGAGAAATATCAGCTACAAAGCCTGCAGTTGTAACTATAGGAAAGTTTGTAGGAGGAGAAGCACCAAACATAATACCAGGAGAAGTTATTATGGAAGGTACTATAAGAAGTTTAGATAAAGAAGTTGGAGAATTCATATTTAACAGAATTAAAGATATAGTTGAATCTACTGCTAAAATGTTTAGAGGAGAGGCTAAATTAATAGAATTATCATCAGTACCACCATTAGCTAATGATACTGATTTAGCTAAAGAGCTTACATCTTATGTGAAGGATTTAGTAGGAGAAAAAGCTGTGTGCTTATTTGAAGGAGGAGGAATGGGTTCAGAGGATTTTGCATCTTACTCATATGAAGTTCCAAGTGTTTATCTTATGTTAGGTGCTGGTATAAAACAAGAAAATCCTTTATACGGTGAACCAATGCATAATGAAAAAGTAGTATTTAATGAAGATATATTAGTTACAGGAGCAGCTATGCATACATATTGTGCTATTATGTGGTTAAAAAATAATAAATAAGCACAGTAGAATTGAAAAAATGAAAGGTAAAAATAATGAGATTATTAGATATTGTATTTTACCTCTTGAGAAGTAGTTCTAAAGTTACGATTAGTGAACTTTCAAGAATTTATAATGTATCTACAAGGACTATAAAAAGAGATCTAGATAAACTATCGGTATTAGGCATTCCTATAATAATTCATAGGGGGAAAAATGGGGGTGTTGAGATAGATGAAGACTATGTAATAAGACGACAAATGTTAACATATAATGATTATGAAGAGCTAATTTTAGCATTATATATCGGTGAAAATATAAGTAAGAATATAGATAAATCATTTTTAATTGACAAATTTAGAGTAGTAGAGAATGAGAAGTGTTCTGAAATTTTAAGTAAGTTTAAAGAAAGATTCATAGTAGATTTATATGAAGAAAAATTTGATACTAAAAATGAAATTTGCAAGGAAATTGATAAAGCTTTAGATAATAAATGCTTTATAGAGATAGAAACAAGAAAAGGAAAATCAGTTATAATTCCAATTTCATATGTTTTAAGAAAAGAAGGATTATGTTTATATTGTTATAGTGAAGAATATAATCTTATATTAATAAATGAAATATATAATGTTAAAATTCTTAATAAAAGTTATGATAATAATATAGTTAGTTATATAGATAATAAAAAGAATTTAAAGGTAATATAAAACAGAATTTGTTAAATTCTAGAAACAAGACATTAAATGTCTTGTTTTTTGTTATTATTATTAAAGTAATCAATAAGTTATATTAATTGATAATTTGTATTTTGATGTAAAGATTATAAGGATTAAAGAGAATAAATGATGAATTTAGGAGCGAAATCAAAAAAATGGGTAAAAAGATCATATTATTTATGGTTATATTTACTGTTTTGTTAAGTGGGAATACTTTAGCATTTTCTAGTAAGATTAATTTTTATAATAGTTCAGTAGCTGAATTAGATAAAATAAATTTTAATAGTTTATCCTCAAAGGATGGGTTAACAAGTGATCTTATAACTTATATTTATCAAGACTAAATAGGATATATGTGGATAGGTACTGAAGATGGATTAAATCAATACAATGGAAATATAGTAGTTCAATATAATTATGAAAAAAATAATAAAAAAAGTCTTACTTCAACTTGCATAACAAGTATAAATGAAGACAGCTATGGTAACATATGGGTTGGAACTGATTCTGGATTAAATATTATTAATAGAAATGAGGATAAAGTAATAAGAATAGAATCAAATAAAGAGTCAGAAGATATTTTATCTGATTATATGATAACCTCAATATATAGAGATAGTAAGGATACTATGTGGGTTGGTACTACAAATGGTCTTAATAGGTATGATGAGAAAAATAATAAATTTATAAAATACTATTCAGATGGAACTTATAAAAGCATAACTAATAATTACATAACAGATATAGATGAGAATGAATCAGGGGAGTTATGGGTATCTACTAGGGATGGAATATCTATTATAGATTTAGATACTTATGCGGAAGTGGATTAATAAGATATATAGCAAGTACTAATGAAACAAAAATTTATAACGAAGGGCCAGACTATTTAATAAGTAACTCAATAAGGTGTTTATATGAAGATAGAAGTGGGGTGCTATGGGTAGGGACGAATAAGGGGGTTAGTATATTTAATAAAAACACAAAAGAAATAATATCATATCCTTATGAAGAAATAACTCCAAATCTATTTTTCAATGAAGGTTTAAAAATATTAAATGATGACAAATATGTATGGATTGCAAGTGAACAAGGACTTTATAGATATAGTAGAGAAAATAATGTGATAGTTAATTATAGAGAAAATTTTATTGAAAAAGGTATTACTAACTATAAAGTATTTGATATTTTTCAAGATGAAAGTGATGAAAATATTCTTTGGTTAGCTGGGGGAAAAGAAGGAGGATTAATAAAGTTTCATAAAACTGAAGGTGTAATTAAAAATTATTTATCAACTTCAGAAGAAAATTCATTAAGTTATGATTCTATAAATTGTATTCAAGGAGATGAAAAAGGAAACCTTTGGATAGGAACTGAAGTAGGATTAAATAAGTTTAATATTGAAAAAGAGACGTTTACCCTAAAGTAGATAAAGTAGTTTTAGATAACTTATGGATAAATAGAGAATTATTCATAAGTGATGGCGATAACATAGAACTTAATTACGATGAAAATAATATAGCAATTCAATATTTTCTTCCTGATTATGCTCGAATAGGTAGTATAACTTATTTATATAAAATGGATGGATTAAATGAAGAGTGGAATATTAGTAGTAGAGATGGGTCTGCAGTTTATACAACATTGAAACCAGTGGAAGAAAATAAAAAACTTTACGAGAAAAATATTAGAAATGAAAAGTTTAAAAATGATTATTCCATAGTATTACCTATAAATTAAAAAAATAGCATTATATTTATAATGAAAATAGGGAATATGTTATATTTGATGCAAAATAAAAATAAGTTAAAAAGGAAGGTAAATATAATGGAAGTTAATAAAAGTATTTGCCCTATTTGTGGAAAACCCAATAATTGTGCATATGAGAAAGGGTTATCACATGGAAGCTGTTGGTGTGAGAAAATTGAGGTTCCTAAAGAATTAAGAGATCAAATACCTGAAAATTTACGAGGAAAAGCTTGTATTTGCAAAGAGTGTGTAATGAATTATAAAGAGAAAAGTAGTCAATAAAATGAAAAAGTGACATCTCTATATAGGAGTATATGGAGATGTCACTTTTTTGTATAAAAATATTAATAGAAAGATATGCAAAAGATATTTTTTTAGTAGGGTTTATAAATTATTAATATTTTTAATGAAAATTATTAACAACTTCTATGAATAAAATTAATAGATTAAAACTATGCTAACTCATTGAAATAACTATAGAAAGTGATAAAAAAATAACAAAGTTTATAATTAGATTTAATAATACTATTCAAAAAAGGAATAATATCATTCCTAAAATGAATTAAAAGTGGGTTTGATTGTCTGTAATATAACAAATGTAAAGTTTGTGTGTAAAACCTTGTAGAAAATTGTAGAAAAAATAACAATAAAAACGAGGATGGATTTAGACACTAATTTTAGAGGAGTTATAAAATGATTTTCGGAAATATAAAGTGTAATGAAAATATATCAAGCTATCCAATGGCTATCCAAAAAGCTATAAATTACCTTAAAGAAAATGATTTAGTAGCAATGGAACCAGGAAGATATGAATTAGATGGCGATAATATGATTTTACAAGTACTTGATGTACAAACTACTGAAAGATGCAATTTACGTCCAGAAGTACATGAAACATATATTGATGTTCAATTCCTAGCAAGAGGAAAAGAGAAATCTCCAGCTGACTTAGAAAGTGCAGCACACGTTATAAAAGTAATGGATGATATATTAGAAGAGTATAGAAAAAGATATTAATTAAAATTTAGTTAGGCATTGCTAATATTATGAGAAACTTATATTATTAAAAGGTTGTCTTTATAAAATTTATATTAGCAATGCACTACTAAAAAATTTAAATAACATTGTTAATTAATAAATTAACGAATTAATACGTTAATCAGGGAGGCCCTGAAGGATGGGGTGGAGTTCTTGTAAACTTCATATTTGGAGCATGGTTTGGTAGAATAATGCTAGAAACAGGTATAGCATCTACTATGATTAAAAAGATAGTAGAATTTGGTGGAGATAAGCCTATTGTTACTTCTACACTTTTAGCTATAGTTACAACAGCAGTATTTTCAAGTATGTTTGGAGCAGGAGCAGTTGTTGCTATCGGAGTAATTGTACTTCCAATATTATTATCATTAGGTATTCCTAAGGTTACAGCAATTATATCATTCTTATTATCAATTGGAGCTGGTTTATATATAAATCCAGTTATATTTAACCAATATCAAGCATTCTACTTAGGACCAAATGGAGAGCAAGCATATTTCTATGATTCAACATACTTAAGATGGGGATTTGTAGCTTTAGCAGTTCAATTATTAGTTGCTATAATAGTTCCTATGATAGCTATAAAGAAGAAGAAGAGAGTTCATTAAAAGATATAGATTTAGGAACAGGAAGAGTTATAAAAATATCTAATAGTATAATTAATAAAAGAGATTTAACTATTAAGAATATAGAAAGTAAAATTAATGAATTGAAAAAATTGGGGGTTCAAGTACTTGTAACATCTAGAGCTTTTGGAGTAGATGATATGAGCGATGAAATAATGGTTGCAGAAGTAATTTCTTCTATAGGAGTTGCGCTTTCTATGATAAGAGAATCTGTTGAAAGAGTGATACCTAATCCAACACCTCAAGATGTGAAAAATATTAGAAGTGAAGTTATGACTAGAGTAATAGAAAATGGAGCAGATCCATCTAGTGTGGATATACATATTGAAATTGATAATACTACATCTAAGCTTATTGCAATTGCAACAGGAGCAGCAGAAGCTAAAGCAATGGATTTATTAAAGGAATGTACAGAAGAAGAAGCTAAAGAGTTAGCTGCAAAGGATATGAATGTAGATATAAAAGATGTTAATCTAAAAGATAAAACTAATAATTTTTATGTTTTTGATGCAGAGATAAAGGGAAAAGAATTGATTCGTATTTTAGATAAAAAAGGATTTATTAAGGTACAAAGAAATAATGGTACAGTAGTAAAGAAGAAAAACTGGAGCTAATAAAAAAGGCTAATTTATGTGGGAGAGAATATGCAAAAAAGATAAGGGAAGAAAATGGAAGTATAAATGTATATAAAATTACAAAAAATTTAGGAATTAAAGTTGATTATCCTCAAAGACCTAATGGAGGAGGTCATATTATATTTGCACAATTTGTTAATCCTAATAAAGTCACTATTTTTAAAGATAGTGTTGATAAAGCAATAGATTTAATAGATAAAGAAAATCTTCAAGAGCTATTTAACAATGTAAATATAGAGGAAATTTTATTAGCACATGAAATTTTTCATTATATAGAAGAACACAATAGAGATGATATGTTTATTCAAACAGAAAAGATAAGATTTTAGAATAATTATTTTTAAATGATGCAATTGTTGAGGTTAATCCGTATTGTGTTAAAACAGCAATTGTTCCAATGTTTAATGTGCAGTTTTTAGATGAAGAATGTTTACGCATTGCTTGAATAATATTATTATAATCATCTAAAAACTTTAAGGCATATATGTAGAAGTCTTCCCCTGCTTCAGTTAATGACGTTACTCTTGAATTTCTATCAAACAATGTAGTATCAAGTTCTTTCTCTAAAGCTTTAATTTGTTTTGATAAAGATGATTGAGAGATACAAAGTTCATTGGCTGCAGTTGAAAAGCCATTATATTTTTTTACAGCCCAAAAATACTGTATTTGTTCAATAGTGATAATAATCACCTCGCTTAAAAAAATGTCATAATATATATTATATACTTATAATTAAAAATGGCTAGTATTATTTCAATAGTCCCTACAAATTAATTTCTAAGGAGAATACGAAGAAAATTATATCTTTTAGCTTAAAATCCAGTAATAAAGAAAAATTAATAATATTCCCAGAGGTAATATCATTAATTTTCGTCATCACCGCATTTAATCTAGCTATAAATAGTTTGTTTAAGTTTTGAGATAATATCTATTAATTTAGTTTTTGTTTTAGATTTATAATAATCAGGATTTGTAATAACATCTACTGGAATAGGTGATTTCTTCTTACCTGATAATCTATAGTTTATATTCTTTAAATAAAGATTTACAAATGTAAGCTTTGAATTAAGCTTAGATAATTTTTTGAAGTATTTTTTCGCATTAGTTAAATCATTTGTATAATAAAAGCTAATTGCATATTTAGTTAAAAAATCTTCATTATCAAGCAACATACTACCTGCAGTAGTATTAACACTTTTATTTAAATAGTAAAGGGCTTCTTGATAATTTTCTATTTTAGTTAGTAATAAAGCTAAACTACAAATAGAGTAATAATCGTCATCTTTAAAAGAAAGAACCAGCTTAAAATTTGTAATTGCAACGTCATAAGATTTATTATTTGAATAATATTGACCAAATAATTTATATAATTCAAAATCCTTATCGTATAAACTTAAAGCTTTATTTAAGTAATACTCTGCATCATTTGATCCACTAGCAACTAAATCATAAGCCATTGAACGAAGTTCTATATATTCTTCTAATACATTAGAATTAATATCTTTTATAGAATCGTAGCTTAATGTTTCATTAAAAGATAATCTATCAAATAAATAATCAATTTTTAAAGTAGGATAAATTGATATTAATTCATCATGTCTAGATAGCCAGTTAAATTTATCATTCAGTAATGTAAAAATATTTTTAGGAATATTTTTATTATTAGTTATAAATTCTATAATATTTTGTTCTACTAAATAAAATAGTATTTCATTTGAAGCTATAGGTAAAGAAAATAATTCTTCCCAGCTTTTCTCATCTATTCTAAATGAGAAGTTGTTATAGATTTCTTTCAATTTATTCATAAATGGTTCAATATATGGATTAAGATATTTTTTATAAATTGGAATTGTTAAAGGTAAAGATACTGAATCATTAGAAAGTTTATTCTTAATAGTATCTAGTTCAGCTTTTGTTGAAATATCCCAAGGCCTTAATTTAATTATTAATGTATATAAGTCTTTAGCTTTTTGTAAATCATATGAATGATGATAACAGTGGGCTAAATCTATAATGCGATCCAAATCAAGTGTATTTTTTAACTTTTTAATATATTTTTCTAGATAATAGATTGCATTTGAATATTGATTAGTTTTTGCTAGTAAATGTCCAAAATTTGAAAGACAAAACATATCGTTAGAATTTATGTTAATAGCTTCTCTAAAGTAATTTAAGGCCATAAGATTATCATTTTTATTAAGATAATAGGTTCCTAATAGTTTTAATAAGTCTAAATCTTTTGTATATATAGAATAGGCGTCAAATAAGTAGCTTTTATCAGTTTCTTCTTTAGTAGAGTTTAGAGATAAATAAGCTTTTTCTCTAAGAGAAAGATATTCATCTAACTGATCTGCATTAATATTTGATAAATAATTATAAGTTAAAGGCAATGGATTATTTATCTCATTTATTATAAAATCAACTATTTCACTTGAAATATTAGTTTTTAATTCAATTTCTCTGCTAGTCCAATTGAATCTAGAATTTAATAAATTATAAATATTTGTAGGAAGATATTTATGTGTATATATATACTTAATAAATTCTATTTCTAACTTTTGGTTGATAGAAGGGTCTTTTAAAATAGGCAATGTTAGTAAATTAATCCAAGAATCCTTAGTAAATCTCAAGCTAGGATTAGTATAGATTTCATTTAATTTATTAATAAATTTATCTACTGAATCTATAGCTGTATCATCTATGGATGAATTTATTAAAGCAGATAAAATATCGAAATTAGAATTATTTAATAAAGCTATATTTAAATCTCCAATAGATGCAGTAGCTAAAGATATAGCTTTATTATATGCTAACTCTAATTCTTCAGCATCTTTATTATTTTCAGATATAGAATTACTTAATTCAACATAAGCTTCGTTAATTTTATCAATATTTCTAGTTGGTGTTATTCTTAAAACAGTCCAGCAACTCATAAGGTTAAATTACCCTCCTATTCATCAAATTTTTATTTAATAAATCTCTTGCTATAAAAAAATAGCAGAAATATAAAAAGTATTGTATATACATATTTTATATTAAATAGAAAATAATGTAAAAACATTTAATCACAAATATTATTACATTATTTTCATGATAAAATAGAATTAAATGTAAATAATAGGAGAAAACAAGAAAAAGATTAAATATAATAGAAAGCAATAGTATTAAATGAGAAATCAAGGAAAAAAATGCAAAAAAAATACTAAAAGTTGAAATGTCATATTTGAATATCATAAAGGAAAATTGATTAAATGAAAGAATAAAAGATATGATAAGTTTTTATAGTAATATAATTTATAGAGGCCATTCTAATAGGCAATGTGGAGTGTACAGGAAGTAAAAAGTATAAAATATGAAGAAAAATATTAATAAAAAGATAGGAAAAAAGTACAAAAATGGAATTAAAAATAGTATAATATTGGTATGGAGATTTAATGAACAGGAGATAAGGGATGAAGAAGATACGATGGAGATTAAGGGTTTTAATAAGTATTTTAATAATTACTTATATTACATTATGTAACAATATTGTTTATGCAAATGAATATGAAGAGGAAAAGTTAAGTGTCTTATTTATTAGTTCATATAATTCAAATTTTATATCTTTTGCGGATCAAGTTGACGGGATAAAGGCTGGATTTGAAAATAACGTTAATTTAAGAGTTGAATATATGGATCTAAATGGATATTATAATAGAGAAAATGAAGAGAAATTTTATAATTTACTAAAATCTAGTTTTGAGAACTATGAAAGTTATGATGGCATAATAGTAGGAGATGACGAAGCATTAGAATTTTGCTTAAGATATAGAAATGATATATTTAAAGATATTCCAATATCATTTTTAGGGATTCAAAAGGAAGAGCTACTAGAAGAAGCTTTTAAATATGAAAAAGTTTCAGGAGTGCGAGAAATAGAATCTATAGAAGAAAATTTAAAGCTAATTAAAGAATTTCACCCTGAAACAGAAAATATAATTTTTCTAAATGATATTGGCGAAGTGTTTTATGAAAATATTGTTAATAGTCATTCTGACTTAAATTTTGATAAAATAATCACAAGTGAATTAACTATAGATGAATTTAACGAGACTATAAAGAATATAAAAAATAATAGTGTTATAATTTCACTTTATCCTAATGATTTCAGAAGTGGAGAATGGATAAAAACTTTAGATATAAATAAATTAATAGCAGAAATAAACCGGAGAATTCCAGTATATAGTGTATTAGAGTATAGTATCGGTACTGGAAGTGTTGGCGGTAAGGTGATTAATCATTTTAATCAAGGGAAAAAAGCAGCAGAAATAGTATTAGGATTATTAGAGGGGATAGATGAAGAAGAATTATATAGTGATGGTGAAGATGCTAATGAATATATATTTGATTATAATGTATTGAAAAATTTTAATATAAAAATAAAAAAATTGCCCCAAAATTCACGAATAATTAATAATCTGATGGATATGATTAGACAATATAAAACGGTATTTATTGTACTTACTATTATATTTACTATATTAATACTTTTAATATTAGTATTAATAAAATATATATACTATAAGGGAAAATATGAAAAAGAAATAATAAATGCAAAGAATAAAGCAGAAGAAGCCAATAAACTTAAAGCTCATTTTATAGCAAATATAAGTCATGAGCTTAAGACGCCAATAAATGTAATATTATGTGCAGCGCAACTTATGGAGAGTAATAGGTATGAAAAAGATAAAGAGGCTAATACCATTAATATAGTAAAGAATAATTGCTATAGATTAATTAGATTAATAAATAATATGATAGATGTAGAAAAGGCTGAATTAAATGATTTAAAATTAAATTTAGATAATATTAATATAGTTAGTTTAACAGAGGAATTAGTAATGGCTGTAATTCCATATGCAGAAAAGAAAAATTTAAATTTAATTTTTGATACAAATGAAGAAGTAGTGATAATGAAAGTTGATGTTAGTAAAATTGAAAGAGTTATTTTAAATTTAGTATCCAATGCAATTAAGTTTTCAAATGATAATGAAAGTATTTATGTAACGATAAACTCTTTAAATAAATACTTAGAGATTATTGTCGAAGATAATGGAATAGGAATAGCAGAGGAGGATAAGCTTAATATATTTGATAAGTTTATGCAGGTTGATAATGGTTTAAATAGAAAAAATGAAGGTAGTGGAATAGGGTTATCAATAACTAAATCTTTAGTAGAACTACATAATGGTGAGATTATAGTTGAATCTGAAATTAATAAGGGAACAAAGTTTACGGTTAGATTGCCTAAGGAAATCAGTGAAAATAAAAGTGATATTTGCAAAGAGTTTGAAAAAAAAGATTCTCATGAAATAAACATGATAGAAGAAATGAAAAATATAAGATATAAAACAAAAACAGAATTGTCAGATATATATATATAGAAGAAGCTCCACTAAAATTTTAGTAGTGGAGCTTCTTCTATAAAATATGTTAAATTTACTGGCAAAAGCATATGTTTTTATGTATATTATCTAGAAAATAATATGGAGAAAGAGTGTATATTTAAATTATGATATAATTTAGTATAAATAAATTATTACTAAAATTTGTAGAAGATAATAGTAAATAGAGGGTGGCAATAGTTAGATGAATTTAGAAATTGATAAAATAAAAGCTGTAATATTTGATATGGATGGAGTAATATTTGATACTGAAATGGTATATTTAAAGGTATGGTCAGAGGTTTTTGAAAAGTATGGATATAAAATGACAAAAGAAATATATGCATCAGTATTAGGTACTGGTCGTGAAAATGTCAAGAAAGTATTTTTAAGTAATTTTGGAAGTGATTTACCAATAGATGATATGTATATAGAAAAAGATGAAAATTTAGCTAAAGAAATAGAAAAAGGTGTTCCTTTAAAGCCAGGGGTATGTGAGATTTTAGAATACTTAAAAGAAAATAATTTTAAAATTGCATTAGCAACATCGGCTCTTTCTGAAAGGGCCTTTAAACAATTAAAACAAGCTAATATTGAGAGCTTTTTTCATGATATAGTGTGTAGGGATGAGGTAAGGGAAACTAAACCGAATCCTGATATATTTTTAAAGGCTGCAGATAAGTTAAGTATAAGGCCAGAACAATGTATTGTAATTGAAGATTCAAGTGCAGGAATAGAGGCTGCATTTAACGCTGGTATGCTTCCTTTTCATGTTGTTGACTTGAAAAAAGCCGATGAAAAGATTTTAAGTAGTGCCTATAAAAGTTTTAATAATCTAAATGAAATAAGAAGTGAATTAATGAGTATAAAATAAAAAAAATTTATTTAATAATAATAATGTTTTTTGAGAATACTATCTATGTAATTTTGATAAAAGGAGAAGTATTAATGGAAAGAGAACATTATATGGTAAATGGTATTGCAAATGAAAATATGAAAACGCAAATTAAAAATGCACTTGAAAAAATAGATGGTGTAAATAATGTTTGTGTAGATATGGCACGTGGAAGTGTTGAGGTAATTTATAATAAGCCAGCAACAGAACAAGAGATAAGAAGTTGTATTGAAAATACAGGACATAAAATTGAATAAAGTTATATGAATAAAATGCTAATAAGAAAAGGTATCTTAGTAGCATTTTTTTTGTTTTGCTTTAAAAATAACTAATTTAAATTATGTAATCATAGAGTATTTATTATAATAATAAATGAGTTAATGGCAAAATAATACTTTATACTAGATATAAGTTTGTTAGATATAACAATAAAAAAATAAGAAAAATGTGGTAAAATATAACTGGAAAGATAAGGAGGGGGAAAAATGATATTTAAAAACAAGTATAACGAGGTAAGAAGTGGATGGAAAATACTTTTAGTATTTTTACTTTCATGTGCTTTGACATTTGGAGCATCTATGTTAATAGGAGTAATAATTGGTATTATTTTTTTAATTAAAGGAAATGCTGATTCTTTGATGAATTTTAACATAGAATCTACGGCAGAATATGAATTAATTTTTCAAATTAGTACTTCCATAAGTAATATTTTACTTATTATATCTTGTATTATTATATGGAAGCTATTTGAAAAAAAGAAAATTAATAAGATGGGTATAACATCTATTAAAAAAGGTTATAAAGAGTTAGTTATAGGATTAGTATTAGGGGCAATTACAATGAGTATGGTAGCTATAATTATAATAGCTATAGGAAACGTTAAGCTAATAAATCCTATTAGTAAACCACAGATATCCATATCTTTATTATATGGATTAATAGGTTTTATATTTGTTGGCTTTGGAGAAGAGATATTATCTAGAGGATATATTATGTCTGTATTAAAGCAAACAAGAAATAAGTGGTTTATATTAATTGGACCAGCATTAATATTTGCGGCATTACATTTAGGTAATAATGGAATAGATGTATTGTCATTTATTAATTTATTTTTAGTTGGTGTGTTATTTGCATATATGTTTATGAAGTCTAAAAATATTTGGATGCCAATAGGATATCATATAACATGGAATTATTTTCAGGGGTATATTTGGGGATTTGGAGTAAGTGGAATAAGTGTTAATGGATTATATAAGGTAGAAAATGTAACTAATAATATAATAAATGGAGGAGCTTTTGGGCCAGAGGGAGGAATAATAGTTACAATTATTACTTGCTTAACTTTTGGATTTGTATATTGGTTTTATAAAGATAAAAAAATTGATGATTTTATAGGAATCGAAAATAAGGAAATAATAAATTTAAAATAAGAATAATAAGTTAAAAAAATCAACTATCTTCTATAAAGTAAATAGAAGGTAGTTGATTTTTCTAGTTTTTATTTTTTAGATATTCATCTCTAAATTCTAATGGAGTTTTTGAGGTGATTTTTTTAAATACTGTACTAAAATAACTTTGATTGTTATATCCTACAGAAAGTGAAACATCAAGTAGAGATATATTAGGTTTTTTTAATAGTTCTTTGCTTTTTTCTATTCTATAGTTGTTTAAATAGTTTATAAATGTTGAGCCAGATTCTTTTTTGAATATGCTACAAAAATAGCATTTATTTACGTTTAATTGTTTACAAACATCATCTATTGATATTTCATTAGCATAATTTTTTTCAATATATTTAATAGCATGATTTACAACAGGAGAGTTAATCATATTTGATTTATTACTACAAATATGATTATGGATAATGTAAGAGTGTAATTTAATAATATTTTGCAATCCATCTTCTGTTAGTGTATTAATAGCATTAGTATCATTAGGATTTTCATTAATTATATATGGTCCTAGTAATAGAGATATTTTAGTATTGTCATAATGATTAAATCTAATACAAGTAAAAGCTATATCAGTATTTATATTAAACGAAAAAGTATTAGAGCAAAAATCAGATTTCTTAAGTTCCTCTATAGCTTTAGAAGTATAAAAAGAATTATTTATTTTTGAATCATGATTATAAGCAAATATAGTTTCAAATTTATAGTTTAAAACTAATATTGGAATAGTAAGGTAGTTGAAGAAATTAGTTAATATATTTGAAATCATTAATTTTAGTATCCTTCCCTTAAAATTTTTTAATGTTTTTAAAATATAAAAATATTGTTAAAAAAAATATAAATATTGTTAAAACATATTAAGAAGATATATGATATCATCTTAAAGTAAATGAGAATCAATATCAATAATTATCGAATATAATTATTAATATGTCAATTAGAAGAGATAAATAAATTTTAGAAATATACTTAGGAGGAATATGGTTATGTTAAGAAAGAAACTTTGTAAGATGTTAGCAGCTTTAATGGTATCAACAATAGTATTAGGAAATAGTGTACAAGCTGTTGGAGCTACAGTAGTTGAGACTATAGCTAGTGAAGGGGAAAACCAAGGAAATGTCTTAGCTGATGGAACATATAAAATAACAAATAAAACTTTACAAAAAGGAACGGATAATAATAGTGCAATAAGAAATTATATAGATACAAATTCTATTGTAACAGTTAAAGATGGAAAAATAACAGTAACTATGAAGTATAATGAAAATGGATTAGAAACTGTAAAATCAACAAATTCAATAACTGTTGACGGACAAGAAATTGAATTTAAGAACAATGAAGATGGTTCAATAAGTTTTGAAATAAGTTCAATAGATACTTTATATACAAGAGTAAAAATTAACTTAACATATTATAATGCTATGATTCCGGAGTTTATTGCACCAGGAGGAATGCATGCAGTTGATGTTGATTTACTACATGAAGGTGAATTAGTAAAGGACTCTTCTAATGATTCAGGTAGCGACAATGAAAATCAAGATAATGTTTTAGCTAATGGAATATATAAAATAGCTAACAAGGCATTAAAAGTAGGAACAGATAGTGAGAGTGCAATAAGAAATTATATAGATGCAAATTCTATTGTAACAGTTAAAGATGGAAAAATTACTGTAACTATGAAATATAATGAAGCTGGATTAAAAACTGTACAATCAACAAATGAAATAATAGTAGATGGAGAAAAGGTTAACTTAACAAAAAATGAAGATGGATCAATAAGTTTTGATATTGAATCAATAGATGTATTATATACAAGAATTAATGTTAATTTAACTTATCATGATGAGAATCTTCCAGAGTTTATTTTCCCAGGGAAAATACATACAGTTGATATTGAGTTATTACATGAAGGAGAATTAACTGAATATAAAGAAGATGATTCTTCACAAGATTCAGGCAATAACGGTGAAACAAACAAGCCAGGTGATGAAAATAACGGTGGAAACACTGGAAACGAAGGTTCAAACAATGGTGGTTCAAATAATAATGGTTCTAATAACGGCGGTTCAAATAGTGGAGTAACCGAAGAACAAGGAGCTAAGGTTTATACAGGTAAAAATAACGTAACTCATGATAGTGAGACAGGGCTTAGTATGGCAAGAAAAGCTTTAGAAGAAGCATTAAAAGTTGAAGATGTAAACGGGAAAAAATATGTTACATTAACATTTACACCTATGGGATCAACAATGATGAATAATCATACAGTATACGTTAATGGAGCAAAAGTAGAGGCAACTAAATCAGTAAATGGTGAGATTGTTAGTTTAAGATTTGCTGTTGGAAGCTTAGAAGATTCAATAAAAGTTTCTGCTTATGTTACTATGATGGGAAGCAATGTTGAATTCGGAGTTGATATATTAGAAGATACATTAACATTAGTTACAGATGGGACAACTAATAATGGAGGAACAACTGGAGGAGTAACAGGTGGTACAACAAGTGGTTCAACAACTGGTAGCACAACTAATGGAACAAGTGGAAATACAACAACTACTGAAGAAACAAAGATAACTAAAGGTAAATTATATTCTATTCAAAATAGTGTAACTCATGAAAGTGAAACTGGAAGAACAATGGCTAGAAAATATTTAAACTCTACTTCTAAAGTTGAAGAAATAGATGGTAAATACTATGTTACTTTAACTTTCACTGGAGCAGAATTCATGCAAAACCATGAAATTTATGTAAATGGTAAAAAAGTTACTGTAACTAAGAGTACAAGTGGAGATACAACAAATGTTAGATTTGCAGTTTCAAGTTTAAGCGATAGCATAAAAGTTAAAACTTATGTAGTACCAATGTCTAGAGAAGTTGAATTTGGTGTTACATTATTAAAAGATACTTTAACATTCATTAAAGAATACACAGTAGATACATTACCAGAAACAGGAGCACCTATTGGTTCAGGAGCAGTTGCAGGTTTAGGAATGCTTTTAACATCTGCAGGAGTTGTTTTAGCAAAAAAAAGAAAGTAATATAAAGTATTAATAAAATTATATGAGGGGGTAAATAAAATAGGAAAGCTATTTATTTGCCTCCTAATTTAGGTTTAACAATTAAGGAGAAGATAAAAATGAAAATATTAAATAAATTTAAAGGAATTTTAGTAGCTGTAATGGCTTTAGGAATATTCTTAACTTTAGGAACTAAGAATACATATGCAACAGAAAGTAATATTGCAAGTGGAATTTATGAAGTAGAAAATGATGTTTATCATGAATCAGAAACTGGAATGGCAATGTCAAGAACTTACCTTTTACCATCAATGAGTGTAGAAGTTACAAAAGATCATATAATTTATACTATTGGTTTTTCAGGAAGCGATTATATGGAGAACTATAGAATGAAGGTTAATGGAGGAGAAGTTCCAGTAGAGTTAGTAGAAGAAAACAATGAAGATGGAACTGTTAAATTAAAGGTTGAAGTTGATAAAGTAGATGCAGATATGGATGCACTTATTTATGTTGGTCCTATGGAAAGAGATGTTGAGTTTAAGGTTATACCTAAGATGGAAACTTTAACTTTAATAGAGGCAATAGAAGAAGTTGAAGAAATGCCAGCAGAAGATGAAGTAGTAAATGAAAATGAAGAAGTTCAAATAGAAGAAAGTCTAGCAGTAGCAGCAGACAAAGAAGAAAATAACAATAATGTTGCTTTAATTATAGCTGGAGTAGTTGTTATAGTTGCAATTGGAGCATTAGTAATTGTAAAAGCAAAAAAGAAGTAACAAATAACTTAAAAGATTTATAGGAAGGTTATACATTATGAAATATAAAAGAATTATATCTATGATAGCAGCAGGGATTATGACTTTAGGATTGGTAAGTTGTAGTTCTGAAAGTAGCGAAGATAAAACTGTTGCAATAGGTAACGGGGAAGAGGTAGTAGTTGCTACATCTGTTGCAGTAACAGAAATATTAGATGCATTAGGAGTTAAAGTTTCAGGAGTACCAAGTACTGTATATGAATTGCCAGAAAGTACCAAAGGGGCGGTAGAGGTTGGAAATCCAATGAGTCCGGATTTAGAAATAATTAAATCATTAAATCCAACAATGGTAGTATCAGTAGATACTTTAGGGTCTGATTATATGAATTTATTTACAGAAAATAACATTCCAAGTGAATTTATTTCTTTAGAAAGCTTAGATGGATTAAAAGAAGCAATAACTAATTTAGGAGAAAAATTTGATAAAAATGAGGAAGCTAAGGCCTTATTAGAAGAAATAGAATCAAAGGAATTAGAAGTTAAAGAAAAAGCGGAGTCTTTAGAAAATCCAGAAGTTCTAGTTTTATTTGCGGCACCAGGTTCAACAATGATAGCAACGTCAAAATCTTATATCGGAAGTTTAGTTGAACTTGTTGGTGGAAAAAACATAATTGAAGATAATAGTACATCATTTACAACTTATAATAAAGAAGATTTAGCTATGCTTAATCCAGAAAAGATTTTAGTTATGGTGCATGCTTTACCAGAAGAAACAAAAGTAGCATTACAAGCAGAAATGGCAAGTGATTCTGCATGGCAAAATATAAATGCTGTAAAAGAAGGAAATGTAATTTACCTAGATAGTGAATATTTTGGAATGAGTGCAAACCTTAAGGTTATTGAAGGATTAGAGATATTAAGTGATATAGTTCATGGCAATGGAGAATAATTATGAGAGTTTCAGATAAAAAATTTAAATTATCATTTATAGTAATATCCTTAATAGTGTTATTAGCAACTATATTAATTTCATTAAAGTTAGGTAGTGTAAATATAACATTTAAAGAACTTATAAGCGGGTTGTTTTCAGGCCAGTCAGATGGAAATATTGGAATTATTAAAGATTTAAGAATGCCGAGAGTGATAATAGCTGTATTAGTTGGAGCAAATTTAGCGATAGCAGGGGTTTTATTACAATCTGTAATAAGAAATCCACTAGCAGATCCATATATAACAGGTATATCTTCAGGGGCTTGTGTAGTTACAATTTTCTTTATGGTATTTATACCAAGCGTAACTAATTTAAGACCTATATTTGGATTCTTTGGTGGATTAGTATGCTGTGTGATTATTTATTTTATGGCATATAAAAATGGATTATCGCCAATAAGAATTGTATTAGCAGGTGCAGCATGTAATGCATTATTAGGTGGGTTCTCATCTATGATTACTGTTAGTGCAGGGCTTGGAGCAAGTAATATTCAAAAGTGGATGATGGGAAGTCTAGCAACGGTTAATTGGAGTAATGTACATATACTATTAATTTATTCTGTTATAGGAATAGTTGCAGCATTACTATTAAGCAAGGTTTGTAATATATTAGCTCTTGGTAGTAAAAATGCAAGAAGCTTAGGTTTTAACTCTGATCTATATATGATAATAGTTACTGCTGTAGCTGTATTTTTAGCTAGTATATCAACTGCAATTGCAGGTATTATATCCTTTGTTGGATTAGTTGTACCACATGTTTGCAGAATTATTATAGGATCTGATCATAAGTATTTAATTCCTTGTAGCGGAATAGTAGGAGGATTCTTAGTATTATTTGCTGATACTGTTGGAAGAATGGCCATGAGACCTAATGAAATACCAGTAGGAGTAGTAACTGCTATATTGGGAGCACCATTTTTCTTATATCTTTTAAGAAGGAGTGACTTAAAGTAATGATAAAGGCAAAGGACTTATACTTCTCTTACAATAAAGATAAAAACTTTATTACTAACTTAAGTGTTGAAATAGAAAAGGGAAAGATAACGACTATATTAGGACCTAATGGTAGTGGTAAATCTACGCTATTAAGTATATTTGCAGGATTGAACAAGCCTACTTCTGGAGAAGTAAGTATTAATGGAAAATCTGTAAAGGCTTTAAAGCAAAAAGAATTAGCAAGAGAAATCGCCACAGTTCATCAACAAAATACAGTTCCTAGTGATATTACTGTTAAAGAATTGGTGTCTTATGGCAGAATTCCTCATAAAAAGTATTTCCAAGGAAATAATGAAAGCGATGATGAAATCATTGAATGGGCTATGAAAAGGACAGGTCTTGAAAAGTTAAAAGATAAAGCTGTTATGAGTATGTCTGGAGGAGAAAGACAAAGAGCTTTTATAGCAATGGCCTTAGCACAAAAAAGTGAAATTTTATTTTTAGATGAACCTACAACATATTTAGATATTTATCATCAAGTTGAGATATTAGAACTTGTTAAGGAGTTAAATGAAGAAAGTAAATTAACAGTTGTTATGGTATTACATGATATTAATCAAGCTATAAAATATAGTGATAATGTTATAGTAATGAAATCTGGACAAGTGATATCAAGCGGAAGAGCTAATGAAGTTATAAATATGGATTTACTTAATAATGTATATAAAATTGGTGGATTTATTAATGAAATGGAAACAGAAACAGTATTTGTTCCATTAAAACTATAAAGTTTAAAAAGGAAGTATAATATGAATAAGAAAAATAAAGTATTAACAGCTGCAGTTTGTGGAGTGATATCAGGGGCTTATGAAAGAGCATTTATATATAAAGATGAATTATATTGTCATATATTAAATCCTAAAACTGGCTATCCTATAAAATCAGACTTGAAATCAATAACAGTAGTAAGTAGTGAATCTATAGATGGAGATGCACTTTCAACTCCTTTATTTATTATGGGAAAAGATAAGGCTTATGAATTTATGAAAAAGCATAATATTAGTGGAGTAATGATTACCAATAATGATGAGATAATAATTACTAAAGATTTATTAGAAGGCTTTAAATTATTTGAAAATTATAAGGTATTGGCGTTTTAATAAGTTTATGTTTAAAAGGTATAAGGAAACTATTAAATGGTTTTCTTATACCTTTTTTTACTTTGCATAGTTTTTTTATATTAAAGGTAATATTAAACAAATATTTTGGCGCTATTATTGCTATATATATATTAGTGTAATTATTTAATAAAAATTTTGTTTGGAGTATTGGGAGGCTATTATGGATTTTAAAGCAATTAAATTACAAGCAGAGGGATATGAAAAGAATATGACTAAGTTCTTAAGGGACTTAATAGCAATACCAGGAGAAAGTTGTGGAGAAAAAGATGTTATAAATAGAATTGCTGAAGAAATGGAAATGTTAGGATTTGATAAAGTTGAGATTGATGGAATGGGTAATATTTTAGGATATATGGGAACTGGAGAAACATTAATAGGGTATGATGCTCATATTGATACAGTTGGACTTGGAGAATTAAGCAACTGGGACTTTGATCCATATAAAGGTTATGAAACAGAAGAAGAGATAGGTGGGCGTGGAGCATCAGACCAACTTGGTGGAATTGTATCAGCGACTTATGGAGCTAAAATAATGAAAGATTTAGGCCTTTTAAGTGATAAATATACTGTATTAGTAACAGGGACTGTTCAAGAAGAAGATTGTGATGGATTATGTTGGCAATATATATATAACGAAGATAAAGTAAAGCCTGAATTTGTAGTAATTACAGAACCTACAAATGGAAATATTTATAGAGGTCAACGTGGACGTATGGAAATAAGAGTAGAAGTTAAGGGAATTTCTTGCCATGGTTCTGCTCCGGAACGTGGAGATAATGCCATATATAAAATGGCAGATATACTTCAAGAAATAAGAGTTTTAAATGATAATCTTCATTATGATGAATTCTTAGGAAAGGGAACTGTTACTGTTTCTGAAATATTCTTTAATTCACCATCACGTTGTGCAGTTGCAGATATGTGTGCAATATCATTAGATAGACGTTTAACAGATGGAGAAACATATCAATCAGCTTTAGAAGAAGTAAGCAATTTACCATTTGTAAAGAAATATAAAGCTGAAGTATCAATGTATAAATATGAAAGGCCAAGCTATACAGAACTTGTATATCCAACAGATTGTTATTTCCCGACATGGGTAATTCCAGAAGATGCACCAGCAACTAAAGCTATGGTTGAAGCCTATAAGGGAATGTATGGAGAACCAAAGGTTGATAAATGGACATTCTCAACTAACGGAGTTTCTATAATGGGTAGATTCGGAATACCTTGTATAGGATTTGGACCAGGAAAAGAAGAAGAAGCCCATGCACCAAATGAAAAGACTTGGAAAGCTGATTTAGTAAGATGTGCTGCAGTTTATGCTGCTATGCCAACTATTTACTGTAAGAATAAATAATAAATATTAAGCAGTAATATTTTAAAATAATGAGAATAAAGGGAGAGATATAAAATGGGATTAATGGATAAATATATTGAAATATTAGATGGATTAAACTTTAAGGATATGTATAATAATGATTTTTTATTAACTTGGGAGAAGTCAAAGGATGAATTAAAAGCTGTGTTTACAGTTGCTGAAGCTTTAAGAGAATTAAGAAAGAATAATATATCTTCAAAGATATTTGATAGCGGACTTGGAATTTCATTATTTAGAGATAATTCTACTAGAACTAGATTTAGTTTTGCATCAGCTTGTAATTTACTTGGACTTGAAGTTCAAGATTTAGATGAAGGAAAATCTCAAATAGCTCATGGGGAAACAGTAAGAGAAACTGCAAATATGATTTCATTTATGTCAGATATAATTGGAATCAGAGATGACATGTATATAGGAAAAGGTAATGCATATATGAGAGAAGTTTCTAAGGCTGTTAGGGAAGGATATAAAGATGGATGTTTAGAACAAATTCCAACTTTAGTTAATTTACAATGTGATATAGATCATCCAACTCAAGTAATGGCAGATACATTACATTTGATAAATGAATTTGGCGGAATAGAAAATTTAAAGGGAAAGAAAGTTGCTATGACTTGGGCATATTCTCCTTCATATGGAAAGCCATTATCAGTACCACAAGGAGTAATAGGATTATTAACTAGATTTGGAATGGATGTTGTACTTGCTCATCCAGAAGGATATGAAGTAATGAGTGAAGTAGAAGAAATAGCAGTGAAAAATGCAAAAGAGTCAGGTGGATCATTTACAAAGACAAATTCTATGGCAGAAGCATTTAAAGATGCAGATATAGTATATCCAAAGAGTTGGGCACCATTTAGTGCTATGGAAAAGCGTACTGATTTATATGCAAAGGGAGATACCGAGGGAATTAAGGATTTAGAAAAGGAATTATTAGCACAAAATGCAAAATATAAAGATTGGGAATGTACAGAAGAGTTAATGAAGACAACAAAAGATGGTAAGGCAATATATCTACATTGCTTACCAGCAGATATAACGGGAGTAAGTTGTGAAAAAGGGGAAGTAGAGGCTTCTGTATTTAATAGATATAGAACATCATTATATAAAGAGGCTAGTTTTAAACCATATGTTATTGCAGCAATGATTTTCTTAAGCAAAATTAAGAATCCACAAGAAACTTTAAAAAATCTTCAAGATAAAGGAAAAGAACGCCAAAGTAAATAATGGCTTAATGAATAAATAAGAAACAATAAAGAGTGATTAAGAAATAAGAGAAAGATATACTCTTAGCTCTTAGATAAATCTCTATTGATAATATTTATAGAAAATGGGGGTCGAAATGAAAAGAAAAATAGTAATTGCTTTAGGTGGAAATGCTTTAGGTAATACACTAGCAGAGCAAATGGTAGCTGTAAAATCAACAGCAAAGGCTATAGTTGACTTAATAGAGCAAGGCAATGATGTTATTATATCTCATGGAAATGGGCCTCAAGTAGGAATGATTAATAGTGCTATGACAGAATTTCATAAAACAAATAAAAAATATTCAATATGCCCTATGTCTGTATGTGTTGCAATGAGCCAAGGATATATAGGCTATGATTTACAAAATGCGATAAGAGAAGAATTGTTAAATAGAAATATAAATAAAGGAGTATCAACAATAATAACTCAAGTTGAAGTAGATTCCAAGGATAGTGCCTTTGATAATCCAACTAAACCTATAGGTGCATTTATGACTAAGGAAGAGGCCGACAGTATAATTAAAGAAGGTAAAAAGGTAATAGAGGATAGCGGTAGAGGTTATAGGAGAGTCGTTGCATCCCCTAAACCTATTGGAATAGTTGAAGTTGAAACTATAAAAGCTTTAGTTGAAAGTGGGCAAGTAGTTATAGCTTGTGGTGGTGGTGGAATTCCTGTAGTTAGTGAAGGAAATCACTTAAAAGGTGTTGGTGCAGTAATAGATAAGGATTATGCTAGCTGTGTATTAGCAAAATTTATAGATGCAGATTGCTTTATAATTTTAACATCGATAGAAAAGGTAGCTATAAACTTTGGAAAAGAAAATGAAAAGTGGCTTGATGAAGTTACTACAAAAGAAATGAGAGAATATGTTAGTCAAGGGCATTTTGCACCAGGATCGATGAAGCCTAAGGTAGAAGCCGCAATAGAGTTTGCAGAATCTAAGGAAGGTAGGTATTCATTGATTACTTTATTAGAAAAGGCTAAATATGGTATAGAAGGAAAGACAGGAACTAAAATATATAAATAGATAGAGTTTAAAGGGGAGAGTGGGTGAATATGAAAGAAAGAATAGAATGGAAAGAAAATACTTTGCCAAAGGTAGAGGATGCAAATAGATTAAAGTTTTTAAGTAAAGAAGAAATTGAAAAGACAAAACAATTTCATAGTAGTTTTCCACAATATAAAGAAACACCATTAGTTAATTTAGATAATTTAAGTAAGCAAATAGGTGTTGGAGGAATATATATTAAGGATGAATCATATAGATTTGGATTAAATGCATTTAAGGTATTAGGTGGATCTTTTGCTATGGCAAAATACTTAGCTCAAAAGTTAGGTAAGGATATTTCTGAATTACCATATGAAAAGTTAATATCTAATGAAGTAAGAGAGAAGCTTGGTGATATAACATTTGTAACTGCTACAGATGGAAATCATGGAAGAGGTGTAGCGTGGACTGCTAATAAATTAAAGCAAAAATCAGTAGTTTATATGCCTAAGGGTTCTTCTCAAACTAGACTTGAGAATATAAGAAAAGAAGGTGCTGATGCATCAATAACTGATATGAATTATGATGAAGCTGTTAGGTTAGCTGCTAAATATGCAGATGAACATAATGGGGTTATTATTCAAGATACTGCATGGGAAGGTTATGAGGATATTCCAGCTTGGATAATGCAAGGTTATGGAACTATGGGATTAGAGGCATTAAATCAACTTAAAGATTTTGGAATTGAAAGACCAACACATATATTTATACAAGCAGGGGTTGGGTCTTTAGCAGGTGCAATTCAAGGATTTTTTGCATCGGTATATAAGGAGGATTGTCCTATAACTACAATTGTAGAAGCTAGTGAAGCTGCTTGTATTTATAAATCTGCTGTTGCTAATGATGGTAATTTAAGAATTGTAGATGGTGATATGCCTACTATTATGGCAGGATTAGCCTGCGGTGAGGCAAATATTATTGGGTGGGATATTCTTAAAAATCATTCAAAGATGTTTATTTCTGCACCAGATTATATTTCTGCAAATGGTATGAGAATACTTGGAAATCCAATTCAAGGAGATAAGAAGGTAGTCTCAGGTGAGTCAGGAGCTGTAACACTAGGATTGTTATATGAAATAATGACTAATAAAGAGTATTCAGAGTTAAAAGAAAAATTAGGCTTAGATGCAAGTTCAAAGATTCTTCTATTTAGTACAGAAGGCGATACTGATCCGGATAAGTATAGAAAAATTGTTTGGAAAAATGAATATTAAAAAATAAAAAAATAGCACCTACCTGTTTAAAGTTAGAATTTTTGGTAAAATTAATATATTGTAGTTAAAATTAAAAATATCAAAAAGTAGGTGGAATTATGATTTTAATTGGAAATGGACGAGTTATTACTAATGATAATAATAATACTTTTATAGAAAATGGATGTATAGCTATAGAAGGCAATATGATTAAAGAAGTTGGGGAAACTTCAAAAATTAAATATAAATATGCTAATAAGTATGATGAGTTTATAGATGCTAAAGAGAAGCTTATAATGCCAGGAATGATAAATACTCATCATCATATATATAGTGCTTTTGCTAGAGGATTAGATTTGAAAAATCCTCCAGCAGAAACCTTTACTGATATTTTAAAGAATGTCTGGTGGAGAATTGATAAAAAGCTTTCACTAGAAGATATAAGATATAGTGCATATACAACTTTAATTGAATGTATAAAAAATGGTGTAACAACTGTTTTTGATCATCATGCAAGTCCTATGTCGGTAGAAGGAAGTTTATTTGCAATATCTAATGTAGCTGATGAGCTAGGTATAAGAGGGTGTTATTGCTATGAAGTTTCAGATAGAGATGGACAAAGAATACTTAAACAAGGAATTAATGAAAATATTGATTTTATAAAATATGCTAATGCAAAAGAAGATGATATGACTAAAGGTATGTTTGGAATGCATGCATCATTTACTTTAAGTAATGAAAGTTTAGAAAAGTGTAGAGAAGCTATGGATGGAATTGATGCAGGATATCATATTCATGTATCAGAGGGAATTGAGGATTTAAATAATAGTTTAAGATATAGTGGAAAAAGAACTGTTGAAAGATTAATGGATTATGGAATATTAGGTGAAAAGACTATTGCATCCCATTGTATACATGTTAATGAAACTGAATTAGATATTTTAAAAGAAACTAATACTAGTGTTGTTAACAATCCTGAGTCTAATATGGCTAATGCTGTAGGTGTTGCACCTGTAATTAAAATGATAGAGAAAGGCATTAGAATAGGGATGGGAACAGATGGATACACAAGTGATATGTTTGAATCAATGAAGGTTGAAAATATTATTCATAAGCATAATTTGTGTAATTCTAATGTTGGATTTATGGAAACATCAAAAATGGTATTTAACAATAATAAAGAGATTGTTTCAAAATATTATAATAATCCATTAGGTGTTTTAGAGGAAGGAGCATATGCTGATGTTATAGTAGTAGACTATAATCCTATGACTCCTATGGATAAAAATAATTACTTTGGACATATTTTATTTGGTGTTTCAGGTAGAAGTGTTGATACAACTGTTATTAATGGAAAAGTTGTAATGAAAGATAGAGTAATAGTTAACATTGATGAGGAGCTTATTTATAAGAAAGCACGACAAGTAGCAGAGAAGTTGTGGAAGAAACTTTAAATAAGAATAAAGAGGGGGGATATGGGAATGGCAAGTTTAAATATTGATATATTAGGAATGAAATTTAGTAATCCGATTTTTACTGCAGCTGGACCAGGTGCAAAGGATGGAGAACTTTGTGTAAAGGCAGTACAAGGGGGAGCTGGAGGAATAGTTACTAAAACTATATCAGAAAACCCGGCAGATGTACCAAGACCTTGTATGGCAAAAACTAATTCAGGTTTTTTAAATACAGAGTTATGGTCAGAGTTACCAAAAGAACAATGGGCAGCGAAAGAGTATAAGAGAGCAAAGGAAGCTGGAGTTCCAATGATAGTAAGTATGGGATATACAGCAGATCAAATTTCAAAGGTTGCACCTTTAGTTAAACCTTATGCAGATGCAGTAGAACTTTCTACACATTATGTTGGAACAGATATTGGACCAATAGTAAATGCTATGAAGGCTGCAAAATCAGCATTGGATTGTCCTGTTTTTATGAAGTTAAGTCCTCATACCGATATTCAAGGTATAGCAAAAGCATTAGAGGATGCAGGAGCAGACGGATTAGTTATGATTAATTCCTTTGGACCTTGTATGGCAATTGATATTGAAACTGGATATCCGATTATGGGAAGTGAAAAAGGTTATGGATGGCTTTCAGGATCACCAATAAGGCCATTAGCTGTAAGAAATATATATGATGCATCAAGAGTTGTTAATATTCCTATTATAGGAGTTGGAGGAGTTACCTCAGGAAAAGATGCTGCTGAAATGTTAATGGCTGGTGCAAGAGCAGTACAAGTATGTACTGAAGCTATATTAAAGGGACCAGGTGTTTATGGAAAAATTGCTAAAGAGTTAAATGAATTTTTAGATAGCCATGGATATAGTAACGTAAATGAAATAATAGGTATTTCTCATAAGAAGGCAGAGGAAAGAAAATTTAGAACAACTTCTATTCCACCTAAGGTTAATTTAGATAAATGTATAAAATGTGGACAATGTAAAGTAAGTTGTGTATATGAGGCGATTGATATAAAAGATAAGTTACACATAGATAATAGTAAATGCTTTGGATGTGGTCTTTGTGTAACTAAATGTCCTAAAAATGCCCTAACAATGCAATATAATTAGGGTAGCGAGGAGAAGGGGATATGGTCAAATTTTTACTAAATGGAAAGGTATGTAGTATAGATGAAGATGAGTCTTTAATAGAATTTTTAAGAAACAAGAAAGAGTTAATATCGGTAAAGAATGGATGTGGGGAAGGGGCATGTGGAGCTTGTATGGTGTTAGTTGATGGAAAAGCAACTAAGGCTTGCATATTAAAGGGACAAAAAATTAAGGATAAAGAAGTTATTACAGTTGAAGGTTTAGATGAGAAGTATAAAAAAGCTTTTGCTTATTCATTCACACGGGTTGGAGCAGTTCAGTGTGGCTTTTGTATACCAGGAATGGTTATAAGTGCTACAGGATTATTTAATAAAACATTAACTCCAACTTCGGATGATGTAAAAAAAGCACTTATAGGAAATATATGTAGATGTACAGGGTATAAAAAGATTGAAGAGGCCATATTAATGACAGCTGAAATTATAAGAGAAAATAAGGAAATACCATTAGTAGGGTACAAGGGACTAGTTGGTGAGCCTTTAGGAAGAATTGATTCAGAAGATAAGGTATTAGCTATAGATGGATATTGTGATGATTTGAAGGTAGATGGAATGCTTTATGGAGTTGCACTTAGACCAGAGTATCCTAGAATATTGATAAAAAATATTGATTATAGTGAAGCTTTAAATTTGAACGGAGTAGTTAAGGTTGTAACAGCTGAGGATGTGCCAGGAAATAGATTTTGTGGACATTTAAAAAAAGATTGGCCAGCTTTAATAGCAATAGGAGAAGAAACAAGATATGTAGGAGATACTATTGCATTAGTTGCAGCAGAAAGTGAAGAGATAGCAAGAAAGGCAATTAATTTAATTAAAGTAGAATATGATAGATTAATACCTATGACTTGTCCTGAAGATTCTCTTAAAGATGGAGCTCCAGAACTTCATAAAGGTGGAAACATATTAGCAAGAGAAGTTTTAAAAAGAGGTAATGTTGATGAAGCTATTAAAAACTCCAAGTATGTTGTAACTAATAATTATTCTGTGCCTTTTACTGAACATGCATTTTTAGAACCGGAAAGTGCATTGGCAGTACCTACAGATGAGGAGTTAGTTGTTTATACTGGAACACAATCTGTTTATGATGATTTACATGAGATTATATCATTATTAGGAGCTCAGGAAAGCAAGGTTAGAATAGTATCAAAGTATGTTGGTGGTGGATTCGGTGGAAAAGAAGACATGAGTTGCCAACATCAAGCAGCATTACTTGCATTTTTAACAGGAAAACCTGTAAAGATGACTTTAAAAAGAGCAGAAAGTATAAAGGTTCATCCAAAGAGACATGCAATGAAAATGGAATTTACAACAGCATGCGATGAAAATGGAAGACTAACAGCTATGAAAGCAAAGATTATTGCAGACACAGGAGCTTATGCATCTTTAGGAGGACCAGTATTACAAAGAGCTTGCACTCATGCTGCAGGTCCTTATAATTATCAAAATTCTGAAGTTGAAGGTATAGCAGTTTATACTAATAATCCACCAGGAGGAGCATTCAGAGGGTTTGGTGTAACACAATCAGCATTTGCCAATGAAGCTAATATAAATAAACTTGCAGAACTTGTTGGGATATCTCCTTGGGAGATACGTTTTAGAAATGCAATTGAACCAGGACAAGAATTGCCTAATGGTCAAATAGCAGATGTAGGGACTGCATTAAAAGAGACATTATTGGCTGTTAAGGATGAATATGAAAAAAATGAATTTGTAGGAATAGCATGTGCCTTTAAAAATGCGGGAATAGGAGTAGGACTTCCTGATATAGGAAGAACTATGTTAGAAGTTAAAGATGAAGTTGTCATTATAAAAACTTCAGCAGCTTGTATGGGACAAGGAATAGGTACAACCATCACACAAATAGTATGTGAAACTTTGAACTTAGATGCCAGTAAAGTTAAATGGATAAAACCAGATACTAAGTTAACTCCAGATTCGGGAACATCAACAGCATCAAGACAGACATTGTTTACTGGAGAAGCTACAAGAGTTGCAGCTTTAAAATTAAAGGAAGCCCTTAAGACAAAAAGCTTAAAAGAGCTTAATGGTAAAGAGTTCTATGGTGAATTTTATGGTAAAACTGATAAAATGGGAAGTAATAAAAAGAATCCAGTCAGTCATGTTGCATATGGTTTTGCAACTCAAGTTGTTGTTTTAAATAAAGAAGGTCAGGTAAAAAAAATAATTGCAGCCCATGATGTTGGAAGAGCTATAAATCCTTTAAATGTTCAAGGGCAAATTGAAGGTGGAGTAGTTATGGGATTGGGATATGCACTAACTGAGGATTATCCATTAAAAGAATCAATTCCTACTGCTAAGTTTGGAACTTTAGGATTATTTAGATCAACTATGGTTCCAGAAATAGAAAGTATTATAATTGAAAAGAATAATGCAGAATTGGCATATGGAGCTAAGGGGGTGGGGGAAATAACTTGTATACCAACAGCACCAGCAGTTCAAGGTGCATATTATAAGTTAGATGGAGTTTTTAGAACTAAGCTACCTTTAGAAAACACATTTTATAAAAAGCCTAAAAAATGATTATTTAATATGAATCCACCTTATTGTGTTATTGTATAATAATGGTGGATTTTTAATATATACTATAATAGTGCAAAAATACTTGAATAATTTTACAACTGAATAAAATAAAAAAACATTTATGATAAATCCTTGCTAT
>NZ_JADNLK010000023.1 GCF_015555905.1 Clostridium sp. D43t1_170807_H7
AACTTCACTTCTTATTTTTTCCATATAAACTTTTAATAATCACTTAATCCAGCCGTCGCTTTTAGCGATTTAGTTCTATTATTCAATTATTCGCTTTCTTTGTAGCGTATAATATCTTTCTTTATGCTGCTTAAAAGATTATTTAACTCCCAGACTTCACCTTCATCTACAAGCTTATTTAACATAACCTGATATCTACTTGCTTCTGCTATTTTTCCTATGGACATTAAAGTCATTATATTGTTCATTATATTAGTTATTATATCTGACTTAACCTCAAATAATCTTTGGGCATCTTTTATTTCGTCCTTTATTTCTAGCATTTGCTCATCCAAATTAAATGCTGAATCTGCTGCTTCTTTTAATTTTTCTTGTATTTCTTTAGGAATATGCTGTTTATACTTATAATTTAAAGAATGCTCTATTGTAGCCCAGAAATTCATTGCTAGAGTTCTTATTTGAAACTCCGCTAATATATCCCTTGGCCCTTCTGCCATATAAACAGTATACTTAATAATCATATGGTAACTTCTATATCCACTTTGTTTAACATTTCTTACATAGTCTTTTTCATAAAGTATTTGCATATCTCGTCTTGCTCTAATAAGTTCAATAACTGTATCTATATCATCAACAAACTGGCACATTATTCTTATACCAGCTATATCCTCCATTTCCTGTCCTACTCTATCAAGAGGAATTCCAAACTTATTTGCTTTCTCTAAAAGACTTGAAACTTCCTTAACTCTTCCTGTAACAAACTCAATTGGAGAATATTCATTTCTTTTTCTATATTCTTTTCTTATACTCTTTAGTTTAACCTTAAGCTCATCTACCGCTTGTTCATAAGGCATAAGGAAACTCTTCCAATTTTGCATTGCCATAAAACATCACCCTTATATTTAGTACAAATACATTATATCAAAAACACCAAAAACTGTAACTAAAAATCACATAATTGCAATTTCAAATTTTTGTTTTAAAAGTATAATATCTATATAATCTATATATTTTATATCTTAATTTATATCTCTTTAATCTAATATTTTAATAGGATCAAAATCAATAAAATCACATGAAGTCATTATATATTCTACTCCATTAATATCCCCTTCTATTGCTTTCACATTAGATGGTCCATGTAAGTGTCCATAAACAACTTTTTCAACTTTATATTCTTTGAAAATTTTCATAAACTCAGTTTCTTCATTTTCATTACCGAAAGGTGGATAATGAATCATTACAATAAATTTATTAAATCCAGCCTTTTTTGCTGAATCTAATGATAGTTTTATTCTTATTTGCTCTCTTGCATATATCTTTGCATCTTTAGAATTAAATTTATCACTACTCGGATCAATCCAACCCCTTGTTCCACAAATGGCATAATCATTATACACATAAAAATTATTTTGTACGAATTTCATATTATCATACATAGCATTTAATTTTGATATACTACTCCACCAATAATCATGATTTCCTTTACTTATAATTTTTTTACCTGGTAAATTGCTTATCCATTCTAAATCTACTTTACTATCCTCAGATTTCATAGACCAAGAAATATCTCCTGCAATTAATACTGTGTCTTCTTCTGTTACTTTATCTGTCCAATTTTTCTTTATCTTTTCATCATGGTTAATCCAATGGCCACCAAATATATCCATAGGCTTATCTGTACTTAATGCAAGATGTAAATCGGAAATAGCATATAAAGCCATAGTACTCCCCCTTATCTCATGTCAAAATTCATACATCTATATATTATAACCACATAATATAGTTTAAACAATTATAATATTTTATACTCCCTCACCGTAAGTGAATATATTACATGGATATAATAAACTTTTCTCAAAAATGACTGAATCAAAATTATTGAGCTACTCCTTGCCGAATATATAGTAAAATAAAGGGGCTGTCGCACTAAATAATTAGTGCGACAGCCCCTTTTATTATATTATTCAACAACTATCTTGTGGTAGTTCTTCTTTCCTCTTTTAATTAAAGCTGCTCCATCTTGTATATCTTCTTCAGTAAATAATCTTGCTACTTCTGTAACCTTTTCTCCATTTATAGAAAGACCACCTTGTTGGATTAATCTTCTTCCTTCAGCTTTTGAAGGAACTATCTTAGTTTCAGCAATAACATCAAGAACAGTTTTTCCAAAGCTTTCAGCTGTAACTGTAACTGTTGGAACATTACTCATATCAACTCCACCAGCAAATAATGCTTCTGCAGCTGATTTAGCTTTGTTTGCTTCCTCTTCACCATGAACAAGCTTAGTTACCTCATAAGCAAGAATTGCTTTTGCTTTATTTATTTCTGCACCTTCTAAGGCTCCAAGTCTTCTTACTTCATCCATAGGTAAGAATGTTAATAACGCTAAACATTTCTCAACATCAGCATCATCTACATTTCTCCAGTATTGATAGAAATCAAATGGCGATGTCTTTTCTGGATCTAACCATAATGCTCCACCAACTGTTTTACCCATCTTTTGACCTTGGCTGTTAGTTAATAATGTACAAGTCATTGCCATAGCTTGACCTTGAGCTTTTCTTCTAACTAATTCAACACCAGCGATCATATTTGACCATTGGTCATCTCCACCTAGTTCCATTTTACAGTTGTATTTTTGATTTAATACATAGAAATCATATCCTTGCATTAACATATAGTTAAATTCTAAGAATGATAATCCCTTTTCTAATCTTTGCTTGAAGCATTCAGCTGTTAACATTCTATTTACTGAGAAGTGAACTCCTACCTCTCTTAAGAAATCAACATAATTTAAGTTTAATAACCAATCTGCATTATTTACTAATATAGCTTTATCATCTGAGAAATCTATAAATTTCTCCATTTGCTTCTTTATGCAAGAAACATTATGTTCAATTTGCTCTTTTGTAAGCATAGATCTCATATCAGTTTTTCCTGATGGGTCTCCAACCATTGCAGTTCCTCCACCAAGTAAAGCTATTGGTCTATGACCAGCTTTTTGCATATGTGCCATAAACATCATTGCTATAAAGTGACCTACATGTAAACTATCAGCTGTTGGATCAAATCCTATATAAAAAGTTATTTTCTCCTTTTCTAACAATTCTCTTGTTTCTTCTTCATGAGTAAATTGCTTTATGTATCCACGATCTAATAACTCGTCTAAAACGTTAGCCATCTCCTTACCTCCTATAAAAATTCATATATTATTTAGTATATATTTATTACAACGTTTTATCAAGAAGATTTAATTTTCAAAGAATATATTATTTAAACTTCTCGAGAATCCATCTAAACTCTTTAAAACTAAAAAGCCGCCCATTTTGAAGTGTCCCTTGTCAAATAGACAGAGGCACTTCATTTCTGAGTAGCTTTAATTATAATTTATTTAAATTTAATTATTTTCAATCCTATGCTACGTATTCTTTAATACATGATGGTACTTCTTCAGCAGTATCAATATTAACATTAATATATACATTGATACCGAACCTATCTGTTAATCCAGCTATCTTTCTAAATAATTCTGTGGAATCCTTCATAGTGCACCTAACAATATTTGATAATCCATCAATATAGATATTTTCAATATCGTAATTGGATGAAATTATCCCACATAACATGCCATAAAAACTTTGACAATCATCAACTTTATATTCATTAGTATCAACAAACCTTATACCTCTTACTAACTGTAACATTGGTCTAGAATCATCATCAATATAAACGGCATCGCCTTTAGCACTTATTTGTTGGTGGTTGGCTAATTCTATTAACCTTTTTGTCTTTCCAGAGCCTCTTCTTGCACAAAAAACTTGAATCATTGGAACCACTCCTTCTTTTTTAATTATTTTTATAGTTAAGTATCTTCAAAATTTTGTTGAAGATATAAGTTAAACTTTTTACATATAATTTAAAATTCTAGTAACATACCTTTTAGCAAATTAAACTTTAACTAAACTTTCTACACCTTTCTTTAAAGTTATTATTAGCCATATAAATTTTATTATTCCATGCTTATAGGCAAAATAACCTTAAAACAATCATCTAATGTTGAGTTTATTAACCTTACCTTTCTTTTTCCTTTGAATGCTTCCTTTATTCTTACTAATCCATTACCATCATTAATAAATCTCTTACCTTCATCTAAAGATATTAATTTATCATAAATCCACATATTTCTCTTATTATATCCCATATCTCCAAACATATTACTCTTAGATACTAATTGTCCAGGACTTATAACTATGATTGAGTTCTTTGTTAATATTACTTCTATCAACTTATTTATAATTGAATACTCCCTATACATTACTGAATTCTTTACAGCTTCCATAACAGCAAAAACTGGATAGTCTTTTGGTAATAACGTATACATTTCTTTTTCAGTTTTATCTATCATATCTAATAGATTACCATTTATCATAATTGATCTAGGATAATTCTCATTTACTTTATTTATTATTCTTATTGCATTATTGGGAATACATATATTATTACTATCACAAAATACTAATAATCCACCAAAAGTACATCTAACTTTCCTATTTCTTTTGTCTAAATAAGTTATCCCTGCACTTTCTAGTAGAAACTTTTCATTTTCTCTATTAATCTCTATTCCTTTACTTTTGAAATACTTTTCTATTAGTTCCTTATTTAAAAACTCAGCACTACTATTTACTATTTTGCATGTTTCAACTGTTAATAGCTGATTTTCTTCAAATGCTGCCACTAGTTCTGATTTTCTCATAGTATCCGTAATAGACCCTCTTCTTATATGGAATGCTCCAGTTTCTTTTATCTGATAAGGTTTTTGTCCTCCATCAAATATTGTTATTATTCCAATATCAATTCCATCTAAATTTACAACCTCTACTGTTATTGGAATTGGTGGCTCACATCTTGAACTCACAACCTGTTGGATTTTTTCTTCATCTAATGCTTTAAGCTTATTAATTCCAACTAATCGTTTCGTTCTGTCTTCAACTCCTATTATTAGATACCCTCTTCCCCCTTTAGAATTTGCTATAGCACATACATCTTTTGCAAGTTCCTTCTTACCAGATTCTGATGAGATATCTATTTTTAGTTTGAAATCTAATTTAGTACCTTCCCTCTGTTGTATTAAAGATAGTAGCTTTTTCTTATTCATAATATTTTACCTTAAACTCTCTCTAAGATATAATATTCAACTTAAACTAAAACTGCTAATTTTAGCATTAAATTTTAGTAAAAACTTTATAGTAATATATTATATTTATAATAATAAAAAAAAGAACAAAGAAAATAATTTTATTATATATTTTCCTTTGTTCTTTAACACTTAGCAATTTTTAGTTTTATCTCTTTAATTTAATAATACTCTTCTATATTTCTTTTATCATTAATACTTTTAAATATTAAAGGCTATCCTTTGCAACTCCTGTTCCTTTTATAATTAATTTAGTATTAACTTCTAATTCAGTAACACTTAAAGGATTATCTATATTTTCATTTGGATAATACATTTCTGCTAATCTATCAATATCAAAAATATCTAGATTTTCTTCTTTATATTTATTAAATAAATATTCAGCATATCCATTTATATATGCTTCCTCATTTACTTTAATATAGTCTAATGCATTAGTATCTACTATCAATTCTCCTTGTATCTCACTTACTGATACCTCAAGATTAACATCCTTTATTAGTTTATATTTTCCATCTTGGAATTCTAACTTATCTTTCATGCTACTATCTAATATTTGTAATGTAATAAAATTTTCTTTACTTTGGGGATTGGTAATCTCTAAGGTTCCACTCTTTGCATTTCCCATCATAATGTTATAAATCAAACTATTTTCCATATCTATTCTCACTACTAAAACATTATCTTTAAAAACAGATGAACCTTGTATTTCAATCTTTTTATCTATAGCATTATCCTCTAATGATATTGATGTTAATAAGGCTGTGTTACTTCCCATTAAGATATTGCTTAAATAATAGTTTATATTTGAGCGTACAGCCCTAGAATTATACTTTGCCTTACCAACTAGATCATTTAAAAACAATCCTAAATACTCTTCATCTGTAGATACAGTCTTTAATAATTCATCTACATCACCATAATATACAAAGGCACTTGGCTTCATTGAAAATTCACTATTATTATTAATTAAATCTAAAAACTTTTTAATACCTTTTCTAGAAGCTTTTTCAGTAAAAATATAAGCCCTTGTTTGACTATAATCTAATTTAAAACTTGATGCCCTATTTATATCATTTATGGCTTCTAAAGCAGTTTTACCTTCACCTTTATAAATTATCCTTCGTCCTTTATCTGAACTATCGTTAGTGCTTCTATATGGCTTAATACAATCTAAATAAACTATTTCTTGACCTAAATCATCTACATCAAAAATAATACTTGTTGGAAATGTAACTTTATTAATATCATGATAATCGAAACAACCAGTTAAAAGTAATGGTAGAAGTAATAAACTTAATAATATCGAAATTTTTCTTCTTTTATTTTTTAGCATCCTTCTTACCCCCTGTTCCTATTATCTTTCTTGAAATTCTGTCTAATTTACCTCTAAAAAATACATCTCTAAATCTATATTCACTTAAGCTACCTAGAGGGAATAAGAATGGATATCCCACTGATTCTAACTCTGATATTTGAATAATATAAATTAATGATGCACATAAAAATCCTGGTATTCCAAGCAATGATGAAGATAACATTATTACTATTGACCAAAATGAAACAGCACCATATACCTTAGGAATTAAGAAATAACTTAATGTACTTACTGCAACTACTATTATTGTAATTCTTGATGCAATTCCAGCTCCTACTGCCGCATCACCTAAAATAAGAGCAGAAACTATACTCATTGCCCCACCTATTGGATGAGGTAACCTTAACCCAGCTTCCTTTATAAGTTGAAAAGCTATAATCATAACAAAGACTTCAACAACTGTTGGTAATGGCACACCAGCCCTTGATACTGCGAGCCTAAATACAAAAAGACTTGGTATCATTGAAAAATGATATGTAATAATTGCTACATAAAGTCCCGGTAAAAATGAAGCAACTAAGAAGGCAAACCATCTTAATATCCTATTAAAATTTGTATAGTATCTATTTATATAGTAATCATCTGGCATTTGAAAATTTTCTAAAAAGAAATATGGTACTGTAATTACAAATGGTGTACCATCTACTAAAATACCTATACGCCCTTCGAAAATCTTTGCTGCAACTTCATCTGGCTTTTCAGTATATCCTACCGTATCAAAAAATGAATGCTGATGCTTTAAATTTGCTTCTATATAATTTGAATCTAAAACAAATCTTAAATCTAAATTTTTAAGTTTATCCTTTACTTTATTAACTAACTCATCTGGTGCAATCCCCTTTATATAAGCAATTGCAACTGCTGTTTGTGACTCTTCTCCAACTACAACTGTTTCAAACTTTAAGTCTGGATTCTTAACACGCCTACGAATTAATGCAACATTATCTACTATAAGTTCATTAAATCCCTCTCTAGGTCCCTTTAATACAGCTTCAGTTTCTGGAACTCCTATACCTCTTCTTGGGAAATTTTTAACTTCACAAAATATAATTTCGTTAAAATCCTTTAAAATTAGTATTACATCTCCAGATAAAACATGCATAAGCGCATCATCTAAATCTGTTGCCATTCCTGTTGCACTTATATCAAGTACCTTCTCTAATAAATCATTTGGAGATTTTATACTTGTATTTTTTAATTCTCCGAATCCTCTTAATGGTAATATTAAGTATTCCATCATCCATTGACCATTACATAAGTCATCTATGAATACTAAAGTACCATCGCCTATTATTGTTTTGACATCTCTATATTTAACGTCAAAACATCCTTCAAATCGTTCTTTTACATAACTTAAATTATCCATTTGCATCACCTAAGAATATTATTCCTCTCACCATGTTTAATATTCATTTTTTTGAGAATAATAAAATAGACTTAGCATATTTTTAGAAGTTGGAGGAAAAGAAATGAATAAATTATCAGCAAAACACTTTATACTTTTTGTCTTTGGTGTTACATATATATCTTTTAAGACATATCCTTCTCTGTTTATTGCAGAAGGGGGAAGAGACACATGGCTATATACATTAATTATTTATTTAATTTTCTTTGCATTTGCCATGTACTTAATTTATGTTATGGATTCTCGAAAAGTTTATAATATAAATGAAGTTTTTACACAGGGCTTATCTAAACCTTTAGGTAACATATTTTTATTTTTGTTTGCCCTTGGTTTATTTCTAGCTGCCCTTGAGTCTGCAGCAGTAGAAACTAATATAGTTAAATCTTGCTTTTTCCTTGAAACTCCTAGTTGGTATATAATTATATTTTTTCTTCTACCATCAGTTTTTTTAATAGGAAAAAGTATAGGTTCATTTTTAATTTTTGTAATAATTCTTGTATCTTCATTAGGTGTTAATACTTTTATCTTATCTGCAATTACTGAAAAGTATAAGGATATAAAGTATATTATGCCTGTTTTTGCAGGTAACATAGCAGGTGAATTTTTATCAACATTTTTATTAGTTCTAGGTTCACTTTCTGCTTTTGTTATTGCTTTACCATATTTAAGATATTTGAATACAGGAAAAAATTTAAGAAAACATAGCTTTATAGCTTTAGGTATACTAGGTGCTATATGTATTTATATTCTTATTGGAATACTATCTACATTTGGACCTCTTAGAGCTGCTAATCTCTTTTATCCTGAATTTGTTCAAAGTCAGAGAGTTCAACTTTGTGGCTTCTTGGAGTTTGGAGATTTCTTTTTCTTATATCAAACAGTTGCTGGCTTTTTCTTAAAATATGCAATTGCAACCTATGGAGTATATATAATTTATAAAAAACATATAAAAAATCATAAATACTTTACTACAGTTTATACTCTAGCAATATTTATATTTGGAACATTTTTATCAAGAAATAATTACATTCTATTTTATATTCTTAAATATTATCAATATATTAATTTAGTATTATTTGTGGCTGTTCCAATTATTGCATTTACTACCTTTAGCTTAAGATATAAGAAAAAATAACTTTCTTTCAAAGTATGTTTGTTGCATTTTTACCAAATTATGCTATAATAATAGTGTAATAAAAATCATTAGGAAATTCTATGATAATATCATTAAAGTACCCCTTTTCCTTAGGTGTATAGTTAGTAGTTATCAAGATTCACCCTATGGATTTTAAGGAGGTATATGAAATGGAAGATAAGAAGATTATCTGCAAAGACTGTGGGAAGGAATTTATATTTACTGTAGGAGAACAAGAATTCTACAAAGAAAAAGGGTTTGAAAATGATCCTGTTAGATGTCCTGATTGCAGAAGAGCTAGAAAAGCTCAAAAGATGAATAGAGAAAGAAGATAATTCTTTTGAATTAGTAAGGAGCTGCGTTGCAGCTCCTTTTTTATGTTATCTTTTATTTGAAAATGGCAATATATTATATCTTATTTATTCTCGACAATACTTTTTACCATATTAAGCTCTTCTATATTATCTATTTCATAAATATCATCATCATTTATTTCTTCAATTCTTACATCTAAATCTTTTAAATTATTCTTAACTATGTCATCCCAATAAAGATTTGTAAAATCACCTGTTTTAAGAGCTTCTTCTATTCTATCCTTAATTAGAATTCCATCATTCTTGCTCCAATAAGAAACACCACATAAAATAAAACCATCACCATTAATTATTTCTATATCATTAACCTTTTTATTTTCATCAAAACATAATTTCCATTCATTTTTAACATTTCTTTTATATGCTGAAAAATAAGTAGATTTATTGATATCAGTTACAATAAAATTTCTATTGATATAAACATCAGCATCTATTACATATGAATCAGCTAAATATTCTCTCACAAGATACATGCTATATATATTGTTATATATATCATACTTATCATTAAAAACTAATTTTACACCATACTTTTCCTTAAGATATTTAAATTTCTCATTTAAATATCCTGTAACAACTATTATCTCATTTATTCCTTTTTCTTTTAAAAACTCAACTTGTCTCTCTAATAATGGCTTTCCATTTACCTCAATTAAAGATTTTGGCGTTTCTAAGGTTAATGGTCTTAATCTTGTTCCCATTCCAGCTGCTAATAATATTGCTCTCATTTATCTCCACTCCTAAATATTTATAATAAAATTTAATTTTCCATATATTAATTTACTTAATATTACTATAATATCTATATAAATTCAAATACTCTAATAATTAAGTAAATTTGCATTTATACTATTTTAAAGTATATAATATAGATATAACTTACATAAAGAAATTTATATTTAATTTATATATTATACTTAAAACGTTTATATAAAAGAGAAGAGGTGCTATCTTTGGATAATATATTAGATAAAAAGAAAATTATTTTCAGCGGTATTCAACCTTCTGGAAATTTAACCTTAGGAAATTATTTAGGAGCATTAAAAAACTGGGTTAAACTTCAAGATGAATACGATTGTTTCTTCTGTGTTGTTGATTTACATGCCATAACAGTTAAACAAGTTCCTGCTGATTTAAGAAAGAGAACTTTAGAAGTATTAGCTATTTATATAGCTTGTGGAATTGATCCAGATAAAAATACATTATTTATTCAATCACATGTACCAGCTCATTCAGAAGGTGCTTGGCTTTTAACATGCAACACTTATATGGGTGAACTTTCAAGAATGACTCAATTTAAAGATAAGTCTCAAAAACATGGTGATTCTATTCCTGCAGGATTATTTACTTATCCAGTACTTATGGCTGCAGATATATTATTATATAATACAGACTTGGTTCCAGTTGGAAGTGACCAAAAGCAACACTTAGAATTAGCTAGAGATTTAGCTAATAGATTTAATAATGCTTATAGTCCAACATTCAAGGTTCCAGACCCATACATTCCACCAGTTGGCGCAAAAGTCATGAGCTTACAAGATCCAACTAAGAAAATGTCAAAATCAGATGATAATCCAAATAGCTATATCTTAATTATGGATCCACCTGAAGTTATAAGAAAAAAAATAGCTAGAGCTGTTACTGATAGCATTGGTGTTGTTAACTACTCCGATGAACAACCAGGAGTTAAAAACTTACTTGATATTCTAATTGCAATTAAAGGATATAGTAAAGAAGAAGTTGTAGCTCTATATGAAGGAAAAGGATATGCAGATTTAAAGAAGGATGTTGCAGATGCAATTGTAGATGAGTTATCTCCTATTCAAGAAAAAGTTAATAGCTTACTTAAAGATAAGAAAGCTTTAGAAGAAATTTATAAATTAGGTGCAGAAAAGGCAAATTATGCTGCAATTAAAACTCTAAGAAAAATGCAAAAGAAAATTGGACTTATACCAAGATAGAAATACTTAACTTTAACTTAAGGGCTGTTGCATAAAATTAAATTATATTAATGAATATGTAACAGCCTTATATTTTTAATATAATGAGGTTATTTATGAAAATATATATTAAAATAATTCAGATTATAACATTATTATTTATAATGTTAAATCCATTAATATTGAGCTCTAGTAAATTTAATACAGATCTCTTAATTTACTTGCTTATAATGATTCAATTTATTGGATTTTTATTTTTTAAATCTGAACAAAAAAGAATCTTTAACTTAATTAAAACAATATATTCTCAAAAAATACTCTTTAGCCTAATAATATTAAACATAATATTATATCTATCTACTTTAATTGCATATGATAAAAGGCTAAGTATTACTCATAGCATACGGTTTTCACTATACATATTTATTTTCTATACTATTTCTTATATATGTATAAATAAAAATAATATACGACTATTCATAAATAGTTTCTTAGTTACTAATTTAGTAATTACATATTATTCGTTAATGGAAATTAAATCACTTTATAGTGCTGGTTTGACTATTAGTAGAGATAATAGAATTGCATCACTTTTAGAAAATTCAAATAACTTAGGAATTTTTTCATTAATGTGTTTATTTATTTCATTAATGTTACTTATAGATTCAAAGAAAATATTCCTAAAAATATTTTATGGACTTATATTTGCTTGTAGTTCATTTAATATAATAGTATGTCAATCACGTAATGCAATTTTAGGAATAATTATAGGTATAGCAATAATTACAGTTATTTATAATAAAAAATTATTATATTTATATATATTATCACCATTATTATTACTTATACCTCAAATAAGAATACTAGCATTAACTCTTTTATCACTTACTCCTGATAGCTCAAGATATAAAATTTGGAAAACAACAGCATTAATGATAAAAGACCATCCTCTATTTGGAATAGGGTATGAAAATTATTCAGTTTTATATCTTGATTATGTAAATAAATCAAAAGAAACCCTTACTACTATGGAGGGATATGGTTGGGTGGCACAACATCCTCATAACATGTTTTTAAAATTTCAAGTAGAAACAGGAATTTTAGGAAGTATTTCATTATTAATCTTCCTAACAATAACATCTATTGTACTATTTAAATATATCAATAATAAAAACAATAAAATAAATAAATTAATACTATCTATATTTATTGTATTTATTACTTTTAATTTATTAAGTATTTTTGATTGTTATTATAGTGCACAAAAATTATCAACAGCAATATTTATTATTTTAGGTTTTGGTATGTCTCTAATAAATATATATAATAAAAATAGTTTTTCATATTCTAATTAAACTATGTTAATTATACACATCATATAAGTAAAAAATCATGCAAATACTAGATATGTTTTATCTAGACATGCATGATTTTTTATTTATATAATTTCTTAAAGATTTATATAAATAACTTTATTATTTTTGCCATGGTTCAGTCCTTAGATATTCTATAAATTCTTCTCTTAATTCCGGTCTCTTTAACGCAAACTCAATAGTTGCTTCTAAAAATCCTAGTTTATCTCCAACATCATATCTTTTTCCATCAAAATTATAAGCATACATGGCTTCATTAGCAATTAATGTTTGAAGGGCATCAGTTAATTGAATTTCATTTGCCTTACCAGGCTTAGTATTTTCTAATATCTCAAAAATTTTAGGTGTTATTATATATCTACCTAAAATAGCTATATTACTTGGTGCTTCTTCTAATGATGGCTTTTCAATTAACTTCTTAACTTTATATACCTTATCTTCAATATGAAGGCCATCAATTATACCATACTTGTTAACATTTTCAGAATCTACAGTTTGAACACCTAATATTGTTGTCTTATACTCATTAAAACAATTTATTAATTGCTTTAAACAAGGAACCTCACTATCAACAACATCATCACCTAACATAACTGCAAAAGGTTCATTACCTACGAAAGACTTTGCACAATGAATAGCATGACCTAATCCTCTAGGTTCCTTTTGCCTTATATAATAAATATCTACCATATCAGATATCCTTTTAACTACTTCTAACATTTCTTGCTTTCCTGCTTTTTCAAGTTCCATTTCTAATTCAACAGACTTATCAAAATGATCCTCTATAGACTTTTTATTTCTACCTGTTATTATTAATATTTCTTCAATCCCAGATTCTACTGCTTCTTCAATTATATATTGAATTGTAGGCTTATCAACTATAGGTAGCATTTCCTTTGGCTGAGCTTTAGTAGCCGGTAAAAACCTTGTACCAAGTCCAGCTGCAGGTATAATTGCCTTTCTTACTTTCATACAATACCCTCCCTAATTATTATTATGTATTACTATTATACTATTCTTTACATATAATTAAATTAATAATATTTTTTATATTAATTTTATAAATTAAATCTTAAAATACTTTTACCTAGTTTTCTATTTTTATTTGCTTCTTCAAAAGCATTATAATAATCTACAATATTTCTTATTTCAACTTTTTCAGTTATTAATTCCTTGATTTTACTTCTAAACTCATGATTTTCTAAAAGCTTTATAGACTTTTCAAAATCCTTTTTAGTACTTCTTGTACTACCTGTTATAGTTAAACCCTTTTCTAAGATTTTTCTAGTATTAATTAATATATCATTTTCAGATACACCAGTTAATACTATCTTTCCTCCAATTTTAATACAATCTATAATTTGATTAATTGCAAAGCTTGATGAATCTCCACCAACACATTCGAATGCCATATCAATATTAGTTCTTTTTATTTGTTTTTCATCAACTATATCATATTTTAAATCAGTAGGAAATTTATCTATCTTCTCAATATTTTTTCCAACTATAACTAGTTTGCATTTTGGATATAAAATTCTTATACTACTTGCAAGAATATATCCTAAAATACCATCCCCCCAAATAGCAATAGTACTATGCTCTTCAATTTCTATTCTTCTTATTGCAGCCATAGCAACAGATATTAACTCTGAAAATACAGCTACTTCTAATATTTCTTCATCATCAGGTATTTTTACTAAACTATTTGTTGGATATGATATTATTTCAGTTGAAAAACCATCTGAATTACTTGATGCAAACTTAGCACTTGGGCAGTAATTTTCTCCTAATGAATCATCCTTGCAAAAATCACTTTCACAAGTATCACATTTTTTTACTACATTAGGTACTAATACAACTTTATCTCCTACATTAAAGCTGCCATCTTCACATCTTATTATAGTTCCAGTTGCTTCATGTAATAATCTCATTGGATATTTAAGTCCTAATAATCTTGAATCTCTATTTCCTAGATAATACCTTAAGTCTGCCTTACATATGCAGCCATTATCAATTTTAATAATAGAATGTCCCTCTTTATACCTTACTTGCTCTATATCCACCTCAAACCTCTTAGGCGATACTATCTTAAAGCCTCTAGTTAACATTAAATTACCTCGCTTTACCTATTTTTACTACAGATTTCAATAAAAGTAAGTCTTCAAATGTAGTTACCTTAAAATTAAGCTTATCCCCATTAACTAAATGAACATCGTGATTTAACTTTAATACTAATTGACAATCATCAGTTGCATCAATAGTATTATTATTTATTGAAAACTCATGAGCCTCTTTAATTAATGAATACTTGAAGCTTTGTGGAGTTTGACCTAGATATAACTCACTTCTTACAGGTACACTATCAATTGTACTATCATTAGTACTTCTTATAATTGTGTCTGCTGAAGGTATTACTGTATCAACAGCTCCATATTCCTTTGCTCCCACTATGTTATCATTAATTATTCGTTGTGATATTAATGGTCTTGCTGCATCATGAATTATTAATATATCTTCATCTGTACATACATCTTCTAATGCTTTTATTGCTCTATATGTTGATTCTTGTCTTGTATTTCCACCTGAAATAATCCATTTAACTTTATTAACACCAAATTGTCTTATCCAAATATTTAAATCTTCTTTCCATTCATCTTTACATACAACAGCAATACTATCTATTTCACTATTTAAATCAAAGCTTTCTAATGTATGTATTATAAGTGGTTTCCCATATATATCAATAAATTGTTTTGGAATATCGCTCCCCATTCTCGTTCCACTACCACCGGCTAAAATAACTCCAATATTCATTTTATATCCTCCTACAATCACTTACTTTATTTATTTTCTCCACTAAATAATAATTTATATACTCTTTCCGTTGATCTTCCATCTTTATAATCATCATAATCCTGCATAAAATTCTCTAATCTTTCAGAAGCGTCTTTTAATATTTCCTTATTTTTTATTGCTTCTGCAAGTTCATCTGTACTATATAAAATTGGTCCTGGAACATAAGAGTCATATTCCTTATAAAACCCTCCCCAATTTTTAATATATTCATCTTTATCATATGCATAAAATAATACTGGTTTATTCTTTTGGAATCCAAAATCATAAAATACTGATGAATAATCAGTAATCAATATATCTGATATAACTAATAATTCTTGAATATCATCATAATATGAAACATCATAAACAAATTCTTTTAACTTATCATCAATCTGTATCTTTTCACTAATAAAATAATGACTTTTTATAAGTAATATATATTCATCATTTAACTCTTTATATAGCTTATTAACATCTAATTTAAAATCAAATTCCTTTTCTGCTGCTCTATGTGTTGGTGCATAAAGAATAATTTTTTTATTTTGAGGAAATATATCTTTGTATTTATTTTTTATTCTTCTTAACTTATCTTCATCATAAAAAATATCATTTCTAGGTAGACCATATGGATAAATTTTATTTTCATCTATACATAATGCTCCTGAATAAATACTTTTAATATTTTCTGATGAACATACTAAATAAGTAATATTATTACCATCATTTTTTAAATCTTCTAATCCTTCCTTTGGTCTTTTTATATCAGCTCCAAATTTTTTAAAAACACCAACTCCATGCCATATCATCATATAAATTTGGTTTTTCTTTGGCGCAATATGTCTATTTCTATGTGAGTTAGTTACCCAATACTTTGATGTTGCATTATAATAAAAATACTTAAGTGTATTTCTTTTTACAATTATTAAGTTATCCCCTGTTATTGGACACTCTTCCTTATTATAAACCCATACATATTGCATATCATTTCTTTTAGTTTTCATATATTCATATAAAACTTTTATACTATCCGAATATTTTTCTCCATGAAATGATTCAAAAAATATTCTATTTTCTCTAACCTTAGTTCCCTTTAATAAAGTAAATATACACTTCTTATATAAATAAGCTATATCGATTTTCATTTTAATTACTCCTTATAATAATAATTTAATTATCATTTAAATCCAAAACTCTCATTACTACTAAATATACTTTTATATGGTGTATATGGCTGATTTGAACTGTTTCCATGCTTTATAGGTCCCATCATAGTATTTATTGATAATAAAATTACTGTTGCGAATATAGCTAACTTTAATGGCTTTCTTTCAGTTCTTCTTATGATTATAGCAAATAAAAATACTTGCATAAAGTATAATCCCATGGAACCTCTTCCTCCTATTATATCTACACTAGAGAAAAATCCCATTACTAATATAGATAAAAAATAACCATTTAAAAATACTAACGCCTTTTTATCTTTTATATTCTTTCTTTTAAAGAACTCAACGAACAATACTAAAAATATAATTCTTTTTATTAAAGACATAGTTAAATTACTTTGATTACTATTTAAATAATAATTTAATTTATATGATATAGTTCCTAATGGTAACATAGCCAATAATCTAAAAATTATAGTAGTTATTTTAAACATAGAAAATAATAGTGCAACAAAGGATGCTCCATAAATTACTTTTCTATCAAATTCTATATAACTTAAGAAATATAGTGGAATTGTAACTACAATAGTTATATGGAAGAGAGATCCACATAAAATTACTATTAAAAATTTCTTTAAATCTCTATTAATAATATATTTAACACTAAGTAACATAAACATGATAGCAATTCCTTGTCTAATTACCCCCATGTCAAACATAATAAATACACTTGTAAAATACATTATTAAACTTAATAATCCATCTTCACTATATTCACATATTAATTTTATTTTCATAGGTATAGCTATAAGTGCACTTATAAATATAACAACAGTAAAAGAATAGCTAATAACATTTAACAAATAATATCCCCATTCAACATTACTAGATCCTTGTGGTACCTTATCTATAGTAATTAAATTAAATATTCTTTTGTAGTTTTCATAATCATAACCTATTCCATCTCTAAATGCTGCAAGTAAAAATAATATACTACCTATTACTATTAAATACATAGTACTTAAATATTTATATTTATAATTAGTTAATATATTAATATACTCACATAATATTAATAATATTAATATTGAAAAATATATCATTTACTGTTCCCCTTTATTTACTCTTGTTTGTATAAATGTTCATAAGCATTTTAATATTATCATTTAAATAATATCCCTTTACTTTTAATTGTTCTTTTATTTTCTCCTTATTAGTTTCTCTTGTCATAGTATTATTTATTATTTCATTAACCCACTTCTCTGCAGACCCATCAATACTTAAGAATTTTACTAATTTTAATCCTAAGTCAACATCTTGAGATATCTTATTAGAAATTATGCAAGGTAATCCCGTACTTTGAGCTTCTACTAATACAACTGGTAATCCTTCAAAAAGAGATGGAAATATTAATAAGTCCATAATATTAAGCCATATATTTATATTACTTTGTAATCCTAAGTATAAAATATTATTTTCTAAGCCTTCATTTTTAATTGAATTTAATATCTCTTCTTTTAGTTCACCATCTCCAATAAATAAAAACTTAAAATCATCATTTTTTTTCTTTAAATCCTTTAATATCTCAACTATAAACTTATGGTTCTTTTGTATATTAAATCTTCCTATATGTCCTAATATTAATTTATTATTTAAATCATATTTGTCCTTTAATGCCTTAATTTCATTATTCATTTCTTCATCCTTAGGTTTAAACTTTTCTATATCTACAGCATTGTTTATAACCTTAAATTTCGCATTTTTTCCAAAGACAAATTTACCTGCTTCTTTTCCACATGCTAATAAGTTAGTTGAACACCTATGCATTAAATTTCTTAATACGGCTGTTTCTGTTTTTCTTTTTAATGTTTGTTCTGTTACATCCTCTGTATTATGTGCATGGCAAACAATAGTCTTTACTCCTGCAAGTTTTGCTGCTAAAGCTACCAATCCACCATGATAATTCATATGAGAATGAACAACATCGTAAGGACCATTTTCCTTTATACACTTATATATTGCTTTAAAATGATTTAAATTTCCTACTTTTGCTCTCGGTGGTACATATATTATTTTTCCACCCATACTTTCAATTTCATCATCATATGCACAACGATGTTCCTGCATAGTTGTAAAATCAAACTGGACCTCATTTTTATCTATATTCCTATACCAGTTCATTATTACAGATTCTGTTCCGCCTCTTTCCATTCCTCCATGAACTTGTAAGACTTTAACCATATGCATCCTCCTAAATTTCTATATAATTAATTTAAAGCACCAATAGGAATTCCCCCTGGTGCTATTAAAATTATATTATATAGATTTATTAATTAAATTAAAAAATTCATCCCATGTTTCTTGTACTAATTTATCATTATTTAAACTTACTTCTGTCTTATCAAAATTAATCATATTATTAGCCCACTCTTGATAATTATCATAAGTTATGAATTTTACATTAGAGTAACTTTTAAGTACCTCTCTTGAATACTTACAGTCTGAAACTAATATTCTTTTTCCAAACTTTGCTGCTTCAATTAATGGTAAACCAAAAGTTTCAATATAACTTGGAAACAATACACAATTACAACTTTTATAATATTGTAATACTTTGTCATATGTCAATGTAGATTTAAATTCTACTACATCTAAAAGCCCATTTTCCTTACAGTAATTATAAGAGTTAGAGTTTTCATCTAATGTAAATATTACTTTTATATTATTAATTTTATCTTCATAATTTTTCTTAATGTAATTTAAAGCTTCTAATATTATTCTATGATTTTTATATTTATATTCATCTGCTGGATAAAAATAAGTATATTTCTTATTATCTAATGATAACTTTTCTATATCATTTACATTAAATTGCTTTAACTTTGGTTTAGATATTATAATTTTATCCTTACTTATTCCCTTTTCAATTAAAGCTTCTTTCATCCAGTTTGTTTGAACTGAAATATACATATCTTTCTTAATTGAATTATGAATTAAATGCTTATAAACATTTGTATAAAACCATAATTTTCTCTCATCAGATTTAAATAAGTTCCACTTAGAATATTCAGAATAAGGCAATGATTGATGTAAATATATTATTTGTGGAACTCCTTTATAACTTACAGCTATATTTTGTAATGATATTACTAAATCTGGCTTTATATTATTCTTCTTTGCCCAAGCCTTCATTCCAAACTTATCCCACTTCATTCTATCTAACATTTGACGACCTTTAATATCATCAATAATTTTTATATATTCACATTCATATTCTTTTAAGTCTGCCGTCACAAAAAAATAATATATTTTACTTTCATCTCTTCTTTGCTTTATTTCTTCTAAAAACTGTTTTAGAACAGTTAAAGCTCCACCATTAATAGCTGCTGTATTGTTCACAAAGATTACTTTTTTCATATTATTTTCTCCAAATAAATCTGTTGATTACATCAGTATATCCTTGAACTATGTTAACAACCTTAGTTGAAACATTTATATCTGTATAATCATGAACTTTTACAGTATCTTCACCTAAAGCTTTTTGCTTAGTTATTACTTCTATTGCTTGAGTAATTGAATCAAATGTAATTCCACCTAATATTACAGAACCTTTGTCAATTGCTTCTGGTCTTTCAGTACTAGTTCTAATAGATACAGCTGCAAATCCCATTATATTTGATTCCTCAGCTAAAGATCCGCTATCTGAAAGCACACAGAATGATTCCTTTTGAAGCTTATTATAATCATAAAAACCAAAAGGTTTTAATTGTCTAATATTTTTATGAAATTTTATATTCATAGCTTCTATTCTCTTCCAACTTCTTGGATGAGTTGAATAAATAACTGGCATATCATACTTTTCTGCTATTGCATTTAAGGCATCTGTTAAGCTCTTAAAGTTAACATCATTATCAATGTTTTCCTCTCTATGGGCACTTACTAATATGAATTTACCTTTTTCAAGATTTAACTCTTCTAACACCTTACTATTATCAATTTTATCCATATATTTATGGAATACCTCTGGTAATGGTGATCCAGTTACAAAAGTATATTCTTTTCTCATTCCTTCAGATAATAAATATCTTCTTGCATGTTCAGTGTAAGCTAAATTTACATCTGAAGTAACATCTACTATTCTTCTATTAATTTCTTCAGGTACATTCTGATCAAAGCATCTATTTCCTGCTTCCATATGGAATACTGGAATTTTTAATCTCTTTGCTGCAATAGCACTTAAGCAGGAATTTGTATCACCTAATATTATTAAAGCTTCTGGTCTTTCTTTTGCTAATATCTTATAGCTTTCTGCTATTATATTTCCCATTGTTTCTCCAAGATCATTTCCTACAACTCCTAAGAAATGATTTGGTTCTCTTAATTCTAATTCCTTAAAGAATACATCATTTAAAGTATAATCCCAATTTTGTCCTGTATGAACTAATATATGTTCAAAGTATTCATCACATTTTTTTATAACTTCTGCTAATCTTATTATTTCTGGCCTAGTGCCAACAATAGTCATTACCTTTAGTTTCTTCATTTTTTATACCTCCAAAAAGTAAGTGTCTGGTTCATCTGGGTTAAAAATTTCATTTACCCACATTACTGTTACTAAATCCTTATCACCTGTATTAACTATACTATGTGTATAGCCAACTGGTATATCTACTACCTCTAATTTTTCTCCACTTACTTTATATTCAATTATATTATCTTCATCAGGCTTTCTAAACCTAATTACACCTTCCCCACTAACTACAAGGAACTTCTCATTTTTTGTATTATGCCAATGATTTCCCTTTGTAATTCCTGGCTTTGAAACATTAATTGACACTTGCCCACTATTAGGAGTCTTTATAAACTCTGTAAATGATCCTCTATTATCAATATTCATTTTTAAAGGATAACTAAATTTTTCCTCTGGTAAATAACTTAAATAAGTACTATATAATTTTTTAACTAATGGATCAGCCATATTTGCAATCATTAAACTCTTTCTACTATCAGCAAAAGATTTTATTAAATCTACTATTTCACCTAATGTAGCATTATGTTCAACATCAACCTTAACATATCCATCTTCTTTATTTACAGTATCTATCATTGTATTAACTAATGAATTTACAACATCATCTATATATACTAAAGTCATTTCTCTACTTGGATCTGATATCCAAACTTCTTCACCTCTAGCTATATTATGACAGAAAGTTGCTATAGCTGAATTATAATTTGGTCTACACCACTTTCCAAATACATTTGGTAATCTAAAAATAAATACCTTAGCTTTAGACTCATGTTTATAACTTAATAATACTTCTTCTGAAAGCTTTTTGCTTTTTCCATAAGCATTATCTAAATCTGCTTGTATTGATGATGTTATTACAATAGGAGTATTTTTATTATTAGCCTTTAAAAAATCTACTATTTCTCCTGTTAATCCTGAATTTCCTTCAAAGAACTCCTCTTCATTTTTAGGCCTATTAATTCCAGCTAGATGAAAAATAAAGTCAGCTTCTAATAATCCTTGTTGTAATTCTTCCTTTGAATTCTCTCTATCAATTAATATAACTTTACAATTTTCTAATCTCTTTAATGTACTTACTAGGTTTTTACCTATAAACCCATTAGCACCTGTAACTAATATATTCATATATTACTCCCCATTACATATGCTCTGATAATTTATCGCATTCAGTTTCTTCTTCTACTTTAAAAGTTTTTAATTCTTGTTGTATATATGGAAGTTTTAATAACATTTCCTTAACTTGCTCAACATTTATTCTATTAGTATTATCAGAATTATACTCTTCTTGATTTCTTCTAGACCCTTCACCTTCAGTAAAATACTTAGCGTAGTTTAAATCTCTATTATCTGATGGAATTCTAAAGTAGTTTCCACAATCATTTGCTTTAACAAACTCTTCTTTTGTTAATAATGTTTCATATGCTTTTTCTCCATGTCTTGCACCTATTATCTTAATTCCTACATTTGAATCAAAAACTTCTTTTAATGCAGTTGCTAACTCTAAAACTGTACATGCAGGAGCCTTTTGAACAAATATATCTCCTTGTTCACCATGTTCAAATGCATATAATACTAAATCAACTGATTCTTCAAGAGACATCATATATCTTGTCATATTTGGATCTGTAACAGTTAAGTCTTTACCTTGTCTCATTAAATCAATAAATAGTGGGATAACTGATCCTCTTGATGCCATTACATTACCATATCTAGTTCCACAGAAAACAGTATCTCCTGGTTGTGCAGCTCTCGCTCTAGCTATCATAGCTTTTTCAGCCATAGCCTTTGATATTCCCATTGCATTTACAGGATAAACAGCTTTATCTGTGCTTAATAATATACATTTTTTAACGCCATTCATTAATGCTGATTTAAATACATTATCAGATCCTTCAACATTAGTTTTTACAGCTTCCATAGGATAAAACTCACATGAAGGTACTTGTTTTAATGCTGCAGCATGAAATACATAGTCTACCCCCTTCATTGCATAATTAATACTATCTAAATCTCTTACATCTCCAATATAATACTTTACCTTATCACTTTTAATATATTTTCTCATATCATCTTGTTTCTTTTCATCTCTTGAGAAAACTCTTATTTCCTTTATATCTGTATTAATAAATCTTCTTAAAACTGCATGCCCAAATGACCCTGTACCACCTGTAATTAAAAGAACCTTATCTTTGAATGTCATATTTACCTCTCCTTTATTATTTAGTAATTATATTCTTTAAATCTTGTAATAATTTAGTTCTAGTAAATTTGCTATTAAAATATTGCTTTCCAAATTCCCCCAGCTCATTTCTTTGCTCTATATTCATATTGTATAACTTTATTACATTTTTATACAGCCCCTGGAAATCTTCTGCTTCTGCAACTAAGCCACTTTTACTTTCTTCAATTACTTTTTTTCCTTCTCCACTTATAGCAGCTAAAATTGGCTTTCCTGCTGCCATATAAGATTGTACCTTAGCAGGTAATGTAACTCTTAATATTTCTTCATCTCTTAAAGTAACTATTAATCCCTGTGATTCTGAAAAATATTTTGGCATTTCCGCCGATGGTTTTCTTCCTATAAATTTGACAGTATCAGTTAATCCAAACTCATTTGCAAGGTTTTTAACATTTTCAAACTCACTTCCATCACCAATTATTTGCCATATAATATTCTTATTATCTTTTGATAAATTAGCAGCTTTTATTATTGTATCTACACTTTGAGCTTTTCCTATATTTCCTGCAAATGTTACAATAAATTTATTGTCTTCGCTTTCATCCTTTATATTAGAATTACTATAAAAATCTTCAGCCCACTGTGGCAAATAATGAAGTTTTTTATTACTTATTCCCTCATTAATTAATATATCTTCATATCCTCTTGATGCAATTAATAAATTATCAAATGCATTATATATTTTATTACATACCTTTTTAAATACTTTTCTTAAAGTTGAATTATTTATGTTTATAATAGAATAAAATGTTTCTGGCCATAAATCTTGAATATAAATATAAGATGGCACTTTTTTTATTTTAGAATAAATTATTGCCGGTATAGCAGAAGTTATAGGAGATACTTGAAAAACAAATACTCTATCATATTTTTTTAATAATAATGGAATAACTTTTATAGAAGCGCTTATCATAAATGATAAATAGTTTAATGCTAACATAAATGCATTATCTTTACCTCTAGGAATCATCGCACATCTTTTAATTTTAATACCCTCATACTCTTTTGGGCCTCTATTAAAAAATGAATATCCATCATATATTTTACCAAATGGATAATTAGGCAATCCGGTTAATACAGTAACCTCATGCCCTTCTTCCTTTAATCCCTTACAAATATCATTTATTCTAAAATCCTCTGGCCAAAAATATTGTGAAACTAGTAAAATCTTCATTTTTATATATCCTTAATTGTATATTTTAAGTTTGCTTTTTTATTTATCTTATCTGCTGAATAAATGTTATTACTTATTAACTTAATTGAATTTTCATGAATAAATTGCTTCTTAAGAGTAAAATCATTTAATTTATATAAAGATGTTAACAAAAATTTAGGAATAGTAATTTTACTTTTTCCATTAAACTTTTCAACTAATTCTTTATACTCATAAACTATTGAATCTCCAATATTATATATTTCATTGCCTTCATTTTCACAATTATTAATTAAATAATTAACAGCGTGATATATATTTTTAATATTACATAATGTTAATTTATTCTTTCCATCTCCAACCTTATATGTAATACCTTTAATTAAAGTTCTCCTTTGTATATTTAATAAAAAATCCTTTGAATAAACTGGATTTAATCTTAAAATAGAGTATTTACCTTTATATTTATTTATAATATAATCTTCAGATTTCTTTTTAGCAACAGCATATGGGCTTCTTGGATTACAAGAATCATCCTCAAGATAATACTCTTTATTTAAGCTCTCTCCATAAACAGAAATTGTGCTTATAAATATAAAGTCCTTTAAATTTAAATACTTATTACTTAAGTCAATTAAATCAGCCGTTGCCTCATAATTTACTTTAATAAATCTATCATAAGATAAATCATTTCCTTTGTTATGTGCTAATGCTGCACAATGAATTATAAAATCTAAGTCTTTATTTTCCTTAATAATCTCTTCTATTTTGTCTTTATCAGTAATATCACAACTATAATACTTGTGACAACCATCATAATTTTCTCTTCTACCTATACCTATTACTTCGTGTTCATTCATTAAATTGGCAGCTAAAAAGCTACCAACTATTCCATATACACCAGTAATTAAAATCTTCATATTAATTCACCAGCCTCTATCTTATTAAGCCTTTCCCTCTTTAACACCTTCACTTTTTAAAACCTTAAATAAAGTTAAAAATATTATTTTTAAATCCATTGAAAAACTTCTTTTATCTAGATACTCTTTATCTAATTTAACTTTAACTTCTAATGGAATTTCATCTCTTCCATTAATTTGAGCCCATCCTGTTAATCCTGGTAATAACCTATGAATTCCAAGCTCTGTTCTCTTTTCCTTTAAATCTAATTGATTATATAAAGCAGGTCTTGGCCCTACTATACTCATTTCTCCCTTAAGTATATTAAACAATTGTGGCAATTCATCCAAACTAGTTTTCCTCATAAATTTACCAATTGGAGTGATATATTGATCTGGATTCTCTAATAAATGCGTAGCCACATTAGGAGTATCAACTCTCATAGTTCTAAACTTGTATATATAAAACTCTTTATTGTCCTTTCCTATTCTTCTTTGTTTAAATAATACTGGTCCTTTAGATGTTAACTTTACTAAAACTATCAAAACTATAATTATAGGTGATAGTACTATAATTCCAAGTAAACTCATTATAAAATCAAAAGCCCTCTTCACTATATTAGTCCTCCCCTTGCTCAGTTATAGCAGCTTCATCTTTATTTATATTGTTTGATGTTATTTCTGTTATTGTATAAGTAGGTACTATCTTTCTTATTCCTTTTTTAATCATTTCTTTATTACCGGTCTTTACAACCTCTAAAAGCTCATTAATTTGAACCTTTAATTCATCTAAATCAAATTCAGATAATTTTCCTGTAAATATCTTTTCATGAGCTGTATTTTCTAATCCTTCTTCACTCATTAGCAATTCTTCATACAACTTTTCACCTGGTCTTAATCCAGTTATTTTAATTTCTATATCTTTATTAGGCTCGAATCCAGATAATCTTATTAATTTTTCAGCTAAATCATAAATTTTAACTGGCTTACCCATATCTAATATAAATATTTCTCCACCTTTTGCATATGCACCTGCCTGAAGAACAAGTTGCGCAGCCTCAGGAATAAGCATAAAATATCTTATAATATCTCTGTGTGTTAATGTTACTGGTCCACCTTCTGATATTTGCTTCTTAAATAAAGGAATAACTGAACCATTACTTCCTAATACATTTCCAAATCTAACAGCTACAAACTCTGTTTTACTTTTTTTATTTAACGCCTGTACAATCATTTCACATAAACGTTTAGTCGCTCCCATTACATTAGTTGGGTTTACAGCTTTATCCGTTGATATTAAAACAAATTTTTCTACCTTATATTTATCTGAGCATTCACCTAAATTTAATGTTCCGCAAACATTATTTCTTATTGCCTCTTGAGGATTATCCTCCATTAATGGAACATGCTTATGAGCAGCGGCATGGAATACTACTTGTGGTCTATAATGTTCAAAAATACTATCAATTCTATCTTTTTCTCTTACTGAAGCAATTATTACTTCCTTTTGTAAATCAGGCTCACTTCTAGTTAATTCATTTTGCAAATCGTAAGCGTTGTTTTCATAGTTATCTAATATAAGTAATTTCTTTGGCTTAAATTTTGCAATTTGTCTACATAACTCTGAACCTATTGATCCACCCCCACCAGTAACCAATACAACCTTTCCACTTAGGTATTCATTAATTCCGTCCTTATCTAACTTTATTTCTTCTCTACCTAATAAATCTCTTAAATCAACATCTCTCATTTTATTTAGGGCAACTTCATTATCTATTAACTCATTTATACTTGGAACTAACCTCACTTTTACATTAGCTTCCTCACATATATCTAATATCTTATATTTTTCTTTTGCCTCTATATTAGATATAGCAAATAAAATTAAGTGAATATTTTGCTTTTCGCATATTTCTGGTATTTTATTTCTGTCTCCTAAGACTTTAACACCATTTAAATAACTTCCTTTTTTAGCTGGATTATCATCAATTAATCCGATAGCTTTATACTTAAAATGCTTATCCTTATGTATTTGGTCAATTAATAAGTGTGCACATGTTCCTGCACCTATTATAAGCACTCTTTCTCTATCATTACTTATCATTATATTTCCATATACCATTATTCTTCTAATTAATCTAAATGATAATCTAACCCCTAAAATCATAAGTGTTATAAATATAAATGATAATATAGTAACCACTCTTGGAATTCTTACTGGAACTATTTCCATAAATATAAAGTTTAAAATTGCAGCAATACTACAAGCAGCTGCTCCATAAATAACCTCATCTATACCAGCTATTCTCCATGTACTTCTATACATCTTAAAAAGTATTAACATAGATATATATATCAAGAGTATGACAGGAATATACTTCCAGAAAACATCTAAATATATTTCATCAAAACTCCATCCTAATCTTATATATATACTTACCATATAAGATAACATTATTATAATAATATCAATTAGCACAAGTAAAAATGTTTTTAAACCTTTTATACTCTCCATCTTTTTGCTCCTTCTATAAATAAAAGCAATAAACTCTAATATTTATACTTCTATATTATTTAGCACTACTCCAATTATATTGTTATTATAGGCTTTTAACTCATTTACTGATCTTAAAATAACTTTTCTCTTATTTTTATATCCCTTTACAATATAAATTGTTCCATCAGCTTCTTTTGCAAAACTTTGAGATAATACCTCATTATTCATTGGAGTTCCATTTATTAAAATATATTGATATTTTTGATCTAAATTATCAAATAAATTTTTTATATTACCTTCTGATAAATCATCATTATTAATAATTAATAAATCATATTCTTTTTTAACTATTAATTTACCGAAATCTTCAATTTCCATTGACTTCATAGTTTCATTAATTTGACTTAAAGCTTTTTCAGTATCAATAACTAATACCTTACTTCCCTTTTCAGCAATAGTAATTGCAATTTCTTCTACAAATTCATTTTTACCTTCATTATTTGTTGTAGATGATATTAATATCTTTTTTATATTTTTATAATTATATAAAAGATTTGTAGCTATTTTATTATAAGTAACTTTCTTATTCTTATCTTTTTTAAAGAATATTGCTAATACAGACTCTTTTAATGTTTTTTCTATTTGATCTTCATGCTTAAATGAATCATCTAAATACTCAAGAGTAACAGCTAATAATAATGAAATAAATGTCATTGCTCCAAATATTAATATTACCTTTTTAACATTACCTCCTGCATTAATTGGAGATATTTCTGAAACTTTAACTGTATCTATAGCACTCATTTTAGAATTTGGAATATAGTTTGTTACTGTTTTTTCAGCAATTTTAACTATATCTTCTAAAACCTTTGCTATTTCTTCTTCATTTGTACCAGTTAGAGATAAATCTACAATATTACTATCTTGAAAAATCTTCGCATATATTTTTGAAGAAACCTCTTTAACAGTTAAAGTTGAATTAGTATCAATTAAAGCTTCTTCAATAACATTATTAGTCTTTAAACTTTCTACAAAACTATTTAACAAATTATATTCTATACTTCCCTTTGGACTACCTGCAATAGTTTCTAAGTCTGTTCTAATAACATATAATCTTGTACTTGCTTCATATTCTGGAGTAATAATAGCCTTAGGCTTAAACAATACAATTAAAACAGGAACTAATATTAATACTAGTACCATTATCCATCTTTTCTTTACCGCAATATAAAAATCTTCTAATATCATTCCTTGTTCTTCCACATCTATTCCCTCACTTTTGTTAATATTTATATAATTATAGCACTTATTTTACGTAATTTATATAATATATAATATAATTTATTTATTATTATTTTTAATAATGACCATAAGTATTATATCACATTAGGAATAAAAATCAAAAAGCTTCAAAGTACCTAAGTCTTCATACTTGCTTATATTTAGTTATTTAATCTTTTTCACCATTTCCACAATCTTACTTTTACCAATATCTATAATTTCATAAGTTAATTGATCATTATTAATTAATAAAACACTAAAATAATAAATTACATTAACTATAATTCCAATCATAATTATTAATACATAATTTGAAATAAAATTTCTTATTAACATAGTGATAGGAATAAACCCTAAACTAATAAATAAATATTTTAATTTATCAAATCCAAATATATTAATTTTAAGTTTCATTACCATTCTTATATATATATACTCCATAATAAGGAAGATACTATTTGCAATCATAGTAGTTATTACTGAGTTTTCTGCATTAAAGATTCTTAGTTTAATTAATAAATAATTTAAAAGTAAATTTATAATTCCTCCAAAAAGTAATAAACTTACTTGTATCTTTTCTTTTTTCTTTAGATATAGAACTTGATTACTTAAAATATATTCGTATCCCATAGTAATCATATATACTCCAAAAACCATCAAAACAGCGCCCGCATCTATATAATCATTACCTCCATAAAAAGGCATTATCTCTTTTCCTAAAACGGCTATTCCAATAGACATGGGAAACAAAAAATAAAATAAGTATTTTGCCAATTTATTTACTAAATATATATATTCACTTTCTTTATTATTAAAAAGATAATTAGACAATCTTGGTAAGCTAACCGTTATAATACTTAATGCAATACTATTAACTATAGTTACTACATTTTGAGCCATAACATAATATGATACAGATGATTTATTTACATATTCACCTAACATTATTTTATCTAATTGAGTATATAGAATATTTGCATTAGATAAAATAACTACAAAAAACATCGGCTTTATATGTTTCTTTAATTCAATATTAGAAAAATCAAATTTAATTCGCCTTTTTATATATATAAAACTCAACATATTATTAGCAGCTATCGAAAACACCAATAAAAATACATAATTTTTCCAATCTTTTGCTTCTCTAACCATTATAAACAAAAGTATTAAATAAATAATTCTAACAAATATAGTTTTTATAGAAATAAAATCATAGTTTTCTAACCCTTCATTTACCCATTCAGTATAAAATATATTAAATAAAAATATACCACTTAAAATCATGGCTGCAGTAGCTACATCCTGTCCTCTATATTTGTTACTTACAAATACTATATATGCAATTCCGCTTAAAGTGTTTGTTATTATTGTAAATACAAATAAACTTGTAAATGTTTGTCTTACTTCTTTTTCATTTTCTCTTTTTCTGCTTATTTCTCTTAATCCATAATTATAAATTCCAAAAGATGCAAAAATATAAAAGTAACCATTAATAGATTGAGCAAAATTAATAGTCCCTAGCAAATCTGACCCTAATTTTCTAGCTACATAAGGCCCTATTATTATCGGTACAATTACATTAAATAAGTTAAGTAATAATTTAAAAAATGCATTTTTTGCAATTGAATTATTTTTCATTTTTAAATTACCTTTCTTTTATCTAGTAACTCAACTCCTATAAAATGTGAAGGAATTCTATCTTCTTCCTTTGGTAATTCCATATAACTTTCACCATATTCAGCGACTAATACATTATGTACATTATTGGGTGCCTTTACCTTTATATTATCAAACTCCATTTCTCTAATTGGATAAATATCTGTATATTTAAAAGTAGTTTTCCAAATACTATCTAGGCCATATGATATTAAATCTCTATTATTGCCTGTGAGACTTCTCAACTTAGATATTAATTTTCTTCTTTTTTCAAAACTTACCTTTTTGCTAAAAAACCAAAGTATTGGATATAAAACCTTATTTTTAAAGCTTATATTTTTAAAGTTGGCATTAACAGCTGCATCTGCTCCTGCTATTATTAATGATAAATTTCTTTGCAAATTTCTAACTAGTTTATTATTAGGCACATAATCCATTGCAAAAATATCTACAAATACTCCTTGATGATAATTATGTTCTTTTCCATCATTCACCCTTGAATTATTATGTCTAACTTTTAATTCTACATGAAATATATCATATCCTGGATCTGTTTCCTTAGTTTGAACAAAGAATTCATCCCCCAATTCCTTTTGAGCAATTTTTAAGAACTTATTATAATTTTCTCTTGTCATAGCAATATCTATATCATCATCCCATGGAATAAAGCCACCATGTCTATAAGCTCCTAGTAATGTTCCCGCACAAATAAAATATTCTATGTTATTTTTTCTACATACCCTATCTATATTTTTCAAAGTATAACAAGCTATATTTTGAGCAACTTTTAAATTATCCATTGAAAACCTCCATAAATTATTATTATTATTTTATTTTTTATTATACCATAGGCTATTAAATTAATACATAATTAAAAGGAGCTATGAACCATAGCTCCTTTTAATTACTTTATTGCAGCTCCATCACTACCTATCTTTATACCATCTATAATCGTATTAACTGCCATTGCTCCATTTGAGTATAGGTAGTATTTTTTTCCGCCATCTTCAATCCATCCAGTTTTCATTTTACAACTTGAATCAAAGTAATACCATTTTCCATTATCATTTAGCCAACCTGTTTTTGCTTGTCCGCTAGCTTCTAAGTAATACCATTCTCCTGATATTTTTTGCCATCCAGTTAGCATTTTACAGTTTGAATCAAAATAATACCATTTTCCATTATCATTTAACCAACCTGTTTTTGCTTGTCCACTAGCTTCTAAGTAATACCACTCTCCTGATATTTTTTGCCATCCAGTTAGCATTTTACAGTTTGAATCAAAATAATACCATTTTCCATTATCATTTAACCAACCTGTTTTTGCTTGTCCACTAGCTTCTAAGTAATACCACTCTCCTGATATTTTTTGCCATCCAGTTAGCATTTTACAGTTTGAATCAAAATAATACCATTTTCCATTATCATTTAACCAACCTGTTTTTGCTTTTCCAGTAGGTTCTAAGTAATACCAATCACCATTATATTTTATCCAACCAGTTTGCATAATTGCAGTATTAGCATCAAAATAATACCAATACATGCCTATAGCTTTCCATCCCCTACATAATACACCTGAACTATTGTAATAATAGTAATTTCCATTATCATTTTTCCACTTATTTGCGTAATTTGGATCTATAGGAAGTATATTTGATTTTCCTGTATTTAAAAATTCTATATTCTCCCCCTTAATATATCCCCTACTATCCCAATTATATTCACCTGGATACTTATTAGCAGTTCCACCTGACCCAACAGCTGTATTACGCTCAGCGTATATTTCCTTATAATAGTTACCACCTATATTTTTTTCATTATTATCTGTAATAACTGCTACTGTATCAATATATCCGCCGCGTTTAGAAAAATCAGTATATATATTATATAGCAACGTATTATTACTATTTATTACTCTATTCTCACCTGTATACTTAATAATAGTAAATGCATTATAATCTTTTAAATTACTTATATCATTTTTAGATAAAAACATATCTATTGTAAATGCATGGGCTGTTGCTTTTTCTCCCCAAAAAGGATCTGATGCATATTTTACATTAGCACCTCTATATTTATTTCCTAAAAATCCACCATGATATCTCCAATCTGCTGGGTCTGCATATCCTCCAGATATATAATATTTTGCAAATTCATTTATACAAAGTTCAACACTCTTATAATAATTAGCTGATTGCCCTGGACTAGAGTCTACAGCATTCATTCCAAAAATATTATTTTTATTTTGCGCTATTGTAGATTTACCCCAATTTGATTCATTAATAGCTATTCCTAATGCTAATAGGGCATTTACTCCATATTTTTCTTGTGCATTAATAAAATATTCTCCTGTATCTCTTAACTTACTATTAGAAATAGTTTTTTCATTAATAAAATCATTTAATTCATTTGCTGTATAGGATGTTCTACTTCTAAAAGGTAAATAATTAAAATAATTGTAGCATGGATTGCTTTTATTTATAGAATTATTTTTAGTATTTGCCCTTAAGTCACATATTAAGTTTGTTAATCCTGTAGAAATATTCGATCCATCATAAAAATAATTTCCATCATAACTTAAATACTTAACACCTTCTTTTAAATAAGTAGGAGCTAGTCCTATTCTTATAGTGTTTCCAGTTTCGGTTGTTGCTCTTAAGTTACTAGAAATAAAATGATATAAAACTCCACCTTTATTCATATAATAACTTGGATTAGTTACTTGATTAATAGGAACTATAACCAAGTCATAATCCATGGAACTTGTATCCTTATTAACCCATCCTGTATATCCTGCTACTTGAATTTTAGCAACATTACCTAAATCCTCAATTACAGGAACATCATCTACATATCCGTGATTTATATATGTAAATGCATTACTTAAGGACGAAGTTGTATATATATTAGTATTATTTGAAAAGGTTGGGTCAGCCTCTCCATTTATATGTTTTAATATTCTACCCATAGATAGAGTTGAATAGGTAACTTGTCCATTTTCATCTAATACTACTGGAACTATTGAGTTATCAGATAAATTAGATTCAGCTTCTAAAACTTCATTTTTTGCCTCTTCAATACTATTTGTTGAATCAACAAATCTATAGGTTCCATCACTATATGCTAATGCTATTTCATAATCTTCTTCTGTTTTCTTTTTTAATTTTAAATCATCATATAAATTTTCATATTTTAGTTGAAATTCTTCTCTTTCAAACTCTGAATTCTTCACAGTATATGGAACATGATTTTCTATAACTTCATATAGTTCGCCAGCTATATCTTCATTATTAGCTTCATTTCCATCTACACTTATCTCATTAATATCATTATCTTCTTTGACATCTTCTATATTTATTTCTTCACTTATATTCTCTTGCCCGTTTATAGATTCATCACTTTCAATTACATCCTTATTTGATTCATCTATTAATATCTCTTCTACATTTTCCTCAATTACTTTATTACTATCAGTTGCATATGCATTAACTGATGGCACTATTAGCAATATAGTTAAAATCAAAGATATTATAGATTTTAGCTTTTTATTTTTTTTCATTTTTTCCCCTATCTATTTCCTAAATAATTTATTTATTTGTTTTGCTATACTTTCAGCTAACTTAGTTTGATTGCTTTGATTTGCAGCCTTCTCTGCTTCTCCAGGATTACTTATAAAACCACATTCTAATAAAATCGAAGGCATTGTAGTATTTTTTATAACATAAAAATCATTATCCTTAGCCCCTCTATTTCTATAGCCTAACTCACTGCTAACAGCATTAACAATATTCTTGGCTATTTCTTTTGAAATATCAGTAACCTTATCATCTCTGCCTGTTGAATTTCCCTTAATAGAGCTATAAAAAGCTGTAAATCCACTAGCACTTGAATTACTACTTGAATCATGGTGTATACTTATAAATAAATCTGTATCCTTAGAGTTTGCATAATCTACTCTCTTTTTTAAACTTTCTTTCACTGTCTCATAAGTTTTATCCTCAGGATTTCTAGTTAAAATAACATTGTATCCTTCAGTTTCTAATTTTTTCTTTAATTCAATGGCTACTTGCATATTTAATTCCCTCTCAACATACTGAATTCCATTATGTTTTGAATATGCTCCATCATCTCCCCCATAATTATGCCCAGGGTCTAATACTATTGTTATTTTTTCGCCATTAGAAAGATTCTTAAAGACTCCCTCTTTTCCATAATACTTACCTGATATAAATTCAAATCTAGCCATAACTCCATCACTATGGAAATAATATTCTTTATTATTTATCATTTGACTTCCTGTAACCATAATACTATCATTGTTAAAATAATAAGTGTTAACTCCTAATGTAATAAACCCTTTAACAAGTTGTCCACTACTATCGCCATAGTACCAAGTACCATTGTTACTGATCCATCCAGTAAGCATTTCACCTTTATCATTTAAGTAATACTTTTTATAATTAACTTCAATAATACCAGTAGCCATCTCACCATTTTCATATAAATAGTACCATTTACCATTATCTTTTAACCATCCACTCTTCATAGAGGTTGTAGTTTCTGCATAATACCACTTATCCTCAAATTTTATCCATCCACTTAAAACTAAGCCATCATCATTTAGATAATAAATCTTATTATTATTCTCTACTTTACCCGTTGACATTTCTCCATTTTCATATAAGTAATACCATTTGCCTTTATAACTTAGCCATCCACTTTTCATTGCTCCTGATTCTTCTGCATAGTACCACTTACCATTATCTCTTATCCAACCTGTTGCTACTTCACCGTTATCTCTCATATAATATATTTTACCTTCTATATCAGTAAACCCAATAGCCATTTCCCCATTTGCCTTTAGGAAATATAATTTATTCCTATCATTTAACCACCCTGTTTTCATCTCGCCTGATTGCTCTAAATAATACCATTTCCCGGCATCATATAACCATCCGCTGACCATCTCTCCACTATTATTTAGGAAATACCATTTATTATCCAACTTTAACCATCCTGTTTTCATGGCTCCAGACTGCTCTAAATAATACCATTTCCCAGCATCATATAACCATCCTGTAGCCATTTCTCCATTATCTTTTAAGTAATACCATTTACCACCATCAATTAGCCAACCTATTTGTGGATTCCCATCTTTATCAAAATAATACCAGTTATTATTTTCATATATCCATCCAGTCTTTCTTATGATATTATCTTCCATATCGAAATTAACATCATTAATCTCATTAGTCACTAAATTACTTTTTTCTTCACCTTTATCATCAGCAATAACAGTTTGTCCCCTTCCAACTATCATTAAAACAAAAATAAGAAATATAATAGATTTATTAAATATTTTTTTTAGCATAACTTCCCCTCCATAACATATAATAATTTAATTATATATTTTATTCGAGTTAATTTCTATAATAGGTAGTAAATTTTACAATATAATTATTAATATTTCTTACATTTTAAATATTAAACTTTAAAATTAACAAAAAAATAACCTTCAACTTCTAAATTGAAGATTATCTCAAATATTACCTTTTTATTTTATTTAACATTTTATTCTTAACTTCTTTTAGATTTTCATCCTTTATAATAAATAAAACTAAGAAATATAATAAACCATTAACTGAAACTGTAATTAATGAAATAACTATAGCATTAAGTTCTTGTGATTCAAAGATATTACCAGTAAATTGTCTTATTATAAAAGTAACTGGAATAAATAATAAAGAAACAAACATATATTTTAACTTATCCATAGAGAATATATTAAATTTAACCCGTAGCACTTTTCTAACATAAATATTCTCCATTACTATTACACATATATTAGCAAAAAGAGTAGTTGCTACTGCTGTTGTTCCATTATATTTTCTAAATACAACTAATAATATATTTAATAATAAATTAATTAATCCACCTATAAATATTATTTTAACCTGTTGCTTTTCTTTTCTTCTTGTATACATAACTTGATTACTTAATATAGTATCATATCCTAATGATATTATATAAAGTGAAAATACCATCATAATTGGAACAGATGCCATATATTCACTTCCGCCATATAGTAAGATTATTTCTTTTGACAATAAGAACATTCCTATGGATGCTGGAAATAAAAATAAGAAATATAACTTACTTATCTTATCTAATAAAGTCAGGTATTCTTCATTACTATCATTTGCTACATAATTAGATAATCTAGGTATTGTTACTGTTATTACTGTTAACAATAACGTATTAATCATAGTACTTATATTTTGTGCAGTAGCATAATAAGCTACTGAAACAGTAGATACAAATTGCCCTAGCATTAATCTATCTAATTGAGTATATAATACATTAGCATTAGATAAAATAACAACTAAAAACATAGGTTTTATATGTTTTTTTAACTTAATATTAGAAAAATTAAATTTTATTCTTCTTTTTATGTATATAAAGCTTAATAAGTTATTTAATAATGTATATAGTACTAACACAATCATATATTCTTTTAAATTATCACTTGATCTAACTGTTGTTAGTAGCAATATTACATATATTATTCTTACAACTATAGTTTTTATTGTTATAAATCCAAAATTTTCTAAAGCTTCATTTAACCATTCAATATAAAATACATTAGCAACTAAATTAAATGTCATTATCATACATGCTATATATGTTTGAGATCCATAATAACTATTATGTATAAAAATAACATATATTGCTACAGTTATAATATTAGTTATCAATGTAAATATAAACAAGTTAGTAAATACACTTGATAGCTTTTCTTTGTTATCTCTAACCCTACTTACCTCTCTTAAACCATATTGATAAACTCCAAATCCAGCAAATATATAAAAATATCCATATATAGTTTGAGAAAAGTTTACAGTTCCCATATTTTCAGGACCTAAAACCCTTAATGCATATGGCCCTATTAATATAGGTATTATTAAATTGAAAATATTTAATAATAATTTAAAAAATATGTTTTTTGAAATAGATTTATTCATAATACACCTTTATATAATTATAATTTTAACTTATATTTATCTATATATTAATAATTTTACTTAAAACTATATAAATATACCAATAATATTATAAGCAAAGATAATTATACCATAATTTATATATAAATCAATTTTCGCTCTTTTTATTAATTTTTTTCATTATTTATTCATTTTTCATACTATAAATTCATATTTTAATATCTTGTATTCTTTTCCATTGAAAATTATCAATTTTTATATTATTATATCTATAATTATATTACTAATACAGATAAATAATTAACTATTTATCAAAATTACATAAAGGATGATTTTATTATGAAAAAAAATACAAAAGATGCAATTGTAATAGGCTTTGCCCTATTTTCCATGTTTTTTGGTGCAGGTAATTTAATATTCCCTGGATTTCTAGGTAATACTCTTGGTTCATCATTCTTTACAGGAATGATTGGATTTGTTATTACCGGTGTAGGACTTCCACTACTAGCAATATTAGCCTGTTCTAAAGGAGACGGTTCCTTTGAAAGTATAGCTTCAAAAATAGGTCCTAAATTTGTAATAATCTTTACAACATTATTATTTATGGCAATTGGACCTCTTTTAGCAGTTCCAAGAACAGCTGCCACAACCTTTGAAATGTCAATTAACCCATTTTTCCCTGGAATTCCAGCAATAGTTGTTATAGCAGCTTACTTTATAATAAACTTAATATTTGTTTTAAAAAGATCTTCAATAATAGATACTATTGGAAAGTTTTTAACTCCAGCATTACTTATTCTTTTAATAGTTGTAATAGTTAAAGGAGTATTTATGCCAATAGGTGAAATAACTACTACTAATGCTCAAAATGTATTTTCTTCTTCACTTATAGAAGGATATCAAACTATGGATGCAATTGCTGCCTTATTATTTGCTGCAATTATCACTACTTCTTTAAAAGATAAAGGTTATGAAAAGAAAGATATGCCTTCAATGATTCTTAAATCTAGCTTAGTAGCTACAATAGGACTTGCATTTGTTTATGGTGGATTAATGTATATTGGCGCACAAACTACTACTATTGCTTCAAGTGATTTAGGTAAGACAGGATTATTATTATTTATAGCTAAACATATTTTAGGTTCTGCAGGCCCTATAGTTATTGGAGTGGCAATGGGACTTGCATGCTTAAGTACATCAATTGGTTTAATTACTGCTGGTGCAGACTTCTTTGAAAAAGTTTCTAAAGGTAAACTTACATATAAATTTAATACAATTGTTATTTCTTTAGTAAGTTTCTTAGTAGCATTATTAGGTGTTGATAAAATTATTGCTTTTTCATCACCAATATTAAACTTACTATATCCAGTATCAATAACAATAATAGTTACAACACTTTTATCTAAGTGGTTAACTAATGTTAAAGCAATAAGACTTGGAGTTTATACTTCATTAGTGTTTTCATTATTATTATTAATACCTGGATTAAATCTTTCATTCTTACCACTTTCAAAAGTTGGATTTGGATGGGTTGTTCCTACAATTTTAGGAATAATAATAGGATATATAATATTTAAAGATAAATCTGTTAAAAATTCTGATGGAAAACTAGCTTATTAATATAAAAAATCGTGTATCAAATTTAAATGATACACGATTTTTTATATTAAGATTCTAACTGGCTTTTAAATATAGATTTTATATCACCTGATGCCATAATTGATCCTATCATTATGAATAAACAACAAATTATAGATTTTAAATCTATAGAATTTCCTAATAAAATAACCCCAAAAACTATAGCCCATGCTGAATATGTTATATTTAAAGACATAGCCTTTGTAGCACCTATTTTATGAATCCCCTTATAATAACATACATAAGATGCAGTTCCTGCAAAAGCAGTCAATAATATTACCATAGTTGCAGTAGTTGGTATTACTTCTGTAGTAAATTTAATCCCTCTTATTATTGGAATAATTAAAAATCCATATATAACTGCTGATGTTAATTGTCTAACTTGCAATGACTGTTCTGGTGTTATTTCTTCTTCCTTCATCCCATAAGCACATATTACTGCTTCAGATGCCCATCCTATAACACACATTATTGCAAATAAAAATCCAACTACTAAATTATTTACTTCTCCCCCTGGTACATAGCCTAGAACTATTATTCCTCCAACGCTTAAAAATAGCCCTACTACAGCTGATGGTTTCATTTTTTCCTTTAAAAAGATAAATGAAAGAAATGCTCCTACAGCTGGATATAGAGAAGAAATAATTGCTGTATATGATGGTCCAATATATTTTATAGCAAGTAAATATCCTGTCATACCAACTGGACCACCTAATATTGCACCTAACATTATAAATCTACCACTTCTAGTTTTAGCAGCTTTTATAGTCTTACCTATTTGTCTTTTAAACATCATATATATAGCCATCCATATAGATGAAAATAAATCATGTAAAAAAGTACTAACAAAAGGAGCTAAAAATATTGCCTGTTCTGTTGAAACAAAAGGAGTCATTGCAAGTGCAATACCAAGTAATACCGTATCTAATCCCCATAATATCCCCGACATTAATCCATAAATCATATCTTATACCTCTTCCTTTAATATAGCTTCTAAGTTTTTCTTTGCTCTAGTATATCTATCTATACCATAAGTTCCAAAGTCATCACCTTTTGCTTCTTTAATAATTGTCCAAGTACTCCATAGGAAATCTTGATAAATTTTATTTATTAAAATTCTTTTTTTGTATTTTTCTTCTACTTTTCCATTAAAGTATATATTTAATAATAACTCCTCTTCATCTTCAGAAAATTTATTTTCTAAAGAGTGTGCTGCTAAATCCCACATAGGATCATTCATTCCCGCATATTCCCAATCAATTAAATACATTTTATTTTCTCCACTTTTTATAAAGTTTTCAGCAATAGTATCATTATGACATGGAGTTAATTTAACATCTAATTTATCCATAATATTTTTTAAATATAATACTTTATTTTTAACTTCGTAATAATCCTCAAAAAATACTGCATTAACTTCATTAGCAAGCTTTTCATACTGCTCTATCTTTCCGTATATATCAAAATCATTAGACATTTTTTTATTATAATTATGAAGTTTTCTTAATATTTCACACACCATAGTCATATTATTTTGCTTTTTAGTTGCTTCTGGACTTAATGTTTCTGCATTTTCTATGAATCTTGAAATTTTTATTCCACTTTCTTCATTAAAATATACTAATTCAGAATCAACACCTACTTCATTAGCATATACAGCATTTTTAATTTCATCTTCTCTACTTATCATTTCTTCTGTACCATTACCTGGTACTCTTAATACATAGTACTCATTATCTATTTCTATTTTATAATTCTTATTAGTCATACCTCCAATAGGAGAAATACTATTAATTCTATTTATAGAAACATCCATTGAATTACAAATTATTTCTTTTAAGTTTTCTAGATAAATAGATTTTTCCTTTTTATCTATTTTTTTTAATAATACCTTACTTACATATTCATGGTGTTCTTTATTATCTATTTCATGCCATAGTAAGTTATCAATTTTAACATATCCTAATGAATAAGTCCTTGAAATATCAAGCATCATATATTCATAATTCATATAAGGATTTTTATTAAATTCATATGCTTGCATCATCTTTTCAAAAAACTCAAAAGATACTTTACTTATTCCTATCATTTCACCATCGATTTTATTTAATTGTGCAATATCCTTTGATATCTTATAAATTTTGTTATCTTTTATTTCAACAAAAGCTTCATCACCTGAACCACTTTCAGCTGTTATCAGCACGCAATCTCTACAAGGATAATTAATTATTTCCCTAATTCCACTTCCCTCAACTACTATATCACTTTCCATTAAAATAAAATCTTCATTTATGTAACTTTCCACAACTGCTAATGAAGCCATAGTACCTGTCCACTTAAAATTATTATTTTCAACAAAAATTATATTATTATCATTTAATTTATTTTTTATTTCTTCACTCTTGTATCCAGTAACAATGATTATTTTTTCTATACCATTATATCTAAGTATATTTATACTTTTTTCTATTAAAGTAAGATTATTTATTTCTAAATTACCAACTGGTTTATCAAAATTTCTATTTCTTCCTGCTGCAAGTATTACTGCTGTTTTTATAGGAACCTTTTTTTCGGAGTGTAATTCTAGATGCACTTCCTTATTATCCTTAAGTTCATTTTCCAATATTATTAGCCCTTTTTTTGTAATGCTATATTTATGCTGTCTACCTTTTATTTCTTTTACAATAAGTTCATCTTTTTCTAAAGTATCAACTATTGAATTTACCTTTCCTAAGGATATCTTACATTTACTACTTAATGTTCTTTGATTAATTCCTGAATTTTTATTTACTTCTCTTAAAATTTTAATTTTATCCTTCATAAATCCTCCTTATGTTCATTTTTTGAACATATTCTAATTGTAATACATATTTCTTATACTTTCAATACATTATTTTACTTTTTTGTGTTTTTATATTGTGTAAATATAAATAAAAAAAGAGGTAATTACCTCTTTTTTTATTTATTATACATTTCATTATAGTAATTTAAATACTCACCTGAAGTAACACTTTTCATCCATTCTTGGTTATCTAAGTACCATTGAATAGTCTTCTTAATCCCAATTTCAAATGTAGTTTCAGGATACCATCCTAACTCATCTTTTATTTTAGTTGGATCTATTCCATATCTTCTATCATGACCTTTTCTATCTTCAACATATTTAATCAAGTTTTCAGTTACTGCTTTATCAACATTTTCATTTAAGTAAGATATTACTGTCTTAACTATTGTTATATTAGTTCTTTCATTATGTCCACCAACGTTATAAACTTCACCACTTCTACCATTGTTTATAACCATATCGATAGCTTTAGCATGGTCTTCAACGAATAACCAGTCTCTTATGTTCATTCCATCACCGTAAACTGGTAAATCCTTATGAGCTAAACAGTTATTTATTAATAATGGTATTAACTTTTCTGGGAATTGGAATGGTCCATAGTTATTTGAACATCTTGTTATGTTCATTGGCATCTTATAAGTATCATGATAAGCCTTAACCATTAAATCTGATCCAGCCTTACTTGATGAATATGGACTATGAGGATCTAATGGAGTAGTTTCCATGAAGTATCCTGTATCTCCTAATGA